>JAIOPJ010000055.1 GCA_021413975.1 Gemmatimonadota bacterium
CTCCATGGTCCTCGGATCGATCTCGCTCAGGCTCACGCCCCCTCCCGTCACCTCGGCCTTCTTGTAGCCCTCGTCCCCGGTCCAGGGCAAGTCGCCGCGCACGAGGGTCTCGATGAGCCGCAGCCGCTCCTCGCGCCGCAACTCGGCGAGCGACCGCGTCGGCTCCACTCCGGCGAGGCCGATCAGCACCGTGGCCAGGCGGTCGGGCAGTTCGGCGCGCACCGCGGCGATGACCGTGCGCGCTCCCTGCGGTCGGAGCGCGGCCTCCCATTCCTTGTCGCCGAGCGCCGACCATCTCACCGTGAGGCGCGCGCGGGGTCCGCCTTCGAGGCGAGCGCGCACCACCACGTGCGAGACGTTGAGCGCGGCCGGGCCGCTGTAGCCGTGATGCGTGAAGAGGAATCCGCCGGTGTGCGTGGCACTCCGGTCGCCGGCGCGCGCGGTGAGCGTCACGGTGAGCGAGATGCCGGAGAGCGACGCGAAGGTGCCGGCGTCGTCGGTGATGGGCGTGAGCGCGGCGTAGGTCGGGTGCATCTCGTGGCCCAGTCGCCGCGCCACGGTGAGGCCGAGCCCCTCGCTGCCGGTGTTGGGAACCGAGAGTCCCCCCGTGGCGAGGATCACCGCGTCGGCGAAGAGCGGATCGGCGTCAGCGAGGTCGACGCGCCAGCCACCGTCGACGGGCTCCACGTCGAGCACGCGTGACTCCATGCGCAGGCGCACCCCGCGGCGCACGGCGAGCGCGAGCAGGCCGTCGCGCACGTCGCGCGCCTTGTGCGAGGCGGGGAAGACCTTGAGCGCCTCAGGCTCGTCCGAGAGCGGGACGCCGACCTCCTCCTCGAAGAACCGCCGTTGATCGGCGAGCGGCCAGGCGCGCACGATCCGCTTGAGCGTGTTGGGCGAGGAGTCGGTGACGAAGCGTGCCTCGTCGAGCCGGAGCGGGAGCACGTTGCAACGGCCGCCGCCGCTGATGAGGATCTTGCGGCCGCCGTCCTTGGTGCGTTCGAGCAACAGGGTCTCGGCGCCGGTCGCGGCTGCGAAGATCGCGGCCATGGTGCCGGCGGCCCCGGCGCCGACCACCAGCACCCGGCGCGGAGCCACGCTTACGCCGCGCGCAGGTTCGCCGCGACCGCACTCACCACGAGCGCCAACCCGCATGCCACCACGATCGCCGCGCCGGTCGGGAGGTCCATCGAGAAGCTCGACCACAGTCCCAACAGACTCGCCGCCGCCGCGATGCCCCAGCCCACGAGCAGCCGGTTCCGCCACGACTTGGCCAGCATCACCCCGCACACCGCCGGCACGATCAGGTAGGCGAACGTCAGCAGCACGCCCGCCACGCGCACGAAGCTCACCACCACCAGCGCGAAGGCGGCATAGAACAGGAAGTCCCAGAGCCGCACCTTCACGCCGGTGGCCTCGGCGCGGTCATGGTCGGTGGAGATCAATGCGAACTTCCTGTGGAATCCCGCATAGAAGGCCGCGAGCACGGCGAAGATCCCGGCGCGGCTCAGCACGTCCCACGCGGTCACGTTGAGGATGTCACCCGTGAGCAGGTGCTCCAACTCCTCCTTGCCTCCCGCCACGCGGCTGAGCAACAGGATCACGCCCGCCGCCGCCACCACGAAGGTGATCCCGATGATCGCCTCCTGCGGCACCGCATGCTTCTTCACGTTGCGCGACCAGGCGAAGAGCGCGGCCCCGAAGAAGGTGACCGCCAGCGAGAACCAGAAGGCGATCCGGTCCTCGATCGTGTAGCCGAGGATCAGCGCCACGCAGGTCCCGAGCGTGGCGAGCTGCGCCAGCGCGAGGTCCACGAAGATCACCTCGCGCTGCACCACGTGCAGGCCGAGGTACACGAGCAGCGGCGGCAGCACCAGGCAGGCGGCGAGCGGCCACTTCATCACGTCCCATGCGACGGCGAGATCGATCGGCATCACTTGGTCTCCGCGAGCGCCTTCACCAACGTGCGCACGATCGAATCCATCATGGTGAAGTAGGTGTCGGTGCCCGGGAGCGCCCCCGGCTGCTGCGACACGTCGAGTACGATCCCGTTCGTCTGGCGGGCCACGGTCTCGGCCGTGCGGCGGTTCTGGAAGGTCTGCACCAGGATCACGCGCGCCCGTTGCGCCTTCATCGCCGAGATCACCTCGGCCAGGTGCGCCGGCGAGGGTGCGATCCCGGGTTTCGGCTCGAGCGTCGCGATCACGTCGAGCTTGAACCGCTCGGCGAGATAGATGAAGTCCTTGTGGTACGTCACGATCCTCGCGTTCGCATAGGGGGCGAGCGCCGCCTGCCACTCGGCCTGCTTGGCGTCGAGCGCGGTGAGGAACGCCTTGAGGTTGGCCTGATAGGCGGCGCTCCGATCGGGGTCGACGCCGCCGAGATGCTGCGCGATGTTCGTCGCGATCAGCCGCGCATTGACCGGGTCGAGGAGGTAGTGCGGGTTGCCCAGCGCGTGCACGTCCCCGCGCGAACGGTCGAACGAGGTCGGCACCTCGAGCAGCTTCACGCCCTGTGCGGCGGAGACGCGACCGGGAGCGCCGGCCGCGATCTTGGCGTTGCGCGCGCTCTCGAGCAGGGCGGGGAGCCAGCCGAGTTCGAGCTCGGCGCCGCCGTCGATGAGCACGTCGGCGCGGTTGAGCGTGAGGATGTGGCTCGGCTTGGCGTCGACGAAGTGCGGATCCTCGGTGGGCTTGGCGAGTGCCTTGACGTCGACGGCATCGCCGCCGATGGCCTTGGCGATCACCGCCAGGTCCGGTGTCGTGGCGACGACGTTGAGCGTGCGGGGCGGCGCGGTCGCGGCCGAGAGCAGCGCGACGGCGGCGAGAAGGACGGCGGGAGCGCGGAAGGTCATGGTCGGGTGCACCTGGGAACTCGTGGGCGAAGCGTGTCGATGGAGGCGCCGGTCGTGCCGACGGTCAGAACTTGTGCGCTGCATGGGCACCGAGCAGGAACTCGAACTGGAACCAGAGCGAGCTGTCGTTCCCCATCACGGCGCGACGGTCGAAGTTGTACTGGACCCGGACCTTCGAGAACTCGGTCGGGAACCAGGTGAGGTTGGTCGAGTAGCGATCGCGGTCCTCGCGCTCGGTCGCGGTGAACGCAGCCGACGCGGGATCGTCGTTCCGCAGCACCTCGGCGCGCACCGCAGCGACGAGCAAGGGGCGGATGCCCCACTGCACCTGTGCATAGCCGCCGACGTCCTTGAGCACGGCCGCCGGCAGCACCGTCACGCCGTCGAGTGCGGCGATCCGCGACTCGGCATCGTACCGGCGGCTGAGCACTTCACTCTGGAAGGTCACGAACGGGAATCCAGCACTGGCGCGGGGCGACTTCCACTTCCAGTACAGATCGACGCCCTCGATGCTCGTGCGCGCGCCCGGACCGGAGTTGTTCGGACCGAACGCACCCGACGCGCCCAGGACCAGCGTTTGTGACCCGGTGAGGTCGAACGAGGTGCTGAGGCGCGGCATGTAGAGCATCTCCTGCAATCCCCGCACTTCGCGATCGATGGGGATGCCGCCGTGGATCGTGCCGGACTCCAACGAGCGGAAGCTCGCGGTCGTCTCCCCCGCGCTGTTGAGCACGGTGAACGACGCTTCGGCGAACACGGGTGTGGGCAGCAGCCATGAGACGCGCGCGCCCTGCCCGCGCAGTCCGTCTGCGCCGAAGATCCGGCCGAGCACCAAGGCGTCGTCGGCGAACGCCCATGAGTGCGGATGCTGCGCGTTCTGCCGCCCGAACTCGGCGAAGAACTGCCCGACCTTCAACTGCAGGTTCGCCGGCAGCGAGGTCGTGAGGACGTACATCTCCTCGAGTTCCACCAGCGTCTCGGACTGTTGATCGAGCTTGTGGACGAGGTTGACGAATCCCTTGAAGTACGGGTCGACGGCCCCGTCGAGCGCGAGCTCGGCGTTGGGGATGGTGAAGCCGCGGGCCCGGGGGTCATGGTCGCCCACTTCGAGGCGGTCGAGGTCGCGGGCGGTGGACGCGCCGGCCGAGGTGAGTCCGACGAAACTCACGTTCATGTAGGTGCCGGGGGCGCGCGACGGCTGCGCGGCGGCCGCGACGGGCGCCGCCGTCCGTTGTGCGTCGATCGCGCTGTCGAGCCGGGCCTGCAGCGCGCGCATTGCGAGGGAGAGCGAGTCGAGGGTGCGCTGCTGGCCGCGGGAGGTGCTGTCGGGGCCTTGCTGCGCCCCGAGGGGACCGACGCCGAGGAGCAGGGCTCCCAGACAGATGGTGGGTCCAAGCCGATTCATGTGCGTCTGTGAACGGAGTCTGGCACCGGGTGGACGCACCGGGGCCGCAAGTGATGACCGCGGCGACGCCGCGGCCCGACTCAGCTCAGGGCGGGTGGAGCCCTTGACGCGTTGATCGAGCGTGACGCATGCAGCAGGACCGCCGGGCGAGCCGTCAACGGCGCTTCATGCGGCAGCACGGCTGCCGCCAGGTCCTCAGGCGGCTTGGCGGCCTCGGCCACCTGCGTCCGCGCCGCGCAGATCGCGCAGGTCGCGTCGTCATGCAGACGGCTGTGGTGCCTCTGCTGGTCGTGCGTGTGGACCACGCGACTGACCGGCGTCACCCGCTCGACGAGGGGCGAGAACGCCACCACCGCCTGCAACGCGAAGAGCGCGGCAGTCGTGATCCGGCGGAGCGGGAGCCAGGACCCGAGGGAGAGGCGGAGGGTGCGACGCATCAGTGATAGGACTGTACCCCGGACCGGCCCGAATAGCCAGTCGAGCGCCGGTCATGCCCGGGGGCGCGCCGGTCGATACTCCCCGCATGGACGTCCTCGTCGCGCGGCAGCCGATCTTCAACATCCGTGGGATCGTCGTCGGCTACGAACTCCTCTACCGCGAGGGGAACGAGACGACGGCGACCGGCACGGACACCGAGACCATGGCGGCGCGCACGATCGTGACGGCGCTGGTCGACATCGGCCTGGCCGAACTCGTCGGCGGGTCGCGCGCGTGGATCAACATCCCCGAGGCCGCGCTCGTCTCCGACGACTGGACGCTGCTCGACCGCTCCAGTTGCGTCATCGAAGTCCTCGAGACCGTCCCCGTCACCGCCGAGACGTCGGCGGCGGTCGACCGGCTCGCGGCCGCGGGCTACGAGATCGCGCTCGACGACTTCTGCGACGAGCCCCAGTACTCGGGGTTCCTCGCCAAGGCCCGCGTCGTCAAGCTCGACGTGCTGCACAAGGACCCCTATACGCTCGCCGACGAGGTGAAGCGCTATCGCGCGCTCGGCCTCACGGTCCTGGCCGAGCGGATCGAGACGCCGCACATCTATGACGCCTGCCGCGCGGTCGGCTTCGAGCTCTTCCAGGGCTACTACTTCGCCCGCCCCGAGATCGTGAAGGGGCACCGCGTCTCGCCCCAGGTCGCGGTCCTCGCCGATGCCATCAACCGGTTGGGCAACGAGGAGTTCGCCGCGCGCGACCTCGAGCAGGTCTTCCACGCCGACCCGACCCTCACGTTCAAGTTGCTCCGCATCGCCAACTCGGCGGCCAACGGCAACGGCGCGGTCGATTCGGTGCGCAAGGCGATCGCGCTCGTGGGGCGGAACTCGCTCCGGCGCTGGATGGTGGTGCTCCTCGCGGCGAGTGGACCTCAGGTGACCGGCGAGGACGCCGAGCGCTTCCGCGTCGCACTCGAGCGCGCCCGATTCGCCGAGCTCATCACCGAGCGCACCGACCACCGCCGCAGCGCATCCGCGTTCCTGGCCGGCCTGCTCTCCATGCTCGACGTGGTCCTCGGGGTCCCGCTCGACGAGATCCTCGGGATGGTGAACGTGAGCGACGAGGTGCGCTTCGCGCTCATGGACCGCATCGGCCCGCTCGCACCGCCGCTCCTGCTCGCCGAGTACGCCGAGTTGGGCCTGTGGGAAGCGGCACGGGAGCAGGCGATGCAGCTCGGCGTCTCGGACGAGGTGGTGCAGCAGACCGTGGTCGAAGCCGCCCGCTGGACGCGCGGGATCCGCGGGGTGATCTGAGCGGGAGACGGACGATGCAGGATGACGGGAGAATGGACCCCGCCATCACTCCATCAGGGCGTCGCGGTCGCCGTCAGCGTCACCGCCCCCAACGTCGAGACCTGCACTCCGGCGGTGTTCGCGCCCGCCACGGCCCCGAGCGTCCAGCGCACCGTCACTTCGCCGGTCACGTTCGTCGTCGCCGTCTGCGGGGTGAACGAACCGCCGCCGGCGGTGACCTGGAACGCCACCGGGATCCCGACCAGCGGCACATTGCCGTTGCCGAGGATGCGCACGACGATCTGCGTGGGGAGCGCCGTGCCGACGCGGGCCGACTGGTCATTGCCCTGCGCGATCACGACCTGCGAGGGCACCAGACCGGTCGCGTTCACCGTGACCGGCCCGAGGCCGGGCGCCGAGGCGAGCAGCGACTGCGAGGTGGCGCCGGGACCGAGCGTCCAGGCGGCGGTGATCTCGCCGCCCGCGTTCGTCTCGGAGGAGGTCGGCGTGACCGTGCCGCCGCCCGTGCCGATCACGAGCGTGATCGTGCGCCCGGAGACGGCGGCCCCCGTGGAGTCGAGCGCGCGCAGCACGATCGGCGACGGGAGCGCGCGCCCGGCCTGCGCGGTCTGGGCGTCGCCCTGCACGACCACGATCCCGGCGACCGGGACGGGTGCACCGGGGTCCTTGGCGCAGGCGAGGAGTGCCGCGAGCGCGAGGGCGGCGGCTACGGAGGATCGGCGACAAGGCATGGGGATTTGGTCGAGGGCAGGGATTGTCTTGATTGGTATCGGCATGTCGGGCGCCGACTTGAGCCACGGGCGACCGAGGCGTCACGTACATTGTGACGCACGCCGTGGCCGTCGTCACACGTTTCACGTCCCGCGGGGTATGACCGCCATGCGTCCACCCAGCCTTCGCTCGACCTCCGTCACCCCGGTCGCCCTCTGCCTCCTCGCCCTCGCGTGCGGCGGTGACGACCGCGCGCCGGTGCAGCCCGATCCGCCCGTCACCGACACGCCGTTGCTCACGCGCACGGTCGTCGACAGTGGTCTGAACAACCCCTGGGACATCGCCTTCGCCCCCGACGGCGCCATGTTCTACACCGAGCGCTGTACCGGCCTCTCGGTGCGACGCACCGACGGTTCGCGCACCAGGCTCTTCGGCACCGCCGGCAGCGCACTGGTCGCCACGGATCTCTTCTGCCTCGGCCAGAGCGGCATGAACGGGGTGGCGCTCGATCCGGACTTCGCCACGAACCGTCGGGTGTACGTGTACATGTCGTCGAACATCACGACGTCGCCGCGCACCAATCGCGTGGTGCGCCTGCAGCTCGATGCCGGCTACACCACGGCGAGCGCGCGCACCGACATCGTCACCGGCATCGCCTTCAAGGACGCCGACAACGCGGTCGGCGGAGCGGGGGCCCACAGCGGCGGCCGCATCCGCTTCGGGCCCGACGGCTTCCTGTACATCGGCACCGGCGACAACCACAACCCCGTGCTCCCGCAGCATCCCACGCTGCTCGGCGGCAAGGTCCTGCGCGTGACGACGGGTGGTGCGGCCGCGCCGGGGAACAACCCGCCCGCCGGCTTCGACGCGCGCATCTATACCTATGGCCATCGCAACGTCCAGGGACTCGCCTTCCGTCCCGGCACCGGTCAGGCGTTCAGCGCCGAGCATGGGCCGAACCACAGCGACGAGGTCACCCCGCTGGTCGCCGGCGGCAATGGCGGCTGGGATCCGCAGTCGCGGCCCGCGCTGACCTGTCCGGGCAACTACTGCGGCTACGCCGGCAGTCCGACCACGATGCCGATGACCGACTTCGGCCGGTTCCCCGGGGCGCTCGCGCCCTCATGGAACAACAACTCGTCGTCGCAGGGGACGGGGCCGGCCACCTTCCTGGTGGGTCCGCAGTGGCGCGCGTGGAACGGCTGGCTCGCCGTGGGCATCATGGGCGGGCAGCGGCTGGTGATCATCGAACTCGACGCCGCCGGGATCTCCACGCGGGCCGTGAACGCGGCGGTCCCCGCCGCGCGGTACCGCGCACTCACGCAGGGGTCCGACGGCGCGCTCTACGTGGCCACCGACGCCGGTGAGATCTGGCGCCTCACGCCATCGGTGGCGCCGGCGGTGCGGGAGTAGGTCAGCGCCGGGCGAACGTGTCGCACGACTTGGGATCGCCGGTGTCGAACCCGGCCTTGAACCACTGCATCCGCTGCGCGCTGCTCCCGTGCGTGAAGCTCTCGGGATCCACCTCGCCGCGCGATTGCTTCTGCAGGCGGTCATCACCCACGGCCGAGGCGGCGCCGAGGCCTTCTTCGAGGTCGCCCGCCTCGAGGTCCCCGCGCTGAGCGACGCCGTGCGCCCAGACGCCGGCGTAGCAGTCGGCCTGCAGTTCCATCGCCACGCTGAGGGCGTTCGCCTGTCCGGGATCCGCGCCCTGCGCGCGCCGCAGCTCGCGCTCGGTGCCGAGCACGTTCTGCACATGGTGGCCCACCTCGTGCGCGAGCACGTAGACCTGCGCGAAGTCGCCGGGCGCACCGTACCGGCGCGAGAGCTCGTCGTAGAACCCGAGGTCGATGTACACCCGCTGGTCGCCAGGGCAATAGAACGGTCCCATCGCCGCCGAGGCGCTGCCGCAGGCCGAACTCACGCTCTCGCGGAAGAGCACGAGCTTGGCGTCGGGATACTCCTTGCCCTGCTGCGCGAGGATCCCGCGCCAGGTGTTCTGCGCGTCGTCCAGCGAGGCCGAGAGGAAGCGCACCATCGGCTCCTCGGCCGCGTCCTCGACAGGTGCCTCGGCCGAGGCACCGGCTCCGCCGCCCTGGACCGAGTTCATGATGCCGAGCACCTGGAGCGGATTGACGCCGGTGAAGTACGAGATGCCCAAGGCGAGCACCACTCCGACGATGCCCAGGCCGCCGGCCTTGCGTCCGCCGCCACCACGGCGGTCCTCGAGATTGGTGGAACGTCCGGTGTCGCGCCAGCGCATGTGAAGTCCGCTCGGTGTCGGGTGGGGTGGCCTACTGGAACTTGCGGCCGTCGTGCTCGAGCCAACCGGCCACGTGTCGCCCGGCCGGATCGCGGTGCGTCCAGTGGATCACACCGCCGTTCTCGTTCCATTCGTATTCGCCGTTGAACCGCACCGTATCACCGCGCGCGATCGCGGCGAGCCGGGGCGCGAGGTCGATGTTGTGCGCGACGAGCACCGTCTGTCCGTCGGCGAGCCGGAGGATGAAGCGCTGGTGACGGCTGCCGTCGTTGTCGTCGGAGAGGAGGCGCAGGACCACTCCCGCGCCGGCGACCTGCACGTCGCTGCGGCGGGCCGCGAAGGCCGCGGCGACCACATCGTTCGACTCCGTCGGCGCCGGGCGGGAACTCGGCGTCGACTCCGTGCGTGGGCCGCGCGCGGGCGCCGCGTCGACCGACGCGCGCTGGCTCCACGCCACGAGAAGTGCGACGACGATGACGAGCAGGGGCCCGAACTTCTTCATGGAGCGCAATATGGCGGAATCGCACGGTGCCGTCGACCCTGTGGCATGGAGCGGCGCCCACCCTCGATGTCGCGGGAACCGTCAGTGCCAGGGTCCCTTGAGCTCGACCTCGCAGAGTTCCGAGGCGCGCAATGGATCGTCGGCGTCGATCACGACGTACACGCGATCGACGGTCCCGGGGAGCGCGACGACTCCCTCGACCTTGTCGTGCGTGCGGCGACCCTCGGCATCGGTGAGCGGTGCATGGCGCAACGCGCCGCTCACCGGGATGAGGCCGATCACCGAGCCGCTCACCGCACCGTCCGCGCTGGAGTCCGCCGACGCCTCGGCGGCGGCGGTGTACAGCAGCGTGTCGCCGACGAGGGCAGCGTCGGTGAAACCGAGCGGCAGCCCGTCGAGGCTCCCGAGATCGAATTGGGCGATCGCACGGGGCGCGGGGACCGGCGCATGTGCCGGGTCCGCGAGGTAGGCGAGCAACTCCGGCAGCGCGAGGTCGCAGGTCGCGTTCAGTGGCGTGCGTCCCCGCTTGGCGGCCCCGTTGGCGCGCGTGAAGAGCCGCAACGCGCGCGGCAGCGCGAGCGCGCCCTCGATGTTCATGTCGCTCCCCGCGAACTCGGCAGCGCCCTCGAGCTTCTCGTAGAGCGCTTCGGCCTCGATGACCGAGACGCGTGGCAGGCGGGCGGTGATCGACTCGACCGTGACGATGCGCCTGCGGCGCTTCTTGGAGCCGGAGCCGAGCGCGAGGAGCATCGCGCCGCTCGCCCCCTCGATCGTGCAGCACGACTCGAGATCGAGCTTGAACTTCTTGTTGCCGCGCACGTCGTCGAAGTGGCGACGCCCCTCCACGCCGGCGGGGAGCGTGATCGAGCGCGCGAGCCCGGTGCGGGGATCGACCAGCGCGACGAAGTTCGCGTCGTCCTGCACGAGCCCCAGTCGCGCGCCGACCCAGGTGAGGCTCGAGCCGGCGCGCACGTGCGCGGGCCGGTCGAGCGATGGGTGGGCCGCGGTGCGGTAACGGAGCGTGCGGCGCGAGAGGATCGTCGCCGTCAGGGCAGGGTCGTGGTGAGCGCGTCGCATCGGGTCCGACAATGATACCGAAGGGGCCCGCGATCCACGCCTATCGGTCGCCCCGGCCGGCGCGCGGCAGCACGCCGGCATCCACGAGCACCCCTTCGATCGCGTCGGGGATCATCGTCGGCCAGAGGATGAAACCCTCGAGGAGCACCAGCGGACGCGGGGCGCGGCCGCGGCCGGCGTAGTGATGGCGCGCCCAGAGCTCGTACGCCAGCGAGACGAGCCCGCCCGCCGCCGCGAAGAGGCCCCAGGTGGTGAGCGCGACCAGCCAGGGGAGCGTGATCGCCATCCACAGGCCGACGCCGTAGGCGACGGCGATCCCCATGATGCGGATGCTGCGCAGCACCGGGTTGAAGACCAGGCAGCAGCTGGTCCAGAGTGCCACGCCCAGGAGCATCAGGCCCCAGAGGATGTCGATGTACCAGATGGTCATCGGTCGGCGAGAACGCTGGCGACCGCGCGCTCCAGCGTCTCCGCGCGGAACGGCTTCTGAAGGAACCCCCCGATCCCGCTCCCCTCGGGCACCGCCTCGGCGGAGAACCCGCTGGCGATGATGACCGGCACGCGGATCCCGCGCGCCCGCATCTCCGTGAGGGTCGCCGGGCCGCTGCGCTTGGGCATCGTGAGGTCGAGCAGTACGAGGTCGATCGGCGCACCGGCGCGTACCTCCAATTGCTCGAGCGCCTCGTCGCCGTCGCAGGCCTGACGGACAGCGAGCCCCAGTCCCTCGAGCATCCGCGTCACCACCGTGCGCACTTCGGCCTCGTCGTCGACGACGAGCACCGTGCGGCCCCGAAAGGCCGCGCGGTCCACACGCGACGGTGTGACACCGTCGTCGGTAGCCGCGCTCCTGGCGAACGGCAGCGCGACCTGGAAGCGCGTGCCGCCGCCCGGCGAGGTCTCGAGCGTGAGTGCCCCTTTGTGGCCGCGGATGACGCCGAGCGTCGAGGCGAGCCCGAGCCCGCGTCCGGCGCCCTTCGACGAGAAGAACGGATCGAAGATCTGACGGGCGGTGGCCTCATCCATCCCGATCCCGTCGTCGCTGACCTCGAGCACCGCGTACTCCCCCTCGGCCAGGTCGCTGCCCAGGATCGCCCGAGAGAGGCAGCCGCGGTCGAGGAACGCGCGCCGCGTGCGGACGCGCACGGTCCCGGAGCGGCCGGTCGCCTCGACCGCATCCGAACCGTTCGTCACGAGGTTCATCACGACCTGACGCAGCTGCGTGATGTCACCCGCCACCGCGAGCGGCTCCGGGCTCAGGGCGAGCACGAGGTCCACCTGGCGCGAGACCGAGACCCGCAACATCTCCTGGATCTCGCGCGCGCACGAGGAGAGGTCGATCGTCCGCACGGCGATCGCGCCGCGCCCGGCGTACACGAGCATCTGGCGGCAGAGCGCGGCCGCCTGATCCGACGTCTTCAGGATCGCCGTGACGTCCTCGGCGATCTCGGGGTCGCGTGGCTCGGCCATCCCGATCAGTTCGGCGCGGGCGCGGATGCCCATGAGCAGGTTGTTGAAGTCGTGCGCGATCCCCCCCGCGAGCACGCCGAGGCTCTCGAGCTTCTGCGTGTGGAGGAGCTGCGCCTCGAGGCGCAGGCGTTCCGTCTCCGCCCGCACGCGTGCCGTGACGTCGTGGAACGACCAGATGCGCGCGCCCGTGACTTCCGTCCCCGAGAGCTGGTCGACCTCGACCTCCCACACATGACCGTCGGGGAAGGTCAGCGCGCCGCGCACGCCCGTGCGTTCCGGCGTCGCCGAGAGGAGCGCGCGCTCGGCGGGCGCCGGAAGCATCGCCGCGAGGGGTTCGAGGGTACGCTCGATCGGCTCGCGCAGGGACGGCGGGGTGAGGGCCGACGGCCAGATGCGCTTCGTGGCCGGGTTCACGTGCGTCACCGTGCCGGCGGCGTCGGCGACCACGATCCCTTCGGTCGCCGCGTCGAGCACGGCGCGCAGGCGCAACTCGCCCACCTCGTGCTCGGCGCGCGCACGCCGCATCTCCTCGACGAGTGCGGCCGAGATCAGCGTGGAGAGGATCACGACGTTCGAGAAGATCCAGGTGAGGACGAGCGTGTCGTTCGGGGTGCCGATCGACATCGGGCCCCAGTGCGCCACTGCCGCGACCATCGCGATCCAGGTCGTGATCAGGCCGCCGAGCGCGGCGCCGGCCATGCCCAGCCGCAGCGCCGCCCAGAGCAGGAGCGGGAAGGGCAGGAAGAAGAGCCGAGAGACGATCTGATCCTCGTTCACGCCGAACGGGAGCCAAGAGACGAGCGCCACCGCCGAGAGCACGCCGATGACCTCGACCGGATCACGTCGCAGCAGGGTCTCGCGGCTCCGACTCAGCGTGAGCCCGACGGGTGTGATGACCAGGATGCCCATCGCGTGCGTGAGCCACCAGAGCACGAAGATCCGGAGGAACGCCCCGGGAGCCACGCCGCCCACCGCGTTCAGCGAGACCACGCTGAGGAAGGCGCCGGTCGCGGCCGCCGCGCCGGAGGCGAGCCCGATCAGGAGCAGGATGTCGCGCACGCGCTCGAGCGAGGCAGCGAACCGCGCGCGCTGCAGCAGCGCGACGGCCATGGCGACTTCGAGGCCGTTGGCGACACTCGTCCCGAGGACGTGCAGGGGCGCCGAGCCGGCGAGGAACGTCGTGAGGGCGCCGCCGAGCGCGGCGCCGATCCAGACAGGGAAGGGAAGCAGCAGCCCCGCCGTGACCGCGATGCCACTCGAAGCCCAGATCACCCGGCGAAGCTCGACCCCGCCGAACTCCCCGAGGGCCAGCGTGGCCTGACCCACGAGCGCATAGACGAGCGCCAGCAGGAGGTTCGACGCGAGGGGCCTGGTGCCGAAGAAGCGCATGGACTCCACGTGGGCGGAGGGGGGCGACGATGGCGTGGACGCCGATGGCCGGAAGGTAGCACTTCCCGGGCCCCCGGGTCCGGGAGGCAGGTTTGACACCGCGGCAGGAGACCCTCACACTGGAAGTATCGGCACTCCACTCGTTCCCCGAGGAAGCATGCGTCCCGTCCACATCGTCTTCATCCTCTCCATGGTCGTGGACAGTGCCCCGGCGGTGCTGCGCGCCCAGACCGGCAACTCCCCGCGTTTCGAGGCTTGGAACCTCGGCTACACGGTGCCGCCGGGATGGCAACTCGCCCAACAACAGGGTCGTGTGCACGGGCTCACCCCCGGGGCGCCGGGATCGATCATCTACGTCGCGCCGGGCAGGTACCAGGACTTCAATGCGGTCGCCGCGGAACTGCCCAAGGCATTCCAGGCCCTGAACCTCACGGGCGTACCTGTCGGCGCTCCCGTCACCTCGACCATCAGGGGACTGCAGGCGATGACGGCGACCTACGCGGCGCAGGATCCCGCGGGGGTCCCCGTGCGCGTCCAGGTCACGGCGGTGCTCTCGCCCCATGGCACCGGACTCGTCGTCATGGGACTGGCGGTCGTGACGAACGCGGCGCAGATCGGCCCCGCGGTCGACCTCGTGGCACAGAGCGTCGTCGTCGGCGGTGCCCCCGTCGTCGACCAGCGGGCCGTCGCGGCGCTGCGGGGCCGCTGGATCCTGTACTCGGGCCGCGTCACCGGCGTGACGTCCTCCACCGGAGGGAGCTCACGCAGCTACGAGGAGAACGTCGAGTTCGACGGGGTGGGCCGATTCTCCTTCAGGTCGTCCGCGTCGGTGAGCGTCACGACCGCGGGGAGCGCCGGCTCGGCCTCGGGTGCGAACGGCTCGAGCGATCAAGGGACGTACACCGTCATCGGCACCACGCTCATCATTCGCGGCCAGCAGGGGCAGGCGTCGTACGAGGTGCAGATCCTCGCCGACCGTTTCATCGCCGACGGGAAGACGTATCTGAGGGATCAATAGGCGCTCGATCGGGAGTCGCACAATGTGATGGCCCCCTCTGGCCCGAAGCGCGTTGACATCGGAACGTGTGGCCTCAGCGCCGTCACACGCTCCCCGTCACCTCGGTCGTCGCCATGACTCCGCCATCCCGCATCCGCTCCCTGACCAATGGGCTCGGGCTGGAGATCGAGAAGTTGATCCGCCAGCTCCCCGGAGCCGATCCCATGCTGCGCGGCGATCCCGCTCCGTTGGATCCCCCGCCCCCGCGCCGCTCGGTCGCGACCTTCGCCGCCGTCTCGCCGCATCAGTCGGCCCCGCCCGCGGCGGCACGGGCACGGAGCCCCGAGTACGATCGACGGATCATGCTCCTGGGGGTCTGGCTCCGCACCAGTGCCGCCGCCGGGCTCGGCGCCGCCGTGCTCTACTGGCCCTACGCGCACGATTGCGGGCTCTACCTCCACCTCTACCTCGGCGTGATCGCCGCCGTGCTCGTCTCCGGCGGATGGGCGAGCATCATGGCCTGGCGATCGCATGTCGCGCTGGCCCATCTCTCCGCCCTCGTCGTGTTCTTCTGGGGGATCGTGCTCGCGGCGGAACAGGTGTTGCCGAGGATCGGATACGCGGCGATCGAGGCCACGTGGATGTGCGGTCGCTGAACAGGTGAAGTGTCGTTGATGCAAAGTCGTCGCGGCGCGAAACGTCGCCACGAGGGAATGGTCGCACTAGTATTCCGGCAATGCCCTCGGCCCTTGCCCGCGGTCCACGCTCGCTCATGCTCAACGCCACGCTGGCGTATGTGGTCGTGTATGCCACGTGGCTCCTCGCGCATTTCGGACAGGATACGCGTCGTTTCGAGGATGTCGCCTTCCTTCCGCTCTATGCCGCCGCCGCGTTCGGTATCTGGTCCGGGGTGCGAGCGGAGGGCGCCGACGGACACGCCCGCGCCGCGTGGCGTCTCATCGCTGCCGGCTGGATCCTCTCGCTCGTCGCGGCACTCGGCTGGGCCGCGTTCCCCGGTCAGGCGGCCGTCGACGTCGTCGCGGATGCCCTCTACAACGCCTACTACCCGGTCCTGATCGCCGGCTTCACCCTGCTCTGCGCGCTTCCGCGCTCACCGCGCGCGCGCCTCGGGCTGGTGCTCGACACGCTCATCGTGATCGTCGCCTGCGTGACGCTGTCCTGGTACTTCGTGAACGAGGGGACGACCTACCTGAGCCGCCTCGAGCGGTTCTTCGGTCTGGGCGAACTCACCTCGGTCGGAGAGCTCGGCGTCCTCGTCGCCGCGAGCGTGGCGCTGCATGGGAGTCGGGCCGGCGGACGGCACCGGGCGGTGCAACTGCTCTCGCTGGGGGCTTTCGCGGCCGCTGTCGGGGATCTCATGCAAGGGTATCTCGACCCCGTGCGGGAGCCAGAGCACAGACAGATGGCGGCGATCATCCTCGCAGGCTCGGTCGCGCTCTTCGTCGCCGCTGGCGAGGCGAATCGCGGACCGGAGCGTCCGAATCGCCTCGATGCGGGGGTCTGGTTGCCCTACGCCGCGACCAGCGTGGTCGGCGCGCTCGTGGTGCGCGAGCTGCTCCGGCAGGTTCCCGACGTGCGGCTCTTCACCGGTCTCGTGCTCGGTGGCGTCTTCCTCACGACGATCGTGCTCGCGCGCCTGCTCCTGGCCGAACGCGAGACGCGTGAGGAACAATCAGCGCGGGTGGAGCAGGACCTGCGGTTCCGCGCCCTGATCCAGCGGGCACGCGAGTCACTCGTCGTGGTCGATGCCGGCGGAGCCGTGAGGTTCGCCAGTCCCGCGACGGAGCAGGTCCTCGGCTGGGACCCGGAGCGGTCGGTCGGGATGCCCTTCGCCGACCTGGTCGCGGAGGGCACTGCTCGCGATCTCATCGAGGCCTGCGGCGCTCCGGACGACGGGCGCGTCGTGCGCTGGAGCCGCCCGACCGCGAACGGGACACGCGAACTGGAGACGGTGATCGCCGACCTGCGAGATGACCCGGCGGTGCAGGGGGTGGTCCTCAACACGAGCAGCGTGACTGATCGCGTCGCGCTCGAGGCGCAGTTGCGCCAGTCGCAGAAACTCGACGCGCTCGGACTGCTGGCCGGCGGATTGGCGCACGATTTCAACAATATCCTCGGCGTGGTGAGTGGAACCGCCGAGATGGTCATCTCGGAGCGGATCGAGAGCCCGGTGGAGGAGATGAAGGAGATCCGGCTGGCGAGCGACCGGGGAGCAGCGCTCTGCCGGCAGCTCCTCGCGTTCGGTCGCGTGGATCAGGCGCGCCCCGAGGTGCTCGACGTCGGGGGACTCGCGCGCGGCGTCATCCCGATGCTGCAACGCGCGGTCCCGTTCAGCGTGCGCCTCGAGGCGGTGCATTTGGGTGCGGAAGCGAGGTTCTCGGGCGATCGCGCGCAACTCGAGATCGCGTTGCTCAACCTCGTCGTGAACTCGCGCGACGCGCTGCCCTCCGGCGGCACGATCCGGATCACCACCGGGACCGACGTCGTCGGGCGTTCGGCCGCCGGGGTGGGTGCGGACGGCATCCCGGCGGGCGTGTACGCGTCCGTCGAGGTGAGGGACGACGGCATCGGCATGGACGAGGCGACGCGCGTCAGGGCGCTCGACCCGTTCTTCACGACCAAACCGATCGGCGCCGGGACCGGATTGGGCCTCTCCACGGTGTACGGCGTGGTCACCGGGGCCGGTGGGCATGTGCGGATCCGTTCGGCGCCCGGACAGGGCACCGCCGTGACGCTGCTCTTTCCGGTGGTCGATCGCGTCGCGACCACGCCGGTCACCGCTCAGCCGGCGGTCGCGAGCGCCGCGCCTGGCGCGGTCGTGCTCCTCGTGGACGACGAGATCGCCTTGCGGCGCACCCTCGCGCGCTTCCTCTCGGCGAAGGGCTACGTGGTGCTCGAGGCGGGCGACGGGGTCGAGGCGGTCGCCCGCCTCGATGCGTTGACGCGGCCCCCGGACGCGTTGATCTCCGACATCGCGATGCCGCTCATGAACGGCGTGAGCCTCGCGCGGCTCCTGCGCGAGCGACACCAGGACCTGCCGATCATCCTCATCTCGGGGCATGCCGGTGCGGCGGCGGCCGGCTATCAGATGCCGCGCGGGGTCGACGTGATGGACAAGCCCTTCGAGTTCGCCCAGCTCGAGTCCATGCTCCGTCGCCGGATGCGCCCCCTGTCCTGACCGGAGGGCCGGCGCCGTTTCCTATCACCCGCTTCGCACGTCATACTGACGGGCCTCGCGGGACGTGCCGGGGCCCCCGAGCATCGTCGCACCGCGACGGCGCCCGGTTCCGTCCCTGCGACCCCCGACCGCGAAAATGGCCACATCCGAGATGGAACGCCCCGCCCCTCGCTCCTCGCGACGGCAGCGCTCAACGACCGAGACCAGGCAGGACGAACTGCGCGAGGCGCTCTCGCATGTGGGCGAGCTCATGCAGCTTCCGCCCAAGCGCCCCACGGAGGCCGCGCCGGTAATCAAGGAGGCCGCGGCGTTCAGGCTCCCTTCGACCAAGGGCTCGAAGTTCTGGCTGCCGGTCATCGCGGGGGTGATGCTGGCCGGCGTCGCGCTGTTCATGCTCTGGCCCGCTGCCGCGCCGACCGTCCCGCTCACCCTGCTCGGGGAGTGGACCACGACGAACCCGAAGTACGCCGGGAATCGCATCGCCATCTCGGCCACCGACATCCGTCTCACCATCGCGGATCGCAACCCGACGTCGCACGCGATCAGGGGGATCTCGACGAACGCCACGGGCGATTCGCTCAAGGTCGTGATCAACTACCAGGATGAGGGCGGCCTCACCGAACTGAACGCCACGCTCGTGACGCTGCCCACGCGACGGCTCATCTTCGCGCGCCCGCAGGGGCTCGTGTGGGACGCGGTGACCAAATGAACCGCAATCGAAGCGCATTCACGCTCATCGAGCTGATGTCCGTCATGGTCATCATCGGCCTGCTGGCGGGGATCTCGATCCCCAAGCTCTCGCGGTCGATCGAGAACGCCCGGGTCACCCGCGCCATCGGTGACCTCCGCGCCATCTCGCAGGAACTCGCCCCACTCGATTCGGTGCCGGCGACCCTCGCGGCGATGGGCCGCGGGTCGCTCCTCGATCCCTGGGGGCGCCCCTACGTCTACTACAAGTTCCCGCCGGTGGTCCCTCCGGCCCTGCCGAGCGGTGCCCGCGAGGACCGGTTCTCGGTGCCCATCAACGCGCGTTACGACATCTACAGCCTCGGACCTGACGGCCAGTCCGCGGCGTCGCTCGTGGCGGCCACCAGCCGCGACGACGTCGTCTTCTCGAGCGAAGGGTTCATCGGGCTCGCGATCAAGTACTGACCGGCGCCGGGTGTCGTCGCGGACCGGGCGGGCTAGAACAGGCGAGCGAACCCGAGTCCGAAGAACACACCGTCCCGCGGCGCGTCCACCCGGGCGCCCACCCGGGCGTCGAGCTGGAAGCGGTCGTTCACGAGGAACGTGAGGCCGCCGTTGACATAGTCGCGGCGCTGCCACGCGGCCGTGCGATCGCCGAACACGTAGTACTCCGCGTAGCTGCCGAACCGCTCCGAGAGTGAGAAGGCGAAGGTCCCCGAGCCCGACCATTCGTCGTACGCGGCCCCGCCCACCTCGCCCCGCGCCCAGTTCAGGTTCGACGCGAACGCCACGCGCTCGGTGAGCGACCACTGCGTGAGGAACTTCACCTCCGGCAGCGCCCGGCGATTCCGATAGCTCTCGGCGCCGGTCGGCAGCGACGTGCCGACGATCAGCGCGACCGTGGGATCGAGGCTCCCCGGTGTCCCGGGACCGGCATGCAACGCGATCTTCACGCCGAGTCCGGCATCCTCGAGCCCCTGCGCGCGCGAGGCGCCCGCCCGTTCGGTCACGTGATTCGCCGGCGTGAGCCGCAACTCCCAGCGCGGGGAGAGTCCGGTGCGGAGCAGCATCTCGCCGGTCGAGACGCTCCGCACCCCGTCCTCGTCGGTGAAGGTGCTCCCCATCTCCAACTGCGTGTGTCCGTGCGGCACGGTGACCGCGCTCTCGGTGAAGTCGGGACGGTCGGTGATGATCGGCCCGGGCGCGACCGTCGGTGCGGCGCGGACACAGGCGACGAGGGCGAGCGCGAGCAGAGGCGCGAGAGCGCCCGCGGGACGGGAATGGGTGTGCATGGCGGGGTCAGGGATCGGGGGCGTCGGCCGACATCGGAGTTCTCCGAAGGCCTTCCGCCGGAGGCGAATATCGATGGACGCGACCGCGCGGCGCAAGGCGCGCGCGTCCCTCCACGCCGCTACTTGCCTTCGAACTCGAAAGAGACTTTCATCTTCACGCGACCGCACTCGACGTTGCCGTCCTTGATCGTCATGTCCAATGCCTGACCTCGGCGACCCGGAGGTGGCGCAGCGACCGCGAGGCGCGGGCGACGGCGGCGCTACGCTGCACGGTACAACCGGTTCGCGATCCCGCCACCTTCACGCTCCTCGGTCATGCGACTCCGTCCGGCCACCGACACGCTGCGCGAGCCACCGCTCCCCAAGGGTCGCGACTTCGACGGCCATCCGTTCGTCGGCCTCCACTACCGCCTCTACCGGGGCGACCTGTTCGCCGGCCGCGTCTCCGGCTCCGAGATCGGCCAGGGCGACCTCGGCGACTGCTTCTTCCTCTCGTCGCTCGTCGCGGTCGCGAACACGCACCCCTCGCTGATCCGGCGCGCGATCGTCGCGCATGGGGACGACACCTACACGGTGACCTTCTGGGAGCGGAGTCGCGGCCTGGCGCGGCCGCTGCCGATCCGCGTGGACTGCCGGTTCCCCACCGATGCGCGTGGCCACCAGAAGTTCGGCCGCGGTCTCCGGGCAGGGCCGCACGGGCACGAACTCTGGCCAGCGCTCTTCGAGAAGGCGTACGCGGTCTCCCAACGTGGGTACGTGCATACCAATCAGGGCGGCGACGCCACGACGGCGCTGACCGCGCTGACCGGCCTTCCGAGCCGGGCGTTCGTGCCCGCGAACCTGACGCGCGCCGCGCTCTGGCAGCGACTCGTGGACGGCGTGAACGGGCGGCACCCGATGGTCACCGGCACGCCGACCACGCGCGATCTGGAGCGCCGCACCGGGCGCCGCGACCTGGCCGGGCTCCTCGACGACCACTACTACGCGGTGGTCAGTGTCACCGAGCGCCGTGGGGAGCGACTGGTCAAGCTCTACTCGCCACTCGTGGACATCACCGCCGCGGCCGTCTCCACGCCGGAGGCACGCGACGACGCGCACCGGCATGTGGTGATGAGCCTCGACGACTACCGGCGGGACTTCGACCAACTGGCGGTGAGTGCGCTGGGGCGCGGGGATCCCGGTGCGGCGAAGGTCGGATAGCACCCGACCACGCCTCGCGCGTCGACGCGCATGCTTCCCGAGTCGGCCCCGACGGTGTTGCTTCAAGCTCGGATGCGAATGCACACGGCTTTCTTCCTTGCGATCCTGGCGCTGTGCGGCGCCCTTCCCGCCCGCGCGCAGGCCCCGGTCCGCGGCGCCACGTCAGGCCAAGTGATCGGCACCGTCGTCGCGGACGACGGCCGCCCCGTGGAGGGCGCGCGCGTCGCCGTGACGCGCCGCCAGGGCGCCTCGGGCACCGAGGCCCTCACCGACTCCCGCGGGGCGTTCCGTCTCCCGCCGTTGGCGCCGGGCCTCTACTCCCTCACCGTCCGCCAGCTCGGCTTCCGCCCCGCGAGCCTCGCCGTCGTGCGTGTCGTGGCCGGCGACACGGTGAGCGTGCGCGTATCGCTCACCCGCGCGCCGGCCCAGCTCTCCACGGTCGTGGTGATCCGTTCGCCCGCGTCGATCGACGCGCTCTCCCCCGAATCGCCCCGACGCATCGAGCGCGAGACCGCGCTCCTCCTGCCCACGCCGCGCGATGCGTCGAGCGTGATCGCCCTGGTGCCCGGGGCGAAGGACGGGCGACTCTGGGGTGGTGCCGGCGCGGTCACCAACGACTTCAAGCTCGACGGCGTCTCGTTGAACCATCCGGGCGTCGGCGGCGACTTCCTGCAGCTGCCGCGCGACTGGGTCGAGACGGTCGAGATCCGCGGGATCGGGGCCAACGCGGAGTTCGGCAACTTCCAGGGCGGCGTGGTCAACGCGATCACGCGTACCGGGAGCAATGTGCGTACGGCGGCGTTCCGTTCGTTCTTCGAGTCGGAACGGCTCACGGCCACCAACTTCGATCTCGACGAGCAGGGGGCCGAGCAGGCAGGGCGGACTGAGCTCAGCGGCGAGGCCGGCGGAGCGATCCTGCAGGACCGGCTCTTCTACTTCGTGGGCGCCCAAGCGGTGTCGCGGACGTTCCGCTCGCCCGACCTCGTCTCGACGCCACCTGGGGACTTCCTCGGCGCGCGCGAGACGCAACGCGATCTCCGCGGCATCGGCAAGCTCACCTGGCTGCGCGCACCGGGAGAGCGCATGGAGGCGCTCCTCGGCGTCAGTGACCGCACGATCGCCAACGCCGGGATCAACGGGATCGACGGCGTCTCGGCATTGCAGCGCGTGCGCGCGCCGACCCTCTGGTACTCCGCCACCTGGCGACGTGAGCTCACGGCGCGCACGTCGCTCGACCTGCGGCTCGCCGGATATGACGCGCGCGAGCGCCGCGACGGCAATGGTGGTGCCGGGACGCCCGCGGTACGCGAGCTGAGGCTGGGGAACCTGCCGGTGGAGCAGAACGCCGAGTTCGATGAGCGCTCCGAGCCGTCGAGTCACTCGGCCGCGCTCACGATGCGCCACTCGGGTCGTGCGTTCGGCGCCGAGCACCAGCTCGCGTGGGGGGCCGAGCTCACGCTCGGAGAGTGGAACGATGCGCTCACCCGGAACGGCGGTGTCACGTGGCGCCCGTATGTGGTGACTGGCGTGCCCTTCTCGGCGACGGACGCGTCCACATGGACCACCACCGGGAGCGATTGGGGCGGGGAAGTCCACTTGCGGAGTCGGACCCGGAGCACGGCCTACTTCGTGCAGGACCAGATCACGATCGGCTCGCGGATCACGCTGAGCCCTGGCATCCGGTTCAGTACCTGGACGGGGTGGCTCACCCCGTGCGCCGCGGTCGAATCCGATCCGGTCTGCGCCGGACGCCTCAGGGCCGCGAGCGCCAAGGCGTTCGATCCGCGCGTCGGGGTCTCCTGGGACGTCACGGGACGGAACACCCTCGCGATCAAGGCGCACTGGGGCCGCTATCACCAGGGGATGTACGCGCTCTTCTTCGATCGCGCGTCGGGAGCGAACATCCACTCCAATGAGCGCTTCTACTACGCCGCGCCCCCGCTGACCAGTTCGCGCACGACCTTCGACACCGCGGCGCGCGACTCCCTCCTCGGGCCGGGAGGGTTCTCGCCGTTCTGGGACGAAGAGATCCGGAACGAGTCGGGGGTGGTGAAGGGTTACCGCCAGCCGTACGTCGATCAGCTGAGCATCGGCGTGGAGAAGACACTGGGTGCGCACTGGAAGCTCGAACTCCTCGCCCTCGCTCGCACCAACGGCGACATCGTCGGCCTCGTGGATCGCAACATGGCGTCGAACTATACGGCGCTCAGCGACATCGCGGTCGGTCACCGACTGCTCTTCGGCACGATCCTCGATGCCCAGGGACGGCCGCTCGTGCTCGACCGGCTCTGGGTCTCCAATCGCGACCTGATCGACCAGGTCCTGCGGATGAACGCCAACCTGCGGCCTGGCGCGCCACCGCGCTGCTTCGGCGGGTGGTGCCCCGCCGACCTCGGCGCACTCACGTTCGACCCCCGGATCGAGCTCGCGCCGATCGCATCGGCTCGGCGACGGTATGGACAGCTCACGACGACCCTCACCGCGGCATTCGCCGACTGGCGCGCCGAGGGTTCGGTGACCGTGGCGCGACTCGAAGGGAACGTCGCCGGCGTGACCGGGCACGGCGTGACGGGGAGCCGATTCAGCGCCGGCCCGTTCGTCCGCCCCAACGAGGCAGAGAACTTCAACGGAGCGCTCCCGGACGCGACCGAGTTCGAGGCCAAGGTCTGGCTCACGGCTCGGCTGCCGTTCGGCCTGAAGGGCGGGTTCCTCTTCACCCACATCCTCGGCGAGCGGACCACGCCGAGCTTCACGATCCTCGGACGCTATCGGTACACGGATCGGTTCGGAGAGACCGCGAACGAGGAGCTCACGCGGCAGGTGCTGGGGCAGCAGCTGTTCGTGGAGTCGCGCGGGTCGCGCAACTACGCGAGTCGCACCATGCTCGACCTCCACGTCGAGCGCGCGCTGCCACTGCGGGTCGCGCGGCAGGCGGCGCTCTCGGTGGATCTGTTCAACGCGCTCGGGTCGCGCGCGGTCACGCGCGCGAAGACGGAGATCGACGATCA
Organism: Gemmatimonadota bacterium; assembly: GCA_021413975.1. GTDB lineage: Bacteria > Gemmatimonadota > Gemmatimonadetes > Gemmatimonadales > Gemmatimonadaceae > Pseudogemmatithrix. Next base: position 23,790 of record JAIOPJ010000055.1, read on the forward strand.
GTCGATCACGGACCCCTCGTCGACGCTCGGCGCCACGCGGCAGCGCGTGGCGCCGCGGTCGATCCGGATCGGAGTGCGGATCGGGTCGTAGCGGCGCCGCCCGGTCCCGGCGTGCCGGAGTGTGACCCCGCGCACGGCGCCGCGCGTAGCCGAACCCCTTATTGACAGGAACCGCGCGGGATGTGAAGGTTGCGCTCCGGCGGTCGTTCGATCCACTCCACCCCCTATCAGGAGTCCGCATGTCGAAGGGCGAGAAGGACAAGAAGTCGGACAAGTCGAGCAAGCTCGAGGTCAAGGGTGACGCGTTCAAGAAGCTGACCGACAAGGAGCTCGACAAGGTGACGGGTGGCCGGCCCATGCGGGGTCAGACCACGCTGAATCCGACCAGTTCGGACGGCTGCTGCGGCGGCTGACCGGCTGCCTCGGCTCGCGCGCGTAAGCGCTCGACGACGAACCCGTGCGACTCGGGGTGCTCGACACCGGTCATCCGAGATGGGCCATCGAACTGGCTCCTCATGTCGAGCACCTCGGGTACTCGCGGTACTGGCTCGCGGAGCATCACGGGCATCCCGCGCAGAGTGGCAGCCCGGAAGTCCTCACCGGCATCATCGCGGCGATCACGGACACGATCCGTGTCGGTCCCGCGGGCGTGCTCCTGCGGTATTACAGTCCCTACAAGGTCGCACAGTCCTTCAGACTGCTCGACGGCCTCTTCCGTCCGCGGATCGACCTCGGTGTCGCGCGCGGAGCAGGTGGCGATGACGCGGTCTCCGCCGCGTTGCTCGACGGGCGCACCGCCACGCTGTCGGAGTACGAAGCAAAGGTCGGATCGCTCGCCGAGCTCCTGCGAGTACCGTCCGCGAGCGGGCGACCGAACCCCCTCCCGACATTCGGTGATGATGTCCCGCTAGGCGAGTTCTGGGTGCTCGGAGCCACGCGGCGGACCGCGCTCTTGGCCGCGCGACTGGGGGCGGCGTTCGGCTTCTCGGAATACTTCGCCCGCATGGCCGATCCCGAGGTCGATACCGCGGCGATCGTGCGTGCCTATCGCACGGCGTTCCAGCCCGGCCCCGCGCTGCGCGCCCCGAGGTGGAACGTCGCCATCACCGGCGTCGCCACGGCGCGACCTGACTCCGGGATACGCATCGCGCCGATCGCGGGACCTCCCCCGCTGATCGGCTCGGTCGGGCAGTGGCGCTCGCGCCTGCGCGACACGGCGGAGCGGTACGAGACCGACGAGGTCATCGTGCTCGATCTCTGCGACCAGATCGCCGACCGTCGACGCTCGTACGACCTCATGGCGGAAGCGGCCGACCTCGCGGTGCGCGCGTGAACGCGAGGGCCCCGGACGACGCGACCTGGGTGCCCGCCGGGTTCTTCCACCTGCGGACACCGCTCCTGCCGTTCGCGTCGGCCCTGGTGACGTCATCGGGTCCCGCGAGCGGATCCGGACGCGACGACCCTGACGTCACCCCCGCGCGGGCCCCAGCGCAGGCGCTCGCCGGGTCGCGGGAGCGGCTGCGCGAATGGCTCGGCGTCCCCGCGGTCCGCGAAGCGCTCTACCTCGCGTCGGCCGACCTTGATGCGCGCATCGACGCTTGGCTCGTCGAGCCGCCGTCCGAAGGGCCGTCCGACATCGAGGTCACGCTCCACAAGTATCGCGCGAGGAGCTGCGGACGCTCGACCCCGTTCGGGCTCTTCGCGGGGACCTCCACTGGCGTGGTCGGGAGCGAACAGCGGATCGAGCTCGCCCCTGCCGCGCACTACCGTCGGCGCAGCGCGCTCGACTCCGACTTCGTCTCGGCTGTGGCACGGTCCCTCGCCGGCGCGCTGGGAGCCCACGCGATGCTGCGCCCGAATGCCAGCCTCTATGCCGCGGCGGGCCGGCTCTGCTACACCGCGGCCACCGTCGGGACACACGGCGCCCGGTTCGGTATGGAGGCCCTCACTCCGGACGCTCCGCTGCTGGCGGCTCTCGCGTGCGCCGGCGACGGCGCGACATTCGGTGAGGTCGTCGATGCCGTGCTTGCGAGCGTCGGGGATGTCGCTCGGGAGGAGGCGGACGCATACGTGCGTGAACTCGTCGACCGGGACATCCTCGTCACTGAAGCGGAGCCTCCGATCACCGGGCGGCCGGCGCTCGACGCATTGATGGCGCACATCGATGATCGCGCCCGGGCGCTCGGCGCGTCGCGCGCTGCGTCGCACGCTGCGTCCCACGGCGCGTCAGACGGTGATGCGCTCGTCGCGGCGCTCGACGCCGGCCGCCGGCTGCGGGTGGCGTCCGCCGCGTTCGCGGAGCTCGACGCGGAGCCGATCGCCGACGGCCGTGATCGCTATGCGGCGACGGCGGCCACACTCGCAACGCTCGCGCAGACCCCGGTCTCCCACTGCTTCCAGGTGGACCTCGCCAAGCCCACCGTCGCGGCGACGCTGCACGAGTCCGTCACGCACGAGCTGCACGCCGCGACCCTGCTGTTGCAGCGGATGTTCCGTGCGCGGCGGCATGGCGGGCTCGCGGACTTCCGGGAGCGGTTCGCCGCGCGCTACGAGCAGCGTGAGGTCCCGCTGGTGGAAGCCCTCGACGAGGAATGCGGCATCGGCTTCGAAGGGGCGGAGACGCCCGACAGCGATCCGTCGCCTCTCCTCCACGGCCTCGGATTCGGCGCGTCGGCCGTCACGGCCGAGATCATGTCGCCGGTCGCCCGCTGGCTCCTCCCGCAGGTGACCGAGGTCCTGCGCCGCGGCGGGATGGAGCTTCGGATCAGCGACGCCGATGTCGCGCGATGGGAACGCGAGTCCCACTTCGAGCGACCCGCTCCGCTGCCCGACGCTTTCACCACGATCGCGACGCTCGAGGCCGGGAGTGACACGGCGGTGCGCGAAGGGCGGTTCAGGCTCCTGCACGGCGGCGCCGGTGCACAGGGCGCCTCCACGCTCGGGCGTTTCTGCCAACGCGATGACCTGCTCGCTGCCGAGGTGCGTCGGTTCCTGCACGCAGAGGAGGCGCTGCGGCCTGACGCGGCCTTCGCCGAGGTGGTGTTCCGGTCCGAGGCGTATCTCGGCAACGTCGTGCGTCGACCGGTGTTGCGCGCCTTCGAGATCCCGACCCTCGGCCGTTCCGGCGCACCGCGCGACGATCAACTCCCGCTCACCGACCTGCGCATCTCCCTGGTCGATGGTCGATTCCGTCTGCGCTCGGCGCGTCTCGATCGCGAAGTGATCCCCAGGATGAGCACGGCGTTGGTCCTGTCGCGCGGAAGCATCCCCGGCGCGGTCCGCTTCCTCGGTGCGCTGCAGACCCAGCAGGGCATCGGCACCCGGTTCCAGTGGGGGGCACTCGAGTCGCTGCCGGTGCTGCCGCGCGTCGTCACAGGCCGCGTCGTGCTCGCGCTGGCGCGGTGGCGACTTGATGCCGGAGCACTGGCTCCGTTGCGGAGTGCACCCTGTTCCGCGCGCCTCGACGCGATGCGCTCGCTCCGCGTCGAATGGGGTCTGCCGCGCTGGGTGGGACTGAGCGCCGGTGACGATCCCGTCCTCCCACTCGACCTGGACGATGTGCTCGCCGTCGAGGTGATCGCGCGTCTGGCCGGGAGCGGTGTGACGCTCACGGAGGTGTTCCCGGGACCCGACGGGTCGGCGGTGCGCGGACCAGAGGGCCGATACATGCACGAGCTCGTCATCCCGTTCATCCGGAGGCCGCACACCGGTGCCTCGACTGACGTCGCCGCGGACATGGCGAGGGATGCGTCGATCGTCGCGGCGAAGCCGGCGGGGGGAGCGGTGGCCGCACGCATCGGGCGCACACTGCTCCCCGGCGGCGAGTGGTGCACGGCGAAGCTGTACGGCGGACGCGCGCTCGCGGACCGCCTGCTCTCGGAGGGGATCGCGCCGCTCGTGCGAGAGTCGGAGAGCTCCGGACTCGTCGACCGCTGGTTCTTCCTCCGCTACGCCGATCCCGAGCCGCACCTCCGACTGCGCGTGCATGGCCGGCCCGAGCGCCTCATGAGCGAGTTCCTTCCGGCCCTTCACGACGCCGCGACGCGATGGAAGCATGAAGGCCTGCTCTGGAAGCTCGAGCTCTCGACCTACGAGCGCGAGATCGAGCGCTACGGGGGGCCGGATCTGATCGCCGGCGCAGAAGCCGTGTTCGCCGCGGACAGCGCGGCTGTGCTGCAACTGCTCGACACGACCCCCGGGCCCGATGCGCGTTGGCAGCAGACGCTGCTGGGCGCGCATCACCTCCTGGTCGATTGGGGTCTCTCGCTCGATGATCGGATCGCGATGCTCAGCGACGCCGAGCGCCGGTTCGGGCAGGAGTTCGCGGCCGACGCGCCGTTCTTCTCGCGACTGAACGCACGGATCCGCCGCGAGCGCGACCTGCTCGGGGCATTGGTGCAGGGGCCCGTTCCCGACTGGATCGTCGAGCGATCGGCCCGGGTGCGGCCGATCCTGGGTACACTGCGCGCTGCGCTGGCGTCGCGTGCGGGCGGCGCGGCGGGCCTGCCGCTGTCGATCGTGCGCGACTTCCTGCATCTGCATGTGAACCGGGCGCTGCGCTCGTCGCACCGCGCACAGGAGTTCGTCATCGTGGCGATGCTGCTGCGACTCGCGCGCGCGATGCGAGCCACCGGCGGCGCCGAGGCAGGGGCGCGCCCGTGAGGGTCGTGCACGGCTGGGAGCCCGTGCTGACCGGCGACGACGCCGACCGCGCGCGCACGGCGCTCGACGCGATCGCACGCGCACTCGGGCCGGCCGCCGAGGGAAGCGATCCCGCGCCGGCCGTCGTCGGCGAAGCGCCACCACCGGCGGACGCCACGCTCGCGGACGGACTCGGCGGGTGCGCGCTCTTCTTCGCCGCGCTGCATGAGGCGCACCCGGGTCTGGGCCACGATCGCACCGCGCGCCGGCTGCTCGACGGGGCCATCGGCGCCAGCGGTGGCATCGCCGACTCGCCCTCGCTGTTCTCCGGCATCACCGGGGTGGCGTGGACGATGCAGCGACTCGCGTCCCTGTGCGATCCCGACGCGCTCGCCGCCCTCGACGAGATCGACGACGCGATGCGAGCGGCGCTCCGAGGGACGCCGTCACCCGCCGGCTTCGATCTGATCGACGGACTCGTCGGCATCGGTGTTCTCGCGCTGGAGCGTATGCCTCGCCCCGCCGCGCGCGAGACGCTCGAACGACTCGTGGTCTGGCTCGAGGCGCTCGCCGAGCGGACACCCGATGGCCTCACGTGGCGGGCGCGACCGGAGGCGTTGCACGCGGACGCGCGCGCGTCGTTCCCCGCCGGGTGTCACTACCCCGGGGTCGCGCACGGCACGGCGGGCGTCGTCGGGCTGCTCGCGGGGCTGTTGCGCGCCGGCATCGCGCCGGCCGGCACGCGGGACCTGCTCGACGGAGCCGTGCGATGGCTGTTCGCGCAGGAGCTCCCCGGGGGTCGCGCGCTCTTCGCGCATCAGAGCGACGGCACCACCGCGCGCCCACCTGCGCGGAATGCGTGGTGCACCGGCGGTCCCGGCATCGCGCTCATGCTGTCGCGCGCCGGTTCCGCGGCAGGCCGGCCTGAATGGCAGGCGAGGGCGGTCGCCCTCGCGGTGTCGGCGATGCGTCGGCCGCTCGCCGAGTCGGGCATGCGCGACGCCTGTCTCTGCCACGGGAGCGCAGGCCTCGGCCTCTTGTCGTCTCGCTGGTACCACGCCACCGGCGACCGGCGATTCCGAGACGACGCGGTGCGATGGTTCCGGCAGACCCTCGATCAGCGTCGGCCGGGAGAAGGCGTCGCGGGATTCAGTGCGATGAACGCACCGCGCCAACGACTCGAGCCGGCGGCGGGCCTGCTCTTCGGCGCGGCGGGGATCGGGCTCGCCCTGCTCGCGGCCACCACCGGTCGGGACCCGGCCTGGGATCGCGTGCTGCTCATGTCGGATCCGCCGTAGGTACGAGCCTCGCCGCCTCGACGCGCCTGCGGACCGCTGGACCAAGGTGGCACTCGGTCCTCAGCTCACCCGCGCGAAGCGGCCTCAGCTCGCCGAGGCGATGGATTCCGCGTCTTGCGGCTTCCCGAGCAGGTACCCCTGCACGCGATCGCACCCGAGTTCGGTGAGCATCGCGAGCTGCTCCACGGTCTCCACGCCTTCGGCGACGACCTCCATGCCGACACTGTGCCCGAGGGCGAGCACCGCGCGCAGGATCGCCACGTCCTCCTTGTCGTCGGGGAGTCCGCTGACGAAGGAGCGGTCGACCTTGAGCGTACCCGCAGACAGGCGCTTGAGGTACGCGAGCGAGGAGTACCCGGTGCCGAAGTCGTCGATCGCGACACGGACGCCGATGGCGCGCAGCTCGCGCAGGATGCCCTGCACACGGTCGGGATTGGCCATCATCTGGCTCTCGGTGATCTCGACCTCGAGTGAGTCCCCGTCGAGCGTCGCGGCCTCGAGGGCATCCCGCACGTCCTGGACGAGCGTCTCGCTCGCGAACTGTTTGAGGGAGAGGTTCACGCTGCAGTACGGCATCTCGACGCCTGCGTCTCGCCACGCGCGCACCTGGGCGCAGGCGGTGCGGATGACCCATTGGCCGATCGGCACCACGAGTCCCGTCTCCTCGGCCACCGAGAGGAAGGCGCCGGGAGCGAGGAGGCCGCGCGATGGGTGCTGCCAGCGGATGAGTGCCTCGACACTCGTTCGCGCGACCGTGCCGCACTGGAAGAGCGGCTGGTACAGGAGTCGGAACTCCCCGTTCGCGACGGCCGCGCGCAGCTCTTCCTCCAGCGTGTAGCTCACCCGCTGCTTCTCCGCGAGTTCGGCGGCGAAGAACCGCCAGGTGTTCTTCCCGACGCCCTTGGAGTGGTACATCGCCGTGTCGGCGTGCTTGAGCAGTGTGTCGGCGTCGGCGCCGTCACCGGGAAAGACCGCGATGCCGATGCTCCCGGAGACGTGCACCGGACGTTCGCCGAGGGGCACGGGACGCTTGATCTGGTCGAGCAGACGCTGCGCGATCTCCTGCAGCACGCGCGGCTCGCCGTACGCATCGATCAGCACGACGAACTCGTCGCCGCCCAGCCGGGCGACGATGTCCCGGTCGCGCAACGCGTGCTGCAGACGCCCGGCCACGATCTTGAGGAGCTGGTCGCCCGCGGCGTGGCCGAGCGTATCGTTGACGAACTTGAATCGATCGAGGTCGATGAACATCACGGCGAGTTCGCGCGTCGCGGCGCCATCGCGGGCGAGGCGCCCCTCGAGGTGCGCCAGGAACTGGCTGCGATTGGGCAGGCCGGTGAGACTGTCGAAACGCGCGAGCTGATTCACCGCCTGGGCGTCGAGACTCGCCGTCGTCACATCCGAGGCCACGCCGCGGTACCCGCCGAAGATCCCTTCCACGTAGAAGGGCTCACCGCTCGCGCGGAGGAAGATCGGATCGCGACCGGGGCCTGCGAGTCCGAAGACGAAATTGCGGAACGGCTGCTTGCCCGCGATTCGCGCGCGGTGCTCGGCGAGGTCGCTGCCGGCGACGGGTGGCAGTGCATCGACGCGTATCCGTTTGCCGAGGAACAGGCTGAAGTCGAACTCGCGACTGTCCGAGGGGGCGGTGATGTGGATCAGCCGCCCTTCGGCGTCGAGCTCCCATACCCAGTCGGACGAGAGCGAGACGAGACTGGCGTGTCGCGCTTCGCTCGCGCGCAACTTGGCGTGCAGGCCGAGCATCTCCCGCGTGGAGATCTCCTGGGAGCGCTCCAGGAGATAGAGCTCGCGATCGAAGTCGCTGTACGCCTTGCTCACGCGCCAGAGCAACTGCCGCATCGACTCGGGCGTCGCCCCTGCGCACCCTACGCGCGCGTCCTTGCAGATGCGCTGGACCTGCCGCGCCAGCAGCGGATGGAGGGCCGGTTCGGCGGCTGGGCCACCGGGGGCGGCGGGGCCGTCGTGAACGCCGGCGAGGAGGTCGGGCGCGGCCATCGTCGGTTCAGCGTTCGCCGAAGGTCGTGACCGTGATCGTCTGGTTGTGCAGCTCGGCCGGCGATCCATCGACGCCGGAGGCGATCTCGCCGTTGGAGTAGAAGCCCACATGGGCCGACCCCGCCGGACTCCCTTCGTAGATCGTCTCCACCTCTTCGTCGGTCCGCTCGCCCAGCAGGAGGCGGCGTCCCACGCAGCTCACCGAGACCACGAGCGCCGGATGATCCGCAGGCAGGCGCCGGGTGGCGCGTCCGATGGCCACGACGGCGCTGTTGACGAGCTGCTCGTTGGTCGTCCGCATCAGGCGCGCGGTGGCACCCTCGGGCATGTCGCCACCGAAGGTCATGGCCCGGCGTGCCTCGTCGATGCCGAGCAGCGTCCGGACGAGCGCGGGGGCCTTGTCACCGGGGCGACGGATGGAGAGCGGGAACAGGAGACCCGAGCCCGGAAGATCCTTCGCGAACTCCCCTAGGTACTGTCGGTACAGGTCGAGCGCCGGCTTGCCGTCGAGTTCGAGCAGGACGTGCCCCTCCGACTTCGTGATCAGGCGGTCAGGGCCGAAGTCGTTCCAGCCGCCGTCCACGCCCACCCCGACCGTGATCGCCTCGCCGTAGAATCCCACCGCCGCGATGACCCCACTCTTTGGGACCCCATCGACGATGACCCACGTATTCTCGAACTTCGCATCGTCGCCGGCGAGCCCGCCGGAGATCTGCACAGACGCCGCCAGGTTTCCGGCGAGAGAGTGCACCAGTTCCGTCCCGTTCACGTTCACCCCGTGCGAGAGGATGAAGACCGCGCGCAGGTCGTCGCCCTGGAGCATTCCGGCGAGGCGCTCGCCGGCGGCGCTGGAGTCGGCGGCGTCGGCCACCGGCGTGTGCGCCAACCGGAGCGGCGTGCGATCGAACTCGGCCACCGCGAGACTCACCGTGCCGTCGTGCACGGTCGCGCCAGCGATCTCGCCGGCGGTCGAACAGCCGGCGATCACCGATCGCGGAAAGGCGGCGCGAAGGTCGGCGAAGGGCGTGGGGTCGGCCCGCAGCGACCAGGCACCGAAGGCGAGCACCAGCGTCTGCGGCCCGTCGAGCGACGCGGGCAGCGGAGCGGACCAGCCCTTCGGCGCGCGATACTCCGACGTCCTGACTTTCATTCGGTGTCCCTGATCGCAGTGGTCGCACTGTCCCATCAGGGAGTATCGGTCGGACTGGTGGCGGACATGATCCCCGGCGTCCATCGCGGGGCGATCCCGCCCGGTCACGCCGGGGAGAGCTCCCGTCGCACGGGCGGCTCGAGCGCAGAGGACTGCGTGGCCAGGTCATGCGGGACATCGAATTGCCGAAGGTCGTAGTCCATCGCCCGGAAGGCGTCGAGGACGCTCGCGTCGAGCCAGGTGCCGGTTCCCTCGACCATGATGCGGAGTGCCTGCCCATGGGTCATGCCGGCGCGGTAGGGCCGGTCCGACGTGAGAGCATCGTAGACGTCGGCCACCGCGAGCACGCGTGCGAGCCACGGGATCGCGGCACCGGCGAGGCCGTCGGGGTAGCCTGCGCCGTCGATGCGTTCGTGGTGCGAGCGGACGATCGGGAGCACGTCGGCGAAGCCGGGGATCGGCGTGAGGATGTCGGCTCCCACTCCCGGATGCCGCTCGACCACGGCGCGTTCCTCCGGGGTCAGCTTTCCCGGCTTGTCGAGGATCGCGGCCGGCACGGCGACCTTGCCGATGTCGTGCAGCAACCCGCCTCGATAGAGTCGGCCGAGTTCCATCTCGTCGAGCCCGAGCTGGCGACCGATCGCGAGCGCGAGATGCGTGACACGCTCGGAGTGTCCTGCCGTCCACGGAGAGTTGGCGTCGATCGTGCGCGCGAAGGCACGCAACGTGCCGGCCGAGAGCGCTTCGAGGCGGGCGACGAGGTGCACGTTGCCGAGGGCGAGGGCGACGCGGTCGGCGATCCGACGGGCCGTCAGGAGCGCCGGCGCGGCGCGGTCGAGCGGCGTGTGCGGCGACCGGGACGCGAGCCGCACGTGTCCGACACGTGCGCCCGCATGCAGGAGCGGGAAGTCGAACTGCCCCTCGTGGACCTCCGTCCCGTCGAAGGCGTGCCTGACCGTGGTCGACCGGCCCGACGCTGGATCGAAACTGGCGATCGTCATCGCATCGGCGGCGTCGGGATCGACATGCCCGACCGTGACCAGGCCCCAGTCCCCCGAGGCGGCGAAGGCCTGCGCGGCCCGCTCCACGATCGCGTCCGACCGACGCTCGGTCAGGGCGGCGGAGTCGATGGCATCCATGTTGCGCAGCAATCGCACCTGGTCGTGCAGCGCGGCGGAGAGATGGTTGAAGGCCTCACCGAGCTCGCGGAACTCGTCGCCCGATCCGATGGTCACCGGGGCATCGAGCTCCCCCTCGCGGATGCGCCGCGTCGCGTCGCGCAGGATGCGCAGCGGCTCGGTGCCCACGCGGATCTGGCGATGGGCGAACGTGAAGGCCGTCACGAGGCCGAGCGCCAGGAGGATGACCAGCGTGCGCGTGAACGCCCCATTCGCGGCGTGGAGCATCTCGGTCGGTTGTCCCACGATCAGGCGCCACGACTCGGCACCGAATGCGTCGCGCAGGTAGAGGTCGTTCTGGGCGCTCATGAGCGAGTCCCCGACCAGCCTCACCTCCCCGCCGCTCCCTTGGCGAGCCAGCGTGTGGAAGTCCGCGATCGTCGCCGCGGTGAGGCCGGGCGAGCACCGCACGCGGGCGCCGCTGGTGACGATGAAGACGCAGTACGCGGCGTCCTCGCCGCCGATCAGTTCATCGATGGGGCTCCAGAAGAACCGGTTCTGGAGGACGATCACGCTGGAATCCTTCGTTCCGGAGCGCTGCACGAGCCGAATCCGGGCGTCGTTCCGCGGCACCGTGTCGACGCGGAGCTTCACCCCGATGGCGCGCGCGGCCTCTGCCACCGAGACGCCATCGCGAGTGCCGAGCGGATCGATGGACTCCGGCGTGAGTTCGGCGGCTCGGGCCGCGAGACGACCCATGAGCACGAGCGACGCGGCCTTCGAGTTGCGGGCCACACGCTCCTGCGACTCGTGCTCGACCGTCTGGCGAACGTACCAGAGCCCCGCCAACGCGGTCAGCGCAGCCGGCAGGAGGCTGGCGAGGAGGAAGCTCGCCAGCATCCGTCGCGCGACCGCGGTCTCGAGGAACCCGATCCCGCGCCCCATCAGAACTTCGACGCCTTGCCGATGAAGCCGCCGTCGTTCGCCATGACGATGTCATCGCGACTCACGCTCGCCGTGAACGGCGGCGTGGTCCGGCCATCGGGTCCGAGGCTGTACAGGTCGAAGCGAGAGTTCACCGGTACCAGGAATCGATCCTTGCGGGCGCCGGCCGGTGGAGGGGTGCCGCCACCGCCACCGCCACCACCGCCACCACCACCAGGTGGCGGCGGGAACTTGTAGTAGACGTATGGCCGTCCCCAGGGATCGCGCATGTCGCCGCGGCCGATCGCGGCCAGGCTCGCGGGAAGCGAATCACTCACCGTCAGATCCATCATGATGGCCCGGATGTCGCCGATGGCCCGGGTCACGCGGGCGCGCTCGACCGCATCCGAGAGTCGCGGAACGGAAAGCCCCGCCAGCAAGCTGATGATCGTCATGACGGAGACGAGTTCGATCAGCGTGAAGGCGCGAACGCGCTCCGCGCGCCGTGTCACCCGGCGGCGCTGCGGTCGTGCGAAGGGACCATCGGACGTCGCGTTCACATGCCGGGTTCTGAGGAAGAAGGACGCTGGGTGAGTATCGGCAGGGGCCGGTCGGCGCTTCAGTCCTGCCCGAAGGTATTGACGAATCGACCGGCCCTCAGGTGACGGCCGGGTCGGCCGTCGGTTCCGGCTCACGAATCGCACCCTGTCGAATCGGAATCCACGCTCCGGCCGCTGGCGGGACAGAGCGCCTGCGGACCGTTTTGCCGAGGTGAACCCCGGCCGTCAGCGTGCCCGCGCGAACCGGATGTCCCGCGCCCGCCCATTGCCGGCGTAGAACGCGATCACCTGCCCATTCCGGTCCCGCTCGAACACCAGCGTCACGTCGGCCGCGCCGCCGGTCCCGGTGAATGCGTCCTTCGCGTCAGGCACGATCGGTCCCGCGTCCGTCCGGCGGTTCGCGACCATCAGCTTCCCGTCCTTCACCGAGATCTCGTAGAAGGTCTCGAGCTCCTCGCTGAAGTACCGGCCCGCATACGCCGCCAGCTCCGCGACCGTAGGGGCCCAGGGCTTCTCGGCCTCCCCGTCGAGCCGGGTCGCCTTCTGGTCGCCGTTCTGATGCAACGTCATCCCCGTGACCTTTCCCTGCGCGTCGCGGTGGAAGGTCACGGAGGCCTGCACCACACGGATCGCGAAGGTCGAGTCCGACGTCGGGTGGATCCGGAAGGCCGACTGCCCGGTGGCCTGCGCCATGAGCGAATCCGCCGACCGCGTGAACGTGAGGACGAACTGCGGCGCCGCGTCGAGCGCGTAGCGTCCCACGAACTGGTCGAACCGCTTCACGTCGTATGAGGCCACGTCGAACGCGGCAGCCGCCGCGGCCGTCACCGGCGGCGTGAGCTCGGGGAAGAAGGCCTTCGCGATCCGGAACGCGAGGCCCGAGTCGAATCCTCCGTCGTTGCTCTGCACCGTGACGCCGGCGTCGATCGCGGGATAGTACGCCAGCATCGAGCGGTGCGAGACATCCGCCCCGCCATGATGGACGCGCTTGAGCGGCCCCTGCGTGTCGATGAACAACCCGAACCCGTACCCCGTGGACTTGCCGTTCGTGAGCGTGAACGGTGTCATCATCTGCGCGATCGCCTGTGCGCTCCCCACGCGGGGGCGCGCGTAGTTCTCGACCCACTTCTGCAGGTCGCCGACCGTGGTGTAGATGCCACCGGCACCCATCGACGACGCGAGATCTCCGAGGTCGCGCCACTCGCCGGTGGCCGAGCGCGAGTACCCGACCGTCGCGCCGCGCACCGTGGCATGACGGTCGGCGCGCACGACCGTGCGCGTCATCCCGAGCGGACCGAAGACGCGCTGCGCCATGAACTCGGGGAAGGGTCGCCCGGCCACGCGTTCCACCAGCATCGACAACAGCGCGAACGCCGTGTTGTTGTAGTTGAACTCGGCCCCCGGGGCATTCTGCAGGGAGGGTTGGCGCTGGATGAGCCCGATCATCTCCTCGCGGCTCACGAAGTCCCCCTCATCCAATCGCCGCGCGGCGAGGATCAGCGCGTTGTAGACCTCGCGGTATCCCGAGGTGTGCGTGAGCAGGTTGCGCACGGTGACCCGCTGTCCGAGGTCAGGGAGCTCCGGGAAGTACTTCCGCACGTCGTCGTCGAGCGAGACCTTGCCGTCGTCCACGAGCAGCATCACCGCGAAGGCGGTGAACTGCTTGGAGGTCGAACCGATGTTGGTCGGCGTGGTGGCCGTGAAGGGGATGTCGTAGGCGAGGTTCGCCATCCCGACGCCCTTGGCGAGGAGCGTGCGACCGCCCCGCCAGACCGCGACCGCCGCTCCCGGGCCATCGCGCCGGTCCCACGGGGCGAGGAGTTGGTCGACGAGCTTCACGGGATCGGTCGAGAGGGCCTCGCGCGCGACGAGCGTGATAGCGTACTCGCCCGGCACGGAATCCACCATGACCACCTGCACCTGATGCGCGCCCTTCGCCCGCGTCTCGAGCTGGAGCCGTTCCACGCCGCGGGGAGCGGCGTTCACGCCGCCGACGGGGCGCCGATCGGGACCGAGCACGCGTACCAGCACATTGGTCGAGAGTTGGTCGACCGTGAGACGGATGATCGACCCCGAGTCGGCGTCGACCTGGTAGCGCGCGGTGTCGCCGCGGGCGAGGGTGGCGCGCACGGCGCGGCCCACGGTGAGCGGAGTCTGCGAGTGCAGCGTGGTCGCGACGGGAAGGAGCGCGAGCGCGAGGAGGGAAGTGCGCATGTCGGGGAGCCTGAGCGGCGTGTGAGGGGCGGCGTGGTGCGGTGACCCTCGGCGAAGCTACGCCGCCGGCGCGTGGCCTGCCATCCGGTCCGCCGCCTCAGGCCGCGCCGAGCGCATCGAGTGTCCCGACGCGAGCGACATCGCAAGGAGGTCCGCACGAAGGTCGAGCGCCAGGAAGGCTTCCAGCACGTCCGCGTCGAGCCAGGATCCACTCCCGGCGATCATGAGACCCCGCGCCATGTCGCGGTCCATTCCCGCCCGGTATGGCCGGTCCGACGTCAGCGCATCGTACACGTCCGCCACCGCGAGCACGCGCGCGAGCCAGGGGATCTCGTCGCCGGCGAGGCGGTCGGGGTACCCGCGACCGTCGGGCCGCTCATGATGCGAGCGGACGATCGGGAGCACGTCGGCGAACTCCACGAGGGGAGCGAGCAGGTCGAAGCCGGCCCCGGGGTGCCGCTCCACGATACGGCGTTCGACCGCCGTCAGTCGGCCACGCTTGTCGAGGATCGCGGTCGGAACGGCCAGCTTGCCGATGTCGTGCACCATGCCGCCGCGATAGAGCCGGTCGAGTTGCGTCGAGTCCAGCTGGAGCTGCCGGCCGATCGCGATGGCCAGATGCGTGACGCGCTCGGAGTGACCGGCGGTCCAGGGCGATTTGGCGTCGATCGTGCTGAACATGAGCTGGCTCCTTGCGGTGGGACGGCGATTCCGGATCGGCCCTCGCTGAGGAACGCCTCGCGATGTGCCTGACTTCCACCTGCTAGAGCAAGCGCCATTCCCGCCGCGCGCCGGCGCAACATCTTCTGCAAGTGCTGGTGTCAGAACGTGTTACCTGACCGCGCGGGTCTTCGCCTGAGCGGGCTCGCCGGAACAGGGCGGTACAACGGCATATCGAATCGATGCGGGTGCGTTGGCGGTCGACCGGCCCCGCGTCGGACCGGCCATTCGAGAGGTCGTGCAATCGAACGGGCCGGCGATCCCAGTGGGATCGCCGGCCCGTTCGCCCTGCAGGAGCGCGCGATCTCAGCCGTCGCGCTCGTCCCCATCCCGGTCCTTGTCCTCGAACGCCTTCACCGAGTTCTTGATGTTGTTCTCCACCACGCTCTTGTTCGCGCCGCCGCTGCCGGCCGTCGTCGGATCGATCAGCGGGCCGGTCGCGCCGTTCCGGAACCAGATCGAGAGATCGATCCGGACCGTGAGATTCGTCGCCGTGGTCGCGTCGACCACGAGGTTCGGCGTGAGCGTCTGCTCGGCATGGAAGTTCACGTCGGAGAGATAGGTGAAGGCCGTGCCATTGTAGAAGCCGGTCACGCGGATGCTCTGCCGCGCCGGCCAGGTGGGATTCGCGACGAGGAAGGCGGCGTCGCCCACGTCATCGCTGACCTTGTGCACCTTGAGCCGCATCGACGAGTACGTGCCGGCGGGGACGTCGACGGTGAGCACCTGCGTCGAGGCCTGCGCGAGCGGCAACACCACGAGCTGTGCGTTCGTGCTGAACGACTCGCAGTCATCGGTCGACGCCGAGGAGTCGCAACTGGTGATGCCCACCCGCCGCAGCTCGATCTCCCGGGCGACCACTTCGACCTTGGTGATGACGAGCGTGTTGGTGCCATCCGTGACCGAGAGCGAGTCGCCGACCGCGTTCGCCGTCTGCGCCATGAAGCCGGCGGCGACGCCGGCCGGGCGCACGCCCGAGAACGAGAGTCCGACCCGGGTACCGCTGGGAGCGGTCGAGCTGTCGCACGCGGCGGTCGTGACGAGAAGGACGCACCCTGCGAGGAATCGCTTGGCGGACATGTACTGCCTCCTATTGCTTGGGCGGCGATTCGCGATCGACCGCCACTGGTGGACTGCGTTGAGCTGAGTGACCTGCCCCCTCCTTAAGGCAAGGGGCGTACCCATCTCGTCCGCAGTCCGTGTTGCCAAGGTAAGTACATGTATTGAATGGAGTTAGGGCAGAGAAGTCCCGCGCCATCGTTCGACGATTCTGGATTGCCCTGGTACATCCATGTATCGTTTCGATGCAGCCCGGCTGATGCGATCGGCGCACTGGACTTTGCCACCGCAGGGATCCACCCGGAGGCGACGTGACGTCGCTCGTCACGCGATGGTCGAGGACTCTCGCATTCGTCGCCTTCGCGCCGTGCTCGCTCAGGCCGGGGAGAGCGACCGCGTTCCGAACCAGCGCACCTTGTATCGACAGGCCGCTCGCGTCGCGACCGTCGTCCGATCAAGCGTCACCAGGGCGTCGAAGCCCTGCGCGCCGAACCGGCCCGCGATCGACATGACGTAGCGGTGGCCGTCGTCGAAGCTGCGCGTGATCGGCGTGGTGGCGAAGCTGCCGTCGTCCTTCACCGTGCCGGGATAGTCCGTGCCGGCATGAACGAGGTGGATGACCCCGCTCGACCGATCGTGGGTCACGACCGTCGGCATGTCCATCACCGTGACAGGGCCGCACGCATTCTCCGTGACGCGCACGCCGGTGGCGTAGGTGCCCGCGAAACCGGTCGCTCGTGCGCCTGTCGGGAGCGCCGGTACTGGTCGAGCTTCGTTCCGGGGCGACGGCCGCTGCGTGCGCCGAGCGCGATCGAGTGAATCGACCAGCGCATGCACCCGCGCCCTGATCGCGTCGCGGCTCGCCTCGAACTGCTGACTGGCAGGGGGCAACGAATCCCAGCGAGCCCGCGGCGCACGCGCCCCCGCGACCACCGCGCCAGCCAGGTCGAACGAGACGACGAAGCTCGCCGCCGCGAGATCCTGCGCCGCCAGGGCCCGCGGCGTGAAGCTGCCGGGCATCAAGTCGCTTGCGCTCAGTTTCGCGAGCATCCAGGGTGGCACGGCGGAATCGATCGCGGTGCCGCGCGACTCGGCCCGCATCGGAAGGCCGATCTGCGCCGCATACTCGTCGAACAGCAGCTTGGCCAGCAGGCTCTTGACCGTGCCGTGCTCGCAGATGAACAGCACCGTGCCTTGTGGCGCGGGCGCGGCTCGCGGTTGCGCATCGAGCGACGCGGGGAAGAGCGCGATCGTCAGGGCGAGCCCGAGCTCTCGTGCGGATATCATGCCGATCCCTCCCGGTGTGACAAGACCCCGGCGCACAATCTACGGTCGCGGGGGACCGGTCCGCGAGCAGGCGTGGCGCCCGAACGCTCGGGCGCCGATCCTCGTATCATTCGACATGACCACCATCAAGCGTCTTCCGCTGGCCGCCGCCGTCGCGCTCGTATGCAGCACGGCCGGTGCCCAGGAGAACTACGAGATCCAGGTGTACCCCTCGGCCACGGCCGCGCCGCACACCACGCTCTTCGAGCTGCATTCGAACTGGACAGGCTCCGGCACGCGAACGAGCTCCGGTTCCGTGCTCCCGAGCCACCATGCCCTGCACGAGACGCTCGAGATCACTCACGGGTTCTCGGAGATCTTCGAAGTCGGCTTCTACCTGTTCGGGAGCCGCAACACCGGCGAAGGGTTCCAGTTCGTCGGCACGCATATCCGGCCCCGCGTTCGGGCGCCCGACTCCTGGGGCTTGCCGGTGGGTCTCTCGCTCTCGACCGAACTCGGCCCCACGGGCAAGCAGTTCGACGCGAACGCGTGGGGGATCGAACTCCGTCCGATCGTGGACCAGCAGATCGGCGCGCTGTACTGGGCGTTCAATCCCAATCTCGAGTGGGCGCTCAAGGGGCCCGACGCCGGACAGGGGATCGACGGCATGACGCTCAATCCGAGTCTCAAGTTCGCGTGGCGGGTCACGGGGAAGTACGCCGCCGGGATCGAGTACTACGGCAGCACGGGCACGCTCACCCGCATGGCACCGGCGCAATCGCAGCTGCACATGCTCTATCCGACGCTGGACTTCTATCTCGCGCCGGAATGGGAACTCAACGTCGGCTACGGCGTGCGCATCGCCGGGCGCGGGGACGAGAACATCATGAAGGTCATCTTCGGGCGACGGTTGGATTTCTGAGCACGGCGCGGGCTTCGGAGCGTGCCGGAACTCCCTGACATCGTCGTCTACGTCGAGGCGCTCGAGCGCCACGTCGTGGGCCACGCGCCGACCGCGATCCGGGTCTCGAGTCCGTTCCTCCTGCGCTCGGTCGAACCCCCGCTCTCCGCCTTCGTCGGCGCGCCGATCGAACGGATCGATCGGCTGGGGAAGCGGATCGTGCTCGGCTTCACGGGCGACCGCTCGCTCGTGCTGCACCTGATGATCGCCGGCCGGCTCCGTTGGCGCGCGCCGGGGAAGAAGGTGGCGGGCCGCGGCCCGCTGGCGACCTTCGAGTTCGCCCACGGTGCGCTCAGCCTCACCGAGGCGGGGACCAAGCGCCGCGCCTCGCTCACGGCGGTGCAGGGACGTGCCGCGCTCGCGGCGATCGACCGCGGCGGCACCGAGCCACTGACGGCCACGGCGGCCGAGTTCGCGGCGCGGCTGCGAAGCGAGAACCACACGCTCAGGCGGACGCTCACCGATCCCCGGCTCTTCAGCGGCATCGGCAACGCGTACTCCGACGAGATCCTGCACGCGGCGCGCCTGTCGCCGCTCAAGCTCACGTCGCGGCTCACCGACGAGGAGGCGGAGCGACTGCACCAGGCGACGGTCACGACGCTCTCCTGGTGGATAGCTCACCTGCGCCGCGAGGTGGGGAACGGCTTCCCCGAGACGGTGACCGCGTTCCGCCCCGAGATGAAGGTGCACGGACGGTTCGGCGAACCCTGTCCCGACTGCGGCGCGCCGGTGCAGCGGATCCGCTACGCGGACAACGAGACGAACTACTGCGCGCGTTGCCAGACCGAGGGACGCCGGCTCGCGGATCGGGCGCTGTCGCGCCTGCTCAAGGAGGACTGGCCGCGGTCGATCGACGAGGTGGAGTGAGTCACTCGTCGGCGAGCGCCGGAATTGGCGTGCCGCTCCTCCGGCGTCGATATTGACCACTCTCTCTTCCGACCCGAGGACTTCGTGAGCGCGACGTACCCGTCCCCCTTCCGCATCGCCGTCGCCGCCGCGCTCTTCGCTGCGTCCATCGCGTCCCCAGTCGCCGCCCAGTCCCTCGACGCGATCCCGGCCAAGTACCGCGACATCGCCAACCGCATCATCGCCGCGGCCGAGGCCGACTCCACCGGCGCGTGGGATCGCATCGCCGAACTCACCGATCGTTTCGGCCACCGTCTCTCGGGTTCGCTCGCGCTGGAACAGGCGATCACCTGGACCGCGGCCACCATGCAGCGCGACGGCCTGGCCAACGTCCGCACCGAGCGCGTGATGGTGCCGCACTGGGTGCGTGGCGACGAATCGCTCGAACTCGTCTCGCCGCGGCGCCAGCGACTCCCCATGCTCGGACTCGGCGGCAGCATCGCCACCCCCTCGAACGGCATCACGGCCGAGGTGATCGTGGTGGCCAGTTTCGAGGAACTCACGGCGCGCGCCGCCGAAGCGAAGGGCAGGATCGTGCTCTACGACGCCGAGTGGCGCGACTACGGCTACAATGGCGCGTTCCGGCGTCAGGGCGCGATCGCCGCGGCCAAGGTCGGTGCGGTGGCATCGCTCGCGCGCGCGGCGGGCCCCTACGGCATGCGCACGCCGCACACCGGGAGCATGAGCTACGACTCCACCGTCACCCGTATCCCCCATGCGAGCGTGGCGGCCGAGGATGCGATGATGATCCGCCGCATGATCGCGCGCGGCGAGACGGTCAGGGTCACGCTCAAGATGAACGCGCAGACCCTTCCCGACGCCGAGAGTCGCAACGTCATGGGCGAACTGCGAGGCCGTGAGCGGCCCGACGAGATCGTGGTGATGGGCGGCCACATCGATTCATGGGACGTCGGCCAGGGCGCCATGGACGACGCCGGCGGCGTGGTCGTCGCCTGGGAGGCGATTCGGCTCCTCAAGCGGCTCGGTCTCACGCCGCGCCGCACCATCCGTGCGGTGGGGTGGACCAACGAGGAGAATGGCGGGCGCGGTGGCGCGGCGTACAAGGAGATGCACCAGCACGAGGTGCATCAGCTCGCGATCGAGTCCGACGGCGGGGTGTTCGCGCCCCTCGGCTTCGGTTTCACGGGACCGCCGGCTGCGCGCGCCGCGGTCGAGGCGATCGCGACCTTGCTCGTTCCCATCGGGGCGGGGAAGATCGAAGCGTCAGGCGGCGGTGCCGACATCGGACCGATCATGTCGACCGGTGTGCCCGGGATGGGTCTCAACGTCGATGGTTCGCGCTACTTCTGGTTCCATCACACGGACGCGGACACGCCGGACAAGCTGGATCCGAAGGAAGTGCGGCGTGTCGTGGCGGCGATGGCGGTGATGGCGTTCATCGCGGCGGACCTGGAGCGGTCACTGCGGCCGTAGCGCGTCCAGCATCGCCCGCAGGCCCAGGTACAGGGACGTGCGCCAGCGCACGATCATGCCGAAGGCCATGAGGTAGAACAGCGCTGCCGTCTGCAGCGGTGAGATCAGGTGGCCGATGTAGTCGTGCAGCGCCAGGCGCAGCGCGAGCAGGCCGAGCAGGATCCACAGGAAGGCGCGCGAGCGCCGCATGTAGATCACGCCGTCGCGTGCCTCGAGGCGGGACGACCGCAGCAGCGGCCAGGAGAGCACGAGGAGCCCGAAGAGCAGGGCCCCCGCCGCCCAGGACCAAGGGATGCGCGTCATGGGCGCGAGGAACATGAGGAACCCGGTGCTCATCGCCACCGGGGGGATGAGCACGGCACGGACCGTGAGGGGCACGCGCGTCTCGTGCACCCGCCAGAAGAGGAGCGCGATGCCGCCGAACACCGGACCGACCCGGAGGGCGGGCCGCAGGAACCATTCGTAGCGAGCGTAGAGTTCGGGGAGGCTCATAGCCCCTCCACGGCGCGCGTCAGTGCCTCGAGGACGGTCGACGAGTCCGGCGGACTCAGCACGCTCGACGTCGCGAACTCCTCGGCGAGCGGATACTCCGTCCTTCGGACGCGTGCGGCCGCCAACGCCCGATCGTACGGCGCGCGCCGCAGCGCCGCGCGATCGTCGATCAGCAGCCACTCCGCTCCACCGATCCCCACCGCCATGCCGACGCTGCCGGCGTTGATGATCCGCATGCGGCCGAAGTCTCGCACGAACTGCATGTGCGTGTGGCCGCACACCACGACATCGGCCGTTCCGAGTGGGAACAGGCGCTGCGATCGCGCGTCCGAACTGGCCACGGTGAACAACTCGGTGTCGCTGTGAGGCGTCGCGTGGCAGAAGAGCACGTGACCGAGCGCCGGCAGGTGCATCGACAGCGTGGCCGGCCACTGCTCGATCCAGCGCACCTGGTCGTCGCTGATCTGCTCGGCGACCCACCGCATCATCGGGCGGAAGCGCTCGGGCACCGCGTCCGGCGCTTCTCCGGCCCGCACGGCCAGGACCTCACGGTCGCCGTTGCCGAGGAGGTATGCGGCGGGGATCGCGAGCGATCGCAGGTACGCCAGTGTTTCGCGTGGCATCGGGCCCGGCAGCACGTCGCCGCCGATCACGATGAGTTCGGCCCCCTCGCGCACGACGGCTGCGACGGCGGTCTCGAGCGCCGGGAGATTGGCATGGATGTCGTAGAGTGCGGCGATGCGCATCAACGGCGGGTCGGAGGGGGCGCGTGCGTTGTGGACGTGGGCCAGAGGCGGAAGGTGCGGAGAACCTCACTTGGCCGGAAGGGCCGGCGCAGTGCGTCGACCGAGCGAATGGAGATCGAGCTGCAGCGAGGGGCCCAGTCGCGGTCGTTCGTGGCGCGGGACGCCTGTGGCGGTATGTTATCGCCGGGCCGTCCACCCCCTGCGCCGGCCCCTCGCCCCAGTCCGTGAGGTAGTGAGCATGGTCAGTCCTTTGGCGCTCTGGATCCCGATCGTCGTGTCGGCGGTGTTCGTCTTCATCGCGCTGATGCTCATCCACGGACTGCTCGGCTGGCACCGCGACGACATGATCGCCGTCCCCGGCGAGGCCGAGTTCCTGGAGAGGGTGCGCGCCCTCGGCGTGTCGCCCGGGGACTATCGGTTCCCCTACGGTCGCACCACGGCCGACATGACGACGCCGGAGTTCGAGGCGAAGATGAAGCAGGGTCCGGCGGGCATCATGTCGGTCTGGCCGAGTGGCGGCCTCGACATGGGCCGGATGATGGGTCTGTGGTTCGTCTATTCACTCGTCATAGCCGTGCTCGTCGCGTTCGTCACGGGCCGCACGCACGGGCCGGGTGCGGAGTCCCTCGAGGTCTTCCGCGTGAGTGCAACCGTCACCTTCTGCTGCTACGTGATGGCGCACTGGCAGAACTGGATCTGGTGGGGCAGGAGCACGCGGTTCACCGTGACGTACTCGCTCGACGGCGTCCTCTTCGCGCTGGTCACCGGCGCGACCTTCGCCTGGTTGTGGCCGGGTTGAATGCCGACCGCGCGGACCTCCAGGGTCCTTCGGCTCCGTGACCGGTCCGACGACCTCTTCACGAGGCGTTGAGGGAGGGTCTCGACCGGGGCGCGGGCAGTGCGCATTATTCCCGCGCCCCGATCATCGCCCCCGTCCCTCCGGCCCTTCATGACCCGCACATCGACGACCGTCGCATCGAACCTGTGGCGCTCCGGGCGCTCCATTGTCCTCGTCGGGCTGGCCGTCGGTCTCGCCGCCTGCGATGGCGGCGGCAACGGCAGCGGCGGTCGCCCGCTCACCTCGTTGCCCCTGGACGGCACACTGGGCGTCGGTGGAGCCGGCGCCGCCCGCAGCAGCAGTGGCCACCATTTCGTGCGAGGGGGCGACGGTGCAGGGACCACGGTCCGGCTCGTCCCCGGCGGTGCCCGCTGGGAGGTCTACGGCACCGGCTACTCGTCACCCTCGGCACCACAGTACGACGGCACCATGTACGTCGTCAGCACCGCCGGGGGTGCACTCATGGAGGTGCGTGGCGCCGACTATGCGACCGTGATCGCCCTGCCGGCCGCGGGGGCCCTGTTCCTCGCCAAGACCGAGGACGGCCGGCTGCACATGCTGAGCTCGGCGTACGTCGATGGCCTGAACTACGTCTACACGTTCTGGAGCGCGCTGCCGACGGAGACCACCTGGCGCAATGACGGCAGCGGCTCCATGCCGACCACGCAGATGTGGATGACCTCCAAGGGGCGTGTGTTCGGCTGGCGCAGGAACGTCGGCGTGGTCCTCGTCAATCCGGCGACCAGCGCACAATCGACGGTGCTCGCGTGCGGACAACCCGGGGCCACTGTCATCGACTGCCCCAACCTCTTCCTGAGCGCCGTCCCGGACCGTCGCGGCCACTTCTACTTCGCGAGTACGGTGGACGGCAACGGCTTCCAGACGGAGCTGTGGCGCGTGTCCGACGGCAGCAGCACGGCTCAGAAGGTGGCCGGTCCCGGACTGCCCCAGTTGCCGCAGAGCGATGGGGCGAGCAACTACTACCGGCCGGGGGTCGAGGTCTCGCTCTATGCCGACCCCGCCAATCGCATCTGGATGTCGTTCCGCTGGGGGAACAACAACGCGAACGACAAGTCGTTCCTGTACCGCTTCGACGGCTCCGGTTGGACCTACGTGCGCGGTGACCTCAGCCGACTGTCGATCCTGTTCGGCGAGGGCGACAACCCCGGCATCCTTGGCATCACGCTGTTCGGTTCGATGCAGGTGTGGACGCTCGGGTAGCGGTCCACGCTGGTCGCAGGCTATCGCTCCACGAGTCGCGCCGGGCCCACCGGCCATCGCCGTTCTGCCGCATAGCACGCGACCAGCGCCACGGCATACGCGGCGATGTCCGCCGGATCGAATCGCCCGCGGAACAGGCCACGCGGCCAGAAGTACTGACTCACCTCGGTCAGGGCGCTGGCGCCGAACAGTACGATGGCGGCGATCTCCGGAGAACGGCCGACCGTGCGTTGGATCCGCGTCGCACGCGGCGCGCGCGAGTGCAGTCCCCGCGACGCGATGTAGAGCCAGGCCGGCACGACCAGATCCGCCAGATGGTTCGTGAGGAACCCGCCGCGGACATGGAGGATGTTGAGTGCGCCGGTGCCGAGCGTCGCGGCGAAGGTCGCGTAGTAGGCGATCAGCCATCCGCGCTGACGGGTCACGTCGAAGGCGGCCACAGGGCGCCTCAGCAGCGTGTCCGTCGTGACGGCGTCGAGGATCCGATGCCCATGTCGCTGACGATGCTCGTGCTGACGCCGACCGACTCCCGGTAGGTCACCACCTGTCGCACCGGCCTTCCCTTGAGCCGGGCCGGTGAGAAGCGCAGGTCCGGCGCGAGCGCGAGGAAGGCGGCGCCGAACCCGGTGTTGTTCGCCGAGACGAGCGTGATGGTGCCCGGTTCCGGCACGCCGCGAGCATCGACGACGAATCGGAGCTCGACACGGAAGCAGGAGATCGACGTGATCTCGCCCGCCTGAGGCTCCCAGTTGAGCACCCCATTGCCACGGACCTCGCGCGCGTCGGGGTCCACCTGGCACATCAGGTAGATGGGGGGGGCGCTGTCGCTCGCGGCCGGGAGCGGCGGGCAGGGTCCGCGTCGCTCGGCCGGGAGGGGAACGACGACGGTCGGCGGCAACACGCCGACATCGGCGACCACGTACGAACTCGAGCGCCGTGCCCCCCTCGTCGTGAGCTCGAAGATGTACGGCAGGACGAGCAGAGAGCAGCGGGCCTGTCCCCCGACCTGCGCCGGTTCGAAGCTCATCTGCCCGAACGCCTCGCGCACCGCCGCCTCGAACGGCTCCGCCGAGGCGTAGAGGAACGAGGTCAGCGCAGGGTCGACGCGCCCGTCGGCGTTCACGACGACGGCGACCACGACGCCTCCCTCGCGTCCGTTGTCGCGTTCCGACGCCGGATAGCGCGGCGTGCCGCTGTTCCTCGCCACCTGCGAGAAGCGCTTGTCGCTCCGTGCGGCGTCGACCCGCTCGACGAGCGAGTCCACGGCGTTGAGCGGCACCGCGAAGGTGCGATCGACATCCGACCCGGGGTGCAGCGAGTCGAGCGGCGCGACGGCCTCGGCCATGCCGAGCGTGCTGAAGGCGACGACGTAGCGACCCGCGGCTGGGGCGGCGAACTCGAACGTGCCGTCCTCGCGGGTGAAGGTCGTGGCGACGACGCCGCCGTTGGTGCGGCGGAGCGTGGCGTCGACGCACGCGAGGGGACGCGTGGAGTTGGCGAGGAGCGCGCGGCCGCTGATGACCCCCTGTGCGGGCAGGGTGGAGGCCGTGGCGAGCAGCAGCGTGCACAGGGTCGCGCCGAGCCGGCTCGGGGTGCGAAGGCGGTGCAGGGACAGGTGTGTTCCTGCTGCAGTCATGGAGGATCTCCGCGCGTGGAAACGTCGAGTCACGAAAGTGGCTCCAGCAGATAGCACACGTCGGTTCGGATGCGCTCGGGGTGCGAGTCCCACTCAGGCTCCCAGTGCCCGTACAGCTCCCAGCGCGGACCGGCGACCCGGCGTCCGTTCGCGCGGCACCAAGCGAGGATCGCCGAGTGCGCGGACCCGAGCGTCCCGTAGGGTCCGAGATGCACCGTCCGCGCGACCTCTCCGGCCGGCGTGGTCGCCGCCACGAGCTCGCCGGCCGCGCGGACCGGTTGCAACGCCTCGACGCCGATCATGACCTGGATCTGCGCATCGAGGTAGAGCGCGACGTGCCGTCCGCCTCGCACGCCCTGCTGCTGGAGTGCGCTCCACACGAGCCCGCAACACTCGGGAACCAGGCGCGCGAGATCAGCGGGGTCCGCGCGGCGGCGGACGACGGCGAGCGGCAGAGCAGGGTGCTGTCGCACTTCGATCATGGGCAGTCGGCTCCCGCGGTCGCATGGACGTCTGGTCGGGCCGTTCGGCGTGCGTCCACATGATGGGATGGTGCCGTCACCATCGCAAGGTTCCGATCCCGCGCGGCGTGCGGTCGCGGACATCCGTCCGTCCCATCGACGACTTCACGTCAGTCGTCGATCACCGCCTTGCCCGCCGCTTCGAGTCTCGCGAGGCCGTCCTTCATCGCTCTCACGGCCTCGACCGGGTGCCCGGTCCAGTGCTCGAGCTCACCGATCACGCGCAGGGCTTCGCGGGACCGGAAGGACTTCGTCGGATTCCCTCGGAACTTCTTGTCGGTCACGTTGGGATCATCCTCGAGCGGACCCGTCGGCTCGACGATGTAGATCCTCCCGCGCCCTTCCCCTGAGGACAGTTCCGCTCCCCACTTGGCGGCATCCAGGGTGCGAGTGAGATAGACGTGGTTCGACGTTCGGGGAGTTTCGCCGAAGTTGGCTGGCCGTCCCGGCACGATGAGATCCCCGGGACGGAAGTCAGCTCGGGTGCCATGGTAGAGCGACCACTCCGTGACCTCGCGCGCGACTCTCAGTGGCTCGCCCGAACGCCACGACATCGACGGATGGCCGGGAGCCAGCCAGTCCGCGGCGTTGACCGCGTCCTCGACCGGCCCGAGGGGCTCCACGACGTAGACGCGCGGGTGGCCCTCGCCTGATGCGAGTTCCGCTCCCCAGATCGCGCCATCCAGGTCGGGCGTGAGATACACGTGCCCCGGCGCGTCGTGCGATGTCTCTGAGTTGCGCTGTGCGCCCGGCTCGATGACATCGCCGGGCAGGAGGTCTGCACGCGTACCGTGATACCACGGGCGACCGATCTCCCATGCGAAGACCACCTTACTCGCGAATCGGCGCGCGCGATGAGTGCGGTCGTTCATCCTGGCCTTCAGTGCCACGATGCACATGAGCGTCGGGCGCGCGCGCGACGATCGGCTCCACTGGCTGCCGCCCTTCGACCAGAAGACCGGGCGCCGGTGGCTCAACGTCTGCCCGCGCCGTCACTGCGCGCGATGCGGCGTCGCCCCTCTGGAGTCCGCGCGCGAACCAGCTCACCCCTGCCGCGGCAACGCCGACCGCAGCCGCCCCCAACCAGATCGACCACCGCGCGCCGGAGTCCATGGGCTCATACAGTGGTTGCACGGCGAGCAACGCGGCGGTTGCAACGCCCCAGATGGCGACCGAAGGCGAGGCCCAGCGCGAGCGCCTCACCAGGCCGATGGCCGCCACCACCGCCGAGATGCCGATCACCACCTGCAGCGCACCGAAGAGCAGCGAGCCGGGTTCCGTGTCGTGGAACTCGCTCAGCGCCTGGCGGAAGGCACTCTTGCTGAGCACCAGGAACGCGGCGGCGAAGAGGTAGGCCCCAACTGATCGGAACACGGCTCGTCTCCAATGGCGACAGGGTGCTGCGTGACCAACGATCGAGGATCTTCGAACCGGACCAGGACGTCGCAAGCGCCTCGCGTGCCGTCGGCCGGCCTCGCTGAACTCACCCTACCGCCCCCGTCGCCCCACCGCTCGCGCCAGCGCCGCCCCACTCGCCGCCAGCAGCCCCGGATACGCGAGCGTCAACGCCACCAGTGCCCCCGGACCCACCCGCATCGCCTGTCCGACCGTAGCGCTCACCGACCCGGCCGGCGCACCGTTCGCAGAGACGACGAGGAGTATCGCCCAAGCCAGCATCCCCGCGACCCCGGCCAGCAACGGCGTCGCCGGATCCGTCCGCTTCACCCAGCCCCACGCGGCGCCGACGATCGGAACGATCCACCATCCCACGACCCACGTGCCGAGCGCGATCGCCACCACCGCGCCGGCGAACCACGGCAACCGCTTCATCGCGCACCTCCATCGATCGGCCGCAACGTGAGTGCGCTGCGCAACTGCGCCCCTGACAGGTCCGCCGCGCCCCGCGGCAACCGCAATGGCGCGAGCGCTCCGGTGCGCCACAATTCCATCCGATCCGCATACCGCGACGACACCGGGTTCCCCGACTGTCCGCCGGGATAGGTCCCCCACGCCTCCACCGAATCGCCGAGTTCCACGACGAAGCGCCACGACGCTCCGTGCGTCCCGCGACCGTCGTTCGGACTCAGCGTGCCAGGTCCCGACTGCACCTTCAGCGACTCCCGCCCGAAGCCCGGCAGTTGCAGCAAGTGCTTCACGCTCGCCATCCGCTCGTTCCCCCAGCGCCACGCCCGCGGATCGTTCCCGGACCGCGAACGCGCACCTTCCCACGCCCCATGCAGGCTCGCGAGCAGGATCTGGTCGCGACCCTCGCGCACGTTCGTGGTCGCGCGGTCATCCCACCAGACCGACGTCGGGTCGTCGAACAACCGCACCAGCATCATCGAGTTCGGCGTCGCCATCCGCTGCGTCTCGCCTGGCGGCGCCATCTCGTCCCACGTCCGCCGCGTGAGCTCCTGGAGCACCGCGTTGTAGAGCACCGCGCCCTTGCTCTCGGAGTCGAATCGTCCGTCCCACTCATCGAGGAACGCGAGCGCCTCTCGATCGGCACTGGTCGCTTCCATGCCGCGCGCCGCGACCGCGGCGCGCACGGCGCTGCGCACATGCTCCGTGAGGGCGCTGCGCGGGTCCGTATGCGCCAGACGCATCTTCTCCGGCGTCATCGCCGCGTCGGCGCGCAGGATCTCGTTGATCCGCATCGCCCGCCACGGCGTGGGCCAATCCCAGCCGAGGTAGTCGCTGCGCACCGCCGGGTCGATCGGCTGCTGGTTGTTGCTCGCGAGGTACCCTTGGGCCGGACGGAGCGCCTGCGGGTACTTCGCCACCGGCCAGTCGCCGAGCCAGTCGACCTTGCTCGTGCTCCCGTCGAGGATCCGGTCGCCGCGACCATTGCCAGGGCGGATCGGATATCGTCCGGTGCTCCGGATGCCGATCGCGCCGGCGCGATCGGCCACGAGGAAGTTCTGCGCCGGCGCCTTGTACGGCTCCATCGCCTTGTACCACTCCTCGGCGGTCGTCGCGCGGGCGGCATTCCGGAACGCGTTCGCTTCGTCACCCGCCTCGAGCGCGGTCCAGCGCAGCGAGAGCCACCCCTCGCTCGTGCGCAGGAGCGGACCGCGGTGCGTGCGGCGCAGCGTGTCGGTCGCGAGCACCACGCCGCCCTTGCCGTGGAAGACCTCCACCCGCTGCTCGAGTGCTCTCCATTCGCCATCGAGCCGGTACTTCGTGGGCGACGTGGAATCGTCCACCACCTCGCGGTAGAAGTCGGTCACGTCGGCGCCGGTGTTCGTCGCCGTCCAGGCCACGTCGCGATTGAACCCGATCGGGATCGTCGGCGTCATGGGCAGCGAGACGCCGTACACATCCATCTCCCCCGGCACGACGATGTGCACCTCGTACCAGATGCTCGGGAGCGAGAGGCTCAGGTGCGGATCGCCCGAGAGCAGCGCATGACCGCTCGCCGAGCGCTCGGGAGCGACGGCCCAGTTGTTCGAGCCCACCATGGCCTCGCCGCGCGTGAAGCTCTCCACCGCGCCGGCCGCGCTGTTCAATGAAGGGCCGAGCGCCACCCGGCGCCGCGTGTCGTCGGCGCGCCGCGCTGCCGCGACCGCGCCGGCGTTCGGCGTGCGCGGGGCGGGGAACTTCATCGTCGCATAGCGCGGCGCCGTGCGCCCCGGCACCGGCTGAATGGGTTCCTGGATCGGCGCGTCGAGCGGGAAGAGCACCGCCGTGGCTTCCTCGCCGATCAGCGCCTCGATCGCGCCCCGCTCCAGCTCGTCGCTCTGCCAGGCCAGCGTCTGCGACATCTCGGCCAGCATGTAGTAGACGTCCTGCGACTGGAAGATGCGTGGTGATGCGCCGAGCAGCTTGTACTCCACCGGGAGATCCTGCGCGCCGGCGTCGCGCACCCACTGGTTGATGCCTTCGACGTACGCGACGACCACGCCGCGGATCCTCGAGTCGGCGGGCAGGGCGTTCCACTTGGCCTCGGCGGCCTGCGCGAGTCCGCGTTCGCGTGCCTGCCGGTCGATCGGCAGCAGCTCGGGCCCCGCCACTTCGGCGAGCGTCCCCGCGACCTTCCGCACGGTGAGCTCCATCTGGAAGAGCCGGTCGCGAGCATGGATCCAGCCGAGCGCACGCATGGCGTCGAGTTCGGTCCGGGCGAAGATGTGCGGCACGCCGCGATCGTCGTAGCGCACCTCGACCGGGGCACTCAGACCTTCGAGCAGGAGCGACTGCTCGCGCGGCAGCTCGGCCACCCGTGCCGCCGCCCACACGCCATGCGCGGGATCGAGCAACTGCCCCAGCGCAGGCACCGGGCCCGTGGGCCTGAAGCCCACGTAGAGCGCGCCGGCGAGCGCCACCGCCGCGATGCTCCCCGAGATCGCGCGCGGCACCTCGCTCCTCACCACGCGCGGCAGCGCGCCCGTGCCTCCGCCCACCTCGTTCATCAGCCGCGGTCCCCGATGATCCCGCCGAGGATCCCCGCTGCGCCGCCCTGACGCTGCATCGCCGGCGCATGCGCGATCACGCGCGCCGCCAGGCGCGAGAAGGGCAGGGTCTGCATGATGACGCGCCCCGGCCCGGTGAGCCTCACATAGAACATCCCCTCGCCGCCGAAGACCATGTTCTTCACGCCCTTCACCATCTCGATGTCGTAGTCGACCGTCGCCTGCATGGCGACGAGACAGCCGGTGTCCACCCGCAGCACCTCGCCGCGCGCGAGATCGCGCTCGATCAGCGTCCCCGACGCCGAGAGGAAGGCGAGACCGTCGCCCTTGAGACTCTGCAGGATGAATCCCTCGCCACCGAAGAAGCCGGCGCCGAGCTTCTTGGTGAACGCGATGTCGAGATCGATGCCGCGTGCCGCCACGAGGAAGGCGTCCTTCTGCGCGATGATCTCGCCGCCCCACTGCTTGAGGTCGGCGACGAAGATCTTCCCCGGCGTCGGCGTGGCGAAGGCCACGTCACGGCGCACCCGCGCCGCGTTGCCGAACATCGTGATGAAGAACGACTCGCCGGTGAGGAGGCGCTTGCCGGCACCGAGCAGCTTGCCGAAGAGCCCGCCCGCCTGGTTGTTCGGGTCGAGCGTCGTCGCCATCTCGATCCCGTCCTCCATGTACATCATCCCGCCCGCCTCGGCGAACACGGCCTCACCCGGGTCGAGGGTGATGATGACGCCCTGCATGTCATCTCCAACGATGCGGTAATCGATGATGTCGGCGGGCATGAGGATGGAGGTTGAAGGATGGAGGATGAAAGAGAACGACTCACGAATCTAAGCGTCGAGAACGACGCGGTCCTTCCTCGGAACGGTCGACTGACACGCCTGTATCCAAAAGGGGACACTTTCTATTGTCCTCAAATCAGAAGCCATTGTCTGACAAGTACTTACGAAACAACTATCCGATGGAACACGTCCTGCTAGTGTAGGAGTCGAACCCACTGCTCACGGGAGCCCGATATGCTTCGCCACCGTACCGCCTTCGCCCTCTTCGCCGCCGCCCTGGCCGTCAGCGCCTGCGGCATCAAGCGCGTCAGCCGCGTCGACCCCAACAGCGTGACCGACCTCTCGGGCGGCTGGAACGACACCGACTCGCGCCTCGTCGCCAACGAGCTCATCGGGCAGTCGCTCTCGGCCAACTGGACGCGCGACTGGGCCGCCGCCAACGCGGGCCAGTCCCCGACCATCATCGTCGGCGAGTTCCGCAATCGCACCATGGAGCACATCGCGGTCGGCACCTTCGTGCGCGACCTCGAGCGCGCCTACATCACGTCGGGGGCGGTGCGCGTGGTCGCGAGCGCCGCCGAACGCGACGAGGTGCGCGGCGAGCGCGTGGACCAGCAGACGAACGCGAGCGCCGAGACGCGGGCGCGGATGGCGCGCGAACAGGGTGCGCGCTTCATGCTGCAGGGCGACGTGCAGGCGATCGAGGATTCGGAGGGCCGCGAGAAGATCGTGTTCTACCAGATCGACGCGACGATGATCGACCTCGAGACGAACGCGAAGGTCTGGGTGGGGCAGCACAAGATCAAGAAGTACATCCAGCGGCGGCGGCTGACGCCGTGATCCGGTGATGAAGGCTGAAGGATGGAGGATGAAAGTGAACCACTACCCAGATTCGATCCCATTCCGATCCGCAGACCCTGAGGTCGTACCGATGCTCAAGCCCACGATCTACCTCTCCCGCGTGCACACGGCGGGCCTGCTCGCCTTCGCGCTCGCCGCCTGCGCGCCGTACCCGCAGCGCGTGAACGAGAGTCCCGTCATGGTGAACGGCGACAAGGTGCCGGCGGTCGACGCCTCCGCCTCCGCGCCCATGGTCGCCGCCGACCGCGAAGCGATGAAGGCGGCGATGGATTCCGTCTACGGCGTCGCCACCGCAGGCGCCTCCACCGCCGTCCGCGAGTCGATCGCGCGCGGCGAAGTGACGATCGGCATGAACGAGGCGCAGGTCTTCGCGGCCACGCGTACCACGCCGTCGGCCTGGGTCGTGCGCCGCAACGGCGGCGGCGCGGTCCTCGTGCCGGCGACCCTCTCGGGCGTCCCCAAGGACAAGCTCGGGGAGATGGTCATGGTCCAGATGGACGGCGGTCGCGCCGCGGTGCTCTCGCGTCGCGGACCGCAGGGCATCATGGTCGCGAGCAAGCCGCAGGACGCGACGGCGCAGGCACAGGGGAAGGAGGCCGCGGCCCTGCTCATCCGCGAAGGCGACGATCTCGTGGCGAGCAACGACCTCGCGGGTGCGCTCAACCGCTATGACCGCGCGAGCGTCCTCGACCCCGAGGCCGGCGAGGTGCAGTACAAGGCGGCACGCCTGCTCGACCTGCAGCTGCGGCCGCAGGAAGCGCTCATGCGCTATCAGCGGTTCCTGCTCTCCATGGACATCGAGCGCATCCGCGCCCAGGGCGAGGCGAGCGCGAAGATGGCCGAGGCGATCGCGATGGCGCAGCAGCGGATCGTCGTGCTCGAGAAGCAGATCCGGTAGCAGGTGCGAATCCCCACCCTCCCCACACTGGCACTCGCGGTCGCGCTCGGCCTCCAGGGCTGCGCGTCCGCGGGTCAGTCGTGGCGGGCGGGGCCGGCGGGCATCGCCGCCGAGCAGCAGCTGCGCGCGCGGATGAGCTCAGGGCAGTACGGGTCGGCGCTCGCCGACCTGGACGACAAGCGGATCGCACCGGCCGACGCGCTGCTGCGACAGATGTACCGCGGACTGGTCGCGATGCACGCCGGCCAGAACGAGCTCGGCACGCGCGCGCTCGACCGCGCCTGGACGATCGCCTATCAGCGCTACACCAAGCGCCTGAGCGACGGCG
Source organism: Gemmatimonadota bacterium (assembly GCA_021413975.1). Taxonomy (GTDB): domain Bacteria; phylum Gemmatimonadota; class Gemmatimonadetes; order Gemmatimonadales; family Gemmatimonadaceae; genus Pseudogemmatithrix. Next base: position 56,786 of record JAIOPJ010000055.1, read on the forward strand.
CCCAGAGCATGGTGACCGGCGACGGCGCGCTGCCCTACGATCCCGGCAACGCCGAACTGCTCCTGGTCCCGTACTACGGCGGCCTCAACTGGCTCGCACGCAACGAGAGCGGCGAGGCCGCGGTCGAGGCGCGGCGCATGTCCACCGTGCTCGCGAGCGAGAGCAACAGTCTGCCCGACGCGCGCTTCCAGGGCGTGATGCGCTACATCGCCGGCGTGATGTTCGAGGTGGCCGGCGAGCGCAATGACGCCGACGTCGCCTATCGCAACGCGAACGTGCTGCTCAACGGCGACCTGCCGGGCGACACCATCCCGCTCGACGCCGGGCATGGCGACGTGATCGTGCTCATCGAGGACGGCTTCGTCGCACGTCCGGCGCCGGCGGGGCTCAGCTTCTGGGTCAACCGCGACGAGGCCGCGCTGCTCGAGAGCGACGACGATGCGGTGCGCATGAGCACCTATCGCGAGATCGATCGTCGCCGCGGTGTCTCGCGCGACTGGGCGGCGGAGTCCTATCGCAACGTGAGCATGCGCTGGCCGGTGATGTCGGACGTCAATCCGCAGGCGGGGCAGGGCGTGCTCGGCGCCCGCGCGACGCGGCTCGCGGCCGTGGACGTGCTCTCGGATTCGGCGATGCTCGACGCGGCCGCGACCGGCCGCGCGGTGCAACTCCCCGTGCTCGGGGAAGGCACGGGCGACCCGCCGATCGCCGCACGCGCGGTGGGGATGAGCGTGAGCGATGCGGTGCGTGCCGACTTCGATCGCGGTCAGCCCGGGCGCATCGCGCGGGCGCTCGGGCGCGTGGCGGTGCGCGAACTCTCGCTCAAGGGCGCCGAGGGGGCGTTCAACGCAGCCGGCGACATCATCGCGAGTGATGACGAGAAGGAAGGGAAGGGAGAGAAGGGCGACAAGAAGGACGAGGACAAGAAGGCGGGCAAGGCGGGAGCGGCGGTCGGCGCGATCCTGCTCGGCATCGGCCTGCTCGCCATCCACGCATCGTCACAGATCCTCGACCAGCCCGACCTCCGCGCCTGGCAGCTCCTCCCCGACCGCATCACCGTGGCGCGCATGCGGCTGCCGGTGGGCGAGCACATCGTGGAGGTCACGCGCGACGGTCAGGCGCGCTCGCTCGGAGCCGTCACGGTGCGGCCGGGGCAGGTGACCGTCCTCGTGCATCGCTGGTGGCCGGGGGCGGAGCCGGTGGTGGCGGCGGCCCCGGAGCGGTGAGCTTCGGGCCGACTGCAACGGCATCCACCACAGGGAAACCGAGGACACCGAGAAAGGCGACAGCGGGCAAACCTCACGGTACTCGACAAGACCACTTCTTGGGAACGGCAACACTCGTCACGCGTGCGGCTCCCGGTGCCCTCGGTGCCTCGGTGGTGAACGCAGTGCGCCGTCAGTCGAGCGCGGCAGCGAACTCGGCCACGACCTGCCCCGCCGGCCGCACGTCATGGATCCCCGCCACCGACTTCCCGGCCTGCCAATAGTCGGTCGAGACATCGGATGAGCTCAGCGACTTCTTGAGCCGGCGCACCGAGTTGAGCGCATACCAGGTGCGCATCCAGTGCTTGGTCCGCCCCCCGCGCAGCATCCATTTGGCGAACGGGCCGGCCTTGGTGCCGAGCTTCTCGATGTAGGCATTGCGGATCACCGCCACCGGCACGCCGGTCAGACGTTCCGTGAGCACGATGTCGTCCTCGTCCGCGTCGACGATCGCCTGCTTGTAGGCATCGCTCGCCTTGCACTCGGGCGTGGCGATGAAGCGCGTGCCGAGTTGGACGGCGGCGTAGCCCATCCGCAGGTGGCGCGTGAACTCCTCGGGAGTGCCGACGCCGCCGGCCGAGACGATCGGCACGCCGAACGGCGCGAGTTCGTCGAAGAGCTTCTCGGGGGACTTGCCGCCCGCATGGCCGCCGGCGCGCGCATTCACCGCGATCAGGCCATCGACGCCGCCGTCGATCCCCTTCTGCGCCCACTTCCGCTCGGTGACGTCGTGGTAGACCACGCCGCCCACCGCGTGGACCTTCGCGCAGACCCAGTTGGGATTCCCGAGCGAGGTGAGGAAGAAGCGCACGCCCTCCTCGAGCGCGATGTCGATCCAGAGCTCCATCCGCTTGCGATACAGCTTGTTGTTGCCTTCGATCAGCGCATTGAACCCGATCGGCTCGGGCGTGAGCTGCCGGATGAGCCGCAGGCCCTCGCGGAAGTCGTGCCCGTGCACGTACGTGAGCGCGATCGGCTGCACGATGCCCAGCGCACCGGCCGCGCTCACCGCCGCGACGAGCTCGGGGTTGGAGCAGGGGTACATGGGGCCGCAGATGAGCGGGACCTGCACCTTCGCGTGCCGCGTGAAGGGCGTCTCCATCAGGCGCGCCCCGCAGGGGCCGGCTCGGCGGTCTTCGCGACCTTCGGGCGCACCGGGCCCAGCCGCCAGGTCACCGTCGCGCGCGCGACGCAGACGTTGTCGCGATCGAGGCACTCCGAGATCACGGCGAAGTCCTGATCGGTCGTCACCGTGGGGACGGTGACGCGACTCATCGCGGTGATCGTCCCGCGCGCCTTCTTGAGGTACTCGATCGAGATGCCCGTCACGATCCCGCGGATGCCCTCCGGCAGGCCCGACATCATCGCGAGCCCGCTCGCCATCTCGGCGACGTTCATGAGCGCGATCGCGTGCACCGAGCCGAGGTGCTGGCGGTTGGAGCGACGGTCGGGGATCTCCACGCGGGCATGGCCGGGCTCGAGATGCCGGATGCGCGGCCCCACGGAGCCCGAGTACGGGACCATGCGCGAGAAGATCATCGCGAAGAGCCACTGGCCGCCCGGGAGCGGGCTCAACTTGCGCCAGAGCGAGAGGAGGCGGGTGCCGGGGGCGGAGCGATCGGACACGGGATGGAGGCTTGAGGATGAAGGGCGAAAGCTAATCGCCGAGGCGCGGGGCGCATCTTCGCCGTGGCTCGCGTCCCGTGGCTCGCTGCCCGTGGCTCGCTGCCCGTGGCTCACACATCGGTGCGCGTGACCTCCATCTTTCCTTCGGAGGCCCGTCCTGGTCTCGTTCGCCCATCTCTTCGCACGCCGTCCTGATCCCGCCTCGTCGATGACCGCCCCGCATCCAACGCCTCCCGCCGCCCCGAAGATCCCGGTCGTCACGACGCTCCACGGTGACCGACGCGTGGACGACTACGCCTACCTCAAGGACCGCGAGCATCCCGCGACCATCCCGTACCTCGAGGCCGAGAACGCCTACACCGAGGCGATGACCGCGCACACCAAGGCGCTGCAGGAGCTGATCTACACGGAGATGCTCGGCCGCATCAAGGAGGACGACAGCCAGGTCCCGGTGCCGCGCGACGGCTGGTTCTACTACTCCCGGACCGAGACCGGCAAGGCGTATCCGATCTTCGCCAGGAAGCGCGGCGCGCTCACCGCGCCGGAGGAGGTCTACTACGACCAGAACGCCGAGGCCGAAGGCCACGCCTTCCATGCGCTCGGTGGGCTGGAGGTGAGCCCCGATCACGGGCGCCTCGCCGTGCTCGAGGACACCAACGGCTACGAGGACTTCACGTTGCGCGTGAAGGATCTCGAGAGCGGCGAGTGGCTCCCCGACCGGATCGAGAAGTTGAGCTGGGGCCTGGCCTGGGCGGCGGACGACCGGACGCTCTTCTATATGACACCCGACGCCGCCAAGCGCGGGGACCAGGTCTGGCGTCACCGGCTCGGCACGCCGCGCGCGCAGGACGTGAGCGTCTATCGCGACACCGACGTGCTCTTCAACGTGAACGTGCATCTCTCGCGCGACGAGCGGTGGATCCTCATCTCGAGCGGATCGTTCACCTCGAGCGAATGGCACGTGATCCCCGCCGACCGCCCCACGATGCCGCCGCGGGTGATCGCGCCGCGGCGACCGGGCGTGGAGTACGAGGTGGACGCCGGGGAGGGCGTCTTCTACATCGTCACGAACGAGGACGCACAGGACTTCAAGGTGATGGTCGCGCCGGTGGATGCGCCCGGACCTCACGCGTGGACCGAGTGGCTCGCGCACCGCCCGGGCGTGTTCGTCGAGGGCATCCTGCCGTTCGAGAGGCACATCGTCATCTCGGAGCGGCGCGAGGGGTTGCGTCGGCTGCGGGTGACGGCGCTCGACGGCGGCACCGCGCACGACGTGAGCTTCCCCGAGGCGGCGTACGGCGTGTTCCCGGGCTCCAACCCGATGTACGCGTCGACCGTCCTGCGCTTCACGTACAGCTCGCTCGTGACGCCCAACACGGTGTACGACTACGACATGGACTCGCGCGCACGCACGCTCCTCAAGCGTGACGAGGTCCTGGGCGGGTACGACCCCGCGCAGTACGAGGTCGAGCGCATCGAGGCGACCGCGCGCGACGGCACGAAGGTCCCGGTCTCGCTCGTGCACCGGAAGGGCCTCACGCGCGACGGCAAGGCGCCGCTGTTGCTCTACGCCTACGGATCGTACGGCTCCACGACCGAGCCCACCTTCAGTTCGACGCGCTTCTCGCTCGTGGACCGCGGCATCGCCTTCGCGATCGCGCACGTGCGCGGCGGGCAGGAGATGGGGCGCGGCTGGTACGACGACGGCAAGATGATGCGGAAGATGAACACCTTCACCGACTTCATCGACGTGGCCGAACACCTCGTGCGGGAGGGCTACACCTCGCGTGATCGGCTCGCGGCGAACGGCGGCAGTGCCGGTGGCCTCCTCATGGGCGTCGTGGCCAACCTGCGCCCCGACCTGTTCAAGGTGATCGTCGCCGACGTGCCGTTCGTCGACGTGATCAACACCATGCTCGATGCGAGCCTCCCGCTCACCGCGCAGGAGTGGGAGCAGTGGGGGAATCCCCTCGAGCCCGATGCGTACCGGTACATGCGCACGTACTCGCCCTACGACAACGTCGAGGCCAAGGCCTATCCGCGGATGCTCGTGACGAGCGGGCTCAACGACTCACGCGTGGCGTACTTCGAACCGACCAAGTGGGTCGCGCGCCTGCGGGCGCTGCGCACCGACGCGGAGCCGCTCCTGCTCAAGATGAACATGGGGGCGGGGCATGGGGGATCGTCGGGGCGCTACGAGCGGCTGCGGGAGCAGGCGTTCCGGTATGCGTTCATCCTCGATCAGGTCGGTGCGTAGCGCGGATCTGCATCGCCGGCCTCACCGCCGAGGCGCCGAGGGCACCGGGAACTACAACTGCGATCACCACAGGGGCACAGGGGGCACAGGGGACTTCGACTGCGAGGGCCTTTGTGACGGCGACTGCAACTGCCGTTGGGACGGCCGCGGCGGTTCCTGGCGGATGTCGGGTGCCAGGGGCATGGGAGGACGATGTGTACCCGTACCTCGCGCTCCCCTCACCGTTCGACAGGCCCCACGGGATTCAGGTTCTCGCAGTTCCCTGTGCCCCCTGTGCCCCTGTGGTGAACGCCGTCGCCGTCGGGGTTCAGCGCTTCAGCAACCGCACCCCACCCGACCCCGTCGACACCTTGATCATCGGCCCGCCGGCCCCGATCCGCCCGCGCAGTTCGCGGCGCCGGTAGCCATCCATGGTGACCGCGAAATCGGTCGAGATCCCCCCGGACCCGGTCTCGATGTCGAGGTCCGCCGCCGCGTCCGCGGGCAGCGCGAACGAGACACTCCCCGAGCCGGTGTCGATGTTGGTGCGCCCCGGCACCTTGGTGAGCCCCACCCGGACGCTCCCCGAGCCGGTGTCCACGAAGAGGTCGTCCGTCGTGAGCCCGTCGACCGTCACCGAACCCGAGCCCACCTCGACGGAGAAGCGGTCCGCCTGCACGTCGCGCGCGTCGACGCTGCCCGAGCCGGCGTCGACCTTCACGCTCGTCATCCGCAGTCCGATCAACGTCGTCGACCCGCTGCCGGTGTCCACATCGAGTTCACCGCCCGCGCCCTCGACGCGCACCGATCCCGATCCCGCGTCGATCACGAGTCGCCCCTTGGTGCCGGCCGTACGCACGCCGGCCGAATGGACGTCGAGTCGCAGGTCGGATTCCACCTGATCGGCCGAGACGTTCCCGACGGCGAGGTTCACTTCGACGCGCTTGCCCGCAGGGACCTTCACGACCAGGTCCGCGTGCGCTTGGAGACCGCTGCCGTAGGTCCGTACGGTGGTGCGGCGTCCGCCCGAGCCCCAGTCGCCTTTGAACGTGCCGTCGCTCCTGACCGTCAGCGTCGACGAACTGCGCGAATCCCCGCCTCCCCGGTAGACGATCTCGTCGCCCGGGTAGCGGATCGTGAGCGTTCCGCCGATGGCCACGACCTCGAGCCGACGTGCATCGCTGCCGCCGCGGGTGACCTCGACGACCACGTCGTTCCCCGTTCCGCGTTCGAGCCGCACCTCGCCGGCGAGGTTCCAGATGGTGATCGCGGCGCCGCTGAGCACGTGGCGTTCCTGGGCCTGCAGCGCGAGCGGGAAGAGCAGGGCCGCGAGGGTCGGACGGAGGAATCGCATCGGGGGCTCTGGTGAGGGTCTGGCCGGCACTACGGGGGGCGCGGCGATCCGGGTTCAGGTATTGGACAGGCGTGCTGCCTCAAAGGGTTTGGAGGTGGCGGACAGCTCTAGCCGATGATTTCACCACCGAGGCACCGAGGACACCGAGGAGGACCACGTGTGCTCGACGGGTGGTGCTCCGGGCGGATGATCGTATGGAAGTGGGGAGCTCTGCCCGTTCCTCGCGCTCCCCGTTCGCCGTGTCGCTGTCCTCGCGTCCTCGCCGCTCTGGTTCCCGGTGTCCTCGGTGCCTCGGTGGTGAAGAGCCGTTCTCCCGCGCCGCGAACCCAACCCCTGCGCACTACGTTTACCTCGCGTGATCGCTCTCCTCGCCTCCATTCAAGCCGTCCTCGCACTGCTGCTGGCCAGCCGCCTCATCGGCGGCCGCTCGCGCCGCGCGGCGGAGGCCCCGAAGGTCGACGGACTCGACACCCCCGGGCTCACGATCGTCGTCGCCTGCCTCAACGAGGCCGCGCGCATCGGCCCCTGCCTCGAGGGACTCATCGGGCAGGGGAAGCCCGTGACGGAGATCCTCATCATCGACTCGGGAAGCACCGACGGCACGCGCGACCTGATCGCCGCGGCGGCCGAACGAGACCCGCGCATCAGGCTCATCACCGATCCACCGCTCCCGGGCGGGTGGGTCGGCAAGGCCTGGGCACTCCAACACGGCATGTCGCTCGCGACGAACCCATGGGTGCTCGGCATGGACGCGGACACGCAGGCGGAGCCCGGCTGCGCCGCCGCCGTCCTCGCCGCGGCGCTGCGTGAGCGGTTCGACGTGGTGAGCTTCGCGCCTCGCTTCGCGGGCCAGAGTGACGCCGAGCGCTGGCTGCAGCCGGCCCTCCTCGTCACTCTCATCTACCGGTCGGGCGCCGTGGGCGACCCGAGCGTGACCCCCGACCACGTGATCGCCAACGGCCAGTGCTTCCTCGCCAAACGGAGCACGATCCTCCAGTACGGGGGCTACGAACCGGTGAAGGACTCCTTCGCCGAGGACGTGAGCCTCGTGCGGCACCTCGCCCGGCGCGGCGTGCGCGTCGGCTTCCTCGACGGCGCGCGACTCTATCGCGTGCGTAGCTATCGCGACGTGGGGCAGATGTGGCGCGAGTGGGGCCGGTCGCTCGACCTGAAGGACGCCACCACGCGCTGGCGGCAGGTGCGGGACACCCTCTTCGTCGTGCTCACGCAGGGAGCGCAGTGGCCGGCGGCGGTCGCGCTCGCGCTCGGGTGGTCCTCCATTCCCGCCGGCCCGGCGCGCACGCTCCTCGGCGCGAGCACCGCGGCGCTGCTCGCGATCCGTTGGCTCCTGCTCGTCGCACTGCGCCCGAGCTACGAGGAGCGGGGCGTCACTTGGTGGCTCTCGCCCTTCGCGGACCCGCTCGCGGCGGTTCGGCTCGTGGTGTCGAGCGTGCGACGGCCGACGCGGTGGCGGACACGGAGCTACTTGGTGGCAGGTGGTAGGTCGTAGGTGGCACGGACGGCAACGGCGACTCGCGCATGAGCCCGCATCGCCGCTGCGGCGAGTGATCGCCCGGATCCGGTGCGGTCGCGTTCCGGACACGGGCGGTTCGAGGTCCTAAGGGGTTACCCCACGCCGATTTGCCTCGTCTTCCGCTCGCGTGGACGCCCTCGGGGCGCCGCGATCGAAAGTCCTTCACGCTAGCCAGAGGATACCCTCCATGGTCCGTCGTCTCGCGAAGTTCGTTGCCGTTGCAGCCCTCGTGGCCCTGCCGAGTGCTGCCCAGGCGCAGGCCGTCTGCGTCGGCATCAACTCCTGCTCGCTCAACCCCAACGCGTCGCTCACGATCCCCAAGGTCGTGCGTCTCGCCCTGGCATCGCCGGCCGTGACGCTCAACACGCCCGACTTCTCGCTGGACTCGTTGAACGGCCAGCTCACCGAGACGACCTTCGGCGGCCTGAACGTGCGCGCGAACCATCCGTGGACGCTCAACGTCTCGTCTGCCGCGGCGACCTGGACCTACACCCCTGCCGCGGGTGCCAGCGGCGGCTCGCGCGACCGTGCCGATCTGGAGTTCCAGGCCAGCTGCGCCGGCGCCTGGACGGCGATGTCGGGGACGGCGGCCACCATCGCCAGCGGGGCCATCACCAACGGCGCCGCCGCCTCGGTCTGTTTCCGCACCAACTTCCCCAACGACTACACCGACGTGAAGAACCGCCCGGGCACCTACACCCTGGCGCTGACGCTCACGCTCGCGGCGAACTGAGTTGATCACGCATCGGATGCGGCGCGAGCCCTCCGTCCGATCGCGGAGCACTTCCTGCAGCTCACGGGGGATGACCCGGGGAACCGCGGTCGCCCTCGTGAGTCTGTGGGCCCTCCTGCTCTCGGCCACGCCCGTACGGGCGCAGGTGTCGGTGGAGGACCTGGAGGTCCATCTCCAGCTCAAGAAGGACACGACGGCGCTCACCGGCGTCGTGCCGGTGAGGAACGAGGAGACCCGCGCGCAGCAGGTGCGCGTGATCGTCGGCGACTGGATCCGCGACTCGCTCGGCAACAACGTCTTCACCGAGTCGGGCACCGTCTCGCAGAGCTGCGGCAAGCGCCTCTCGGTCTTCCCGACCACCTTCCAGATCGCCCCCGGGGCGACCGAGCTCATCCGCGTCTCGTACGCTCCCGAGGCCGGCGACGACGGCTGCTGGGCGATCGTCTTCATCGAGACCGTGCTGCCGCCATCGCAGCGTCCCGACGCGCAGGGATCGTTCCTCACGATCGAACTGCGCACCGGCGTCAAGATCTACGTGCATCGTGCCGACGCCCATCGCGCGGCGATCGTCGAGGCCGCCGAGGTCGGGATGCGCTGGCGCCCGGTGCCCGAGGCCATCGCCGCCGGACGGCGCGACTCGGTGCACGTGCGCGAGGCGAGCGTCCTCCTCTCCAACACCGGCACCGCGCACCTGCGCGTGAGGAGCACGCTCGAGATCCGCGATGCGCAGGCCCGGCTCCTGCACACCGTCACCGGCAGCGAGGCCCCCATGACGCCCGGGTCCTCGCGCTGGGTCGCCCTCCGCATGCCGACGCTCACCCCCGGCGAGTACGTCGCGGTCCTCCTGCTCGACTACGGCGGCGACGAGATCGCCGCGGCCCAAGTGGAGTTCCGCGTCCCTTGACCGCGCGCGTGCCGCTGCGATCCGGCTGGCGCGCGCTCCTCGCTGGGCTCCTCGTCGCCGCCGCCGTGCGTGATGCCGGTGCGCAGCGACGCACGAGTCTCGCCCTCTCGGGGTGGCCGCTCACCATCACCTCCACGAGCGCGAATGACTTCGAGGCCGGCTTCGTGCTCCTCGGCACGACGAGGTTCACCGTCGACGCGGTGAGCAACACGCCGGCCTTCACGCTGCGCTCCACGACGGTGTCGGTGCAGTGCGTCCCGGCCTGCCCGCGCAGCGGGACGCTGCCGCTCGCCGGCGTGCAGTGGCGACGCAGCGATCAAGCGACCTGGAACACGCTCACCACCGCCTATGTCGCCATCGAGACCCGGACGCTCTCGTTCGGCGGCGTGAATGACCCCTGGACGCAGACGGTGCAGTGGCGCTACGCGCTCGACTGGGCGACCAATGGCCCGACGGCGGCCTCGCAGTTCCGCATCCGGTTCCGCCTCACCGTCGCCGCCCCGTGAGCGCGCGCCGCGCCGTCGCCGTCCTGCTCGGTGCCGTCGCGATGATCGCCGCGCGCGCCGGCGAAGTCCGGCTCCCCACCGTGGTCTCCGAGGGCGTGCCGCGCGGCCTCGTCACGATGATCGTGCCGATCCCGCCGGATCTCGCCGACGCACCCGAGGTCACGTTCGACGTGCGCACGATCGGTGGCGTGGAGATCCTCGGGAGACTGAGAGGCCCGGCGCGCGTCGCCGGTTCGCCGTCGCGTCCGCTCGTGCTCACGCTGCGGGTCCCCGCGGGGGCCGACGCCGGCATGATCGACGTCGCCGAGGTGACCTTCCGCGGCAACGACGGCCGCGAGTTCGTGGTGCCGCTCCGACTGCGCGTGACGGTCGTCCGCTCGCTCACCGTGATGGGCACGACCGAGATGCGGGCGTTGCGCGCCGGCGACCGGCTCGACCTCCCCTACCGGATCGTCAACGCCGGGAACGCCACCGACACCGTGCGGATCGTCGTGCGGGGGCCGCTCGCGTGGGGCACGCGGCTCGACCGCGACGCCACGGCGATCGTCGGTCCGCGAGCGCAACTCGAGTTCAACGTGAGCGTCGGGATCCCGCAGGTCGCCAACATCGGTGACCACACGCTCGCGGTGTCGATCATCGCGCTCACCGGGAGCGAGCCGATCGCGACGGTCTTCACCACGCTGGGCATCACCGGGCGCGCGGGGCAGGTGGCCGGCGTCGTGATGCGCCCGTCGATCGCCGTCGCGAGCACGAGCACCGGCACCGCGACCTACTCCGGCGTGGAACTCTCGGGTCCCGTGCGCACCGGCGTCTCGGTCCGCGCCCAGCTCACGCCGGCGATCGCGCGCGGGGGCATGACGTCGCAGGGACTCGCCGCCGTCGGCGCCCTGAGTGCGCCCTTCTCGGCGTCGATCTACGGCGAGCACTGGGACGTCTCGGCGGGGAACACGTCGTTGCAGATCGGCGACCTCTCGGGAGTGAACGTGATCGGGCGCGGCGTCACCGCGAACGTCGAACGGCCGGCGTACGAGGCGCGCGCCATCGTCGGCACGCCGTCGAGCGGTTCGCGTGCGCTCTCGGGGGAACTCCTCGGCGGCGGGTACTGGCGCAACACGGCGAGCGGCCGCGTCGGCGGGTCGGTCTCGTACCTGCGCGAACGCGGCGGCTTCGGTGCGGGCCGCGAGCTGCGCGCCGTGGCCGCCGACTATCGCAGCCCGGTCCTCAAGACCTTCCAGCTCGGCGCGTCGCTCGCGCATCGCAGCGCGATCGGCGTGCAGGGACTCGGCTACGCGGCCACCATCTCGCACGAGCGCCCCGACGAACGCGCCGTGCTGCGCGTCGCGCATGCCCCGGGGGGCACGGCGGCCTTCGCCCGCGCCGAGGATGAGTTCCAGTTCGAAGCGTCGCGCGCACTCTCGTCGCGCTGGTGGGTCGACGCATCGGCGCAGCGGAGCACCGACCGAGGAACGGTCTTCGCCGGGATGCAGGCACGCTCCTGGTCGCTGGGGCAGCGCTTCGCCTGGCGTCCCGACGTCGCGCTCACGCTGCGCGGCCAGTCGTCCGACTTCACCGTCACCTCGAGCGGCGCCGACATCGGGGACTTCGGCGCGCGCGATCGCTCCCTCATCGGCGGGGTGGAGTGGCGACGGGGTCCGCTCGGCCTGTCGGCCGAGGGCTCGTACGGTGACATGACGCGGCGCACCGAGCTCTTCAGTGGCACCGTCGACGAAGCGGTGGCGGCGCAACGCGGACTCCGCGTCACCGCCGCGCGCGCGTTCGAGCGCTGGGGTTCGCTCGACGTCAACAGCTCGATCGAGCAGACCGGTGCCGGCGTCGGCGTGCCGGGGACCATCCAGTCCACCGGCGCCCGGTGGAGCGAGGTGCCGCTCGGCTTCGGCACCCGCCGCGCCTCGCTCACCACCGAGGTGGCGCTGCAGCGGATGGGGCAGCAGCCCGCCACGCTGGTCACTCGCGCCCTGGCGCGCGTCGCTCTCCCCGCCGGCCTCGATCTCACCGTCGCGGCGGAGCGGAATCCGTTCTTCAGGGACCCGCGCGGCAGGCCCGGCTGGATCGGTGCCGTGCGGCTCTCGGCGGCCACGCGCGTATTCTCGCCGGGTCAGCTCGGGCCCGAGGGGCTCGTCTTCGAGGACCTCGACAACGACGGCAGGCACGACCCGCTCGAGCCCGGCGTCGCCGGCGTGGTCGTCCGTCGCGGCGACGCGAAGGCCGTCACCGATCGGCATGGACATTACCGACTGCCGGTCAGCGCGCGCGGGCGGGCGCGGATCGACCAAGGGAGTCTGCGGCCCGGCCTCGTCGCCCATCCCGTGCTCGCGAACGACCAGACCGAGCGGCTCGACCTCCCCGTGCTCCCCACGGGGAGCGTGTTGGTCGAGATGGAACTCGTCGCCGACGAGTCCGGTCGCCTCCCCGAGATGAGCCTCGAACCCGCGACGGTGATCCTGCGCGACGAGACCGGCTTCGAGTGGGTCGGTCGCCGTATCGGTCCCGATCTGGCGACATTCGATGGCGTACCGGTGGGACGCTACGCGCTCACCTTCAACTTCGCGCGCCTTCGCGAACCGCTGCGCGCCGAGGAGCAGGATGTGATCGTGCGACCGCACGCGACGACGCAGGTGAAGGCACCGCTCCGCGCCCGCGCGATCCGTGTCTTCACGCCTCCGGCCAGGCGCACGGGGGGACCGGCGGAATGAGAGCCGCCGCACCGCTCCTCGTGCTCGGTCTCCTCGTCGGCTGTTCCCTGCCTGGCGAGCCCGCGGCCGACTCGGCGATCGTCCGAGGCGAGTGGGCGTTCACGGGCACCCAGACCGCGCCGCAGGCGACGCTCACGGGGAGCCTCACGATCCAGACCCAGACCGGGGATCTCATCACCGGCAGCGCCGGATGGGACGAGCGGGACGGCTTCGGCGTCGTTCGCTCCGCCGGTGGCCCGGTCTCGGGTCGGGTGATCGGCGAGCAGGACGTCGACTTCGACATCGAATCGGACGGCGTCACACGGCGCCACGTGGGCCGGATCCGTGCCGACACCATGGATGGCAGCTGGGTCCAGTTCGGCGACGGGCGGACCGGGAGCTTCCGCGCCGTCCGGGCCAGACGATGAGTATCCCACGGGTCGCCGGACATTCACCGCGGTCGTTCTGCCGATGGCTCCCCCTACTGGCGCTGGCACTCGCCGTCGGCCGTTCGGCCCACGCTCAGTCCACCTGCCAGCGCAATGGCGCGGGGGCGTGCGCGGTCGGGAACAGCGCCGCCATCTCGCTCAACATCACGGTCACGAGAGCCATCAGGATGTCCCTCGGTTCGTCCGCGATCACGCTCACGGCACCCGGAGCGAGCGAGTTCGACGCCGGTTTCGGCCAGACGGCTGCACCGACCCTGCAGGTGAAGTCGAATGCGCCGTTCTCGGTGAGCCTGCGATCGACCCAGGCGCTTTGGACCGCGTCGCCCCCGCCGGCGCGCGCCAACAAGCCGGCGAGCGACCTGCAGTGGTCGGTCTCGGTCGGCGGTCCGTTCACGGACATGACCACCCTGAGCGCCACCATCCTCACGGGGGCGGTGGGCACCGCGGGGACCCTGATCCCCCTGCAGTTCCGGGTGAAGTACTCCTGGCTCCTGGATACGACCGGCAGTTACTCGCTTCCGCTCCAGCTCACGATCACGTCGCCCTGACCCGGGAGCCCGCCGGTCAGCCGCCCGGCTGGCCGTCCGCGTAGCCGATCGAGAAGCGGAGCACCTCGCGGAGCCTCGTGCCCTCCGCCGACGGCAGTCGGACCCGGATCCGGACCGGCGCTCCGTTCGAAGGAGCCGTGCGCCCGATCACCCGGAGCTCGGATCCCGGGGTCAGCGGCGCCCACGCCCCCGTCTCGGTCCTGACGGTCGGGACCGAATGCACGGCGGCGGTGGCGGGCAGCGCGACGCTCATGGCCCACTCCACGTTGGCCGCGACCACGAACGTGAATTCCAGCTCGACCAGGTCTCCCGTGCGCCCGACCACCTCGGGAGCCGCCTCCGCGGACATCCGGAGGCGGGGCCGGATGGTCATCTGGACCGGGATCGAGAGCGCCGCGCGGCCGATTCCGACGCGCGCCTGCGCCCGGGCACGGCCCGAAAGGCCGCCCATGAGCACGAACGCGAGAACGAATCCCCTGAGTGGGCTCTGGAGCCCGCCGGATGAGTTGAGCACCCCCTCATCATCGGCCGGAGCCTCGGGTTCGTGAGGCCGGCGCTAGGGGCCCGCGAACGACATCGATGCTCCGCGGACGCGCGAATCCGACCCCATCAACGCCCCTCGAGCCACCGGACCATCGCCTCGCCGAACTCCGGAAGGTCCCTCGGGACTCGGCTCGAGATGAAGTTCTTGTCCTGGACAACAGCTCGATCGAGCCACTCGGCGCCCGCGTTCACGACGTCGTCCCGGATGCCGACCGTGGACGTCAAACGACGCCCGCGAACGATACCGGCGCTGATCAGGATCCATGGTCCGTGGCAGATCGTGGCCACCAGACCGCCTGCAGCGTCGACCTTCCTCACCAGGTCCAGCGCCACCGGGTCGCGACGGATCTTGTCGGGAGCCCAGCCGCCAGGAGCGAGTACACCGGCCAAAGTGGCCGGGTCGATCGAGGCGAGTGCAACGTCGACTGGGGCAGGGTAGCCATGCTTGCCCCTGTAGACTTGACCCCCCGCACCTACGAGAGGGGCCTCGTATCCGGCCGCCTCGAGCCGCAGCTTGGGATACCAGACTTCGAGGTCTTCGTAGTCAGGTCCAACGAGTATGGCGATGCGTTTCGTCGTCGCGGTCATTCAATTGTTGAAAAAGGTAAGCGTTCGAGCCGGTCACATTATACTCTAGAGCAAATAACATTCTATAACTCTATATAGAATGCTATATTACGGAGTTCGTGTAATGTCAGATATCAAATGCATAACGACGATATTTCATGCATCGTCGATTGCATATTGTCCGCAGCGTTACCGAGCGCGATGGAAAAATCACATCTGCGTTTATCAACATCCGGCCGCTGTGGAAATCAGGGCGAGGCTCTAGAAGTACGGGCGAAGCCGGAATGTGGTGCCTCCTGGGCCTTGCGAGCCAGGTCGATCCGGCGAGGGCCATTCCGATTGCCCGACGCCGATGGCAATGAGGCCCGCGGTCCGTACAATCTACAGGACTGTCATTCAGGCGGAATGTCACCGGGCACCTTCTGACCCTGAAAGGCCATGGCGCGGAGTCGAGCGACCCTGATGGCCATGGGAGGATGGGTCGCGAAGAAGTCGGCGACTCGTCCGGACCGCGCATTCACCCGGCGCCCCAGCGGGTCGGCGATGCAGAGGTGGGCCACCCCCGACTTGATGCTCGGCGTGGGGGCGCTCTCCTTCTCGATCTTGTCCAGGGCTGAGGCGAGCGACATGGGGTTTCGCGTGAACTGAGCTCCCATGGCGTCGGCCAGGTATTCACGCTTCCGGCTGATCCCCATGGCGAGCATCCGGCTGATCAAGGGGGCCAGGAGCCAGCTCACCAGCCAGACCACGAGCAGGATGATGAGGAGCGGGTTGCCACCCTTGTCGCTCTTTCTGCCGCCCCCGCCGCCACCCCCCCCCACCGACCAGTCGTGGCCCGTGCCGGAAGACGCGGCCTAGCCCGTCGGCGATCAGGGCTATGGCGCCCGCGAGCCCGGCCACGAGGGTCATGAGCTCCATGTCAAGATTCTTGACATGTCCCATCTCGTGGGCGATCACGCCCTGGAGCTCGTCGCGGTCGAGAAGCGTCAACAGCCCCGTCGTGACGGCGAGGTGGGGCTTGAGGGGGTCGGTCCCTGTCACGAATGCGTTCGGGTCGGGGTCGTCGATGAGGTAGAGTGAGGGTCTCGGCACGCCGGCCGCGATGGCCATCTCCTCCACGACATTCTCCAGCCGTCGTTCCTCGTCCGTGCCGCCCGCCTCCAGCGGTCGCGCCCCGGTCGACCAGAGCACCTTCTTGGCGCCGGTGCGGCGGATGTTCGCGACCAATCCCGTGGCGATCAGGGCGAGCACGACACCGGCCCACGGGAAGACGTGGCGATACTCGCCCCGCGGCGCGTCCAGGGTGTACTGCCACAGCAGGTAGTCTCCCCCCAGTCCGAGCCAGGCGAAGAAGAGCAGGAAGACCAGGACCAGCCACCGGGATTTCCGCCGATTGGCTGCCTGTTGCTCGAAGAGGTTCACGGCGGCGGGCCGCGTCTAGTTCCGCCGGAACTCCACCTTGGGCACGGCGCGCTCGGCGCTGTCCTCGATCTCCCACAGTTCGGCCGGGGAAGCGTTGGCCATGCCGGCGGCCAGGTTGGTCGGGAACTGCTGCTGCCGGGTGTTGTACTCGGTGGCCGTGTCGTTGTAGAGCTGCCGGGCGAAGGAGACCTTGTTCTCGGTCGAGGCGAGCTCCTCCTGGAACTGCTTCACGTTCCCGGTCGCCTTGAGGTCGGGGTACGCCTCGACCACGGCCATGAGCTTGCCGAGGGCGCCGGAGAGCTGCGCCTCCGCCTGCGCCGAGGCGGCGACATGCTGGGGGGTGAGCCCCGCCGCCGCGACGACCGCGGTGTTGCGTGCCTGGACGACGGCCGCGAGTGTGTCCTTCTCGAAGTCCATCGCCCCCTGCACGGCCTGCATCAGGTTGGGGATGAGGTCATGCCGGCGCTTGAGCTGGACGTCGATCTGCTTGAGCGCGTTCGCCGTCTGGTTCTTGAGGGCGATCAGGCCGTTGTAGGCCATGATGAACCAACCGCCGACGACGACCAGTGCGATGAGGATCAGGTAGAACATCTCGGCTCCGGAGATGGTGGGATGACGGGGGGACGACTTCGGGGTTCCGTTCGACCGCTACTGCGATTCACCACCGAGGCACCGAGAGCACCCGGAAGTGCGTGCGCTCGCGTGCTCGCGAGCTCGATCGGGGACCGGACCTCGGGGATTCCCACGACGGCCAAGAGAAGGCGCCGTTACTCGGTGTCCTCGGTGCCCCGGTGGTGAACAGTCGTTCGGCCGTCGCGGCGCGCGACGGGTGTTCCACAAATCGTACCACAAATCGAAGCGGGAGGAAACGCCATGGCGTCACCTCCCGCAGGTCCCGCGACGATCGGTGGATCAGCCCTGGCGGGCGGCCTTCCGCTTGGCCATCGCGTCCTGGAGCCAGGTCAGCGGGATGATGAAGAAGGGAGTCAGCACCACGCCGAGGAGGACGTTGATCCAGACGAGCCCGATGTAGTAGCCACCCATGCCGAGTCCGGCCACGAGGGTGCCGAGGGGGCCGCCGAAGTTGGATTCCACGTGAGTGCTCCGCGAGTGCTGGTGGGACGTCGTGCGTGACGACGATATCTTAAGTCCGTGAGCACCGAAAGGGAACTGGCGCCGGGGACGGCGGTGCAGGCGGCGCTCGCGGAGTTGCCTCGCGGGCGCTGGCTGCTCGCGGTGTCGGGCGGGCAGGATTCGATGGTGCTGCTGCACGCCATGGCGCGCTCGCGGAGCGCCGAGGTGGCGGCCGTCGCCAACTTCGACCATGCCACGGGCGCGTTCGCGCGCCGCGCCGCGGCCCTCGTGGAACGCGAGGCGCTGCGGCACTGCCTGCCCTCGGTCTCCGGCGTCGCGGAGCCGGGGCTGCCGTTCAATGAAGGTGCCTGGCGCGCCGCGCGTCATGCCTTCCTCGACGCCTGGGCTGCCGAGCTCGGGGCGACCGTGCTCACCGCACACACGCGCGACGACCAGATCGAGACCGTGGTCCAGCGGCTGCTGCGTGACGCGGGGCCGCGCGGGCTCGCGGGGATGCGGGTGGCCGCGTCGCCGCCGGATTCGCCGCCGGATTCGCCGCCGGATTCGGCGCCGGATTCGGCGCCGGACGCGGCGCCGGGCCGCCGGCGCGCCATGCGCGCGCGCCCGCTGCTGAGCGTGCCGCGCACCACGCTCGCGGCCTACGCGCGCGCGCACCGCGTGCCGTTCGCCGAGGACCCGAGCAACGCGTCGCTCGACTTCCAGCGTAACCGTGTGCGTCACGAGATCCTCCCGGCGCTCGAGCGCTCCGCGCCGGGGTTCGGCGAGTGGTGCTGGTCGCTCGGAGAACGCGCGGCCGCCTGGCGCGAAGGCGTCGAACGCCTCCTGGACGCGGTGGGCGTGACGGTTCCGCCGGACGCCGCGAGCGACGGTCCGCGATCGGGCTCCGCGCGCGCGCGCGGCGGGAGCGCGGTGGTCGCTGCCGCGCCGTTCGCCGAGTGCGGCGAACCCGAATGGGCGGTGCTCTGGCCGGCGATCGCGGCCCGTGCGGGAGTGGTGATGGACCGCCGCGGCATCGAGCGCGCCGCGAGCTGGGCCCCGCGGGCGAGCGCCGGGCAGGTCATCCCGCTCTCCGGTGACGCGACGATCGTGCGGACCGCGTCGACCTTCGTCGTGAAGGGAACGCCCGGGGCCTCTCACGGCTATATATTGCATCAATGACCGCATCGGCCGCCGATCCCCGCCTCAAGGGGCGCGCACTCAAGCGCGTCGCGCTGAGCGAGGAGACCATCGCAGCGCGCGTCCGGGAACTCGGCCGCGAGATCACCGCGTCCTACCCCGACGGCGACCTGCTCGTGCTCGGCCTGCTCAAGGGGAGCTTCATCTTCCTCGCCGACCTGGTGCGGCAGATCGAACGGCCGCTGCACGTCGACTTCCTCGTCGCGTCGAGCTACGGCGACGCGACGGTGAGTTCCGGGATGGTGCGGCTGGTGTATGACCCGGAGACCGACCTCGCGGGGAAGCACATCCTCCTCGTCGAGGACATCGTCGACTCGGGCCGCACGCTGCAGCGGCTCATGACGTTGCTCAATGAACGGAACCCGCGCTCGATCGAGATCTGCGCGCTGCTCCACAAGCACATCGCCACCGAACTGCATCACCCGACGCGGTTCATCGGGTTCGACGCCCCCAACGAATTCCTCGTGGGCTACGGGCTGGATCATGCGGAGGATTTCCGTCATGTGCCGTACGTCGCGAGCCTTCAGTAGGAACTGACCGACATGGCACCGCAAGCACCCCAGAAGCCCGGCGGCGTGGGCCGCTTCTCCAAGACGCTCTCGTTCTGGCTCATCGCCTTCCTCGTCCCGATCGTCCTCATCCAGTTCGCGATGCGGGGGGCCGAGCAGGTGGTGGAGATCGACGCGTCGGTCTACTACACGCAGCTCGACGGTGACAACATCGCCAAGGTGACGGTGGTCGGCGGCAAGGAGATCACCGGCGAGTTCAAGAACCGGCTCCTCGTGAAGGGGCGCGAGGTCAAGAGCTTCAAGACGCTGCTGCCGATCGCGAACAACCCCGAGGACATGAAGCGCCTCGAGGCCAAGCAGGTCGTGATCAAGGCGGCCGAACCGCGCCCGAGCCTGATCGGCGTGCTCGTCTCGCTGCTGCCCTGGATCCTCATCCTCGGTATCTGGATCTTCCTCTTCCGGCAGATGCAGTCGGGGGGCAACAAGGCCTTCTCGTTCGGCAAGTCGAAGGCGAAGCTGCTCAGCGGCGACACCCCCAAGGTGACCTTCGCCGACGTGGCCGGCGCCGACGAGGCCAAGGTCGAGCTGCGCGAGATCATCGAGTTCCTCAAGGACCCGCAGAAGTTCACCAAGCTCGGCGGGCGCCTGCCCAAGGGCGCGCTGCTGGTCGGGCCTCCGGGCACCGGCAAGACGCTGCTCGCGCGCGCCGTGGCCGGTGAGGCCGCGCGGCCCTTCTTCTCCATGTCGGGCTCCGACTTCGTCGAGATGTTCGTCGGCGTGGGCGCCTCGCGCGTGCGCGACCTCTTCGAGCAGGGAAAGGCGAGCGCGCCCTGCATCATCTTCATCGACGAGATCGACGCCGTGGGCCGTCACCGCGGGGCCGGGCTCGGCGGCGGGCATGACGAACGCGAGCAGACGCTCAACCAGCTGCTCGTCGAGATGGACGGGTTCGAGTCCAACGAAGGCGTGATCCTCATCGCCGCGACCAACCGGCCCGACGTGCTCGATCCGGCGCTCCTGCGCCCGGGCCGCTTCGACCGGCAGATCGTCGTCGATTCCCCCGACCTGCGCGGTCGCGAGGGGATCCTCAAGGTGCATGTGCGCAACAAGCCGCTGGCCGAGGATGTGGACATCCACCGCCTCGCGCGCGGCACGCCCGGCATGGCCGGAGCGGACCTGGCGAACCTCGTGAACGAGGCCGCGCTGCTCGCCGCGCGGCGCGGACATGACAAGATCTACATGGTCGACTTCGAGGACGCGAAGGACCGCGTGATGCTCGGCGCCGAGCGCAAGTCGCTCGTGATGCGCGAGGAGGAGCGCCGCCTCACGGCCTACCACGAGGCGGGCCATGCGGTGTGCGCGATCCGCGTGAAGGGGAACGATCCGCTGCACAAGGTCACGATCGTCCCGCGCGGCCGCGCGTTGGGGCTCGCATTCACGCTCCCCGAGGACGACCGCGTCTCGGTGACGCGCGAGCAGATCGAGGCGCGCCTGGTGATGGCGTACGGCGGTCGCGTCTCGGAGGAACTGGTCTTCGGGCGACTGCACGTCACGACCGGCGCCGCGAGCGACATCCAGCAGGCCACCGGGATCGCGCGGCGCTACGTCTCGCAGTGGGGGCTCTCCGACGCGATCGGTCCGATCCTCGTGGGCGACAACGAGCAGGAGGTCTTCCTCGGCCGCGAGCTCACGAGCCGTCGCACGGTCTCGGAGCGCACGGCACAGCAGGTCGACGACGAGGTCTCGCGCGTGATCAACGAGGCGTACAATCGCGCGATGGACACCGTCACGGCGCATCGCGAACTCCTCGACCGGATCGCCACCGCGCTGCTCGAGCGCGAGACGCTCACGCGTGACGACATCGCGCTGCTCGAGAAGGGCGAGCCGCTGCCGCCGCGCATCGATCCGCCGACGTCGTTGCCTGCCGCGGTCCCTGCCGTGGTCGTGGAGCCGCGACGGGTGCCGCCGATGCTCGGTGGGGCGGAGCCGGCGACGGCCTGAACGGATAGGTGGCAGGTGGCAGGAACGGCGGTGCGAGGCTCTCGCGCCGCCGTTCGTGCTTTCCAGGGATGTTCCGTTGCTCGGCGCTCCTTCCTCGCTCCTTCCTCGATCGCGGCGTGGATGCGGCGTTCGGAGAGCAGTTCGCCGTTCCTCGGTGTCCTCTGTGCCTCGGTGGTGAATGCCGTCGCCGTTGTGAGGCCACCCGTGACGAACCGCTCTCACCACAGAGGCACCGAGGGCACCGGGAACTGCACGAGCAGGTTTCCCATGGTCGCTGCGGCCATCACGGCGGGGAGCCGAGAGCGCTCCCGGCGCCTGAGATTCCCGCTTCCGAGGGCTTTCCCGCCCGTGTAAGCCCCTGTAATTTCAACTGTTATGGATTTTCCGGAGCTCCCCGAGCGGTTGGCCGAGGTGCGCGGCAGGATCGCGCAGGCGGCCGCGCGCGGTGGCCACGGGCAGACGGTCAAGGTGATCGCGGTGACCAAGACGCACGGGCCGGAGGCGGTCGAGGCGGCCTGGGGCGCGGGGATCCTCGATGTGGGTGAGAACAAGGTGCAGGAAGCGGTCGGGAAGCAGGACGCACTGGCGGGCTCCGCGGCGGAACGCGGCGGCCTGCGCTGGCACCTGATCGGGCATCTGCAGACGAACAAGGCCAGGTCGCTCTCGCGCTTCGCGCTCTTCCATGGCCTCGACCGGGACGGTCTCGTGGACGCGGTGCGCGATGCGGCCCGGAGAGCGGGGACGACCTTCGAGGTGCTGGTGCAGGTGAACGTGTCGGGCGAGGAGAGCAAGGGGGGCTTCGAGCCGCAGGCACTCGAGGCACTCGCCGCGCGACTCGTGACGATGCCGGAGCTGCGCGTCCGCGGCGTGATGACGATGGCACCGTTCGACGCCGCTGAGCGCGTGCTGCGCGACGTCTTCAGCGGGGCGCGTTCCGCCCTCGGCGTGCTGCGCTCGGCGGGGCTGCCGGCGGTGGAGCTCTCGATGGGCATGTCGGGCGATTACGAGCTCGCGGTGGAGGAAGGCGCGACGATGGTGCGGCTCGGGACCATCCTTTTCGGGGCGAGGGAATGACGGACATGGAACAGGACGACGCATTCCATCTCACGGCGGTCGACGTCCGCCGCTACGACTTCGCCACCGTCATGCGGGGGTACGACCGCGCGCGCGTGGACCAGTTCAAGGACCAGGTCGCGGACGAGATCGAGCGCCTCATGCGTTCCAACACGGAGCTCGAGGAGAAGGCGCGCAATTTCCATGAGCAGCTGCGCGCCTTCCGCGAGCGCGACCGCGCGCTCAACGAGGCGCTCGTGAGCGCGCAGCAGCTGCGCGCCGACGTGAAGGAGCAGGCCATGCGCGAGGCCGACCTGATCGTGCGCGAAGCGCAGTCCGACGCGACAGGACTCGTGGAGGCGGCGCGGGCGGAGGCCAGGGACCTGACCGAGACTTCGCAGACGTCGATCGCCTCGCTGCGCGCCGAGATCGAGCAGCTGGAACGCATCCGTCGCGCGTACCTGTCGCAGGTGCGGGCGCTCGCGGAGCGGCAGATCGCCGAGGTGTCGGCGTTCGAAGAGCGGCGCCCCTTCGACGAGGCGCGCTAGCATGAGGGCCCGCCAGTGAGCGCCGTGTCCGTGCCCGGAGCGGAGCTGCACGCGCCAGCGCCGATCGCAGCGGCCGTCGCGGCGATCCGCGCGCAGTGCGCGCTCGTGCCCGAGGTCGCGATCATCCTCGGGACCGGACTCGGGGGCCTCGCGCAGGCCATGACGGTCGAGGCGTCGATCCCGTACGACCGCATCCCCGGCTTCCCGCTCTCGACGGTGGAATCGCATTCGGGACGCCTGCTGCTCGGCACGCTCGGCACGCGACGCGTGGTGGCGATGCAGGGGCGCTTCCACCGCTACGAAGGGTATTCGCTGCAGCAGGTCACGTTCCCGGTGCGCGTGCTCAGGGCGCTCGGCGCCGGCACGCTCGTGGTCTCCAACGCGTGCGGGGGCATGAACCCGCTCTGGGCGCCGGGCGACCTGATGCTGATCGCCGACCACATCAACCTGCTCGGCGACAACCCGCTCATCGGGCCGAACGACGCGTCGCTCGGCCCGCGCTTCCCGGACATGAGTGCGCCCTACGATGCGGGGCTCCGCGAGATCGCGCGCACGGTCGCCCGCGAGCGCGCGATGACGCTGCGGGAGGGGGTGTACGTGGCGGTGCAGGGGCCCAATCTCGAGACGCGCGCGGAGTACCGCATGCTCCGGGCGATGGGGGCCGACGTGGTGGGGATGAGCACCGTGCCCGAGGTGATCGTGGCGGTGCATGGGGGGATGCGCGTGCTCGGCTGCTCGATCATCACCGATCAGTGCCTTCCCGATGCGCTCGAGGAGGCTTCTCTCGACCGGATCCTCGCGATCGCGGCCAAGGCGGAGCCTCACCTCACGGCGCTCGTGCAGGGCGTGCTGGAGCGTCTGTGACCGGTACCTCACCAGCGGTGCGCTACCGGCTGCTCCCGAGCGAGATCTCGGGGGACGCGCTGGAGCGCGAGGTGATGGACCGCTGGACGCGCGACGGGGTGTTCGCCGCCTCGCAGGCGCTGCGTGCCGACGCGCCGGCCTGGGTCTTCTACGAGGGTCCGCCGACGGCGAACGGGCGCCCGGGGATCCATCATGTGTTCGCGCGCACGGTGAAGGACCTCTTCTGCCGCCATCGCGCGATGCTCGGCTTCCACGTGCCGCGCAAGGCCGGGTGGGACACGCACGGCCTCCCGGTGGAGATCGAGGTCGAGAAGGCGCTCGGGCTCTCGGGGAAGCAGGACATCGAGCGCGTGGGCGTCGCCGAGTTCAACCGCCGCTGCCGCGAGAGCGTCTGGACGTACAAGGGCGAGTGGGAAGGCGTGAGCGCGCGCATGGGCTACTGGCTCGACTACGCCGATCCGTACGTGACGTACGAGAACGCATATGTGGAGAGCGTCTGGTGGGCCCTCAAGACGCTGCACGGGAAGAAGCGGCTCTACCTCGGGCACAAGATCCTCCCGTATTGCGCGCGGTGCGGCACGGCGCTGAGCTCGCATGAAGTGGCGCAGGGGTACGAGGACGTGGAGGATCCGTCCGTCTACGTGGCGCTCGATCTGGTCGATGAAGGTGGAAGGAGGGAGGATGGAAGAACCTCCACCCTGCCTCCTTCAGCCTCCATCCGCCGGCGGATCGTCGTCTGGACCACGACGCCCTGGACGCTCGTCTCCAACGTCGCGCTCGCGGTGAACCCCGAGCTGACGTACGTCGAACTCCGCAAGAAGAACGTCACCGACTGGACCATCCTCCTCGCCGAGGCGCGGGCCGGTGCCGTGCTCGGCGCCGACTTCACCGAGCGCTGGGACACGGTCGCGACGCTGAAGGGCGCCGACCTCGTCGGCCTGCGCTACCGGCGCCCGCTCGACTGGGTCGGGTATCCCGAGGAGGGAGCGCGCGAGGTGATCGTCGGCGAGGAGTTCGTCTCGGCCGACGATGGGTCGGGCGTGGTGCACCTGGCGCCTGCCTTCGGCGCCGACGACTACGCGGCGGGGCAACGCCATGGGCTCGCGTTCGTGAATCCGGTGGACGCGCGCGGCGAGTTCCCGACCGACGTGCCGCTCGTGGGCGGCAAGTTCGTGAAGGACGCCGACGCGGCGATCATCGAGGAACTCACGCGGCGCGACCAGCTCTGGAAGGCGCAGAAGTTCGTGCACAGTTACCCGCACTGCTGGCGCTGCGGCACGCCGCTGCTCTACTACGCGCGCACGAGCTGGTTCGTGCGCACGACGGCGTACCGTGACGAGATGCTCGCGCGCAACGCCGACGTGGACTGGAACCCGCCCGAGGTGGGTGCGGGGCGCTTCGGCAGCTGGCTCGAGAACAACATCGACTGGGCGATCTCGCGCGACCGCTACTGGGGCACGCCGCTCCCGGTCTGGGTGAACGACGCCGACGCCGACGAGATCGAGGTGATCGGGTCGTACGCCGAGCTGGCGGCGAAGCTGGGCAGGGCGCTGCCGGCCGACTTCGATCCGCACAAGCCGCAGGTGGACCAGTACAGCTGGCCGGCGCCGAGCGGCACCGGCACCATGCGCCGCGTGCCGCAGGTGATCGACACCTGGTTCGACTCGGGGTCGATGCCGTTCGCGCAGTGGGGCTTCCCGCACACGCCGGGGAGCGCCGAGAAGGTCGCGCGCTACTTCCCGGCCGACTTCATCGCCGAGGGCGTCGACCAGACGCGCGGGTGGTTCTACTCGCTGCTCGCGATCGCGACCGGCCTCGGCGACGCGTTGCCGAACAACGGGCCCGGCGTGGCGACGCGCGGCGCGTCGGATCGCGGCGTGGTCAATCGTGCGGCCCCGTACCGCGCGGTGGTCGTGAACGACCTCGTGCTCGACGCGAACGGGCAGAAGATGTCGAAGTCCAAGGGGAACACGGTCGAGCCGCGGGCGGTGATGGAGCGCCACGGCGCCGACGCGGTGCGGCTCTTCCTCATGGCGAGTTCGCAGGTCTGGGTGCCGCGGCGCTTCGACGAGTCGGTGATCCGCGAGACGGCGGGACGCTTCCTCGTGACGCTGCGCAACGTCTACAGCGGGATCTTCGCGCAGTACGCGAACTTCGGCTGGACGCCCGGCAGTGACGATCCCCCCGTGGCGGATCGCCCGGTGCTCGACCGGTGGGTGCTCTCCCGCCTGGCGAGCGTCGAGGCCGAGGTCGACGGCCTGCTCGGGCGCTTCGACGCCACCGCGGCCTCGCGCGCGCTGATGGACTTCGTGAGCGAGGACGTGGCGAACTGGTACGTGCGGCTGTCCCGCGGCCGCTTCTACGAGACCGGCGGTGCAGACAATCGCGCGGCCTTCGCGACCTTGCACGAGGTGCTCACCGTCACCTGCCGCCTGCTCGCGCCGTTCGCGCCCTTCGTGAGCGACTGGATCCACACCGAGCTCACCGGACGCTCGGTGCATCTCGCGGACTTCCGTCGCGCCGGGGTCGCCGCCCCCGATGCCGCGCTCGAGCGTGCGATGCGCGCCGCCCGCATGCTCGCCACGCTCGGCCGGGCCGCGCGCGAGACCGCCGGCCTCAAGGTGCGGCAGCCGCTCGCGGCGATGACCTGCGTGATCCCGGGCGTCGACGCCGCCTGGCATGCGATGATCGCGCCGCTGGTCGCGGCGGAACTGAACATCAAGCGGGTGATCTTCGTCGATTCCGCCGCCGACTGGGTCCGGCTCGAGGGCAAGGCGAACTTCCCCGTGCTCGGGAAGATCGTGGGCGGCGCGATGAAGGCCACCAAGCCGATCGTCGAGGGGCTCTCGCAGGACCAGCTGCGCACGATCGAACAGGGCGGGACCGTGGAGGTCGAGGTGCCGGGCCATGGCGCGCTCGCGCTCGATGCCTCGCGCGTCACGATCACGGCGCGTGCGTCCACGGCGCTGGTCGTGCAGCAGGGCGACGGGATGTCCGTCGCCCTCGACCCGGCGGTGACGCCGGAGCTCCGTGCCGAAGGGATGGCGCGCGAGGTGGTGAGCCGCGTGCAGCGCCTGCGGAAGGAAGCGGGGCTGGCGGTGAGTGACCGGATCCGGCTCGCGATCGCGGCGCCGGCGCCGGTGCAGGACGCGTTGCGGTCGCACGCGGCGTGGATCGCTGGAGAAGTGTTGGCCCGTGAGTGCGTCATCACCGACGCACTGGCCGGGACCCCCGTGTGGCTCGCGACGGCCGAGGTGGAACTCGACGGCGCGAATGCCCGCATTGCCCTCATCAAGGACAGTTGAACATGGCGAACGCGACCCCCGGTGGCGAGAAGAAGTTCAAGCCGCTCCCGAAGAAGCAGATCAGCTACTTCGAGAAGCGCCTCCTCGAGGAACGGAAGCGCGTCATCAAGGAGCTCGTGCACTATGACGAGACCTTCGGCAACACGCCGCAGGGCGCCGACGGCGACCTGAGCTCGTACTCGTTCCACATGGCCGACCAGGGCACCGACGCCATGGAACGCGAGAAGGCCTTCCTGTTCGCGAGCAAGGAGGGGCGCTTCCTCTGGCACGTGGACCAGGCGCTCCGCCGGCTCTACCGTCAGCCCGAGGAGTTCGGGAAGTGCCACAGCTGCGGCGGCGAGGTCGGCTTCGACCGGCTCGACGCGCTGCCGCACGCACGCTTCTGCATCGAGTGCAAGCAGCGTGAGGAAGATGGGAAGAAGTAGCGGCGGCGCCTTGCCGCCGTCGCGGTTCCTGGGCATCGCGGCGGTGGTCGTGGTGCTCGACACCGTCACGAAGATGCTCGCGGTCGACCGGCTCGCGCCGGCCTACCTCCCGCACGAGGTGTGGGGCGAGTGGGTGCGGCTGACGCTCGTCTACAATCAGGGGGCCGCGTTCGGCCTGCACCTCGGCGCGTACTCGCGCTGGATCTTCCTGGCGCTCACGGTCGTCGCGCTCGTGGTGATGTGGCGGCTCTACCGGCGGAGCCCCGCGGACGCCGCCTGGCGCACCTGGGCGCTCGCGCTCGTGAGCGGTGGCGCGACGGGGAACCTGATCGACCGCGTGCGCAGCGCGCGCGGCGTGGTGGATTTCCTCGACGTCGGCGTGGGCGCGTGGCGCTGGCCGACGTTCAACGTCGCCGACATCGCCGTGAGCAGCGGCGCGATCATCCTCGCGGTGGTGCTGTGGAACGAGGAAGAGGAGCGGGCGGCGCCGCAGTGACCGCGCCCCTCGGTCCCGGCACCTACAGCTTCTCCACCGACGACGTCTCGGGTGAACGGCTCGACCTCGGGGTCGCGCGGCTCACCGGCCTCTCGCGCACGCAGGCGGCGACGCTGATCGCCACCGGCAAGGTGACCGTCGACGGCCGCTCCGAGCGGGCGAGCTTCCGCTGCATGGCGGGCGAGTCGATCGACGTGACGATCCCGGTGCCGCCGGGACGGGAGATCGCCCCAGAGCAGATCGCGCTCCGGATCGCCTTCGAGGACGACGACCTGGTGGTGGTCGACAAGCCGGCGGGCATGGTGGTGCATCCGGCTCCGGGGAACTGGACCGGGACGCTGGTGAACGCCCTCATGGGGCGGGGACAGGGGCTCGCCGAGGGCGCGGCGCCGGAGCGCGCGGGCCTGGTGCACCGGCTCGACAAGGAGACGTCGGGGCTCCTGATCGTGGCCAAGACCGACCGGGCGCTCCGTGCGATGAGCGAGGCCCTCGCGGCCCGCCGCATCACGCGGCGCTACGCCTGCCTGGCGTGGGGGCATCTCGACGCCGACGTCGTGCGCGTCGACCAGCCGCTCGCGCGCGACCCGAACGACCGCACGCGGGTCGCCGTCCGCCCCGAGGGACGCCAGGCGAAGACCGATTTCCATCGGCTCGCGCGCTTCGATTCGGCGGAGTTCCTGCGGGCGCACCTGCACACCGGGCGGACCCACCAGATCCGCGTGCATCTCGCGTCGATCGGGCATCCGGTGGTCGGTGACGACACTTA
The DNA here is from genome assembly GCA_021413975.1 of Gemmatimonadota bacterium. Taxonomy (GTDB): domain Bacteria; phylum Gemmatimonadota; class Gemmatimonadetes; order Gemmatimonadales; family Gemmatimonadaceae; genus Pseudogemmatithrix. Next base: position 85,404 of record JAIOPJ010000055.1, read on the forward strand.
TGGCGGCGGGGGCGGACGGCGTCTGGTCGGATTGCCGCCCAAGCGGCATTTCCTTCATGCCGCCTGGCTCGTCTTCACTCACCCGGTGTCGGGCGTCGAGGTGGACCTGAGGTCTCCGCTGCCGGAGGACCTCCGGCACTCGCTCGCGACGGTGGCGGGAGAGCCCGACTGGTTTGCCCACCCCGATCCCCTGGAGTACCTTGGCTTCTATAGAGCGACCGGCTGATTCCTCACTGCCCCGGTACCTCGTGGTGGTGGCGGGGGAGCAGCGGTTCGCGTGGGAGCTGGGTGCCATCAAGGAGATCGTGCCCACTCCGGTGGTCACGCGGCTCCCGGGTGCGCCCGCCTGGGTGCTGGGTCTGCTCAACCTGCGGGGGCGCGTGGTGACGGTCGTCGACCTCGCCGTGCGGATGGGCCTGCCGAGCGGGGTCGGCGCGTCGATCGTGGTGCTCGAGTTGGACGGCAGGATGCTGGGCGTGCGCGTGGACGAGGTGCGCTCGGTGGCGAATGCGGAGGACGCGACGGTCGAACCCGTGGAGGCGGCGCGTGCCGCGGACGGGCTCGTGGCGGGTATGGTCCGACTCACCGAAGGGACGGCGTCGCTCGTGGACGCCCGGGCCTTCGCGCGGTCGGTCCTCGTGACGGCGTAGCGGTAGACCATCTCTAAGCGAGGGACACGTGGCTCCGACGGTTCTGATCTGTGACGACGCGATCTTCATGCGCACCATGGTGGGCGACATCCTGACGCAGGCGGGCTTCGAGATCGTGGGCGAGGCCGAGACGGGGGTGCAGGCGGTGGAGAAGTACAAGCTGCTGCGTCCCGACCTCGTGACGATGGACATCGTCATGCCCGACATGGGCGGCATCGACGCGGTGCGGGCGATCACGAAGCTCGACCCGAACGCCAAGGTGCTCATGTGCAGCGCGATGGGGCAGCAGTCGCTGGTGGTGGAGGCGATCCAGGCGGGCGCCAAGGACTTCGTCGTGAAGCCCTTCCAGCCCAGCCGCGTGCTCGAGGCGGTGCAGCGCGTCCTCGGCTGAGCCGACGCCGGCACCGCACCTTCCCACCTCCCTCCTCACCGCCGCGTGGATCCGTCCCGCTACGCCGACCTCTTCCGCACCGAGAGCCGTGAACAGCTCTCGGCGTTGAATCGTGCCCTGCTCGCGCTCGAGCAGGGTGAGGCGATGCGCGAGCCGGTCGACGCGATCTTCCGCGGCGTGCACACCATCAAGGGGATGAGCGCGACGATGGGCTACAGCGCCGTCGCCGAGTTCTCGCACGAGCTCGAGTCGCTGCTCGACAAGGTGCGCACCGGGGAGCAGGGACTGACGGCCGAGCTGATGGACGCGCTCTTCGCGGCGGCCGACGCCCTCGAGGACGGGATCGAGGGCGCGCGGGAGGACGACGCGCTCTCGCCGGCGATGAAGCGCGTGCTCGAGCGCCTGCACGATGTCGCGGGAGGGAGGGCGACCTCGGAGTTCCGCGTGGCCAGACCGAGCGGCGTCTTCGGAGTGACCTCCGAGTTCACCGTGCCGGCGCCCGCCGCGGCCGATGCGGCCCCCTCGCTGCCGGCCCCCGTTCACGCCGGTCCGACGGCGACGGTGCGCGTGGTGCAGGCCGCGACGACGTTGCTCCCCGGCGTCCGCGCCTTCATGGTGATCCAGCGCCTGCGCGGGCTCGGCGAGATCACCGCGAGCGTGCCGACGGTGGAGGCGTTGCAGGCCGCCACGACGCCGCAGCGCTTCGAGGTGCGCGTCGCGACGAGCGCCGGCTCCGCCGAGCTCGAGCAGGCCGTCCGCAGCGCCGGCGACGTGGACGAGGTGACGGTCGTGCTCAGCGCGATGGTGCAGCCGGCGGTCGTGGCGACGGACGCCACGGTCCGGACGCGGTCGGCACCGCCGTTCAACCGTCGGGCCGCCGACGCGTCCCCCACCTTCGGCCGCCGTGCCAGCGATGCGATCGAGGCGGAGGACCTCACGGCGACCGCCGAGCGCGCCGTCGCGGTGCCGGCGCGCACGCGGCATGTGCGGATCGAACTCTCGCGCCTCGACGCGCTGCTCGACCTGATCGGCGAACTGGTGATCGTGCGCGGGCGGCTCAACGCGCTCACGCGCGCGCTCGCGCTGCCGGCCCTGCAGGAGGCGATGAGCGATGCCACGCGCCTGATCTCCGACCTGCAGACCGAGATCATGACGAGCCGTCTCGTGCCCGTGGGGCAGGTCTTCGACCGCTTCCCGCGCCTGGTGCGCGACATCGCGCGGCAGCTGGGCAAGGACGTCCTGCTGCAGATCGAGGGGAAGGAGATCGAGCTCGACCGCTCGGTGCTCGACGAGATCGCCGAGCCGGTGGTGCATCTCCTGCGCAACGCGGTGGACCATGGCCTCGAGATGCCCGACGTGCGCGAGGCGCAGGGCAAGCCGCGCGCCGGCCGCCTCACCCTCGCCGCGCAGCGCGACCGCTCGGCGGTGCTGGTGACCGTGCGCGACGACGGCATGGGGATCGACCGGGAGCGCGTGCTGAAGCGCGCGATCGAGCTCGGGATGGTCGAGGCCTCGACGACGCGACTCGACGACGAGGCGATGCTGCGCTGCATCGCCCATGCCGGGTTCTCGACCGCCGAGGTGGTGACCGACGTGTCGGGGCGCGGCGTGGGCGTGGATGCGGTGCAGAGCCGGGTGCGTACGCTGGGCGGTTCGATCGAGGTGGCCACGGCCTCGGGGGTCGGGACGACGATGACGATCCGCCTGCCCGTCACGCTCGCGATCGTGCGCGCGCTGCTCGCCCGCGTGGGGGACGAGCGGTACGCGCTGCCGCTCACGCATGTCCGCGAGACGATGGAACGGATGCCGGCGACGATCCGGCGGGTGCAGGGTCGCGAGGTGCTCGTGCTGCGCGACGAGGTGCTGCCGGTGCTGCGGTTGCGCGAGGTCGTGCACCTGCCGCCCGGGGAGGAGTCGGGGCTGGAGGAGATCGTGGTCATCGAGCGCGGCGATCGCCGCGCCGGACTGGTGGTCGATGAGCTCACTGGACAGGAGGACATCGTGGTGAAGTCGTACGACGCGGTGCGGGACGGGACGGCGCTCTTCAGCGGCGCGACGATCCTATCGGACGGGGCACCGGCGTTGATCGTCGACGTGGGGAGCCTCCTGTGAGCGCCGCCAGGGGATCGGGCGACGACCTGCGCCAGCTCACGCCGCGCCAGCTCGACGCGCTGCGCGAGGTGGCGAACATCGGGGCGGGGCATGCCGCCACGGCGCTCTCGCAGATGACCGAGCAGCGGATCATGATCAGCGTGCCGCAACTCTCGATCGCCTCGATCGACGACATGCCGAACCAGATCGCCGAGCCGGAGGAGCCGGTGGCGGCGGTGCTGATGCGGATGGAGGGGGACCTCACCGGGCTCACGCTCCTGGTGTTCCCGCACCCGATCGCGTTGCGCGTGGCCGGCCTGATGATGCGCCGCAAGGTGAGCAAGCTCGGCGCGATCGAGGAGTCGGCGATCAAGGAGGCGGGGAACATCCTCAGTGCCGCCTACCTCAACGCGCTCGCCGACTTCATGCACATGACGCTCCTGCCCTCGCCGCCGAGCCTCGCCGTGGACATGAGCGAGGCGGTGCTGAGCTCGACCTTCGTGGCGAGCGCGCACGGGGCGTCGCAGGTGGTCTGCGTGGAGAGCGAGTTCGAGCTGCAGGACGTCGAGGAGCGGCTGCGCGGCTTCTTCCTCCTGCTCCCGGATCCGCCGAGCCTGCAGCGGATCCTCAAGGCGATCAACGTCGCGTGAGCGAGCCCACCGGCACCCGGATCTCGGCGCGGGACCGTGAGGTCCTGCGCGGCTTCGCGCACCGGATCGATCCGTCGGACGCCGGCGCCCACAACAACCTGGGCGTGCTCTACTTCAGCAAGGGGCTCTACGAGGAGGCGGTCGCCGCCTTCACGCAGGCGCTCGACCTCGATCCCAAGATGCAGGTGGCGCAGCGCAACATCGAGGTCGCCTACTTCAACACCGGCTACTACGACCAGCGGGTGAACGAGCTGCGCGAGCGGATCCGCATGCGCTCCGACGACCGTGAGGCGCGCTGGGACCTCGGCCGCGCCTTCGCCCTGCTCGGGCAGCACGAGGACGCGATCCCGGAGTTCCGCGCGTTGCTGCAGCAGCGGCCCAACGACGTGGCGGCGATGATCCAGCTCGGGCTCTCCGAGAAGGCGACCGGCCGCCTCGGCGAGGCGCTGCTCTGGTTCCGCCAGGCGCTCGCGAGCGATCCCTCCAGCTCGCTGCTGCACTTCTACGTCGGCGAGGTGCTGTACAACCAGGGCGCGTTCGAGGACGCGCTGAGCGCGATGCGCACGGCGATCCGGCTCAACCCGGACAACCCCGACGCGCACTTCCTGCTCTCGTTCGTGCTGGGCGACATGGGGCAGCACGCCGAGGCCCAGGCGGCGTCCAAGCGGGCGGTGCAGCTCAATCCGTCGCTCTCCCGCGCCCAGGCGAACCTCTCGCTCGACCAGTACGATCCCAAGAAGTACGAGGAACTGCTCCCGGGGCGCCAGGCGCGCCGGTCGCAGGCGCAGATGGCGATCGCCGAGGGCGAGCCGCTGGCGCAGTACACGCTCGGGCTCGCCTACCGGCAGCAGGGGTACATCGCCGAGGCGATGCGGGCCTACCAGAGCGCGCTCGAGCGGGGCGAGGACCGCGCGCTCGTGATGCAGGCGATGGCCGAGCTGCACCTGATCCAGAAGGATCCTCGGCCGGCGATCGAGCTCTACGACACGCTGCTCACCATGCGGCCCGAGAGCCCGAAGCTCTGGAACGAGCGCGGCGTGGCCCTGCACCAGGCGGGCGAGCACGCCGCGGCCGCCGAGAGCTATGCGCAGGCGCTCGAGATCGACCCGCACTACGCGCTCGCCCGCAACAACCTCGGCGTCGCGCTCTTCCATGCGCGCCAGCCCGACGACGCGATCGACGCGTTCCGGTCGGCGCTCAAGGCCGACCCCGCCCTCGTGAAGGCGCGGCTCAACCTCGCGCTGCTCCTCACGCGCGGGCATCGGTACCAGCTCGCGCTCGAGGCCTACCGGCAGGTGCTCGACACCTCGCCGGAGAACGCGGTCGCGTGGAACGGGATCGGCATGGTGCTCGCGGAACTGCGCAAGTTCGCCGAGGCGAGGACGGCGTTCGCCCGCGCGATCCAGTCCAAGCCCGAGTTCGCCGAGGCGCACTACAACCTGAGCTTCACGCTCTCGAACCTGGGCGACTTCGACGGCGCGCTGCGCGAGACGAAGCTCGCGCTCGAGCTCGACCCGTACTACGTCGCGCAGAAGTTCTCGCTCGCGATCGACCTCGAGTACGAGGACCCCGACCTCTCGGTGGTCCCCGACCTCGGCGGCGAACAGCGCCTCACGACGGAGGTGGACACCTTCACCTTCGATCCGACGCTCCTCGACTCGATCTTCACCGAGCTCGCGCCGGTCCCCGAGGCCGCGCCGCCGCTCGAGAGCGACCCCTACCGGCTCGCCGCGGACTACCTGTCCAAGGGGCTCACCGATCGCGCGATGGCCGAGACGCGGCGCGCCCTCGCGCGCGGCGCCGACGCGGTGACGGGGAACGTGCTGCTCGGCGAGGCCCTCGGACGGCAGGGCGCGTGGGGCGACGCGCTCGAGCGGTTCGAGGACGCGCGCGAGCATGACGCATCGCATCAGGGGGCGCTGCGCGGGCATGTGCAGTCGCTGCTCATGCTCGGCCGCGGCACCGAAGCGGGAACCGAGGCCGAATCGCTCGTGGCCCTCGCGCCCGACGACGCCGACGCGCTGATGCTCGTCGCGACCGCGCGCTTCGAGGCCGGCGAGGCCGACCTCGCGCTCGCGGCGCTCGCGCACGCGCGCACGGTCGCGCCGCAGCGCGCCGACGTGCTGCGCGGGATCGGCAACATCACGCGCGCGCTCGGCGACCTCGACGCGGCGATCGCGGCCTACCGCCATGCGCTCACGATCGACGGGGACTTCGCCGCCGTGCGCTTCGACCTCGCGCAGCTGCTCCTGCAGCGCGGCCTCTTCGCCGAGGCGGAGGCCGAACTGCATGCGGCACTCGACGCGGTGCCGACCTACGCCGACGCGACGCTCGCGCTCGCGGGGGTCTACCGCGTGAGCCACCGCGTGCGCGAGGCGCTGCTGTTGCTCGTGGAGTTCCTCGAACGCGACCCCTACAGCTTCACCGGGCTGCTGGCGCTCGGCGAGTTGCTGCTCGAGGAGGGCCGGATCACCGATGCGACGGTCGCCTTCCAGCGGATCCTGCGGTTCGACGAGGATCACGTGGGCGCGATCTTCTACCAGGGCGTGCTGCTCGCCGGGCAGGAGCGGTTCCGCGAAGCGCTGGCGTCGTGGCGCAAGGTGGCGATGCTCGCCCCCGAGAGCGAATGGGCGCGCCGTGCCTTCCGCGAATCGCGTCAGGTGCAGCACCGGCTCGAGGGCGAAGGGCCGGACGCCACGGCGGCCCGGCCGGGCGGAGGGGGCTGATGGCGATCGAAGGCCCGCTCAAGGAGCTCGGCATCCATGACGTCTTCCAGCTGCTCGACCTGAGCCGGAAGACGGGGATGCTGCTCGTCACCTCGGAGCTGCGCGACAACGAGGGGACGGTGCTCTTCGAGAACGGGAAGATCGTGAGCGCGACGATCCGCTCCAATCCGCACCGGCTCGGTGACCTGCTCATCCGGTCCGGGCGTCTCGCCGAGCTCGACATGATGCGGGCGCAGGCCCTCCAGCAGCGCGGCGACCGCCGCCGGCTCGGCGAGATCCTCATCGCGCTCGACCTCGTCACGCCCAAGGAGATCGAGCGGCAGATGCGGCTGCAGATCGAGGCCGTGGTCTTCGAGCTCATGTCGTGGCGCGAGGGGTTCTTCCGGTTCGAGGAAGGGCTGAGCGAGGAGCAGCTGCAGGAGGCGGGCGTGCCCCTGAGCACGGAGTCGCTGCTCATGGAGGGCGCGCGACGCATCGACGAGTGGTCGCGCATCGCCGACCGCGTGCCGAACCTCTCGATGGTGCCGTACATCACGCCCCCCGACGACGAGCACCCGCCGTTGCTCGACCTGCTGCCGACCGAGTGGCAGGTGCTCGCGCTCATCGACGGCGCGAACGACCTGCGGGAGATCTCGGCCGCGCTGGCGATGAGCGAGTTCGACGTCGCCCGCATCACGTACGGCATGGTCAGCACGGGCGTGATCCGGCTCCGGCATCCCGAGCGCACGTCGCGGGCGATCCAGCTGCCGCGCGACGGGGCGAAGAGCGACCCGCACATCACGCCGGTCGACTCGGCCGCCGAGCCGCTCTGGCGCGGCGCCGCGGCCTTCCGTCGCGGTGACTTCGCCGAGGGGATCGCGGTCTGGCGCCAGTTCGTGAAGTCGATGCCGCAGTATCCGGGGTTCGCCTCGATCCTCGACGGGATCTCGGCGGCGACGACGTTGGTGCAGGTGCTCGAGCGGGAGGTGCCGAGTGGCCGGTGACGACATCCATGCCATGAGCGAGACGCTGGCGGCGGATCCGGGGAGCCTCGTCTTCCTGCCGCTCGCCGAGGCGTTGCTCGCCCGCGGCGACCTCGTCCGCGCGGCGCGCGTGGCACAGCGCGGCGCGACCCGCCATCCGGATCGCATCGAGGCGCACGACCTCGTGGCCCGACTCGCGCTCGCGCAGGGCGACGATGAACGGGCCGAAGCCGGCTTCACCGCCGTGCTCGGGCTCGACCCGAGCTTCGGCACCGCGCACCGCGGCCTCGGGCTCGTGCGCTACCGGCAAGGGCGACTCGACGAGGCGCGCGAGCATCTCGCGTACGCCGCGCACGTCGATCCACACGACCAGGCCGTGCGGTCGGCGCTCGACGCGGTCGACGGCGTGATCGCGCACCGCGACAGCGGACCCGGAGCGGCCGCACCGGAGCGCACCGCCGCGGCGCCGGAGTCGCACGACCGGGACGTGGCCGAGGGTGCCGCCCATGCCGCCGGCGAGGCCGCCGCTGAGGCCACCGCTGAGGCCGCCGCTGAGGCCGCCGCCGAGGGTCAGGTCGCCGTCGATCCGCAGGGCGAGTCGGCGGCCCGGCTCTTCGACCCGATCCTCGGCGAGGCCAAGCTCGTCGCGTTGCTGCTCGACGCCGACGGCCTCGTGAGCGCCGGAGAGTACATGACCTCGGAGGGCCGCGACCTCGGCAGCGAGATCGGCGCGCACCTCACGGGCGTGGGGGACGAGGCCGATCGGGCGATCCGCCACTTCAAGCTCGGCAAGTGGACGCGACTGGCGATCGAGACCGAGGCGGCGACGATCGCCATGGCGCCGCTCGGCGAACAGGCGGTCCTCGTGGCCGCATCGCGCGACGTGCCGCTCGGCTTCGTGCGCCGCACGCTCGAGCGGTGCCTGACGGTCGCGTCACAGTGGATCGGGGAGGGGAAGTGAGCGACTTCGCACCCCTGATCGAAGCGGTCACCCGTCACCGCGGCGTCTCGGCCTGCCTCGTGGTCTCCGAAGGCGACGGGATCGTGGTGGACGGCACCGCGCAGGTCGGCATGCAGATGAACCCGTTCGCGGCGCTCACGGCCTCGCTCTACCGCAAGGCGGGGAAGGCCTCCGCGGCGGCGGGCTTCGGCACCGTGGGTTATTTCGAACTCGAGGCCGAGGAGGGCCGCGTGCTCGCGGCCGGGCGCAACGGGCTCGTGATCGTCGCCGTGGCGGAGTCCCGCGTGAACGTCGGACTGCTGCGGGTGGAATTGCTGCGCGCCGCGGAGGGCCTGTGATCCGGCACTCGGTGATGGTCGGCTGGGCGGACGCCCCGATCAAGCGCTACGTGGACGACGCCCGGTTGCAGCTCACGGTCCTCATGCATCCCAGCGGTCAGGTGCTCGCGCAACATGGCTTCCAGCGGCGGCTCGACGTGCAGACCGCGTGCGCGCTCTCGGCGGCGATCAATGCGACCGCCGTGCAGCTGGGGCTGCTGATCGACGGGGCGCCGTTCACCGACCTGCACTACGCCGGGACGGTGCGCCAGCTCTATCTCGCGCAGATCCCCATCGCCGCCGGCACCCTGGTCCTCCTCTCGGTCTTCGACGACGAGAGTTCGCTCGGGATCGTGCAGCTCTACCTCGACGAGTTGCGCGCGACGCTCGCGGCGAGCGCCCCCGTGGAGCAGGAGGGTCCGCCCGCGCTCGCCGAGGATTTCGAGCGCGACCTGAACACGAACCTCGCCGCCCTGTTCGGGAGGCCCTGATCATGCCCGCCCACCGTCCCCGTCACCGGTCCATCCCGTGAGCCTCGTCAACTACGCCACGCGCGAGATCACCTGCAAGATCGTCTACTATGGCCCGGGTCGGTCGGGGAAGACGACGAACCTGCACTACATCTACGGACAGGTGCCGGGCGACCGCAAAGGCCAGATGGTCTCGCTCGCCACGCAGACCGACCGCACGCTGTTCTTCGACTTCCTGCCGATCGACCTCGGCACCATCTCCGGTTTCACCACCCGCTTCCAGCTCTACACGGTGCCCGGGCAGGTCTACTACCAGACGACGCGCAAGCTCGTGCTGCAGGGGGCCGACGGCGTCGTCTTCGTCGCCGACAGCCAGGCGCGGCAACTCGACGAGAACATCGAGTCGATGCAGGACCTGCACGCGAACCTCGCCGAGCAGGGGGTCGATGCGCGCACCATGCCGCTCGTGATCCAGTACAACAAGCAGGACCTCCCGCCCGAGATGGTGACGTCGGTCGCCGACCTCGACGAGGCGCTCAACTTCCGCGGCGTCCCGTCCTTCGCGGCCGATGCGCTCCACGGCCCCGGCGTCTTCGAGACCCTGCGCGGGATCTCCGAACAGGTGCTCCGTCGGTTGAGCACCGGGTCGCAAGGGCGCTGAGGTGCGTCTCGATCCGCGACTGACCTTCGACCGGCTGGTCGTCGGGGCGGGCAACCGCCTCGCGTCCGCGGCCGCGCGTGCGGTCGCGGAATCGCCCGGCACCGTCTACAACCCGCTCTTCGTGTACGGCGGCTCGGGGCTCGGCAAGACGCACCTGCTCACCGCGGCGGCGCATCTGCTGCTCGAGATGCAGCCCGACGCCGAGATCCTCGCGCTCACGCTCGACGAGTTCTCGGAGCAGTTCCACGCGGCCGTCTCCGCCGGGGAGCCGCAGACCTTCAGCGGGCGGCTCGGTCATGCCCACCTGCTCCTGCTCGACGACGTCCAGTTCCTCACCGGCCGGCGCGAGATGCAGGCCGAGCTGCTCAAGCAGCTCACGCGCCTGCAGTCGCAGGGGCGCCAGGTGATCTGCGCATGCGACCGGCTCCCGGCCGAGATCGGTGATGTGGACGAGCGGCTCATCGAGCGTCTCGCCGGCGGCCTCGTCGTGGACATCTCGCCGCCGGAGTACGAGGCGCGGGTGGCCATCCTGCGCGCGGCGTGCAAGGAACGCGGCGTCGTCGTGCCGGCCGGTGCGCTCGAGTCGATCGCCCGCAAGAGCGTGCTCTCGGTGCGCGAACTCCTCGGCGCACTCAACGACTGGATCGCCCGGCAGACGCTCGGCGGCGAGCGGACGCCGACCGGTCGAACGCCCACCGGGCGTACGCCGATGCGCGGCACGGCGATCAATCTGGCACCGTTGCGCGCCACGCCGGCGCTTGGCACCGCCACGACCGTCGCGGCGGAGGGCCGGACGCCGGCCGCGCGCACCCCGGTCCCGGGCCGCGCTCCCGCGGCCCGTTCGGGGGAGTTCCTCAGCTTCCTCTCCGACGTCGCGAGCGCCGTGCAGTCGCATGTGGAGTCCTGGCAGGTGAAGCTGCGCGAGACCATCGCCTACTGGAGCGGCGAGGGCTATCGCACCGGCGTACTCGAGCGTGCCCTCACGCTGCCCAACGACCCCGACGTGCCCGCCCTCGTGGCCATGTACGTCCAGGCGGTGGAGCACCTCCGCAAGCTCGAGGCGGCAGCGGTTTCGGTGGACCGCTCGCTGGCGGGGCAGTCGATCTTCCGCGACCCCGAGCGGCTGGAGGAGGCCGAGGACCTCGTGGAGCGGGCGCTCGCCGGGGAGATGCCCCCGGGCGGCGCGATCCCGGCCTTCACCCGCGAGGGCTTCGACGAGGGGGCATCGAACCAGCTCGCGCTGTACGCCGGCGACGCGGTGATCGCGGCCCCCGGGACGCGCTACAACCCGCTCTTCATCACCGGCGGGAGTGGCCTGGGCAAGACGCACCTCGTGCACGCGATCGGCAACGCGATCGCCGAATCCACCGGCGGACGGTCGCACGTCGCCTGCGTGCACGCGCAGGTGCTGGTGGACGAACTCATCGCGGCGATCCAGCAGGGCACCGTCGAGCGGTGGCGCAACCGGTATCGGCTGGCCGACGTGCTGATCGTCGACGACGTGCAGTTCCTCTCCGGCAAGGAGCGGACACAGGACGAGTTCTTCTTCCTGTTCAACACGCTCATCGAGGCGGGGAAGCAGATCATCCTCTCGAGCGACCGCCCGGCGTCGGAGATCCCGGAGCTCGCGGCGCGACTGCGCTCGCGCTTCGAGGGTGGACTGACGGCGGTCATCCAGCCCCCCGACCGGCCGCTGCGCGAGAAGCTCGTCGCGCGCTTCCTCGCGGCGCTCGGCCGGCCGGCGACGCCCGCGCTGCTCGACGTCGTCTGCGACACCGCGGTGCCGAGTGTGCGCGAACTCATCGGCCTGGTGAACCGCCTCGCGGCGGCGGCGGACGCGCGCGGCGTGCCGCTCGACGCCGCGCTCGCGCGCACCGAACTCGGGTTCGGCGCGTCGTCGTCGGCGACGATGGCCCCGGCGGCGGCCGCCGAGGCCGCGGGGGACCGCACCTTCCTCGACCGCGAGCGCGTGATCTGGGAATGGCCGGACATCGGTGCACGCCTCATCGAGGAGATGCGCTGATGGCGATCCGCGGCTCACTCAAGGAGGCCTCGCTCCCCGACGTGCTGCAGCTCCTCGCCATGGGCAAGAAGAGCGGCTGCCTCTCGGTCACGCATCGCAGCAACTTCGGCTCGATCTACTTCGACAAGGGTCGCATCTGCTACGCGTCGATCATCAACCGCCGCGACCGGCTGGGCGACATCCTCGTCAAGAGCGGGATCCTCTCGCAGGACAAGCTCGACGACGCGATCGCGGTGCAGGCGAAGTCGCGCGGCATGCGCCTGGGCGACCTGCTCGTGGAGCGCAAGTCGATCACGCGCGAGGACCTGCACACGCAGATCCGGATCCAGATCGAGGAAGCGGTCTACTTCCTCTTCACCTGGGCCGAGGGGACGTTCAACTTCGAGGCGGACATCCGGCCCGAGGAGCAGGATCTCCTCGTGTCGATCAACCCCGAGTCGCTGCTGCTCGAGGGGGCGCGACGCGTCGACGAGTGGAGCCTGATCGAGAAGAAGGTGCCGTCGTTCGACATCGTCTTCGAGGTGGACCGTCGCAAGCTGATGGAGAGCAACGCCACGCTCACCACCGAGCAGCAGACGCTCCTGCCGCTGATCGACGGCCGCCGCGACGTCGCCGCGCTCGTGGATGAATCGGGACTCGTGGAGTTCGACGTCGGCAAGGCGCTGTTCGGGCTCGCGACCGCCGGCTTCCTGCACCGCGTCGGCAAGACGCGGCCGCAGGAGGAGCTCGCGGCCGACGTGCGGGTGGAGGAGCACCGCAACCTCGGCGTCGCGTTCTACCGGACCGGCATGCTCGACGAGGCCGTGCGCGAGTTCCGCCGCGTGGCCGAACTGCGGCCCGACGACCTCGGCGCGCGCTTCTTCCTCGGGCTCGCCCACCTGCGGCTCGGCAAGTGGTCCGAGGCGCTCACGCACCTCGAGGCGGCGTCGCGCCATCGCGGCGCCGTGGCCGCGGTCTTCCACGACCTCGCGCTCGCGTACGAGCGGCTCGGCCGGCTCGACGAGGCGCACCAGGCGCTCGAGCAGGCGCTCGCCCGCGGCGGCGCGACCGAACCGCGGGTGCATCTCTCGCTCGGCATCCTCGCGCTGCGGGCCGGGCGGTTCGCCGAGGCCGACGAGCACTTCATGCGTGCCCGGCCCCTCTTCGGGACCAAGGCGCCTTCGCCGGTCTGGTACCACTCGGCCGGCCTGGCGGCGGGGCTCTCCGGCGACCTCGCCAAGGCGATCGAGATCCTCACCGAGGGGGCCGCGGCGCATCCCGGGGCGGCGGCGCTGCACAACAACCTCGCGGTCGCGCTCGCGACGAAGGGACGGGGAGAGGAGGCGCTCCAGGCGATCGACCGCGGGATCTCCGCCGACTCGAGCCTCGCACCGCTGCATCGCAATCGCGGCGATCTCATGCTCGCTGCCCGCCAGCCCGACCAGGCACTCGAGGAGTACCTCCGGGCCGTGAAGCACCACGAGACGCTCGGCCCCGAGGTCTGGGCCCGCATCGGCGGGTTGCGCGCGGCGCACGGCGAGATGCCCGAGGCGACCTCGGCGTGGGAGCGCGCGCTGCAACTCGACCCCGGCCACCCCGAGGCCCGCGATAAGCTCGCGGCGGCCCGCAACGGCGGATGAACACCGGCCCGGTGGACGAAGTGGAGTTCCGCGCGCTCACGGCGAAGATCGCCGCCGAGCGAGGCTTCGGCTGCGCCAACTACAAGGACGGCTGCCTCCGCCGCCGCATCGCGGTCCGCATGCGCGCCCGCGGCTCCGCGAGCTTCTCGGACTACCGGGCGTTGCTCGATCGCGACGCCGGCGAATACGACCTGCTGCTCGACGCGCTGACGATCAACGTCACCAAGCTCTATCGCGACGCGGCGGTCTGGGAGGCGGTGGCGCAGCAGGTCATCCCCAAGCTCTGGGCGCTCGACCTGCCACGCCTCACCGTCTGGAGCGCCGGCTGCTCCTCCGGCGAGGAACTCTACACCCTGGCGGCGCTCTTCCACCGTCACGCCGAACGGTCGGGGACGCTCGCGCGGCTGCGGCGGGTGCGGATCATCGGCAGTGACATCGACCGTGCGTCGCTCGAGCGGGCGCAGGCGGGCGTCTACGCGCCGGAGTCGTTCACCGAGATGCCGGTGGAACTGCGCCGGCGGTATTTCTCCGTCGACGCGCCCCACTCGGCGGCCGCCGAGCTACGGGCCCTCGTCACGGTCGAGCGGCGCGACCTGCTGCGGGAGCCAGCGCCGGCCACCGACGTGCAGCTGATCACCTGTCGCAACGTGGTGATCTACTTCGACCGGGCGAGTCAGGAATCGCTCATGCGGAAGTTCCACGATGCGCTCGCCCCGGGTGGCTACCTCGTGTTGGGGAAGGTCGAGACGCTCATGGGCCCGCTCCGCGCGCTGTATGACGTGGTGGACTCGCGCGAGCGGATCTTCCGCCGGGCGGCCGCATGACCGACCAGCACGTGCGCATCGCGCACCACGCGGTCGCCCGCGGCAGCGGGCGCCTCGTCACCATCGGACTCGGCTCGTGCGTGGCGATCGCGCTGCACGACGCGCGCTTCCGCGTGACGGGGCTCGCCCACGTGCTGCTCCCCGATCCGAGCGTGGCGCGCGATCCGGGCAATGCCGCCCGCTTCGCGTCGACCGCGGTGCCGATGCTCGTGACCGAGATGCGGGCGATGGGCGCGCGCGGTGAACTCACGGCGCGCATCGCCGGCGGGGCGGCGCTCTTCGGCACCATGCTCGCGACTCCGGGCGGACAGATGGGCGCGCGCAACGTCGCGGCCGCCAAGGCGGCGCTCGTGGCGGCACGGATCCCGCTCGTGGGCGAGGAGACGGGCGGTGGGGCGGGGCGCAGCGTGGCCGTCGACGTGAACACCGGCGCCATGACCGTGCGGTCGGTGCGCGGAGGCGAACGTGTCCTCTGAGCGCCGCGTGCTCGTCGTGGAGGACAACGCGCTGCTGCGCGAGGTGCTCCGCGAACTGATCGACGGACTCGACGGCTTCCGCGTGATCGCGACCGCCGCCGACGGCGAGGAGGGGTTGCGGCTCGTGCATCGGCTCGACCCCGACATCGTGACGCTCGACATCGAGATGCCGGTCGTGGACGGGCTCGCGGCGCTCGGCTACATCATGAGCGAACTGCCGCGCCCCGTGGTGATGGTGAGCGGGGCCACGACGCGCGGCTCGGTGGATCTCACGATCCGCGCGCTCGAGCTCGGTGCGGTGGACTTCGTGCGCAAGCCGGCCGGGAACACCCCCGAGGACTGGGCGTCGGTGGGGCAGCGGGTCGAGGATGCCCTGCGCGCGGCGGCGCAGATGAACGTGCGCGGGGTGGGGATGCTCGCGCGTCCGCGCCTGCGCACGCCCGCGCCCCTCGCGCGGGTGTCGCGTGGCGCGGCCGCCGCCGTGGCGATCGCGAGTTCCACCGGGGGGCCGCGCGCGCTCGCGGAGGTCATCCCGGGCTTCGCCGCGGGGTTCGACGCCGCGGTGCTCATCGCGCAGCACATGCCGCCCGGCTTCACGGCCGGTCTCGCCCGGCGGTTGGACCAGCTCTCCACCCTGCCGGTGCACGAGGCGACGCACGGCGAGGCCGTGGAGCCCGGTCGCGTCTATCTCGCCCCCGGCGGTTCCCACATGACCGTCACCGAATCGTCCGGCGGTTTCGCCATCATGCTGAACCAGGGTCCGTCGGTGCATGGGGTCCGGCCCGCGGCCGACCCGCTCTTCGTCTCGGTGGCCACGCACTTCGGGCGGCGCAGCGTGGGCGTGGTGCTCACGGGGATGGGCCGGGATGCGGCGGCCGGTCTGCGCGCCATCCGCGCCGCCGGCGGCGGCGCCGTGGTGCAGGACCGTGCGACGTCGGTGATCTACGGCATGCCGCAGGTGGCGCTCGCCGAAGCGGGCGCCGATCGCGAAGCGCCGCTCGGAGAGGTCGCGCGCGCGGCGACGGTGCTGCTCGAGGCGCGCCGATGAACCCCGAACGATTCCTCCTCGCGCGGATCGGCACCGAGACCTTCGCCTTCCCCCTGGCCGAGGTGCTCGAGGCGACCGATGCGACCGAGGTCACGCCGCTCGCGCTCCTGCCTTCCGGCGTCGCCGGCCAGAGCGTGTACCGGGATCGGCTCCTGCCGGTGATCGACGGCAGCATGTTGCTCGGCGTGACGCGGAGCGGGCCCAAGGGAGTGCTGCTCGTGATCGAGGTCGATGGGGACCGTGTGGCCCTCTGGGCCGACGACGTGGTCGACATGGTGACCGTCGACCCACGCCGGTTCCGCGCGGTGCCGGCCGGCGGGAGCGGGACCGGCACGATGCTGCGCGCCGTGGTGGACCTCGGCGACGTGATCGCCGCGGTGGTCTCGATGGACGACGTGCGCGCCTTCGTGCGCGCGCGGCTCATGACGGAGGTCGCATGACGAGTACGGGCACGGCGACGCGGCGGCAGCTCGTGACGTTCGCCGCGGGAGGGGAGCTCTTCGCGGCCGACATCTTCTCGGTGGAGCGCGTGCTCCGCCATACGCCGCCGCGCCTGCTGCCGAACGCGGCGCCCTGGTTGCGTGGCGTGATCGAGCACGCCGGCACGGCGATCCCCGTGATCGACCTCCGCGAGCGCCTGGGACTCGGCGCGGCCGAGACGCCGGCGGGGGCACGGATCCTCGTCGTGGTCGTCGGGGACACGCGGATCGGCGTCACGGTGGACGAGGTGCAGGCCGTGCGCGCGATCGATCCCGCACTGATCGAACCGCCGCCCGCGATCTACCGCGGGCTGGCGCGCGAGTACCTGGAGGGCGTGGCGCGGCTGGACGGCGAACTCTTCGTCGTGCTGGCCATCACGCACCTGTTGGATTCAACGGAGCGGATCGAGATGGCGCGCGCGCTCGCATCGGAGGGAGCTCATGTCTGACGAGACCCTGGCATCGTACAAGGCCAAGTACGCGTCGATCGACCAGCGGCTCGACGCCGGCCTGTCGGACGCGGAGCGGCCGGCGGTGAAGACGGAGATCGTGACGCTCTTCAAGTCGGTGGAGCAGCAGCTCGCCGAGTTGTCGGTGCTGCGCGACGAGATCAAGTCGCTGGTCGACAAGTGGAAGGCCCAGCAGGTCGCGAGCGCGGCGAACCTCGCGCCGCAGTTCACGGGCGAGAAGCCGGTCGTGCACGCCGATCACATCGGGGCGAGCACGTTCATCGAGAAGGGCTGGAGCCGCCTCTCCCTCGGCGACCACGAGGGGGCGGAGCAGGCGCTCCTCAAGGCGATCGAGCTCTCGCCCGGCGACCCCCAGAGCGAGGCGCTGCTCGGCTGGGCGCAGATGCTGCAGGAGAAGTACGACGACGCGCTCATGAACTTCCAGAAGGTGCTCGTGCGCGAGCCGGCGAACTCGCTGGCCCGCATCAACGTCGGCTACATCTGCCTGAAGAAGAAGATCTTCGGCGAGGCGATCGAGCACCTCTCCAAGGCCATCCGGCTCGACAACGACCGCAAGGCGTCGCTCTACGCGCACTTCTACCTCGGCCTCGTCTACTTCGAGCGCGAGATGTACGAGGACGCGCAGACCTTCTTCCGCAAGACGCTCGGGCTGGGGCCGAACCTGATCGAGGCGTACTACGAGCTCGGTCGGGCGCACTGGTTCAATGACGAGCGCGAGCAGGGGCTCGAGGTGTGGAAGCAGGGCCTCGCGGCGAACAAGTTCAATCCGTGGGGCAAGAAGTGCGGTGAGATGGTCCGCCTCGTCGAGGGAGGGGGGGAACCGCCGCGTGAGACCTGACGCGGCCGGTGGCGCACGGCGCGCGGGGATCGGTGGTCTCCTCCGACTCGTGCTGATCGGCGTCGCGCTCCAGGTCGGCCTGGGTCTGCTGGTGGCGCGCCCGGGAGGCGCGCAGGAAACGGTGCCGGCCGGGGCCGCGGTGCTTCGCGAAGGACGCTTCGAGGTCATCCACTTCCCGGGTGAGACGCGCTTCGCGCAGGCGGTGCTCGCTGCGGCGGTCGCTCGCGACTCGTTCCCCGGTCTGCCGCGGCTCACGGACCCGGTGCGGATCCAGCTGGCGCCCGACGAGCGGACCTTCCGCGAGTGGGTCGGCGCCGGGGCGCCGGACTGGGGCGGGGCCTTCGCCTTCCCGGCCGAACGCCTCATCGTGATGCAGGGGAGGAACGCGGCGGCGGCCGTCGGCGATCCCATGGCCACGCTCCGGCATGAGCTCGCCCATCTGGCCCTGGCCGAGGTGCTGCGCGGGCAGGTCCCACGCTGGTTCGACGAGGGGTACGCCTCGTACGCGGCCGGTGAGTGGGGCCGCGAGGAGGTCCTCGCCACGAGCGTGGGGCTGATCTGGCGCGGCATCCCGACCCTCGCGGGGCTCGACTCGGGGTTCTACGCCGGGTCCGGCCGGGCCGAGCGCACGTATGCGTTGGCCCACCGGGCGGTCGCCGAACTGGCGTCGCTCGACCGGGAGCGCGGCCTCACCCTCTTCTTCGACTACTGGCGGCGCGAAGGGTCGTTCGAGCGGGCGCTCCGCTCGGCGTACGGCATGACGAGCGCCGATTTCGAGCGCCACTGGCGCGCGCGGGTGCGCCGGCAATACGGGGCGCTCGCCCTCGCGGCCGACCTCTCGGTGCTCTCGGTCTTCCTCGTGTTCCTGCTGGGACCGCTCTGGTGGCAGCGACGGCAGCGCCTCAGGGACCGGCTCGAGCGCATGCGCCAGGCGGACGCGGCGCAGGAGGAGCGGGAACGAATGAGCGCCCTGGCGGCCTTGCTGGGTGAGGGCGCTCCGGACGCACCGGACCCGCCGCACGCGCCGGCACCCCCGCGGGGCCCGGATTAAGGCTTCGTGAAGGCCCGCCGATTTTGGTTGACACATCTATTAGTGTGGTCTAGACTCATCCCCCTATGACCAAGGCGAAAGAAATGGTGGAGTCGGCGGGTTCGCGCCCGGCGCTCTGGTGGGGTCTGGCGGTGGCCACGTTGCTGCTCGGTTACGCCGATCTCTGGCGCGGCGGCGTGACGCTCGCGCCGATCCTGCTCGTGGTGGGATATTGCGTCCTCATCCCGATCGCGATCGTGAAGTGAAGTGACACCCCACGGGGCGGGGTGTCCCGCGGGGCGAATAGCTCAGCTGGTTAGAGCACCTGCCTTACACGCAGGGTGTCGGGGGTTCGAGTCCCTCTTCGCCCATTCCCGAGCGACGGCGGACCGCTGCCGACGCGACGGGGTAGCATGTTCAACACCTTGGAGGAGATGACTGTGAAGGCTCGGTCGCATGCCCGCACCCTCGTCGCCCTGACGGCGCTCCTCGCCGCATCCGGGATCGTCTCGCTCGCGGCGCAGCCCGCGCGCACGCCCCCACGCCCCGACACGCCGCGCCTCATGGTGCAGGTGTTCGGGTCGGCCGACAAGGTCGCCGGACCGCTCGCGTCGGATGACCTCCGCGAGCGCCTCATCCGCGCGTTCCCGTCGCGCATCCTCTGGGTGATCGACCGCAAGGACATCATCGCCGTGCTCGAACAGTCCGGATACGACACGACGGCCCAGCTCGCACCGAGTGACGAGTCCCAGCTCGCCAAGGCGCAGCGCGCCGACGAGTACCTCCGTGGGCGCGTGACCCGCAACGGCGACGTCTACACCGCCGAGGCGTGGATCGTGCTCACGCGCGACAACGCGCTCATGCAGCCGCTGCCGCCGAGCACCGGCAACCGTGCCGACCGCGCGACCGCCGGCCTGGTGAAGTCGATCCAGGACGCGCGGACGCAGATCGACAACGAGAAGCAGTGCATGAGTCTCGCGCGCACGCAGAAGTACGCGGAAGCGATCGCCATCGCGGACGCGGCGATCCTCGAGTATCCGAATGCGACGCTGGTGCGCTATTGCAAGATGAACGTGCTCGCGGCGCAGCAGGCGCCGGACTCGGCCATGCTCAAGGCGGCGAACGAGATCCTCGCCATCGATCCGACTTCGAAGATCGCGCTCGGCGTCGCGGCCGACGCGCAGAAGAAGCTCGGGAACGTCGACGCGGCGAATGACCTGCTGGTCCGTCTGCTCGCGACGAACCCGCAGGACGCGGCGCTGGCGAACAAGGTGGTCGACGCGCTCGCGGCGAGTGGGAAGTGGGACGTCGCCAAGCGGGTCGTGCTCCAGGCCGTCCAGGACAACCCCGGCGACTTGGACCTGATCAGCCTCCAGTTCCGCATCCTCGCGGCCGCCGGCGACTTCAAGCCGGCGCTCAAGACGGGTGAGGAGATGGTGCTGATGGACACGTCGCTCGCCAATGTCGTGTACTTCAACCGCATGGTCGCGCTCTACGCGGCGGACAGTCAGCCGCAGAAGGCCGCCGAGTCGGCCGCGCGCGCCACGCAGAAATTCCCCAAGGATGCCGATCTCTGGCAGCTCTACGCCCAGGTCCTCAAGAAGGCGGGCCAGGTGCAGCAGTCGATCGCGGCCTCCCGGCGCGCGCTCGAGCTGAATCCGAAGATCCCGAACGGCTGGACGCAGATCGCCGTGGCGTACAACGAGCTCAACTTCCCCGACAGCGCGCTCGTGGCGCTGCACGAGGCGAAGAACGCCGGTGACGACGCCAACCAGGTCGGCGGCTTCGCCATGAGCATCGGCAACAAGCTCTACAAGGACGCGATGGCCCTGGATCCCAAGCAGGCCGCGCCCTTCCTGGTGCCGATGCCGTACCTGCACTTCGCCGACAGCACGATCGTCGATGCGGCGACGAAGGCGCAGGCGGCGTTCCTGATCGGTGTCTCGCACTTCTACTTCGTGCAGATCACCGCGCAGGGGCTCGCCGCCAGCAAGAGCTGCGACGAGGCGAAGGCGGCCCAGATCTCGGCGGCCGAGTCCATGATCTACACGCCCCGCGGCGGTCGCACCTCGCCCGATGCGGCGGCGCAGATCCTCAACGCGCTCAACGGCCTCACGCCGTATCTCGAACAGTCGGTGAAGACGCTCTGTAAGTAGTCCTCGCTGCCCGATCCGCCGAGACCCGCCGTCGCCCCGCGCGACGGCGGGTCTCGTGCGTTGGCGGGCCCGACCCATCATCTTTCACAGCGTGGAAATCCCCCTGTCCGCTCCGCTCCCGCCTGACGGCTACGCGACGGCCTGGCACGCTCCCGTGCTCGTGCGCGAGGTCTGCGACGCGCTGGCGGGCCATCGTTCCACGGCGAGCACCGGACTGGAGGGCGCGCGCCTCCTCGACGGTACCCTCGGCGGTGGCGGACACAGTCTCGCCCTGCTCGAACGCGGGGCGCAGGTCGTCGGCATCGACCGGGACCCGCGCGCACTCGAGGAGGCCGGCGCCCGCCTCGCGGGCCAGGAGCGGGGCGGCCGGTTCGAGGCCGTCGAGGGGAACCACGACGACGTGAACGCGATCCTCGCGCTCACCGACCGCACCTTCGACGGCATCCTCCTCGACCTCGGCGTGAGTTCGCGCCAGTTCGACGAGGACGCGCGCGGCTTCTCGTTCCGGCAGGGCGTCCCGCTCGACATGCGCATGGACTCCACCGCCGAACTCGACGCGGCCGCCGTGCTCAACGAGTCGGACGAGGAGACGCTCCTCCGGATCTTCAAGGAGTTCGGGGACGATCCCAAGGCCCGCCGGCTCGTCCGCGAGATCCTCCATCGCCGGGAGCGCCAGCCGTTCGCCGTGAGCGACGACCTCGTCGGTGCGATCCGCGCGGTGCACGGCCCGCGCAGCGGCGCCCCCGAGTTCGCGCGCATCTTCCAGGCGGTGAGGATCGCGGTGAATGACGAACTCGACGGTCTCGCCCGCGGCCTCGTCATGCTGCGCGACCGACTCGTGCCCGGCGGCGTGCTCGCGGTGATCACCTACCACTCGGGTGAGGACCGGCTCGTCAAGCATGCCTTCCGCGACTGGAGCGCGGCCTGCACCTGTCCGCCGCGGCAGCCCATGTGCACCTGCGGCGGGGTCTCCCTGGGTGAGGTCGTGACGCGGAAGCCGATCACGGCGTCGGACGCCGAGATCGCGGTCAATCCGAGGGCCCGGAGCGCGCATCTCCGCGTCTGGCGCAAGGGAGGGGGCAGGGAGGTGCGTGTGAAGCGACCATCGGATCGGGTGATGCTCCCCGCGGCCGAGGACTGAGGATGCGCGGACGATCGATCGTCTTCCTCGGGCTCTTCGGTTTCGTCGTGGTGGCCACGGGCGTCATATGGAGGCGAAGCACCGGGCTCGCGCAGGAGCGCGAACTCCGGGAGCTGCGTACACGCCGTGACGCGCTCGCCGCACAGCAGGCCGCCCTCGAAGGGGCGATCC
The DNA here is from genome assembly GCA_021413975.1 of Gemmatimonadota bacterium. Lineage (GTDB taxonomy): Bacteria > Gemmatimonadota > Gemmatimonadetes > Gemmatimonadales > Gemmatimonadaceae > Pseudogemmatithrix. The sequence continues at coordinate 107,558 of JAIOPJ010000055.1, forward strand.
GCGATGCGTCGAGCCGGGAGCGGCTCGCTCGCACCGCCGAGGAACGCCTCGGCATGCGGGTGCCTCCTGAGAGCCTCGTGATCCGGTTGCCACGTCCCACACGGGAAATCCCCAAGCAGTGATCCGCGTCAGTCGCGTCGGCGTCGTCAACGGTGCCTTCGTCCTGTTCGCCATCGCACTCCTCGGTCGCGCCGCCTGGGTCCAAGTGGGCCAGGCCGACCGGTGGCGGGCGAAGGCCACCGGACAGCAGAAGGTGGAAACAGAGATCCCCGCCGCCCGCGGGGCCATCCTCGATGCGGCCGGGACCGTGCTCGTCGAGAGCCGTGCCCTGGTGCGCCTCGACGTCGCGCCCCCCGAGGTGAAGGAGCGGCGCCTGCTCGCTGACGCGCTCCGGCGCGTCGGTGTCCCCGCGGAGTTCGTGGGCCGCGCGACCGACCGCAGCCGCAAGTGGGTCGAACTGCCGGGGCGCTTCCTCTCGTCCGACGTCGACGACCTGCTCAAGATGCGCGGGGTGCATCCACGACCGGTGCTCGAGCGCGTGCCGCCCTCGACCGATGGCCTGCGCCGCCTGCTGGGACCGGTCGACAACGATGGCCGCGCCGTGGGTGGCATGGAGTCCGCGCTCGACGGGATGCTCCGAGGCACGCCCGGCCGCACCGTGATGGTGAAGGCGGGGCGGGGCGGTGCGCTCTTCTCGCCTGACGAGCGCTACGAGGCGCCGGCGCCGGGCCGCACGGCGGTGCTCACGCTGCACCAGGGGCTGCAGGACATCGCCGAGCGGGCGCTCTCCGATGCCATGCGCACCCTCAAGGCCCGTGGCGGCGACATCGTGGTGCTCGACCCGCACACCGGCGAGATCCGTGCGCTGGCCAGCCGTCGCGCGCAGGCCGACGCCTCTGGCGCGACCGCACTCACCGAACCGTACGAACCCGGCTCGACGCTCAAGCCGTTCATCGCCGCGGCGCTGATCGAGCGCGGCCGCGTCTCGCTCGACGAAGTGGTGAACACCTACAACGGCACCTGGAAGGCCAACGGGCGCACGATCACCGACCTGCACCGGGCGCCCGCGATGACCTTCGCCGAGGTGATCCGCTTCTCGTCGAACATCGGCATCATCCAGTTCGCCGGGCGCCTCACGGCGGGCGAGCAGTACGAGGCGTTGCGCGACGCCGGCTTCGGCATGGTGACGGGCGCGCCCTACCCGTCGGAGTCGTCGGGGCGGCTGCGCCCGGTGCGCGAGTGGTCGGGCTTCTCGCAGGCCTCGCTCGCCATGGGGTACGAGATCGCCGTCACGCCGCTGCAACTCGCCCTCGCCTACGGCGCCATCGCCAACGGGGGTGAGCTCCTCGAGCCGACGCTCGTGAAGGAACTGCGGAGCGACGACGGCAAGGTGCTGCAGAAGGCCAAGCGTCGCGTGGTGCGCCGGATCATGAGCGAGGAGACGGCGCGCACCATGCGCGGCCTCCTCCGCGAGGTCGTGACGAGCGGCACCGGCACCGGCGCCAACCTCACCACCTACCAGATCGCCGGCAAGTCAGGCACCGCGCGTCGCGTGAGTGCCGACGGCCGCGGCTACCAGGAAGGTTCTTACACGGCGAGCTTCGTCGGCCTCTTCCCGGCCGAGGACCCGCAGTTCGTGATCCTCGTGAAGCTCGACGACCCCGAAGGCGCGTACTACGGCGGCAAGGTCGCCGCGCCGGTGACGAAGGCCGTGCTCGAGGCGGTGATCGCCGCGCGCGATGCGGCCCTCGACCCGAGCAAGCTCGAGGGTCCGCCGCTCCGGATCGCGACCGCGGCATCGGTCGCGGCCGAGACGACGCGCGCCGAGCTGGTCGAGGCCGCGCGGGTCGAGGCGGTCGCCGCGGCCGAGCCGAATGCGCCGTACGTCGTGGAGCTCGGCGCGCCGGTGCAGGCCCCCAAGCGCGTCGTGACCGCGCGCCCGGTGCCGGACGTGCACGGACTGCCCACGCGCAGCGCCGTGCGCGAACTGCACCGCGCCGGCTTCCGCGTCTCGCTCGTGCGCTCCGGTGACGGGATGGAGACCTCGCCCGCGGCCGGCACCGTGCTCCCCGCCGGCACCACGATCCGACTCGCCGCGCAACGATGAACGGCGGGGCGATGGCCAACGGCGTCCCCACTGCGCGGATCCGTGCGGCGCTCGAGCGCGCCGGCCAGCTCGTGTCGGTCCGCGGCACGCTGCCGCACTCGATCACCTCGATCACCGATGACAGTCGCCGGCTCGCACCGTACGTCTGCTTCGTGGCGGTCCGCGGCGCGCTGCGCGACGGACATGGCTTCCTCCCGGGCGTCGCCGGCGGGGGCGCGACCTGCGTGATCGTGGAGGACCCCACCGGGACGGACCTCCCGGCACTGATCGTCCGCGAGAGCCGCGTCGCCGCGGCAGTGGCCGCGGCGGCCTTCCACGACGAGCCGGCCAAGGCGCTGCGCTTCGTCGGCGTCACCGGCACCAACGGCAAGACGACCACCGTCGGGATCCTGCGCCACCTGCTCGACACCCCCGACGCGCCTGCGGCGAGCATCGGGACGCTCGGCGTGCTCGTGGGAAGCGAGGGGACCGTGCTTCCCGGCGGCGAAGGCCTCACCACGCCGGGACCGATCGAGCTGCAGCGCCTCCTGCGCGCGCTCGTCGACCGCGGTGTCCGTACGGTGGCGATGGAGGTCTCGAGTCATGCGCTGCACCAGCAGCGCGTGCTCGGCGTGCGCTTCGACGCGGCGGTCTTCACCACCCTCACGCGCGCCCCTCTCGACGACCACGGCACCATGGAGGCGTATCTCGCCGCCAAGGCGCTGCTCGTGGGGTTGCTCGCCGAGCGCGGTGCCGCCGTCGTGAACGCCGACGATCCCTCCTGGCGCGGCCTCCCGGCGGCGCCGCGCACGATCCGCTTCGGCCTGACCGATGCGACGGCCGATGTGCGCGCCACCAAGCTGCAGTTCGAGCCGCGGGGCAGCCGCTGGCAGCTCGAGGCCGCCGGCGCATCCGCCGCCGTCACCCTCCCGCTCATCGGCGACTTCAACGTCGCGAACGCCCTCGGCGCCGCCGCGGCGGCGATCGCGCTCGGAGCGAGCGTGCCTGACGTCGCGGCGCGGCTCTGCAAGGCGCCGCAGGTGCCGGGTCGGCTCGAACTCCTCAACGAGCACCCCGCCGTGCTGCGCGACTACGCGCACACCCCCGACGCCCTCGAGCGCGCACTCGTCGCGCTGCGTCCCTTCACGCCGGGGCGCATCATCGTGCTCTTCGGGTGCGGCGGGGATCGCGACCGGGGCAAGCGTCCGCTCATGGCGAAGGTCGCGCGCGCCCATGCCGACCACCTCGTGGTGACGAGCGACAATCCGCGGACCGAGGACCCCGAGGCGATCCTCGACGAGATCGTCGCGCCGCTGGAGCCCGGGACGTATGACCGCATCGAGGATCGCCGCCAGGCGATCGCCCACGCGGTCGCGCTCGCCGATCCCGCGCGCGACCTCGTCCTGCTCGCGGGGAAGGGGCACGAGACCTACCAGATCCGCGGCACCACCACCCTCCCGTTCGACGAGAAGCGCATCGTGCACGAACTCCTCACGCCTACCGGCGGGACGGCGTCGCGATGAGTGCCGCCCCGTTCTGGACCCTCGCCCGGGTCTCCCAGGCGCTCGGCGGTGGCCCGTCCGACGGCCGACCGCTCGCCGGCATCACGACCGACACGCGGAGGATCCGTCCGGGCGAGTGCTTCGTGGCGCTCAAGGGCGAACACTTCGACGCGCACGACTTCCTCTCCGATGCCGTCGCCGCCGGTGCCGCCGCCCTGGTCGTGAACGATGCCCGCCGCGCGGCGACGCTCGGCGTGCCCGTCTTCGAGGTGACCGACACCCTGATCGCGCTCGGAGCGCTCGGCCGGTACCGCCGGCTCGCGTGGGGACGCCCGGTGATCGCCGTCGGTGGCTCCAACGGCAAGACGAGCACCAAGGAACTGCTCAAGGCCGTGCTCGGCAGCCGATTCACCGTGCACGCCACGACCGGCAATCTCAACAACCGGATCGGCGTGCCGCTCACGCTGCTCGCGCTCGACGACGCGGCCGACGTCGCGGTGATCGAGGCGGGGACGAACGAACCCGGCGAGATCGCGATCCTGCGGGAGATCATCCGCCCCGACGTCGCCGTGGTGACGACGGTGCAGGAGGAGCATCTCGAGGGACTCGGAGACCTGGCCGGCGTGATGGCCGAGGAACTCTCCCTCACCGATCAGGTGCCGGTGGCGATCGTGCCCGGTGCCGAACCCGCGGTGGTGGAGGAAGCGACCCGCCGAGCCGGACGCACCGTCGCGCCGGTGCTCCCCCCCGCGCACGGGCTGCACGCCGATGGCCGCGGGTGGATCGACCGCGACGACCAGCGCCTCGAGATCCCGCTGCGCGGCACGCACAACCTGCGGAACGCCATGCTCGCGATCGCGGTCGGCGCGGAGTTCGGACTCGGCGCGGCCGACATGGCGGCCGGCCTGGCGCAGATGCCCGCGCCGCCGATGCGCTCCGCGGTCTCCGCGCTCGGCCGCGCCTTGTTGCTCAACGACGCCTACAACGCCAACCCCGGCTCGGCGCGCGCGGCGATCACCCTGCTCGCCGACATCGGCGGTGGGCGGCAGCGCGTCGCGGTGCTCGGCACCATGCGCGAGCTCGGCGACCACACGGCGCGCGCGCACCGCGAAGTGGCCGAGGCGGCGCTCGCCGCCGGGCACGACCTCGTCTGCGGCATCGGCGAGTTCGCGGCGGCGCTCGACGCGCTCGCTCCCGGCGACGCGCGCGTGATCACCGCCGCCGACGTCGACGATCTCTGGCCCAAGCTCCAGCCGCGCCTCACGGTCGACGCGGCGATCCTCCTCAAGGCGTCGCGCGGCGTGAAGCTCGAGCGACTGGTCCCGATCCTCACCACCTGGGCGAGCGTCTGATGCTCTACGAGTTCCTCCTCCCCCTGCAGTCACAGGTCAGCGGATTCAACATCTTCCGCTACATCTCGTTCCGTGCCGCCGGCGCCGCGATCACGTCGATCCTGTTCTGCTTCATCGTCGCCCCGATGATCATCCGCTGGTTGCAGGGGATGCAGATCCATCAGGTGGTGCGCGCGGGCACCCCCGACTCGCATGCGGGGAAGGGCACCACGCCGACGATGGGCGGCATCATCATCCTCGCGGCGGTCTCGGGGTCGACGCTCCTCTGGATGCGATTCGATTCGCGCTATGTGTGGCTCGCGCTCGTCGTCACACTGCTCATGGGCGCGATCGGCTTCCTCGACGACTACCTCAAGCTCCGGCAGAAGCGCGAGGGAAAGGTGAACGAGGGACTCGTGGAGCGGTACAAGCTCGCCGGCCAGGTCACCATCGGGCTCGCGCTCGGCTGGTACATCTGGCAAGTGCCGCTCAACAGCCTCCCGGGCGCGTCGACGACGCTGCCGTTCTACAAGTACATGCTCGTCATCCCGACGATCCCGCTCCTCTACCTGCCATTCGTCACCTTCGTGATGACCGGCACGTCGAATGCGGTGAACCTCACCGACGGACTCGACGGCCTGGCCTCCGGCCTGATGGCGATCGCCATGCTCACCATGGCGATGTTCGCGTACGTCATGGGCCGCGTGGACGCGACGGACTACCTGCAGATCTTCTACCTGCGCGGCGCCGGGGAACTCACGGTCTTCTGTGCCGCGGTCTTCGGTGCCTCGGTGGGCTTCCTCTGGTACAACGCGCATCCGGCGCAGGTCTTCATGGGCGACACCGGCTCGCTCGCGCTAGGCGGCGCGCTCGGGGCGGTGGCGATCCTGCTCAAGAGCGAGTTCCTCGTGCTGATCGTCGGCGGCGTCTTCGTCGCCGAGACGGTGTCGGTGATCATCCAGCGCAGCGTCTTCAAGTGGCGCAAGGCGCGGCACGGGTTCGAGTATGCCAAGGCGCACCGCGTCTTCCTGCGCGCGCCGATCCACCATCATTTCGAGCTGAAGGGCTGGCCCGAGACGCAGGTGGTGATCCGCTTCTGGATCCTTGGCGCACTCTGCGCCTTCCTCGCGCTCTCGACGCTCAAGATCCGGTGAGCGACGCCCTCCGCGCCCTCTCGGCCCGCGGCGAGATCGCGGTCATCGGGCTCGGTGCGAGCGGCGCGGCCGTGGCGCGACTGCTGGCACGGGCGGGGGCGCGGGTCTACGCGAGCGACGCCGGCACCGGTGAGGGCGTGGCGCGGACCGCCGAGGCGTTGAGCGCGGAAGGGATCGTCGCCGAGGCGGGTCGGCATGACCTCGAGCGGATCGCCGCCTCGGGCTGCGTGGTCGCCTCGCCGGGTGTGCCGCCCACCGCGCCTCCACTCGCGACCGCGCGCGCTCACGGCGTGCCGATCGTCAGCGAGATCGAGGTGGCGCTGCGGGCCCTTCCCGGCGTGCCCTACATCGGCATCACCGGCACCAACGGCAAGACGACCGTCACGGCGATGATCGCGCACCTGCTGCGCGCACTCGGGCACGAGACGGTCGAGGCGGGCAACATCGGCACGCCGCTCTCGGCGGTGGCGCTCGAGGGAACTCGCCCGGCCTGGGTGGTGATCGAACTCTCGAGCTTCCAGCTGCACGACACCCCTTCGGTCGCACCGACGGTCGCGGTGCTCACGAACCTCGCGCCGGACCACCTGGACCGGTACGCGACGCTCGAGGAGTACTACGCCGACAAGGACCGGCTCTTCGCCAACGCGACCGGCGCGAGCCTGCGCGTGGTGAATGCCGACGACGCCGAGGTCATGCGACGGACGGCGCGGGTCCCGGGTGTGGCGAGGCGATTCTCTCTCTCCGACGCGCGTTGCGACGCCGCGTACGACGCGGCGCACCAGCAGCTCGTGCTGGCCGGTGCGCCGCTGCTCGAGCGGCATCTCCTGCCGCTCCTCGGCGCGCACAACGTCGCCAACGCGCTCGCGGCACTGCTCGCGGTCTGGAACGCCTGCCCGGGGGACCAGAACGCGGCGGGGCGCGCCAAGCTGGCGGCGGGGTTGATGAGTTTCCATGCGATCAAGCACCGCCTCGAACCGGTCGGCGAGGTGGGCGGCGTGCTCTGGGTGAACGATTCCAAGGCGACGAACATCGGCGCGGCGAAGGTCGCGCTCGAAGGCATGACGCGCCCGACCGTGCTCCTGCTGGGCGGGCGGCACAAGGGCGAGCGGTACACGGCGATGCTCGATGCGGTGCGGGCGCACGCGAAGGTGGTGCTCGCCTACGGGGAGGCCGCGCCGCTGATCGAGGCCGATCTCGGGCCGCACGTGCCCGTTGAGCGCTTCGGATCGTCCTTCGGGCAAGTCATCGATCGTGCCCGCGCGCTCGCTGTGCCCGGGGACGTGATCCTGCTCGCTCCCGCCTGCTCCAGCTACGACATGTTCAAGAACTACGAGGACCGTGGCGCGACCTTCCGTCGCCTCGCGCTCCAGCCGATCGTCGCCCCATGACCGTGCCCGCCACCATGCTCGGCGGGAGCGCCACGGCGCGCCCGGGCGCGCGCGCCGCGGGGCGCACCACGCCGCGCGCGACCCAGTCGCAGGGGAGTGCCCTCGTCCGCGACCGCTGGCGGATGAGCACGGAGGCGCTCGCGCTCGTGATGGTCACGGCGACGTTGGTCGCGTTCGGGCTCGCCACGCTCTACTCGGCGAGCGCCTTCTACGCGATGTCCAAGGATCACCCGAGCTGGTTCTACCTCTGGCGGCAGTTCACCGGGATCGTGTTCGGTGTCGTCGGCTTCGCGTTCCTCGCCAAGTTCGACACTGAGAGGTTCCGCGAGTGGGCCTGGCCCATCATGGGGCTTTCGATCCTCGCCTTGCTCGTGACGGTCCTGCCGGGCATGCCGCGTGCGATCTCCCCCGTGATCGGCGGCTCGCGCCGCTTCCTGCTGGGCGGTTCGATCCAGCCGTCGGAGTTCGCCAAGCTCGCGCTCGTGATCTGGACCGCGATGCTGATCGTGAAGAAGGGCGGGGAGGAGGGACTGCGGCGCCTCTCGAAGGGCCTCATGCCGTTCATGATCATCCTCGGCGTCCTCAGCCTGATCGTCGCGCTCCAGCCGGACCTCTCGGTCGTGCTCTTCTACGCGCTCGTGATGGGCATCATGCTCTTCGCCGCCGGCGCGCGTATCGGGCACTTCGTGCTGCTGGGCATCGCGGCCGTGCCGGTCCTCTGGAGCGAGGTCCACCGGCTCGAGTACGTGATGCGCCGCATCATGGGCTTCGCCGCCGGCGCCGACACCGCGAGCGCGGTGAACCATCAGTTGCAGCAGTCGCTGATCGCCGTGGGGTCGGGCGGCATCTTCGGCGTGGGCTTCGGGCAGGGGCGCCAGCAGCTCGGCTTCCTCCCGTTGCCGTACAACGACTTCGTCGGCAGCAACGTGGGCGAGGAATGGGGGTTCATCGGCATGGCGGGGCTCATCCTCCTCTACTCGGCGTGGGGCTGGCTCGGGTTCCGGATCGCCAGGATGGCGCGCACGCCCTTCCAGCAGCTCACCGCGATCGGCCTCACGGTGACGATGGTCATCACCGCCTTCCTGCACCTCGGCGTCGTGATCGGCCTCCTGCCGACCACGGGACTCACGCTCCCGTTCATCTCGTACGGCCGCTCCAACATCCTGCTCTCGCTGCTCATGACCGGCATCCTCGTGAACATCGGCAGCCAGAAGGAACGCGTGATCGGCGAGCAGGCCACGAACCCGCTCGCCTGACCGTGACCGACGTCGTCTTCACCGGCGGCGGCACCGGCGGACACCTCTATCCCGGCCTCGCGATCGCACGCGCGCTCGTGCGCCTGCGACCCGACGTGCGGCCCTTCTTCGTCGGCGCGCTGCGCGGGATCGAGCGCGAGATCCTGCCCGCGACCGAGTTCCCGCATCTCCTGCTCGACCTGCACCCGCTCTACCGTCCGCAGGTCTGGAAGAACTGGCGCACGCTGCGCGGCGCGATGAGCGGTTGGAGCGCGTTGAATGCGATGGCGCGCGCACGGAAGCCGGCCCTCGTGGTCGGCACCGGCGGCTACGCGGCCGGCCTCACGAGCGCGTGGGCCGCCGCCAAGGGCATCCCCGTGGTGCAGCACATCGGCGACGCGATCCCCGGTATCACGGCACGCTGGAGCGCACGACTCGCGCGCGAGTCCTATCTGGGCTATCCGGAGGCGGAGCGCTACCTGCCGCACAACGGCTGCGTCTACCGCGACACCGGCAATCCGATCGAGCCGCCGCCCGACATCGCGCCCTCTGGTGCGGCGGCGCGCGCCCGCTGGGGATTCCCGGCGGCCGCGACGGTGCTCCTCGTCTTCGGTGGCTCGCAGGGCGCGCGCGCGATCAACCGCGCGGTGGCCTCGTGGGTGGAGCGCGGGCTCCCCAAGGGTGTCTGCGTCCTCTGGGCCACGGGGAGGGCGCAGCACGATGCGTTCAAGCATCTCGACCGGCCCGACGTGCGCGTGCTCGGGTACATCTCGCCGATCGCCGAGGCGTATGCGACCGCCGACCTGGCCCTGGTGCGGGGCGGCATGATGGGCTCGAGCGAACTCTGCGCCTGGGGCGTGCCGATGGTGATCGTGCCGTTGCCGAGCGCGGCCAACGATCACCAGACGGCCAATGCGAAGGTGCTCGAGGCGGCGGGTGCGGCGCGGTATCTGCCGGAGGGTGAGCTGTCGGTCGAGCGGCTCGATGCGGTGGTCGGCGGGTTGCTCGGGGATCGGGGGGCGCTCGGTGCCATGGCTACGGCGGCGCGGGCGCGCGGGCGGCCGCGGGCGGCTGACGAGATCGCGGGGCACATCGCGCGGTTGCTCGGGGCGGGCTGACTGACTGCAACGGCCTTCACCACAGGGGCACAGGGGGCACAGGGAACTGCGACTGCTGGGGGAACTGCCACTGCCACTGCAACCGCCACTGCCTTCACCACCGAGTCACCGAGGGCACCGAGGGATCGATCGCTCAGCCAGGCTCGGTGTGGGCAGTTGCTGTTCCCCAAGAAGTTGCTTGAAGGACCCATCGACCGAGTTCTCGGCACTCCTCCCTCGGTGCCCTCGGTGCCTCGGTGGTGAGCGCCGTTGCCGTCCGCCGTTTCCCGCCCAACTATCTTTAAGCGATCGATGCCACTCCTCGACCCGACCTCCGCCGCCCCGATCCACTTTCAGGGCATCGCTGGCGCCGGCATGTCGGCACTCGCCGAGCTCTGCCATCGCCGCGGCGCGAAGGTGACGGGCTGTGACCAGAACCCCGACGGCGCCGCCGACCTGATCAATCTCGGCATCACCGTGCTCAAGGGGCACGACGCGGCGCACCTCGCCGGTCATCGCGCGCTGGTCGTCTCGAGTGCCATCCCCAAGGATCATCCCGAAGTGCTCCGTGCCCGCGAACTCGGCATCGAGGTCGTGCGCCGCGCCGAGGCGTTGGCCGAGGCCACCGCCGGCGGGCTGTTGATCGGCATCGCCGGCACGCATGGCAAGAGCACCACGACCGTCATGACCACCGAGGCGCTCGCGGCCGCGGGGAAGGCACCGACCGGCGTGGTCGGCGCGCGCGTGACCGCGTGGGGCGGCAATCTCTCGCAGGGTGGGCATGATGTGTTCGTCGTCGAGGCGGACGAATACGATCGCTCCTTCCTCGCGCTCCATCCGACCGTCGCGGTCGTCACGAACGTCGAGGCCGATCACCTCGACATCTACCGTGACCTCCAGGACATCCACGACACCTTCTCGGAGTACGTCGGGCGCGCCCGCTACGTCGTGCTCTGTGCCGACGACGCCGGCGCGAACGCGTTGCCGTCGCCCGCGACCGCCGAGGTGATCCGCTACGGCATCACGAGTCCCGATGCCCGCCTCGTCGCGCGCGACATCCGCCACGCCGACGGGCGCACCCTCTTCAGCGTGCACTACGATGGCACGCCCATGGGCGAGGTGACGCTCGGCGTGCCGGGTCTGCACAACGTGCGCAACGCGCTCGCCGCGCTCGCCTGCGGGATCGGTCCGTGGGGGCTCAAGGTGGCCGACATGGCCCCCGGGCTCGCGCAGTTCGTCGGCGCCGAGCGCCGATTCCAGCGGATCGGTTCGGCCAAGGGCGTGCAGGTCGTCGACGACTACGCGCATCATCCGACCGAACTCGCCGCGACGCTCGCCGCCGCACGCGAGGCGTACCCGGGGCGCCGCATCGTCGTCGCGTTCCAGCCGCACCTCTTCTCGCGCACACGCGACTTCGCGAACGAGTTCGGTGCCGCGCTCGCGCAGGCGGATGTGATCGCGCTCGCGGACATCTATCCGGCGCGCGAACAGCCCATGCCGGGCGTGACGAGCAAGCTCATCGCCGACGCCGCGCGCCGTGCCGGCCGCGCCCCCGCCTGGGAAGGACCGCGCACGCAGGCCGCCGAAGCGCTCGCGGGCCTGGTCCGCGACGGCGACGTGGTCTTCACGGTCGGGGCGGGGGACATCACGAAGACCGGCCCCGAACTCCTCGCACGACTCCGGTCGTAGAGCCCCGTGACCCCGATCGGCGACAACGAACTCGGCAACGACCGCGGCGCCCCGGCCCCCCGGCGGAGCACGGGCTCGCGTCCGGCGCCGAACGTCGCGGACGAGCCGAGGTGGCGCAAACGCGTCCGGCGGATCGGCCAGCTCCTCGCCGTCGCGGGCCTGTTGAGCTCTCCCTGGTGGGGTCGGGCGATCCTCCGGCAGATGGACTTCTTCCGTGTCCGGCGCGTGGTGATCGAAGGCGCCCGTTACGCCTCCCCCGACGAAATCGTTTCGCGGTTGAGGGTCGATACCACCGCGTCCATCTGGGACGATGTGTCGCCCCTCGTGGCGCGAGTGAAGGAGCATCCCCAGGTGCGCGAGGTGCGCATCGGACGGCGGCTCCCCGGTACCCTCGTCGTCCGCGTGACCGAGAACCTGCCCGTGGCGCTGGTGAACAGCGCCAAGGGCCTCGTCGTCACCGACGCGTCGGGGGCATCGCTGCCGGTGGATCCCACACGGACCGACGTGGACCTGCCGGTGCTCGCGACACGCGACACGCTGCTCCTCCGGCTGCTCGGGGAGGTGCGCGCGGAGGTCCCGTCGCTCTTCGCCCGGGTGAGCGAAGCACGGCGGGGCGGTCGCGGCGAGGTCATCCTCGTGCTCCAGGAACACCGTGTGCTCGCGCGGTCCGACGTCACCGCCGCGCGACTCGCCGAACTGCTGCCCGTCGAACTCGATCTCGCGCGTCGCGCCCTGACGGTCGTGGAACTGGATCTCCGGTTCCGTGACCAGGTGGTCGCCAGACTCCCATAGCTCCCGGTCAACCGCATCTCATGAACCTCGATCGCCTCGTCGCCGGCCTCGACATCGGATCCGCCAAGACCACCGCGGTGATCGCGGAGGTCGTCGGCGACCTGCCCAAGCATCCCACCGTCAACATCCTCGGCGTGGGGCAGTCGCGCACCACGGGGCTCCGCAAGGGCGTCGTGGCGGACATCGAGGAGACCATGCGCTCCATCACCAAGGCGATGCAGGACGCCGAGCGGATGGCGGGGGCGCAGGTCGAGAGCGTGTACGCGGGGATCGCGGGCGAGCATGTGCAGGCCATGACGAGCACCGGCATCGCGTCGGTGACGGGCGCCGAGATCACGCGCGCCGACGTCGAGCGGGCCAACGCCGTCGCCCGCGCGCAGGCGATCCCGCAGGACCGCGAGCTCATCCATGCGATCCCGCAGGAGTACACCGTCGACAAGAACGTCGGCGTGCGCGACCCCATCGGCATGATCGGCACGCGCCTCGAGACCGAGATGTACCTCGTGACCATCGGGTCCTCGCCGGCGATGAACCTGCGCAAGGCGGTCGAGCGTTCGGGCTACCGGGTTCAGGAGCTCGTGCTCGAGCCGCTCGCGAGCGCGCTCAGCGTGCTCACCGACGACGAGAAGGAACTCGGCGTGGCCCTCGTGGAGATGGGCGCCGGCACCACCGACGTCGCGGTCTTCCTCGAAGGCAAGATCCGCCACCTCGGCACCGTCGCCTACGGCGGGCTCAACGTCACGAGCGACATCGTCCACGGGCTCGGCGTGACGCAGTCGGACGCCGAGAAGCTCAAGGAGATGTACGGCGCGGCCTTCGAGCCGCTCGTGCCGCACAACGAGAAGATCAAGCTGCCGAGCACCGGCGCGCAGGGCGAGCGCGAGATCCCGCGCTCGTTGCTGGCGCACATCATCCATCAGCGCACGCAGGAGATCTTCGAGCTCGTGCTGCGCGACATCGAGCAGGCGGGGCTCATCAAGAAGCTCTCCGCCGGTGTGGTGGTCACGGGCGGCGCCTCGGCCCAACCGGGCACCGCCGACCTCGCGAACGAGGTCTTCGGACTCGGCTCGCGGATCGGCATCCCCGGCGAGTTCCTCGGCGGACTCGCCGACTCGGTGCAGAGCCCGCGCTTCGCGACCGTGACGGGACTCGTCCAGTACGGCGCCCACCGCGTGGCGCTCGGCTCGAGCACGGGGAAGGGGAAGCGGCTGAGCCTCTCGAACGCGGGACCGTCGATGGACAATCTGGCGGCGCGGTTCAAGACTTGGCTGCAAGACTTCTTCTAGAACGGGCGGATGAAGGCTGAAGGATGAAGGTTGAAAGATGAACGGCGAGGCATGGCCCGTTTCGGGCTCAGCCTCGCCGTTCGTATTTCATCTTCCATCATTCATCCTTCGGCCTTCATCCGCCTCTCTACCGCAGCGCTTTCTTCCACTCTTCCATCGCCGCCGCCATCTCGCGGTGCGCGCGACTGAACTCGCCGGTGCCGGTGATCTCCGCCGTCGCCTCGTCGCGCTGACCGTTCGTCGCCAGCTCGGCCACGCGTGCGGTCGTCGCGTGGAACTGCGCATGCAACTCGGCCACGCGCGCGAAGTGCATCGAGGCCTTCGTCGCCGGGGCGATGGTCGGACCGTGCAGCCACTTGCCGAACGGGCAGTCATGGTCGGCGCGGATCGAGTCGATCGGCGTCTCGAGGCGCCCGCTGTCGATCGCGGCCTTCAGGCGCAGCTTCCACATGCCGTGGTTGCCGATCGCCTTGTCGATTTCCTGTAGTGCGGCCATTGGGGCGTGCGGGGGTGAGGGGAACTGCACGGAATGTGGCGTAATGCGCCCCGCGCCGAAGGGACCTCTGTCACATTGTGCCGTGGCCGGGACCTCTGGCAGCGACCGGCCGGGCTCGCGAGGACGATCCCGGCTCCATCACAATTGTGCGAGTTCGACGCGCGGGCGGTGGATAACCCGTTGCCCCGCCGCCGTTTCCGATTCACCCGTCCACTCGTCAAGCCTTCGTGAACACGGTGCCAGGACGGGCTATATTCCCCCGGCGCGCCCGCCGGCGATCCTGAGCCACCTTACGCCCGACCGATGGAGCATCACCCCCGATGAGCATCTTCGAATTCGAGGACAACGCGGCGCAGCACGCGCGCATGAAGGTCGTCGGTGTCGGCGGCGGTGGTGGCAACGCCGTCAACCGCATGATCGAGGAGCACCTCGCCGGCGTCGAGTTCATCTCGGTGAACACCGACGCGCAGGCGCTGCTCGCGTCCAAGAGCGACGTGAAGATCCAGATCGGCAAGAAGCTCACGCGGGGACTCGGCGCCGGCGCTCGCCCGGAAATCGGGCGTCAGGCGATCGAGGAGAACCGCGACGAGGTCGCGCGCACCATCGCGGGCGCCGACCTCGTCTTCGTGACCTGCGGCATGGGTGGCGGCACCGGCACCGGCGCCGCGCCCATCGTCTGCGAGCTCGCGCGCGAGGCGGGAGCCCTCACCGTCGGCATCGTCACCAAGCCGTTCCTCTTCGATGGCCGCAAGCGCATGCGTCAGGCCGACGAGGGCATCGCCGAGATGGCGAAGTTCGTCGACACCATGATCGTGGTGCCGAACGAGCGGCTGCTCGCCGTGGTCGGCAAGGGGATCCCGTTCCAGGACGCGCTCAAGAAGGCCGACGAGGTCCTCCTGCAGGCGACCGGCGGCATCTCGAGCATCATCACGCAGGCCGGCATCGTGAACGTCGACTTCGCCGACGTGCGCACCGTCATGAAGGACGGTGGCTCGGCGATCATGGGCACCGGCATCGGTCGCGGCGAGAACCGCGCCGTGGACGCCGCCAAGATGGCGATCGAGAGCCCGCTGCTCGACAGCGTCACGATCGCCGGCGCGCGCGGCGTGCTGATCAACATCACCGGCGGCAACGAGATGACGCTCGGCGACGTGAACACCATCTCCGACATCGTGAAGGAAGCGGTGGGCGAGGAGTGCGAGATCATCTTCGGCGCGGTCAGCGAGCCGGCGATGCAGGGCGAGGTGCGCGTCACCGTCATCGCGACCGGCTTCGAGCAGAAGAAGGTGCAGCAGCCGGGCCTCGTCGGCCGTCAGGCCGCGACGCCGATCATCCCGCTCGACCCGGCGTACCGCAACCGCGCTTCCACCGGCACGAACAGCGGCAACGCTGGCACGGCCGGTTCCATCGGCGGCGCCAACGCGGCAGGCAACGCGGCCCCCAAGCCCCGTCCCGCGCCGCGGCCGATGGAGGATCTGAGCGACATGGAGATCCCGACGTTCATTCGGAGACAGATGGATTGAGCCCGCGCACCGCGCGGCTCCTCACCGGTGCGGTGGTCGCGGCGCTCGCGATCGCCGCATTGCGTTTGCCGGTCCCTCGTCCGGGCCGCCCCGGCTCGCTGCTCGACGCCAAGCAGGCGCGCCGCTGGTTCGAGCGCGACACGCTCGGCTCCGGCGAGGCGCTCGCCGACCTGCTGGAGCGCCGCGGACTCACCGCACGCGATGCCGCGCAGGTGATCGCGGCGACGCCGCTCGATCCCCGGCGCATCCCCGCCGGGCTCAAGGTCGAGGTCAGCGGCGACACCGCCTCGCGCGAGCCGCAGGAGGTGCGCTTCTTCCTCGGCCTCGACCGGATCGTGCGCGTCTCCCGCGCCGACTCCGCCTGGGTCGCGAACGACGAGCACCTCGCCTGGACCACCGACACCGTGCTCGTGCGCGGCGTGGTCAAGTCCTCGCTGTACGAGGCGGTGGAGCAGGGCGCCAAGGATCTCCTCCCCTCGCAGGCCCGGCAGGAGCTCGCGTGGGGCATCGCCGACATCTACGAGTACCGCGTGGACATGTCGCGCGAGCTGCAGCAGGGGGACGAGGTCCGCGTGCTCTTCGAGCGCCAGTCGCTGCCCACGGGCAACGTGCGGATCGGCATCGTGCTCGCCGCCGGCCTCCAGCGCGCCGGCAGCGAGGTGCAGGCCATCCGCATGGACATCGACAACGGACGCAGCAAGTACTACGACCAGAAGGGTCGGTCGCTCGCCGCCAGCTTCCTCCGGTCGCCGGTGCAGTTCCGTCGCATCTCGAGCAGCTTCGGCAAGCGCAAGCATCCGATCCTCGGCACCTGGCGTCAGCACCAGGGCATGGACTACGCCGCGAGCGCCGGCACGCCGGTGCGCACGATCGGTGACGGCGTCGTGGTCTTCGCGGGGCGCAAGGGCGGCTACGGCAACACGATCGAGATCCGCCACCCCAACGGCTACGTGACCCGCTACGGTCACCTGCGGGAGTTCGCGACGGGGATCCACTCGGGGGCGCGCGTCGAGATCGAGAAGACGATCGGCTACGTGGGCATGACCGGGCTCGCGACCGGCCCGCACCTGCATTTCGAGGTGCTCGTCAACGGTGTGCAGAAGGACCCGCGCCGAGTGCTGCAGGCCACCGCCGGCCCGCCGCTCACCGGGGCCGACCTCGCGCTCTTCGAGCGCATCCGCGTCGCCACCGTCTTCGCGCTCGACAAGCCGGCCGGCGTCGTGCGCGGTCCGAACGACTGATCCGCGGCCGACCGCATAGATTACGCGGTCGCCCTCCTCATGCTCTCCTGGATCTTCGCCCTCGCCGCGGGGCTCGCCCTCGCGGCCCTCGCGTATCGCGTCCGTCCTGCCGCTCCGGCGGGGACGGTCTACGCGCTGCGCGCCTTCGCCGGCACCCTGATGGTCGCGCTGCTCCTCGACGCGCCGCTGGGACCCTCGCGTCCCCTCGCCCCCTGGGTCGGCATCGACGTCTCGGCGAGCTGGCGCGCCGGCGGGGACTCGACCCAGTGGGCCGCGGCCCGCGCCGTCGTCGACTCGCTCCGCTCCGCCGGGGCCGACAGCGTGATCCTCTTCGGCGACTCGCTGCGCAGTGACACCCTGCCCACGGCCCCGGCCGACCTCGCGTCGCGCGTGGGGCCGCTGGTGGACGCGGCGACGGCGGCGGGGCGTCCGCTCGTGCTCGTCACCGACGGCCTGCTCGACGATCCCGAGCGGATCGCGAGACTGCCGCGGGGATCGGTCGTGCGGGTCGTGCAGGCCACCGCGCGTCCCGACGCCGCGCTCGCGCTGCTCGACGCGCCCGGCGGCGCGCTCGGGGGCGACACGGTCCCGGTGCGGATCGTGGCCAAGGCGGGGGCGGCGGGTTCGGTGGCGACGGCGCTCGAACTGCGACTCGATGACCGGGTGATCGCGTTCGCGGCCCTCCCGGCGCTCGAGGCGTTCGAGGAGCATGAGGTGCGCGTCGTGGTGCCGGTGCCGGCGACCGACGGCACGCGTCGGCTGCGCGCGGCGCTCGTGGCCGGAGCGGCCGGACCGGCGCCTGGCGCGGGATCGAATCTCGATGCAGTCGCCCAGAACGACACCGCCTCCGCGCCACTCGTGGTCTCCGGTGCCGCGGCGGCGACGTTCATCTCGAGTGCGCCGGACCAGGACGCGCGCTTCGCGCTCTCCGTGCTGCGCGGGACGCGCCGAGGGCCGGTGCAGGCCTTCTGGAGGGTCGCGCCGGGGCAGTGGCGCACCGACGGCAGTCTTCGCCCCGCCACCGAGGCGGCGGTGCGGCAGGCGGCATCCTCGGCGCCTCTGCTGGTTCTTCATGGCGACACCGCCGTCTTCGGTGCTCCTCGCGCGCTCGGCCGAGGGGCGCTCGTGCTCTTCGCGCCCCCGGTCGCCGGGGAGGACTATTACCCGGCGGGCACCGGGGACTCGCCGGTCGCGGCGGTGCTCTCCGGCGTGCCCTGGGACTCGCTCCCCCCGCTCGACGTCGCGCCGAGGGCTCCGCGAGGGTCGGCCGCGGTGATCGCCCGTCGCGCCCGGCGCTTCGAGGAGCGCACCGTCTTCCACCTGGAGGACGGTGCGCGCCGCACGGTGATCGTGCCGGCCGCGGGCCTCTGGCGCTGGCGCCTGCGCGGCGGACGCGCCTCGGACGCGTTCGACGCCGTCTGGGGGAGCATCTTCGACTGGGTGGGCACCGAGGCGCGCAGCGGAGCTCCGATCGCGGCGCGCGAGCGGGCGACCGCCGAGTGGGTGCCGCGGCGCGCGACCGTCGCCTCGGGGGCCGTGGGCGAGGGTGTGCCGATGGATCGGGCGCCGCGGGCGCTCACCGCCTGGTGGCTGGCCGCGGCGGCCATCATCGCGCTCTGCGCGGAGTGGCTGTTGCGACGGAAGATCGGCCTGCGCTGAGTCGCCGGCTCAGGGGATCCTGCGTCCCTGCGCCGCGGTCCAGAGTGCGTACCAGTCCTCTCGGCTCAGCGTGATCGACGCGGCACGCACCGCGCTCTCGATCCGTTCGATCCTGTTGCTCCCGATGATCGGCATGGGCCGCGAGGGATGCGCGAGGATCCACGCGAACGCCAACTGGTCGACCGTGGCGCCGTCGTAGCGAGGTGCCATCTCCGCCGCCGCCTGCTGCACCCGCACGCCGGCTTCGTCGTCGCGCCGCATGAGGCGCCCCTGACCCAGTGGTGACCACGCCATCGGCTTGATGCCCAGACGCTGGCACTGGTCGGTGACGCCGTCGAAGATCGGGTCCATGCGGAGCAGGCTGAACTCGACCTGATTGGTGACCAGCGGCTGGCTCACCCGCGCGTCGAGCGCCTCGAGCTGATGGACGTTGTAGTTCGAGACGCCGGCGCAGCGGATCTTGCCGTCCTTCAGCAGTCTGTTGAGCCCCTCGGCCGTGTCGTCGGGGCTCGTGAGCCAGTCCGGCCGGTGGACGAGCAACAGGTCGAGGTGGTCGACGCCGAGGAACCGGAGTGACTTCTCGGCGCTCTTGATGAGCCGCGCGCCCGAGGCGTCGTAGTAGGAGACCTTCCGGTTCGGGTGGAAGGCGTTCGGCACGTAGATGCCGGCCTTGGTGACGATTTCGAGCCGGGCGCGCAGTCCCTTGTCGAGCGCCAGGGCCGCGCCGATCGCCTCCTCCACGCGGTAGCCGCCGTAGATCTCGGCGGTGTCGATGGTGGTCAGGCCCAGGTCGGCGCAGCGCTGGAGGCGCTCGAGGAGGGCGCGCGGCGTGGGGTGCTCGGCGTCGTTGAGCAGGCGCCAGGTGCCGTAGGCGAGGCGGGAGAACTCGGGGCCGGCTTGGGCGAGGCGGAGGCGGGGGAGCATGGGCGAGAAGATATCAGGATGGCGGGGGCGGGAATCGGGTTGGGCGCTGCGCACTCGGTAGGCGTATGCTCGCCCCGCAGCTCCCACACGTCCTCGGCCTCTTGATGAAAGGTACGAAATATTGTACAATGCCAAGTACAGTATTCTTCAAGAGGCCATCGTGCAGCGACTCCAGCCCAGCCGAGACATCCAGCCCGTGAGCGAGTTCCGCGCGAACGCCGCGAAGTTCATCGAGCAGGTCCGGGAGACCAAGAAGCCGTTGGTGATCTCCCAGCATGGCCGCGGGGCGGCGGTGCTGGTGGATTACGACGTCTATCATGATCTGCTGGATGAGCTCGAGGTGCGTCGCGCGCTCGCGCAGTCGGAAGCGGATCGGCGTGCGGGCAAGGTGGGTCGGCCGAACGAGGAAGTGATGCAGGAGCTGCGAGAGCGCTTCGGGCTCTGAGGCTCACGTGGGAGCCCGCCGCTCATCGATCGCTGGGGGCGGCGATCGCCTGGTGGATGGAGGTCGACGCGCGGGGGCTCCCCGAGTTCCTCGAGGCACTCCGTTCGGCGCTGGGGCAGATCGATCGATTCCCCTGGTCGGGGGGAGTCTGGCGTGACGGCGATGATCCGCGCGTTCGCGCGCTTCTGGTCGGGCCGTACTGGCTGATCTACGTCGTTCACGACGAGCATGTCAGCGTCGAACTACTGCAGCACGCGCGTCGACGTCCAGGCGCAGCGGATCTCACGCTGTTGCCGTGAGCGAAGCGGACGTCCTTCGCACTAAATTCACCGCCCATGGCCCTCCTCTTCCGCAAGAAGGACGACACCCCCCGAAAATCGCTCTGGCAGCGCATCAAGGACGTCGCGCTCACCGACGTGGCGGTGCTCGCCCGCGGCGGAGTCGACCAGGGCTCGCTCGAACTGCTCGAACAGACCCTCCTCGAGGCCGACTTCGGCGTGCCGGTCACGCTGCGGCTCGTCGATTCGGTGAAGCACCAGGCCACGCGCGGCACCGTGAAGACACAGGACGAGTTCCTCGGCGCGCTGCGCATCGCGGTCGAAGACGCGCTCAAGGCCGGCAACAGCGATCCCGCGTTCAGGCTGCCGGTGGAGAAGCCCGCCGTGGTGCTCGTGCTCGGCGTGAACGGTGCGGGCAAGACCACCTTCATCGGCAAGCTCGCGTCCAAGCTCCGCGCCGAGGGCAAGTCGGTGCTGCTCGGCGCCGGCGACACCTTCCGCGCAGGTGCGATCGATCAGCTGCGCGTCTGGGCCGAGCGCACCAAGAGCGAGTTCGTGGGCGGCACGCCGGGCGGCGATCCGGCCGCGGTCGCGTGGCAGGCGATCGACGCGGGCGTCGCGCGCGGCGTGGACGTGATCATCATCGACACGGCGGGGCGACTGCACACGAGCGGCGCGCTGATGGACGAGCTGAAGAAGGTGCAGCGTGTGGTCGAGAAGCGCCTGCCCGGCGCCCCGCATGAGGCGCTGCTCGTGCTCGACGGCACAGTGGGGCAAAATGCGGTGCAGCAGGCGAGGATCTTCAGCGAGGCCGTGCCGGTCACGGGGATCGTGGTGACCAAGCTCGACGGCACCGCGCGCGGCGGCGTGGTGCTCGCGGTGCACCAGGCGATCGACGTGCCGGTGAAGTTCATCGGCATGGGGGAGCAGGCGAAGGATCTCGTGGCCTTCGACGCGGCGACGTTCGCGCGCGAGCTGCTCGAGGGGTGACGCCCGCCGCCGGTGCGCGCCTCACGCTGGAGACGCCCGTCACCTACCTGAAGGGCGTCGGCCGGCGGCGGGCCGAACTGCTGAAGCGGTTGAACATCTTCACCGCGCGCGACCTGCTCTTCCACATCCCGCACCGCTACGAGGACGCGAGCACGGTGCAGCAGATCGCGAAGCTCCGCGTGGGCGACGACGCGACCGTGATCGGCAAGGTGATCTCGAAGGGGATCCTGCCCACGCGGAAGGGTCTGCGCGTCTTCCAGGCCGTGGTGCAGGACGCGAGCGGCCTGATCGAGGTGGGGTGGCCGGGTCAGCCCTGGCTCGACCGGCAGATCAACCAGGATGATGTGCTGCTGCTGAGCGGCCCGGTGCGTTTCTTCCACGGCCGCCAGTTCGCGCCGCGCGAGTGGGTGAACCTCGGCAAGGATGCGGACGGCACGAGCGGCGGGCGCGTGCTCTCGGTGTATCCAGCGACCGAGGGGATGTCGGTGAAGGTGATCCGCGGGCTGATCGAGGCGCATCTCGACGTGCTGTTGCCGCAGGTGGAGGAGTACCTGCCGGCGTGGATGCTCACCGACGCGGGCGTGCCGTCGCTGCCGGTGGCGCTGGCCGCGGTGCACCGGCCCGTGTCGCTCGCGAGTGCGTTGGCCGGGCGCAACCGGCTCGCCTACGAGGAGCTGTTGTTCGTGCACATCCTGCACCGCCGCGCGCGCCAGCTCGCGGCCGAGAAGCGGGACGGGATCGCGTACGTGAACAAGCGCGAGCTCACCAGCAGGTTCCGCGAGGCGCTGCCCTTCCAGCTCACGAAGGCGCAGGTGCGCTGCGTGCGCGAGATCGTGGCCGACATGTGTTCCGACTCGCGCATGCACCGGCTGCTGCAGGGCGATGTGGGAGCGGGGAAGACCGTGGTCGCGGTGTTCGCGGCGCTGCTCGCGATGGAGAACGGGTATCAGGTCGCGATCATGGCGCCGACCGAACTGCTCGCAGAGCAGCATGCGCGCACGCTCGACAAGCTGCTGGCGCCGCTCGGGATCATCCCCGTGCTCATCACCGGCTCGCGTTCGGCGAAGGAGCGCAAGCTCGCGGCGACGCGGCTCGAGAGCGGCGAGCCGTTGATCGCGGTCGGCACGCACGCGCTCGTGGCCGACGGGACGAAGTTCGCGAAGCTCGGGCTCGCGATCATCGACGAGCAGCACCGGTTCGGCGTGGACCAGCGGCGCATCCTCTCCGAGGCGCGCGGTGCCGCGATCAAGCCCGACGTGCTGCTGATGTCGGCGACGCCGATCCCGCGGTCGCTCGCGCTCACGATGTACGGCGACCTCGGGGTGTCGGTGCTCGACGAGCGGCCGCCCGGGCGGGAGCCGGTCACGACGGCGCTCAGGCCGGAGTCGGCGCATGGCAAGGTGTTCGCGTTCGTGAACCGGCAGATCGATGCGGGGCGGCAGGCGTACGTCGTGTATCCGCTCGTGGAGGAGTCGGAGAAGGTGCAGCTCAAGGCGGCGACGACGGCGTTCGAGGAGCTGACGTCAGGGGCGCTCAAGGGGCGGCGCGTGGCGCTGCTCCACGGGAAGATGCCGGCGGACGAGAAGGATGCGGTGATGCGGTCGTTCCGCGACGGGTCGCTCGACGTGCTGGTCGCGACGACGGTGATCGAGGTGGGGATCGATGTGCCCAATGCTACGGTCATGCTCATCGAGCATCCGGAGCGGTTCGGGTTGTCGCAGCTGCATCAGATGCGCGGGCGGGTGGGGCGCGGGGCGGGGCTCGAGTCGTACTGCATCCTGCTCGGGGATGTGGGGGAGGAGGCGATGAATCGGTTGCAGGTGTTCCTGGACAGCGAGGATGGGTTCGAGATCGCCCGGGAGGACCTGCGGTTGCGGGGGATGGGGGATCTGTTCGGCGAGCGGCAGAGTGGGGTGCCGACGTTCCGGGTGGCGGATCCGATCAAGGACGAGGAGCTCTCCGAGGTCGCGCGCGTTGGCGCGGAGCGGATCCTCGCCGAGGATCCCGAGCTCAAGAGGCCTGCGCACAAGATGATGCAACAAATGTTGGTCAGAGGGTATGGGCGGGCGTTGGAGATGTTTCGGGTCGGCTAACGTGCAATCCACTCACGAAGACCGCGCGACGGAGTGACTGAACATGTTCATCTCGGGAGCATTCGGCTTTTCCGGCTTTCGAAGCTTTGGTGCAGAGGTGCAGCGACTCAGAGTCCTTGGCAAGGCGAACCTGTTCGCCGGTCCGAACAACAGTGGCAAGTCCAATGTGCTCCGCTTCATAAAGGAACACTATGGAGCCTGTGTCCAACTCACGCGTAGGACAGATGTCGCGTGGAGGCTGTCAGAACTGGACCAACACATAGGCATGGCCGACTCGCCTCTGCGTTTTGCCCTCGGTCTGGAGTTCGACGGCGCCGAGCACAATGCGATCCGGGAAAGGCTCGAGAAGACACGTAGCGGCACTCACGCGAGGCAGGTGCTTGACCGGTTGCTACACGGTCTGAAGGGCGAGGGTTCTCTCGTGTGGTTCGAGTTTCGTCGCGTTGCGAATGCGCTCGAACTACTTAGCGACAGCGCATGGGAGACGGCGTTGCAGCCTCATGAGTGGCAGACCCTTTGGATCGGACTCACAGGCAGGGGGGCCGGGGACCTCAAAGCGCATTGGATTCCTCAGACAATGAATGAGCTTGTTCCCCAGCGGCCCGTGCCAGATGTTGAAATAATCGATGCAGTCAGGCGAGTCGGGCCCCCTGGCGAGAACGCGCAGGGATTCAGCGGAACTGGGATCATCGACAGGTTGGCGAAGTTGCAGAACCCGTCGAGAGAGCATCAGTTGGACAAAGCTCGATTCGAGAACATCAATCGGTTCGTGCAAGATGTGCTCGACGACTCCGGAGCACGGATAGAGATTCCGCACTTACGCGACACCGTGCTCGTGCATCAAGGCGGTCGCACGTTGCCACTTGCCAGCCTCGGCACGGGGGTGCACCAGGTAGTGCTGCTGGCAGCCGCGGCGACGGTACTCGAGAATCACGTCATCTGTCTCGAAGAGCCAGAACTTCACTTGCACCCGATGCTGCAGCGAAAGCTCATGCGCTACCTGATGAATCGTTCGACAAATCAGTATTTCATAAGCACCCACTCAGCTGCCCTGCTGGACACGGCTGGCATCAACGTCTACCGAGTCTCGCATTCTAGCTCCGCAACGTCGATCGAGCTGGTCGAAACGGACAAGGATCGTTTCGCCGTGTGCGAGCAGCTTGGTTACCATGCATCGGACCTTCTGCAGGCGAACTGCATAGTCTGGGTTGAGGGTCCGTCGGATCGGATCTACCTGAAGCACTGGATTGCTTCCGTCGCCCCGGAGTTTCGTGAGGGCATCGAGTACTCGATCATGTTCTATGGAGGGAGGCTGCTCTCACACTTAGATCCCAACGACTCCGAGGTCAGCGACTTCATCTCGCTACGCCGCCTGAATAGGCACGTCGTGGTCGTCATGGATAGCGATCGCAAGAAGTCGGCGCAGGAGATCAATGAGACGAAGGTGCGAGTCCTTGCGCAGATTCAGCAGGGTGGCGGTGTCGGGTGGGTGACGGAGGGAAAGGAAATCGAGAACTATCTGTCTTGGACACTCCTCGACGCGTCGATCCGAAAGCTCCACAGCGATGTCGAGGAGGTGCCCCGCGTGCGAAAGCACTCTACCGCGACCACGTATGTGCGGACTCAGAAGGCGGAAGTCCGCGAAGTGGACAAGGTAAAGCTGGCCCACACGGTCGCCGCGAGCCCGGCCGAGCTGGATGTGCTCGATCTTCGAGCGCAAGTGGAGAAGATTGTTTCCTACATTCGACGCGCAAATGTGGGTGTCGCGTAACTAATGTATCCGCTCGCGCAAACCCCGCACCGTCGCTTTCATTGAAGATGAGACCAAGGGGCGATCAACTCAGTGCCCAGTCGAGCCGACTGCCATGACCGACCCAAACCTCTCCTCCCTAGTCTGGTCCGTCGCCGACTTTTTGTTTGCCTTGGATTAGTGGGGAGGCTTCTCGCGGAGGGTCCGGAGATTTGTTGCTTCAGCACGAGGCGATGCGAAGCCGGGGGTATGGGCGGGCGATGGAGTTATTCCGTGGCAGGTTGTCTACAGAATAGTGCATTCACGTCATGCTACTCTTACCATTCAGTGGTCCGGT
This sequence comes from Gemmatimonadota bacterium, assembly GCA_021413975.1. Taxonomy (GTDB): domain Bacteria; phylum Gemmatimonadota; class Gemmatimonadetes; order Gemmatimonadales; family Gemmatimonadaceae; genus Pseudogemmatithrix. The sequence continues at coordinate 132,854 of JAIOPJ010000055.1, forward strand.
GGCGAGCGTAGGCCCTCGACACGGAGCCCCCACCCAACCTTCCCGGAGTTTCCATTGACCTTTCGGCAAGAGCAGATAGGTGAGATTGAGACCTGGTGCGGCGAGCCGGACTGCAATGCGGCCATCGCCGCACTCCGCGCCCACCTCGATCTCACGCCGATCCCGCGACTCAAGGCAGGGGAGTCCCTGACGAACGTTCAGGTCGGGAATCTTGGAGAGTCGCTCGCGTACTTGGTGGGAAGGCACGCTCGATTCTCCGAGTCGAGATTCATGATGATGGGCGTCAACGCGGGGAATCCACTCGCAAGCGGCTCTCGAACGGGGCTCGATCTGCTCTGGATCGCCTTTCACGAGTCCGACGAGACCCTTGATCATGCTTGGCTACAAGAGGTGAAGACGACGCGCGACTCAACCAACGCCACGTATCTTGATCAACTTGTTGTGGATCACAAGAAGCTCTTCGCGGAGTCGATTAGTCTCAGCCTTGAGGCCCGGCTGTGGGAGGCATCGTTTACGTTAAAGAACTCCAATCAAACCCAAGAGCTTGATCGACGAGTTAGAGCGCTCGGCGGTCGAAGCGCCGCAGAGGTGCGGGGAGTATCTCTCCTCCCGACCGGTGTGCACGACCGCCACGTCGACGCCATCACAGCGATGGAGGACGTGAGATTGACCCTCTTGGACCTTGGCTGGCGGGAGGAGATGGTGCTTCCGGTCCTCATTGGCATCAGTGCGATTCGTTCGCGATTCGACGAGTTGGTAGTTTCTTGACTGCGAGCGGTCGTCGAACCCTAGTGTGGGCCGAGGACACTGCCTTCGCCATGCAGCGCCATCTTGATGAGGGGCAGGCGTCACCCGCTGAGCTTGCGTCTATCGCGCGACGCATGATTACCGAAGCGATTGACACGCCACCCGACGACGAGGAGAGCCGCTCTGAATCGTGGGAGGTTCAGAATCGACGAAAGCTCGATTCTGCAGCGCGAATTACACTCTCGGTCGCAGATGGACTGGCAGGCGATCCTGGGACTGCGTCCTCACTTAGGACGCTCTCGGCTATTGCGTTCGGCCTCGACGGTAACCATGTCTCCGCTCGCATAACGGGATTGCGGGTGCTCGACAGCCCTGGTGTGGATCCGACAGACATCCTGGCCCTCGGAGTCGGGTGTCCACTGCTTGCCTCCGAGTGTGCCTCGAGGCTCTCTGATGACTCGCTCGCGACCGAGGCGCTCGTCGCCGCGACCGCTTGCCTTGGCGGCGACGACGCCGCAGCGGACCGGATAAAGGTCCTCGCGAACGAGTTCTACGTTCAGCGACGGCGTCCCGGGCTCGCGCTAATGATGGGCTGTGCGCTACGGGGATTCGAAGTGAGCGTCAATCTCCGATTCGATCGGGTGCTTAATGAGGCGGCGTTTACGCTGAAGAGTTCCGTGCTCGCCAATCTCGTCGCATCCGGTCGCCCGCTAGCGCTTCCCGCGCAGAGGGATGCGCTTCAGATCGCTGGGTTTCTTGAGAACGCTAGGGGCTCGCTTGTCTCGCTACCCACGGGCGCGGGAAAGACACTCGTGGGATTGCTCTCTTTAGCTAGCCAACTTCAGAGTTCAACCGATATCGGCGTCTTTCTGGCGCCCTACCATTCCATTCGTCGGCAAGTTGTGGCTGCGGCTGCAAGGCTATTTGGTAGTTCGGTTGAAGTCGTCACGGGAGTTGATGCCGGGCGCCTGCAGCGGCGCGCGCGCGTTCTGGTTGATACTCCCGAAGGATTCGATTATCGCGTACGCCGATCCGCCGCTCTCCGGGACCGCATTCGAGGCGTCGTCTTTGACGAGGCGCATCTGCTAGGCGACAGCTCCCGCGGACTGCTCACGGACGGAGTGTTAACGCGACTCCGGATGTCACGGCTGCCGGGGGAAAGGCCGAAGATCACCCTACTTAGCGCGGTTCTCGATTCACAAGAATCGCTTGTGGCGTGGCTCTCGGAGGGTGGAAGTCCGGCTACAGAGGCGGAATCCCGCTGGCGTCCGGCCGCTCGACGAGTCGGGATCTGGGTTCAGGATGGTACGCTCGAGTGGATCAGGATTGAAGGCTCCGTGTCCGGGAGCCGAGGCATTCGCACAATTGCGAAGGAGCAGGTGTCGCCCGCAGCGACCAGACTTCCGGCTGCTGGCAAGTATCGTCCCGGCAACGAGCGAATGAGCCTGTGCGATGACAATGTCTCCCGGCTGGCGGTCGCCCTCTTCGCGCGTAGGCCGGAGAATACGTTGGTTGTTGTCGGAACGCGTACGCGAGCGCGCAGTGTCGCTCGACGAATCTCGGGTGCACTCGAACGAGTTCCTGCGGGCAACGTTCCTGCCCGTACTGCGCTCGCAACCTTAGTCCGCGAACGGTACCCCGTGTTCAGCGACCTCGTCGCCTTGGTCGAGCGTGGCGTAGCGTATCACACCGCGGTGCTCCCGGTAGCGCTTAGGGGTGAGATCGAACGCGCATGCGAGAAGGGCGCAATCCAGTTCGTATGCGCGACGACGTCACTCGCGGAAGGAGCGGATCTCCCCTTCGGCCGTTGCATTCTCGCCGACTGGATGCGTATCGGGGACGGTGGCGAGCGAAGGACGTATAAGCCCGCACTGTGGAAGAACATCGCCGGACGATGCGGAAGGCCCGGAACTCACATCGAGGGAGAGACTATCGTTGTCGAGGTGACACCGCCGGATGATTTCGCGACGAATCTGCGCCGCAGAAACGCACTAGGAAGGATGCTGGGAGGGTTCGTGACCGTAGAGTCGGCCTTGAGAAGCAACGGCGACAACGTTGCCTTAACCTCAGAACAGTTGGTAGGGCAGGCGCTCGCTGCTGTGGCGGAGAACCCCAACCTCGACGATTCCCACCTCGCACTGGTGGACGGCTTGCTAGCAACTCGGATTGGGGGAGCTGTCGTTGCGCAACGGGCTCGTTCCACTGTAGAGACGCGCCTTCTCGGCGGTCAAGCGCCGCTCGTGACCAGGAACTCGCCGTTGCAACTCACCCCGCTCGGCAAGGCAATCGTCGGATCGGCGGTCCTTCCCCGAACCGCCGAACTGATCGTAGAGTCGTTGGAGAAGGAACCCAGCGCTACCTCTATCGAGACTCTGTGTCTGCAGATTCTGATTGCATCCAGCGGGTCTGTCGAACTCGTCTCATCACGTCTTCCCGACGTCGTTCGCGGCCAATCCGTACAGAATCTGTGGGTTCGGCCAGGAGAGTTTCCTGAGGTAGTATCTTTGTGGTTCGCTGGCGGCTCGGTCGGCGAGATTCTGGTGGCACTCTCTGCCAAGAAGGGAAGAGCGAACGCCCTAGGACGGGCTCAGTTGATGGGCTGGCTAAGCACTGGTGACGACGTGGACGATGGGGCGTGGGCTCGACGCTACGAGAAGCTTCAGGACTTTCTTCACGACGTCTTCGTACAGTTCCTGCCGCGTGCCCTTACCGCGGTTGAATCGGTGGTCCGCGAAGGAGTAGTGCAGCCGTTGTGGACGTTCGAACTCCAGAGCGCAGTGGACTTTGTGGGCACACGCGCGCGTGAGTGGCGTGAGTATTCGGAGCCATGGGAATCGGCCCAGCGTGCCTAGACCCTCACGTGCGAAGGCGCCATGCAAGCCTCCACCCGCAGGTGTGGGGTCGCATACGGCATGTCGAGCGCGCCGCCTGAGTCTGCACTCCGACTAGTAGTTCGCACCGGGCGCGAACGTCGAACTGATCGACGCCATCGCGTCCCCCGCCCCCGCGTGCCACATTATCAGCGTGACTGACGTCTCCCAGCCCCTCTCCGCGGCCGTCGCCGACCACTAACGCCTCGACCGCCAACTTGGCGAACGCGGCCATGGCGACGGTGTACCTCGCCGAGGACCTCAAGCACGGCCGCAAGGTCGCGCTGAAGGTGTTGCGGCCCGAACTCGCGGCGGTGCTCGGCGCCGACCGCTTCCTGCAGGAGATCAAGACCACCGCCCAACTCCAGCACCCGAACATCCTGCCCCTTTACGACAGCGGCAGGACCGCACCGACACAAGGCGTCGGCCAAGAGTTCCTCTACTACGTCATGCCCTACATCCAGGGCGAGACCCTCCGCGACAAGCTCGACCGCGAGTAGCAACTCGGCATCGAAGACGCCGTCCGCATCACCACCGAAGTCGCCGACGCGCTGCAGTACGCCCACGAGCAGGGCGTGATCCACCGCGACATCAAGCCCGAGAACATCCTCCTGCGCGACGGGCGAGCGATCGTCGCGGACTTCGGGATCGCCCTCGCGGTGAGCGCGGCGGCCGGCGGCCGGATGACCGAGACGGGCCTCTCGCTCGGCACGCCGCACTACATGTCGCCCGAGCAGGCGACGGCCGAGCGGAACATCACCAACCGCTCCGACATCTACTCGCTCGGCTCCGTCCTGTTCGAGGCGCTCGCGGGTGAACCGCCGCACACCGGCTCGTCGGCGCAGATGATCATCATGAAGATCGTCGCCGACGTGGCGCGGCCGGTCACGGAGCTGCGCCGCGCGGTGCCGCCGCACGTCGCGGCGGCCGTGGCGAAGTCCCTCGAGAAGCTCCCGGCGGACCGGTTCGAGAGCGCGAAGGCGTTCGCCGCGGCGCTGCACGATCCGTCCTTCACCACGCACGTCGCGACGGCAAGGAGCGTCGGTGCCGCAGGGCCGGTCTCCCGCGAGCTCGCACTGCCCGCGCTGATGGCGGTGAGCGTGCTGAGCATCGCACTCGCCGCCTGGAGCTGGAGCGGCGCAGGGCGACCCACCGCATCGGTCGCGCGTCATCTCACCACGCTCGGCGCACCTGGCAACCTCGACGGACTCACCTTCGCCATCGAGGCGGCGCTCGCACCCGACGGATCGGCGCTGGTGTTCCGCAGCCCGCTCACGGGCCCCGGCCAACTCTTCATCAAGCGCCGCGACGAAGTGGTCGCGCGGCCGCTGGCCGGTACCGAAGGCGCCTCGGGACCGTTCTTCTCTCCCGACGGTGCCTTCATCGGATTCGTCGCCAACGGCCAACTGCGTCGGGTCCCGGCCGCCGGCGGAGCCTCGCTCGTGCTGGCGGAGAACGTCGCCTCGACGTACAACCGCGCGGCATGGCTCGACGACGGCTCGATCGTCTACTACGACCTCGCGACGCACACGCTCAGCCGCCTCGGGAATGGAGACGCCACGGCGAAGGTGATCGCATCGCCGGCGCTGCTCGACGGGCACTACCCGTGGCTCCCCTCGCCACTGCCCGACGCGCGCGGCGTGCTCTTCACGGCCCACCTCACGAACTGCGTGGGGCCGGTCAGTTGCCGGCCGAGCCGCGTGTACGTGTACGACGCGCGCAAGGATACCATCCGCGTGCTCTTCGACGACGCGATCGGTGCCTGGTACGCGCCCACCGGTCACGTGCTCTACCTGACGAGCGCCGGCGTGCTCATGGCGGCGTCGTGGGACAACGATGCGCTCGCCGCGACGGGGCGCGCGGTCGCCGTCATGGACGGCATCCAGGCGCCGGGATTCCTGCTCTCGGCCGAGGGGACCGCGTACTACCTGCTCGGCCGCTCGGAGTTCGCGCCCGGGCCGCTGCCCAATGCTGCGGTCGTGTGGGTGGATCGCTCGGGGCGCGTGGAGCCGGTGGATTCCTCGTGGCAGGTGAACACGGGGGGCACGGACAACGGGTCCATCGGCACCGATTGGGGAGTCGCACTCTCGCCGGACGGAAGGCGCATCGCGCTCTCGCTGCTCACCGAGGTGGGCACGGACGTCTGGATCAAGCAGCTCCCCTCACGTCCCGCGACGCGGCTCACGCTGCACGACGGGGTGGACCGCATGCCCGCCTGGACGCGCGACGGGCGCGCGGTCACGTTCCTCTCCGACCGGCCCGTCCCCGCCGGGACGGATGGGAAGGGAAGCGGGTTCAGGGTGTGGGAGCAGGCCGCCGACGGCACGGGCGAGCCGAGGCTTCGCTCGGGAGGGGATAGTCTCGAGCGCCTGCTCGCGACGACCGGCTCCGACGCGAAGGCCGCGGCACTCTCGCCGGATTCCCGTTGGGTCGCGTACGTCTCCAACGAGCAGGGCGCGAACGAGGTGTTCGTGCGACCGTTCCCCAATGTGAACGGCGGCAAGTGGCAGCTCTCAAGCGGCGGCGGCACGGCGCCGCTCTGGGCACACAACGGACGCGAGCTCTTCTACGCCGCCAACGGGAAGATGCACGTCGTGCGCATCGATCCGGGCCCGCCCTTCTCGGCGGACCCGCCGCGCGTCCTCTTCACCATCCCTGAGCGCGTCCGCGCGGGGTCGCTCGCCGGCGGAACGTTCGCGATCACGCCCGACGATCGGCGCTTCCTCATGGTGCGCGACAACAGCTGGGGCGAGATGGCGGGAACGCCCACGCTCGTGGTGATGCACGGCTTCCTCGGCGAACTGCGGGCGAAGCTGAAGGACTGACGCGTCCGGCCACAGGAGGGCCGTGCGCAGCGTCTGCAACGCCAGCCGCATGTGCTGCGCGATGGTCCCCTTGCTGAGCCCCAGCGCCTCGCCGGCTTCGCGGTACGACAGGTCCTGCTCGAGCACGAGCTGCAGGACCTCGCGCCGACGGACGGGCATCAGGTCGAGCTCGCGCTCCCGGACTTCCGCGACGACCGCATGGCGCTCGGCGTTCTCCCGCTCGCGGATCGCCTCGTCGTGCGCCCGCACCGACTGCACCTCCAGCTCGCACTCGGCCTCGTCGAGCCCAACGAACCGGTCGGGGGACCGCAGGCGGGAACGGATGCCGCGCCGGAGGATGCCGAAGGCATAGCGGTCATTGCGCTGCGCCGGCGGGAGCGTGGCCCACCGCTCCCAGAGATTCGCCATGACCTCCGCCACCGCGTCCTCCGCGTCGTCGCGGCCGAGGAACTTCCCGGCGTAGTCGACGAAGCGAGCGTGGATCTCCTCGTGGAGCGCGATGAAGTCCTGTTGTTCCTCGTTCGAGCAGGGTTGGAGTCGCATTGGGGTTTGGTGGTTTTGTGAACGCGGGCCTCTACTTGGATATCCCGCGAGAGGGTCGAATCCAATTACGGCCCGAATGGCAGGCAGGGGTCCGCCAAGTTGGCGTTCATACGAATTCGACCCTTTTCCCATTCCCCTATGCAGGGATGAAGAGCCCGCGCTTCGGGAGTCCGGGGCTCGCACCACCGATCGCGGGGCAACGCACTGGAATGCGACTGCGATGAATCGCGATGCGGAGTCGGTGACCATGGACCAGGGGGCGGTCACCGAGGACTCAGCCGCGGTGAGGCGGGGCTCGAGGTCGGGCAACCGGGATTCGCGGCCGGTGACGCGGGTCCGATGGTCAGCGTGCGACGAGTCGGGAGCGACGCACGTGGAGCAGGGAGCGACGCGCAAGGTCGAGAACGCGCCGCGCAAGGTCTAGCAGGTGACGCGCAGGGTCGAGAGAGCGACGCGCAACGTCGAGAGAGCGACGCGGAAGGTCGAGAAGGCGACGCGCAAGGTCCCGAATGCGATGACGAAGGCAGAGAGCCCGGCGCGCGACGTTCAGAGCCCTGCGCCGGGCGATTCGAAGGCGACACGCACGAGATGAAGCCGGCCGCCCGTGACGGACGCACACGGGCGGGAGTTCCCCGGGCCATTGCGTCCACTCACATCCATAGGAGGGAGGGTCGTATGAATGCACGACAGAATCAGGTGATGGACGCGTTCGTGCGGGTGCAGGCGTTCCTCGACGCGCATCCGGCGACGGGCACGCTGACGTACGGCAACGCGCGCGAGACGCTCGACGAGGTGCTCGTGCGGGTGCGCGCGTTCGCCGGAGCGCAGTACGAGGGGCGCGACGGCAGCCGGATCGCGCTCCGGCGGCAGGAGGACTGGGCGGCGCAGCTCGTCGAGGACTTCATGCGTCCGATCGTGACGATCGCGCGGGCGCAGATCGGGGCGTCGTCGGAGGTCGGGCTCCCCGACGGTCTCCGGTTGCCCAAGCTGCCCATGGGCCCGACGAAGCTGCTCGCACGGTGCGACGCCATGCTCGCGGCGGCGCGCCGGTACGAGGCGGTGTTCGTGGCGCACGGGATGCCGGCGGACTTCCTGGTACGGTTCGCGGCCGCGCGCAACAACCTGCATCGCGCGGTGGGGGCACGCGCCACGCAGGTGGTGACGCACGTGACCGCGCGGACGCAGCTCAGGGCGGAGCTCGTGCGCGGCCGGCGCGCGGTGGACCGGCTCGACGCGATCGTGCGCTCGTCGTTCCGCCTCGAACCCGCGCTGGTGAACGCGTGGCGCATGGCGAAGCGGGTGCAGCTGGTGCCGGGTGCCCGCGCGGGCTCGGGCGTGGGCGTGGGCACCGCGGCCGCGACCGTCGACGAGGCTTCGAGTCGCGCCGCCTGAACCGGGGGCGATGCGGCCGATGCAGGGCGAGCGCAGGGAAGGTCAGGCCGACGGCCAGCGGGGGACGCCCCGCTGGCCGTCGGATTTTCGGCTATCGCTGCAACGCATCCACCCGCAACACCACCCGCCGGTTCGCCTCCCGCCCCACCTCGGTCGTGTTGTCCGCCACCGGCCGCTCCGACCCATACCCGACCACCACGAGCCGCTCCACCTCGACGCCCTTGGCCGTCAACTGCCGCGCCACCGCCGCCGCCCGCTGCTCCGACAGCGTCCGATTCGAGGCCGCATCCCCCGAATCATCCGTGTGCCCCTCGACCGACACGATCGTGAGCCGATAGTCGACGAGCACCTTCGCCACACTCGTGAGCGCGGCGATCGCCCCCGCAGACAGGCGAGCACTGCCGATCTCGAACGTCAACTGGCCCGGCAGCTCGAGGATCACGCTCGACCCGCGCCGCGTGATGTGCAGGGCCGATCCACCCGCCTGCCGCAGCCGCGCCTCCTGCACGTCCATGTAATAGCCCACATCCTCGGCGCCGAGCCGGAGTCCGCGCTCGATCAGGCCCTGCCGGCGCGTCCCCAGCGTGGACGCATAGTCGGAAGGCATCACCGGCGCGGCGGGATCGGGCACCGCGGGCTCGCGGCGCACGGCGGGCGGGCGCGGCGCCGCCGCTACGGGCGCGGCCACCGACAGCGTCTCCGGCACCACCGCGACCGCGGGCTCGGGCCGCTCGGTCGTCCTGCCCATCGCCGCACGCTTCGCCGACGGCGTGCGCGCCGCGCAACCGAGCGCCGCGAGCAACACACCCGCGAGGAGCGCGTGACCGGCCACGCGACCGGCCATACCACCCGCGCTGCGACCCCTGAAGCAACGATGCGCCATCACGCCGCCACCCCGCGCCGCACGAACGCCGCGAACTCCCCGGCACTCAACGGCTTGCTGAAGATCCATCCCTGACCATAGTCGACTCCCTGCGCCTTGAGCCACTCCCGCTGCGCCTCGGTCTCCACCCCCTCGGCCACCGTGCGCAACCCGAGCGACCTCGCCATCTCGATCACATGCGTGATCACATGGCTCGTCGCCGCCTCGGTGCCGATCGAGTGCACGAAGAGCCGGTCGATCTTGATGAGGTCGAGCTCGAAGTCCGAGAGATAGGCGAGACTCGAATAGCCCGTGCCGAAGTCGTCGAGCGCCACGCGGTGTCCGCGCTGCCGCAGGCGACCGATCATCGTGCGGGCCGAGTCGGTGCTGATGAGCGCGCGCTCCGTGAGTTCGAGCGTGATCGCCCCCTGCTTGAGACCCTGCCGCGCGAGCTCGGCGTCGAGGACGTCGGCGAAGCGCTCCGACTTGAGCTCGTCGGCGCTCAGGTTGAGGTTCACGCTCAGGCCCGGTGACGCGCGGAGCAGGTCGCCGAGGTCGGCGAGGGTCACCCGGAGCACCGCCAGCGCGAGTTCGGTCGTCTGGCCCGTGAGCTCGGCGACCGGCACGAAGCTCTCCGGGCTCACCGACGCGCCGCCCTCCAGCGTCCAGCGCGCGAGCGCCTCGGCGCCGACGCACCGGCCGGTGGAGAGTTCGATCACCGGCTGGTACACGGCATGCACCCGCTGCGCGGTGAGCGCGTTGCGCAGCATCGACGCGAGGCTCAGGCGGTGCCTGGTGTAGCGCATGAGGGCGAAGAGCCAGGCGGCGGCGAGGACGAGGCCGATCCCGCTCCCCACCACGAGCGTCGGGGCGTACCGGCTCCAGAAGGTCCCGATCGGTTCCGTCGCCACGAGGTCGATCGGCAGCTCGCCGCCGCGCGAGTAGCGCGAGATCGCGCGCCCGTTCTTCCGGTCGAGCGTCAGTCCCACCTTGAGCGATTCGGGCGAGGGGAGGTCGGCGTTCGCCGGCTCCGACGCGAGCCGCAACTTCTCCACCCAGAGGCCCACCTGCCGCCCCTCGAGCGGGCCCACGTCGAGCAGGCCGCGCGGGTCGATCGCCACGTCGTGGTCGCCGTAGCGCATCAGGAAGAGCTGCACGCCGCCGACCTCGGTCTGCGGTCCGGGCCACCAGGCGATCACGCCCGAGTCGTAGATGCGGTCGGCGCGCGCCGGCTTGAGCGCGTTGGTCTGGAGGAAACCCACGCCGCACTGCCGCTCGGCGGCGCGCCAATAGCCGATCGCGCGGATCTGCGGCCGTCCCATCGCCGCGTCCTGCAGCGCGTTGAGGTGGGCCGGCGTGCAGCGCGGCCCGGGCAGCGTGTCGAAGCCCGCGAGCAGGGCACGGGTGTCGAGCATCATCGCTTCGGTGCGCTCGCCGAGCGAGGTCGCCAAGTCGCCCACGAGCGCCTCCTCGGCGGTGAACGACCCGCGCCAGAGGTACCAGGTGAGCGACGCGAAGAGCACCGCGATGCCGCCCAGCGCGGCGATCGAGATGTCGATGATGACCCTGTCCCGACGTTGCATCAGTTCCCTGGTGGACGGCCTGCGACCTTCCCGGACCGGGGCGGGTTCCCCCATCCATTTTCGACTCTCCGGAGGCGGGCATGGTCACGGATGGGATCCGGGTGCCGCCGCAACGCGCTGGTCGTGGTCCGTGTCAGATGCTACCATGAACCTCATGCGACCGTTCCCTCCGCTCGGCGACATGGACCGCACGTTCACCCGACGCTGGCTCCGCGCCGGACTCGCCTGTGCGCTCTCCGACGGTCTCTGGGCGCTCGCCCTCACGGCCTACAGCGGGCGACCGACCTGGTCCGTGTGGAACGGCGTCGCCTCGGTCGTGTTCGGGCCGAAGATGCTGGAGGCGGGACTCCACGGCATCCTCGTCGGCCTCTGCCTGCACCTGATCGTGGCCTTCACCTGGTCGGCGGTCTTCGTCGCGGCCGCGACCCGTTCACCGCTGTTGCAGCGCGCGATCTCGACCAGGGCGGGCCGGTTCGCCACCGCGGCGTTCGTTGGGCCGTTCATCTGGATCACCATGTCCGGTCTCGCGATCCCGACGATGACCGGGAGAGCGCTGGTGATCACCGGCCGTTGGTTCGTGCAGCTGGTCGGTCATGCGGTCTTCGTGGGACTGCCGATCGTCTGGGGCGCGCGAACGCGCCACCCTACGGCGTCACCGTGACCGTCGCCGTCCCTGTGGTCGTGGTCGGCAGGATCGCCCCCGCCGAGATCGTCACCACCGTGGTGCCCGCCGCGACGTAGTCGAACGCCACGCCACCGAGCGCCACGGTGGCCGCGGACGCGAACTGGCCGGCCACGATCTGCACGGTGACCGTGCCCCCGGTAAGCGCGGTCGTCACGAGCGTGCCCACGGAGGGCGTCGCCGACGTGATCGTGATCACCAGCGGCGCCGCCCCCGCGCGCAGCGCCTGCGTCGTCGTCAGTGACGCATTGGTCCCGTTCGGGATGCCGATGCGCACCTGGAACGGATCGTCGGCGCCGCTGAAGATGCGCGAGACCACGAGCCCCGAGATGTCGATCCGCGGCGCCACGACGGTCGCCGTCTGCGCCGCGCCGGTGAACGCCGGGGCATTGGCCGTGATCGACGCCGTGCCGGTGGTGCCTTCGATCCCCGCGACGACGTACGTGAAGGCCGTGACCCCGTTCGCGAGCGGGATGACGATCGAGTCGGTCGCGACATCGGTGGCGAGGCGTGCCACGCGAACGCGGGTCGGATCGGCGCTGCGGATCACGACGCCGATCCCCCCGTGCTGCGGCGTGCTCACCGAGCCCGAGGCGGCCACCTGCAACCCGGCGCCGACGGTCGCGACCGCGGCGAGCGTGACGACCGGCGTCGTGACCGTCACGGGGCTGGCGCCGCTCGTGATCGTCGAGGCCACGATCGGGTGCGTGACGCGCACGGTCGTCGTTCCCGGCGAGAGCGCGCGGAAGGCGACGCCTCCCGCCGCGACCGACGCGACGGAGGCCGAGGCGCCGGCGAGGATCTGCACCGTCAAGGTGTCGCGCGTGAGGCCCGTGGTGACCAGCGTCCCCACGGCGGCGTTCGAGGAGGAGAGCGTCACCACGAGCGGCGCCGCTCCCGCCCGGCGCGCCTGCGACGCGCTCAGGATCGAGTTGTTCGCCACGGGAACGCCGATCTGCACCAGGAAGGGATCGTCGTTTGCGAAGGCGGCCTGTGTCGCCGTGAGGCTGCCGAGCTGGATGGCCGGCGCCACGACGGTCGCGGTCGTGGCGGCGTCGGTGAACCCGGTCGCTCTCGCCGTGATGCTCGCCTGGCCCGTCACCTGATCCTCGGCCGCGACGAAGTACGTGAAGCTGGCGGTGCCGTTCGCGAGCGGGATGATGATCGAATCGGTCGCGACGACGGCGGCCGACGGCGCGACCCGCACGAGCCCCGGATTGGCGCTGCGCACGATGACGTTGATGCCGCCGTGCTGTGCGGCGTTCACCGATCCGCCGGCGCTGACCTGGAGACCGGAGCCGACCGAGGCGGGTGCGCCCAGCGCGAGCGCCGGCGCCGTGATGGTCACCGTCTGACCGGCGGCCGTGTTCACCGCACGGAAGTTCGGGATGCCGGCGCTCACGACCGTGGTGCCGGTCGTGAGGGATTGGAACGCCACGCCGCCGAGCGCGACCGTCGTCGGGGACACACGGCCACCCGCGGGCAACTGCACGGTCACGGTGTCACCCGTCACTGCGGTCGTGACCAGCTGACCGACCGTGGAGGTCCCCGAGACGATCGAGGCCACGAGCGGCGGCGCGCCGAAGCGGATGTTGTCGGCGACCCAGATCTGGGTGCCGGTCGGCGAGGCCGGCGTGCCGACGAACACCTGGAAGACGTCATCGGGCGCGAGCGTGGTGAGCGTCGCGGGCAATCCGCTCAGTTCAAGGACGCCCTGCCACACTCTCTGTTCCCCGGACCCCGAGGCGAAGCCCGGGCTCGTCGCCGTGAGCAGCACGGTGTCGGCGACGATCCCCTCGACGCCCTGCACGAAGAAGCTCGCCGAGGTTGCGCCGGCAGCGATCGTCACGAGGATCGAGTCGGCGCCGAGCGTCGTCGCGTTGGGCGCGAACTGCACCACCCCCAGACGGTCGGCGGTGATCCACACCGGTACGCCACCGGCCGGCGCCGGCGCACTCAGCGTGACCGAGCGCGCGCGCTGCAGCCCCGATCCGATGTAGTCGGCCGCGATCCCGAGCGCGGTGCTGTTCACGGTCACGTTCACCGTCGCCGCGGCCAGAGCGCGCACGCCGGCCCCCGGGATCGTCGCACGGACGGTGGAGACGCCGTTGGTCAGGTACCGCATCGCCACGCCGCCGGTCGCGACGGTCGTCGGGGTGTTGGAGAGTCCGGCCGCGAGCGGAACGACCGTCGAATCGGTCACGCCGGCCGTCCGGACCAGCGTACCGACCGCCGGCGCACTGTTCACGATCGACACGTCGAACGGCGCCGCGCCGAACCGTCGATCATCGGCGGACCAGATCACGGTGCCGGTGGGAGAGTTCGGCGAGCCGATCGACACATAGAACGGATCGTCCGCGGTGAACGGCGTGCCGGTCGCGTTGAGGCCGGTCAGTTGATACACGGCGCGCCAGATCCGCTGGTCGGCGACGGCCGGGACGTATCCGGGCGAGGTCGCGGTGATGGCGACCGTGTCGCCCACGATCCCGTCGGCGGCCTGCACGAAGAAGGTCGTGGAGGTCGCACCGGCCGGGATCACCACGGTGAGCGTATCGGCACCGGCCGTGGTCGCGTTGGGGGCGAACTGCACGACGCCGGTACGCGCCGCCGTGAGCGTGATCGGCGTGCCGTTCAGCGGCGCCGGGGACCCGGGGGTCGAGATGGTGCGCCCGCGCTGCAGGCCCGAGCCGAGGTAGTCGGCCGCCAGGCTGATCGTCGGCTGCGAGACCGTCACGGTGCCGGTCGCGAGCGCGAGTGCACGGAATCCGGTGATCTTGGTACGGATCGTCGCCACCCCGGCCGCGAGTGGGCGGAAGGCGGCGCCGCCGGTCGCGACCGATGTCGGCGCGTTGTTCACACCCTCGGCGATGACCACGGTCAACGAGTCCGCGCTGCCCAACGCCGTGACGAGCGTCCCGACACGCGCGCTGTCGTTCACGAGCGTGACCGTGACCGGCCCGCCGCCGCGGCGCACATCGTCGGGGTTCAGGATGGAGGTGCCGGCCGGCGTCGACGGCGTGCCGACGCTCACATAGAAGGGATCGTCGGCCGAGAGCGTCGTGGCGGTCGCCGCGAGTGCGGTCAGTTGGACCACCGGCTGCCAGACGTACACGCTGAACGTCGACGTCGTGAATCCCGGCGCTTCGAGTCGCACCGCGACCGTGTCGGCGATGCGTCCGGCGACACTGGAGATCACGAGCGGGATGGAGGTCGCGCCGGCGAGGATCGCGGTCTCGTACGATCCCGTGCCGGCCGTGGCCACGGTCGGCGCCACGAGCACGATCGAGCTGTCGAGGCTCGTCACCCGCACGGTCACCCCGGGGTGATTCGCCGCGCTCAGCGTGGCGCCGATGCTCCGCTGCAGTCCCGACCCCACGCTCGAGGCGGCGCGGTTGAAGACGGGGAAGGCGGCGACGTTCGCCGTGATGCTGTCGGGGGCGAAGCCCGCCGGACCCGCCACCAGGACGCGCGTGGTGCAGGGGAGCGGTGCCGATCCCCCGTAGGTGACGTCGAGCGCGACGCTCACGAGACCGGCCGCGATCGTCGAGGTCGGTGTGACCGTGGCGCAGGCGCTGTTCGCCGAGGTCAACGTGAGCGGCACACCACCCGCCGGCGCGCCCACCGGTGAACCGCCGCTCTCGAGGCGCACCGTGATCGGCGAGCCGAAGCCGCCGTTGAGCGCCACCGAGGTCGCGACGATGTTCAATGCCGCGGTGACGCTCACCACCGAGCGGTCGAGCGCGAAGTTCGCGTTGGTCGCGGTGAAGGTCGCCGACCCGAGTCCGAGGCCCTCGATGGTCGCATTCACCGACTGCGCTCCGGCGGCGATGAACACCGTGTCGGCGAGCGGCCGCGCGACCGCAGGGTTGGAACTCGTGATCGCGACCGCCACACCGCCGGCCGGCGCCGGCGACGAGAGCTGCACCGGCAGCGACTGCGTCTGCGCGAGCGGGACGTTCAGCGTGGGCGGCAGGCTGATGAGGTTGAGCGACACGGGCACGAGCAGCGTGTCGGGCGAGTAGCCTGGCGCGGTCCCGATCACCGTCGCGGTGCCGAGCGTGAGTCCGCTCACCTCGATGGTCCGCAGCGTCTGCCCGGCCGCGAACGCGATCGTACCCGGCGCGGCGATCGAGAGCACCGCGGGTGAGTTGCTCACGATCGAGACGGTCAGACCACCGGCCGGCGCCGGCTGCAGGAGCCGCACATTCAACGTGCCCGCGCGGAGGAATCCGACGATGTTCGAGCCGACGACGCCTATGTCGATCGCCGGCGGCGGCAGCACGCCGGTCGCCGTGATCGAGAGCGGTGCGAGACCGTCGACGCTCACGCTCAGACCGTTCGCGCCTGGCGTGGCGCCAAGCGTCCAACTGCCGAGCGTCGCAGTGCCGGCGGCATTCGTCACCGTGCTCGCGCCGGTGAGTGCACCACCGCCGCCTGTCAGGGCGAAGTTCACGGCCACTCCCGCCACCAGTGCCGAGAAGGCGTCGGTCACGCGTACCACGACAGGCGCCGCGAGGGACTGCCCCACGAATCCGGTCTGCGCGTCCCCGCTGACGACGGTGAGGAAGGCCGCACCGCCGCCACCGACGTCGAACGGTGCCGTCGTCGCGCTCGCGAGTCCGCTCGCGGAGGCGACCACCGTGTACCCCGTGCCGACGGCGCTCACGTTCCATGCACTGAACGTCGCCACGCCGGCGACGGCGGCCACACGCAGCGTGCCGCCCAGCGCCGCACCACCCGGATTCGCCCCCAACGCGATGGTGACGCTGTCGGTGAAGCCCGGCACCGGCACCCCCGCCGCGTCACGCGCGGAGACGCGCAGCGCCGGCGTGGTGTTGGCCCCGGCGACCTGCAGCGGGTTGATCGCCTGCGTGATCACGAGTTGCGTCGCCACCAGCGGTGCATCGGCGGCGGTGGCGGCGACGACGGCGTCGGTCACGCCCGCGGCGCTGATGGTCACGCTCTGTGCGCCCACGAGTGCCCCGAGCGTCCACGCGAACGCCGCCTGTCCATTCACGTTCGTGACGACCGGGCCCGCGGAGACGGTGCCGCCTCCCGTCGTCACGGCGATCGTGAGCGGCGCGCCGCTGATTCCCAGTCCGTCGGTCGCGAGCAGGCGCACGCGGACCGAATCCGCGAGCAGCGCTCCGGCGGGAGCCGTCTGCGCGCTCCCCGACACCACCGAGAGGGCGCTCGGCCGCGGCAGGACCACGAGCACCGCCGTGTCGGCACCGCCGCCCGCCGCCAGCGCCACGGCGATGCGCGCGACGCCGCGGCTGTCGCGCGCCACCCCCGCACCGGCGCCGAGGGCGTTGATCCGGGCGCGCACCGTGTCGAGTGAACTGAAGATCAACGGCGCCGCGGGAACTGCCGCCTGCTGCGCGGTGCGCGCGACCGCGGTGAAGGTGAACGGCGACCCGGCAAGGACGGTGAGCGTCTCGGGCGCGATGGTGACCGAGGCGGCGTTGGCGCCCGCGCCGGTATAGGTCAGGGGAACGGTCGCCGGTGGCGTGGGCTCCGCGTCGGAGCCTTCGGGAATGGCGGTGACCGTCACCGGCCCGCCGCGGAAGACCGTGTCGCCGACGGCATTCACATAGGCGAGACTCAGCGCGAACGGCTCGCCCTCGGCCGGGGCCCCGGGGCTCAATTGGACGCGGAGATCCAGTCGGACACTGTCGCTGCCCGCCGAGAAGAGCGCCACGCGATCGACGGCGACGCTCCCGTCGGAGCGACGGATGATGACGCGCACCCGATCGAACGGCACGACCGATCCGGCTCCGGTCACCACGTTCGCGATGGGGCCCGGGAACTGCGCGACGAAGCTGATGCCCTGCGCCATTCGCAGTCCCGCGCCCGGACCCGTCACGTCGCGGCCACAGCTCAGGAGCGCGAGCGCACACCCGAGCGCGAAGCGCGTCGTGAGCCGGAGCCGGTGTCGGAAGCCGGGCGGAGGGATCGTGGGCATCGCGGGAAACGTACCGTCCGGGGCGGCGGGCGCGGAAGGACGCAGGTCACACTTGGGAGGCGGGGATGCGCGCCCTGCTCACCGGCATCACAACGTGAGTCGCGGCTTGCCCGGCGCTCGCACCCGGGCGCACCGTGCCCCCCATATGCGAACCCGCCCGGGAGTCCGATCGTCGGTGCCGTTCGAGCGGAGGTCCCGCCGGACCCTGCTCGCCGCCGTCCATCGCGCGAGCGCGCTCGGCCTGTTCCTGTGCGCCGCGGCCTCGAGCGCCGGCGCACAGGGCCAGTCACGCCTCTGGTACGAGCTCACCGTCGGCGGCTCGGGAGCTCGCCTCACCTGCGACTACTGCGCCCCCGCCCGCGACGTCGGCGCCGCCGCGGCCCTCGCCGTCGGCGCCTATGCGGGGGACCGTGTGCGCGTGGGCGTGGAACTCAGCCGTTGGACCTACCGCGACCAGGACGTGCGTGAACGGATCAAGGGCGTCGGGGTCGTCGCGCACCTCGTGCCCGACCCCAAGCGAGGACTCTACCTGCTCGGCGGTGCGGGCTGGACCGCGTACCGCGCGGGCGAGTTCGCGTACGACGCGCCGCGGATCACCGTCGGCCTTGGGTGGGACATCCCCGCCTTCGGCAACTGGGTGGTGGGGAACGTGGTGGCACTCGATGCCGCGTCGTTCGGCTCGCTTCGCAACGGCGGCACCACGGTCGTGAGGGACGTGGGACTCAGTGCCGTGAGGGCATCGGTGCAGCTGCGCCGCCGGTAGTCGCTGGATGCACGGACGGGCGCGAGCCCGTCCGCCACTAGGAGGAGGAACCGTATGTCCGCGCGTCGCCAGGCATGGAAGCGCTCGCTGCTGCTCGCGGTCTGGACCGCGGCGGCCTGTGAGTCGGAGATGATCGAACCCCGGTTCGCACCGGTCACCGAGATCGGCAACTCGATCGCGTACGGCCTCTGGTCCCCCTCCGGCACCGACACCTGCTCGAAGGCCCTCCACGACAGCTACAGCGTCGTCGGTCCGGACGGCCTCCGGTATCCCACCTGGCACCCGGCCGTGGATCCCACCGGCTGCACCTTCGGCCACGAGCACGGGCGCGATCCGCACGGGTCGAGGCTCTACGCCGAGGTCGGTGACATCCCGTTCGGCTACGCCAACCAGCATCTCGTGGAGAGCGGCTTCGGCAACCCGCGCAACGAGGACCACTTCGGGCACAAGGTCGAGTGGGAGAACGGGATGCTCATGCGCGCCGGCAACACCGGCACGGCCACGCTCGAGATCCGCTGCGACGTCCTCACCAAGCTGCATCAGGGCACGCATTCGCCTGACGCGTTCACGAACAACCTGCACGAGGTCGCATACCATATCCGTTGCACCGACGGCACCGCGTTCAGCGCCACGCTGCTGACGCCGATCGGCACGCCGGGCGAACTCGTCGCCAACTGCGATCGCGAACGCCATGTCACGGTGGGCCCGGCCACGCCGCCGAACTCGCCCGACGGTGGCGGCAAGCGCGCGGTGCCGGACCAGAGCTGCGTCTTCTCCAACATCAATCGCACCGACGGCGGCGAGCCCCGCTTCGACTCGGCGCTCCACGAGAGTTGGGAGGTGAGCGCCTCGCTCCGCGCCGCCGACGGGCACTGGCTCGCCGCGTTCAACCCGTACTACCAGGTGATGGATCCGAGCCGGTACCACGCGCCGGGCGCCGACCGGTCGATGCTGCGCCCGATCGATCTCTGCTATACCGATGCCGCGCGCGGCAAGGATCGCTGCGCGGGGCTCCCCGCCACTCCCATCACCTGGGACGACGAACGCTCGCCGTTCAAGGGGGTGCGCCGGTTCGTGGACGTGAACGGCAACTTCGTGGGCAACGCCGACGGTCCGAACGTCTGGTACACCGACCCGCTCGGCGGCAACGGGCAGACGACGCCCTTCCCGGGATCGCTCCGGCAGTGGATCGCCAAGCGCAACAACGACGGCTTGGGCCTGCATGGCGGCGTGATGGGGAATGACCGTGACTACAACGCGCGCGGCGTGAGGGCGCCCAACTGATGCGCACACTCCTGTTCATGCTCATGGCCGTGCCGGGCCTCGCCGCGGCACAGCTCGCTCCCGACTCGCCGCGTCTCGTCTCACCGCACGGATCCGGTGGGCTCGGCGTGCATTGGGTGCGTGCCGAGACACTGCCCGGCGACGATGCCGCGCTGGTCGCGACCTGGGCGATGCCGGGACTGCCGGTAGGAATGCGTTTGCGCGGCGGAGCGGGGAAGGGCGCCAGCGGCGTGAACGCGGCATTCGGCGGCATCGACTATCAGCGGCCGCTCATGCGTGGCGCCGCACCGCGTCCGTTCGATCTCGACTGGCAGAGCGGCGTGGGACTGAGCATCGGCGACTACACGCTCGTCACCATACCGGTCGGTCTCACGGGAGGCGTGTCGTGGACGTCGGGCACGGTCTGGATGGCACCCTACGTCACGGCCGGGGTCGCGGCCGACCTGCGGATCGGCGATCAGGCACCGCAGCGCGAGTTCGAGGTGAGTCCCTCGCTCGACGTGGGACTCGATCTCTCGTTCGACATCGACCGCAAGCTCGTCCTGCGCGCGGCGGCGGCGCTCGGCGACCGTCAGGCCGTTTCGCTCGGGATCGCGGTCGGCCTGGGGCGGCTCAAGCGCTGACCGTCCGCTCCGGATGGCGCGGTGTGGCGCCGCTACCGTTCGCGCGTGGTCAGCGCAGGTAGTCGGGCAGGTGCCGCTCGACGCGCGCGCGCTGGGCCGGCGTGAGGTGCCGCGCGCCGCGCACGAGGCCCACGCAGTGCGCACTGCCACAGTGACACCGGAACGGCTCGGCCATGTCGTACTCGGTGGTGTTGTAGTCGAACGTCACCCCTTCGAGCGCGGCGATGTCGCGCGTGGCGATCACCTCGCGGTCGCGGATGAAGGTCGTGGGTTCGCAGCCATGGTTCATGTAGCGCCAATAGAAGCGCCAGACCCGGTCGTTGGCGTCGCGCGCGCCACGTTGGTCGAGATGCAGGTCCTTGCCGATCTGCAGCGAGTACTTGGTCGGCGTCGAGGTCTCGTGCCCCTCGATGCGGAAGAGCACCGTGCCCTCGGGGACGGCGAGGGTCGTGACCAGACGGCGCTCCGCGTGCTCCACGAGCACGCCGACGTGCGGATTGCTGGTGCGCAGGACGGTGCCGGGGAGATGCGGCTCGTCGGTGGTGAGCGGCTTGATCAGTCGCTGTGTGCTTGGGCGTTTCATGGAAGAGGAATCTGACGTGTTTCCGGGCAAATCGCCAGTTGAATGGTGTATCGTTCACACGCACCTGCCCACCCTCCACGAGACCACCCGATGACACCGTATCTCGCACCGCCCGTGAACCCCGAACTCGACCTCGTGCTCGAGCGCGAGGTGGATGTGCCGCCGCACCTCGTCTGGCGCGCCTGGACCCGACCGGAGCAGCTCAAGCAGTGGTTCTGTCCCAAGCCTTGGCTCACGTCGCACTGCGAGATCGACCTCCGCCCGGGCGGCATCTTCCGCACGGTGATGCGTGGCCCGAACGGCGAGGAGGCGGACAACACGGGGTGCTGGCTCGAGGTCGTGGAGCACGAGCGACTCGTCTTCACCGGGCTCATGAGTCCCGGATTCCGTCCGGTGAACATCCCGGCTGCGGTCCCCGTCTTCACCTGCATCCTCACGTTCGAGCCGGCCGGGAAGGGGACGCGCTACCGCGCACACGTGATGCATCGCGACGCCGTCGCCAAGACGACCCATGAAGCGATGGGCTTCCACGGCGGCTGGGGCGCGGCACTCGATCAGCTCGTGGCGATGATCAAGGGCTGACGGCGCGGGCGCACGGGCGGCCGCGCATATTCAGGGCGGATGCGCACCCCCACCGACGCCCTCGATGCCGCCCTCGACGGTCGCTACCGCATCGAGCGCGAACTCGGCGCCGATGGCATGGCGACCGTCTATCTCGCGCACGATCTCCGGCACGACCGCGAGGTCGCGCTCAAGGTGCTCCGCGCCGACCTGGTGGGCGAAGGCGGCAGCGAACGGTTCCAACGCGAAGTCGCGATCGCGGCGCGGCTGCAGCATCCGCACATCCTCACGCTGATCGATTCCGGCGAGGCCGCCGGCCTCCTCTTCTACGTGATGCCGTACGTGAAGGGGGAATCGCTGCGAGCCCTCCTCGCGCGCGAAGGTCGCCTCCCCCTCGGCGACGTGCTGCGGATCCTGCGCGACATCGCCGACGCGCTCGTGCACGCCGAGGAGCATGGCGTGGTGCATCGCTACATCAAGCCGGAGAACGTGATGCTCTCGGGCCGCCACGCCATGATCGTGGACTTCGGCGTCGCCAAGGCGGTCCGCATGGCCCGCGCGACCGGGACGCTCACCTCGGCGGGCGTCACGCTCGGCACGCCGACCTACATGGCGCCGGAGCAGATCGCCGGCGACGCCCAGGTGGATTCGCGCGCCGACCTCTACTCGTTCGGTGTGGTCGCGTACGAGATGCTCACCGGCCAGCCGCCGTTCACCGGGACGGTGCAGGCCGTGATGAAGGCGCACGTGACGGACGAACCGCCGGCGCTCATCGCCGCGCGTCCGGATGCGAGCCAGGAGTTGATCGGACTCGTGGCGCGTTGCCTGAACAAGGCGCCGGGTGAGCGTTTCGCGCGCGCGGCCGATCTGCTGGCCGCGATCGACCGGGCGCAGGCGGCCCTGGCCGTGGCATCGGCGCCGCCGGTGAAGGTGAAGGGCTTCACCGCCACGCTGGCCTTCGCGGTGGGTGCCATGGCCGTGGCGATCCTCGGCGTGGTCTTCGGTTGGCGCGCGGTCTCGCAGATCCGGCGCTGAACGCGGTGTGGGAGCGGGTCGCGGCGACGCGCATGATCGTCACGGAGCCGGCCGGTGCCGTGATCTGGCGCGCGCCCTTCGGCGACACGACGCGCTGGGAGCGGCTCGGCGTCGCCGGCACCGACAGCGTGACCCTGCCGCGCGTGCGGCACTACCGCCTCAAGCTCGAGTTGCCCGGCTATCGCACGATGCGGATCCTCGCGAGCTCACGCAGCACCTTCCGTCTCGACGCCGTCGATTCACCGCACCCCGGAATGGTGCATGTGAGCGATGGGGAGGCGCCGGCGCGTCTCCCGGGTCTCGATCAGTTGCCATCGGTGCGGCTCGGCGATTTCCTGATCGGTCGGCACGAGGTCACCAATCGCGAGTACCGCGCCTTCGTGCTCGCAGGCGGCTACTCCGACGCGAAGTACTGGACCGAGCCGTTCCGGCGCGCCCGGCGCCCGTTGTGGCGCGCCGATGCGATGGCGCTGCTGGTCGACCGGACGGGGCGACCGGGGCCGGCCAGCTGGGAGGGCGGGGACGTGCCACGCGGCGAGGAGGACCTCCCGGTCGGCGGCATCAGCTGGTACGAGGCCGCGGCGTACGCGCGCTGGGCGGGGATGGCGCTCCCGACGGCCTATCATTGGAGTCGCGCCGCCGACATGGCGCTCGGCTACGCGATCGTTCCCGGCAGCAATCTCGACGGCAAGGGGCCGCGCCCCGGCAGCACCACCGTCGGCACGAGCGCCTTCGGCGCCTTCGACATGGCCGGCAACGTGCGGGAGTGGATCGAGAACGCCGACGCCGACGGGAAGCGCTACATCTTCGGCGGCGGGTGGACCGATCCCGTCTACAGCTTCAACGATGCCTATGCGCGGGATCCGTTCGATGGTGAACGGATGTCGGCGTTCCTGTTCACGCCCAAGCGGGGGACGCCGCCGTATCAGGTGGTGGTGCACTTCCCCGGCGACCAGAACTTCGCCGTGCGCTCCATGACCGAGATGGCGAGCGGGAATGCCGTCGACTTCCTCGTGCGCAGCGGCCGCGCGGTGCTCTACCCGGTCTACAAGGGCGTCGGCGATCGTTCGGACAGCCTGCTGTCGTCGATCCCGAGCGGCAGCATCGCGTACCGCGACCACGTGATCATGTGGGGCAAGGACCTGCGGCGCGCGCTGGACTTCGCCGAGTCGCGGCCGGAGCTCGATGTGTCGCGCACGGCGTACTTCGGCGTGAGCTGGGGTGGACTCATGGGAGGACTCATGCCGGCGATCGAGCCGCGCATCGGGGCGGTGGTGCTCTTCGTCGCCGGCCTGCGCATGCAGCGGCCGCGGCCCGAGGCCGACCCGTTCAATTATCTCGGTCGCGTCCAGCAGCCGACCTTGATGCGCAACGCGACGAACGATGACTACTTCCCGGTCGAGACGTCGCAGAAGCCGTTCTTCCGGCGGCTCGGCACCCGGCCGTCGGACAAGCGCTACGTGCTGTACGAGGGCGGGCATGTGCTGCCACGCACGCAGTTGATCACCGAGTCGCTCGCCTGGCTCGACAAGTACCTCGGGCCCGTGCGGTAGCGGTCCTCGCCTGCTGGTCGAGCGCTGCGCGCTAGAACGGCTCGCCCGACTCGAGGCGCTCGGCGATCGCATCCATCTGCTGCTGCCGCGTCCTGGCCCAGCGGCGCAGGCGCGCGATGCTCACCGTCACGAAGCCGAGGCCCGCCGCGCCGATCGGCGAGAGCGCCGCGAGGACCTCGCCCGCCGGTCCGCCGCCCATCAACGTGATGGCGAAGCCCAGTCCGGTCGCGGCCATCATGGAGGCGCCGGCCATCAGCAGCCCCGGCGCCGAGCCGTTGCGTGTCTGGAGGCGCACCCGGTCACCGCCGCTGTCCGGTTCGACGAGCACGTGCAGGTTGCCGTTGGACCACTGCCTCAGCGAACCGTCCGCGCGGATCGTCCCGCTCGCCTGGAAGGTCTCGCGCAGGGTGACCACGAGCCGCTCCCACTCCGCGTCGGAGAGCCGCCGGTCCAGTCGCACGGTGCGTCCCACGCCGATCGGCAGGCCGAGGAATCGCGACGGTGGCCGTTGGGCGGGCCGATCGAGCGCACGGGCGGCTTGCGCCACCTGCTCGGGCGTCATGCCCGCCTCGCGGCCGATCTCCTGCAGCTCCGCGAGAGTCATCCCCTCGCCGGCAGGGAGAGCGCGCTGCCCGGCGGGTCCGGCTTCGGCGGCGCGCGCGAAGATCTCGGCGGCCTCGTTCTCGTCGTACCGGCGTTCGGTCATGCGTGAATTGTCGCGTCGGGTATGGCCGCGGGTAAAGTGGCGACGCTGGCTGGCTGTTGTGGGGCTCGGGGGTGGGCGGTAGCTTCGCGGCGTCCGCTCCGCATCCCAGGCCGTCTCAGCCGAGCCCCTGCCATGTCCCGACGCGTCGCGCTCTGCGCCCTTCTCCTCGTCGCGCCCGCTCTCGGGGCGCAGACGCCTGCCACCACGCTCACCGATGGCCTTCGCTTCCGGAACATCGGTCCCGCCGCGATGTCCGGTCGCGTCGTCGACCTCGCGGTGGTCGAGGCCACGCCGCACGTGTTCTATGCCGCCTCGTCGACCGGCGGTCTCTACAAGACGACGAACAACGGCGCGACACTCACGCCGCTCTTCGGCGGCGAGGGCACGCACTCGATCGGCGCGATCGCGGTGCACCAGCGCGACACGAACGTCGTCTGGGTCGGGACCGGCGAACGCGCCAACCGGCAGAGCTCGTCGTGGGGCGACGGCGTGTATCTCTCGCGGGACGGCGGGACCACGTGGCGCAACGTCGGACTCAAGGCGTCGGCGCACATCGGACGGATCGTGCTGCATCCGGACCGCAGTGACGTCGCGTTCGTGGCGGCGATGGGGCAGCTCTGGGCGCCGAACGACGAACGCGGACTCTACCGCACGCGCGACGGCGGCGTGACCTGGCAACGGGTGCTCTTCGTCGACGCCAATACGGGCGTCTCCGATGTCGCGATGGATCCGGCGGATCCGCTCATCATGTACGCCGCGTCGTACCAGCGCCGACGTACCTCGTTCGGCTTCGACGGCGGGGGGCCGGGGAGCGCGCTCTGGAAGTCCACCGATGGCGGCGACAGCTGGCGCAAGCTCACGAACGGTCTCCCCGCCGGCGACCACGGTCGCATCGGCATCGGGATCTTCCGCGGCGATCCGCGCATCGTCTACGTGAGCGTCGAGCAGGGCCAGCGCTACACCGCCTCGACCAACTACGAGGAGCCGGAGGCCGGACTCTACCGTTCCGACGATCGCGGGGAGTCGTTCCGCCAGCAGAGCACCTGGAATCCGCGCCCGATGTATGCGAGTCAGGTGATCGTCGACCCGGTCGATCCCTGCCGCATCTACATGATGAACTTCTTCTCGATGTCGACCGACTGCGGCAAGACGTCGCGGCCGATGCGGCAGTCGTTGCACGGCGACGACCGGTTCCTCTGGGTCGATCCGGCGAACCCGCGGCACCTCATCAAGGCCGACGACGGCGGGATCGGGATCAGCTACGATCAGGCGCGGACGTGGACGTTCATCGCCGACCTGGCCGTGAGCCAGTGGTATCGCGTCACGGTGGACAACGACAAGCCGTACCGCGTCTATGGCGGGCTGCAGGACAACGGCTCCTGGGCCGGCCCCTCGGCGACCTACCGCGCCGAGGGGATCACCAACGCCGACTGGGTGAAGTGGGGCGGGGGCGACGGCTTCTTCAACGTCGTCGACACCTCCGACAACCGCACGCTCTACAGCTCCTCCCAGTTCCTCGGCCTGTCGCGGATCGATCTCGTCACGGGGCAGGAGCGCGGCATCCGGCCGGGCGACCCGACGGGGGCGATCGCGGCGCGACGGAACTGGACGACCTGGGGCGATCGCGCCGCGCCGCCGCAGCGGCTGGGCAACGCGATGGCGCCGGCCAACTGGGACGCGCCGGTGATCCTCTCGCCGCACGACGCGCGCACGCTCTATGCCGGCACCAACATCCTCTGGAAGAGCGGCGATCGCGGGAACACCTGGATCGCGCTCGGCGACCGCACCACCGGGATCGATCGCCGCACCCTCCCGATCATGGGGAAGCTCCCCACGGCGGCCACGCGTTCGCTCGACGACGGCCAGCCCTATTGGCCGTCGGTGAGCGCGATCGCGGAGTCGCCGCGTGTGCGCGGCGTCCTGTGGGTGGGCACCGATGACGGCAACGTCCAGCGCAGCGGCGACGACGGCAGGAACTGGACGGAGATGGCGTCGCGCCTGCCGGCCTTGCCGCGCGGGGCGTGGATCAACGGCATCGAACCCTCGCGGCATGCGACGGGCCGGGCCTATGTGGTCGCGAACGACTACCGCAACGGCGATGTCGCCAACTACGTGTACCGCACCGACGACGACGGCGCGACCTGGACCCGGATCGACGGCGGACTCCCCGCGCAGCGCGTGGCGCGGACGCTGCGCGAGGACCTCGTCAATCCGGACCTGCTCTTCCTCGGCACCGAGTTCGGGCTCTTCTGGAGCAATGACCGCGGCCGGACCTGGGCCGAGTTGCGGGGCGGGATGCCGCTGATGCCGCACAACGACCTCGTGATCCATGCGCGCATGCACGACCTCGTGCTCGCGACCCACTCGCGAGGCGTCTGGATCCTGGACCAGATGCTCGCACTGCGCGAACTCACGCCAGCGGTGGCGTCGAAGCCGGTGCACCTGTTCACGTCGCGGCCGGCCGAGCAGATCCGCTACCGCGACGCACTCGGGCATGTGGGGGACGTGTTCTATGCGGCGGCGAATCCACCCGCCGGCGGGATCATCGACCTCTGGCTGCGTGACGGGGGCGCGGCGACGGTGAGCTTCCACGAGCGCGGTGGCGCCGAGGTCGCGCGCGTCGAGGTGAAGGGGCAGCGCGGGCTGAATCGCGTGATCTGGGACCTGCGCTACGCGGGGGACGGTCCCTTCGTGCATACGGGCACGTACGACGTGCGCGTGACGGCGGGCGGCTCGGCCGCCGCCGGGACGATCGTGGTCCGGGAGGATCCGCGCATCACCGTCGCCGCCGACGTGCGGCGGGCCTGGGTGGAGTCGATGCGCGGTCTCACGACGTTGCGCAACGGGACGCGTGCGCTGGCCGCCCGGGCGCAGAGCGCCATGCGCGCGCTGCCGGCCGATGCCTTGCCCGGGAGTCGCGCGGCGGCGGCCGAGCTGCTGCGCGAGGCCACGGAGCTCGCGTCGCGTGCACAACGACTCCATTCCGAGGTGGCCGGCGATGTCGGCCCGCTCACGGCGTTGCAGCGCGAGCAGGAGACGTACTATCGCCGTCTGCTCGCCGAGCTGAGCCGGTAGGGTCGGAGGAGGCTACTCCTCGGGCGTCTCCCGCATCACGCTCTCGATGCGCGGCAACACGGTGATGATGCGACCGAGGAGCAGCACGGTGAACGCGAAGGTGAAGAGCGCCTGCACCGCCGCGACCGCCTTGGCCGGACCGATCGGCGTGACGTCCCCGTACCCGATGGTGAGCTGCGTGACCACGCTGAAGTACAGCGCATCGGTCCAGTCGTTCGCGCCGGCGAGCTGGTGCGGCATGCTCTCGTAGAGGATGGCGAAGCAGATGATCAGCTCGAGGTAGTTGATCATGCTGAGCACCAGCGTACGCACCGCGGACGAGATGATGAGCGTCTGCGGCGTGCGCAGCTGGTCGAACACCATGAGATTCACGACCGCCTGCAGGATGTCCACGATCCGGATGACCGCGAGCGCCGCCGTCACGCCGTGCGGCACCGCGAGGCCCAGGGCGAAGGACGCGAGCAGCAGGGACTCGAGCGTGATCCAGACGGTGAGGTAGCGCTCCACCCGCCGCGACCGCATGGCCGACGCCACGCGCGGATTCTGCCGGAACGCTTCCGAGCTCAGGTGCGCGATCCGCCCGCGGGCGAAGAGGCGGATCGGCGAGATCTGGTGCAACCGCCAGAAGAGGCGTTCGAAGAACCAGGTGAAGCGGCTGTATTCCAGGAGCTCGCGCGTGCGACGCGCTTCGCGGTAGGTCATCGGCGGCGTGGGAGGAGAGGGCGGCGTCCCGCAGGCGAAGGTCGCGCCGGGCAGGAGGGTTCGCAATCGGGCATCGCCTGAGCGGATGTCGGGTCGCGCCGGGACACACTGACGCGTATCCTTTGGGGCCATCCGGCCTCGCTCCTCCTGCCGCCCCTCCCGCCGCCCCCAATGCGCCGCCTGATCGCCGTCCTCTCCCTCGTCCTGCTGTTGCCGCTCGGCTACTACGTCTACGCGAACCCCGAGCGCATCGCGCTCGATGACCTGGGGCGCGCCGAGGTCGTGGGGCAGTATGTCGCGCTCTCGGCGGGCGTCACGCGCTACGAGGTCGCCGGCCCGGACACCGGTCGGGTCGCGGTGCTCGTGCATGGGTTCTCCGTGCCCGCGTACATCTGGGACTCGACCTTCCACGCGCTCGCGCTGTCCGGGCATCGCGTGATCCGCTACGACCTGTTCGGGCGCGGCTGGTCCGACCGGCCGGATGGCGCCTACGACGGCGCCTTCTTCGACGCGCAACTGGGCGAGCTGCTCGATTCCCTGCGCATCAAGGGACCGGTGGATCTCTTCGGCCTCTCGTTCGGCGGCTTCGTGGCGGCCAACTTCGCTTCCACCCACCCGCAGCGCGTGCGCACGCTCGTGCTCGTCGACCCCATGACCTCCGCTCCGACGCTGCCCGGGTTCCTCTCCGTCCCGGTCATCGGGGCCGCCTACTGGCAGACGCGGGTGGTGCCGACGATGGACGACAATCAGGCGTCCGACTTCCTGCACCCGGAGCAGTTCCCCGGCTGGGCCGACCGCTACCGCCCGCAGATGCGCTTCCGGGGTTTCGGGCGCGCGCTGTTGCGGTCACGCCTCGCGGCCGGCACCGCGGACTTCCCGGCGATCTACGCGAAGATCGCGCAGTGGGGCACGCCCGTCCT
This sequence comes from Gemmatimonadota bacterium, assembly GCA_021413975.1. Taxonomy (GTDB): domain Bacteria; phylum Gemmatimonadota; class Gemmatimonadetes; order Gemmatimonadales; family Gemmatimonadaceae; genus Pseudogemmatithrix. Next base: position 162,128 of record JAIOPJ010000055.1, read on the forward strand.
GCTCGTCTGGGGCAAGCAGGACCCGACGCTCCCGATCGCCGACGCCGAGAACGTGACGCGCGCGATCCCCGCGGCGGAGTTCTTCCCCGTGGACTCGTCCGGCCACCTGCCGCATCTCGAGCAGACGGCGATCTTCAATGCGCGGATGTTCGCGTTCCTCGCCGCCCACCCGGCCGAACCGGTGGCTACGGCCTCCCCAGCTTCTTCGCCGTGAAGTAGCGCGAGTAGATGTTGGGCGGATTGCTGCCCGTGCTCGCCGTGTAGGCCCGTTCGAACAGCTCGGTCGCCTTGGCCTGCTGGCCCATCTTCTCGTAGGTCATCCCGAGCAGCACGAGCTGGAACGGATCGTTCCGCATCTGCTGCGACGTCGCCGTGAAGCGCGCCTCGGCCGTCGCGAGGTCGTTCGTGAAGAGCGCGACATAGCCCTCGAGATACGGGTAGTACTGCTCCTGCGCCTTCGCCATCTCGGGGTCGCCGTCGAGGATCCGTCTCGCCTCGGCGACATGTCCCTTGGCCGCGGCCGCGTTGCCGCGCCGCGCCTCGATGCGCGCCAAGGCGTGCGCGAGGCGGAAGTCCCAGAGGCTCTTGGGGTGCGTGCGGGGCGCGGGCTCCATGTTGCCCAGCGCGGTGCCGCGCCGGTAGTAGCGCTCCGCCTCATCCAGGAAGCCGTGGTCGATGCAGACGCGCGCCGCCTCGTTCGCCATCTCGCCTTCCTGATAGTGCGCGTTCTGCGGCTCCTCGGCGCGGCGCGTGGCCCAGTACGCGATGACCTGCTCCTCGAGCAGGATCACCTTGGCGCAGGCGCCGTCGTAGCCGAAGCTCATCGCGAGGCGTCGTTGCGCCACGGCCTTCTCCGCCGCGTTCGGGGCGTTCGCGATGAGTGCCTCGAAGATCGCGCGCGCCTCGGCATGCTTGCCCTCGGCGTCGATCCGCTGCGCGATCCGCAGGCTGTCGGCGCGCGGGTTCGGTGCGCGCTGGGGAGGGGTGCCCTGTCCTCCCTGTGCGGCGAGCGCGAGCGGGAGTGTGCAGAGGAGGAGAGCGATGAAACGAGCGCGCACGGGGTCTGCTCCGGATCGAGGATGCAGGGAAGATTGACTTCGGGCACCGCGCGCGGGTAGTCTCCGCGCCGCTGGCGACCCGAGCGACGAGCCGCCAGTTTCCCCCGCCACGCATGCACGAAGGTCCCACCTCCCTGACAAGGGTCCCATGACGGGTCACAGGTCCGCTCCCGGCCGCGCACGGATGATCCTGGCATCGCTCGCCTCCGCGGCGTTGCTGGCAGTGCACGGGGGCGCGCTGAGAGCGCAGACCGACTCGACCGCGCGCCCGCGGGTCCTGCTCATCGCCACCGGAGGCACCATCGCCGGCGTGCAGGACGCGCCCGGCACGCTCGGCGGCTATCGGGCGGGGACCCTCACGGCGGCGCAGATCATCGCCTCGGTCCCCGAGCTCGCGCGCTTCGCGACCATCGAGACCGAACAGTTCTCGAATGTCCCGAGCACGGAGATCACGCCGGCCCAATGGCTCGCGCTCGCCAAGCGGATCAACACGGTGCTGCGCGAGCGCCCCGACCTCGCCGGCGTCGTCGTCACGCACGGCACCGACCGGCTCGAGGAGACGGCGTTCTTCCTCTATCTCACGGTCCGCTCCGACCAGCCGGTGATCGTCGTCGGCGCGCAGCGCCCGGCGACCGGCATCAGTCCCGATGGTCCGATCAACCTCCTCGCCGCCGTGCGCACCGCCGTCTCGCCGCAGGCGGTGGGCAAGGGCGTGATGGTGGTGATGGATGACCGCATCGTCTCGGCACGCGAGGTGCGGAAGCACTATCAGCGCGTCGGAGGATTCGAGGGGGGCGAGATGGGTCTGCTCGGCGTGATCGGTGGCGACGGCCCCGAGTTCTTCTTCGCGCCGGTGCGGCGCCATGGTCCGTCGAGCGAGTTCGACCTCGCGGGCATCGACTCGCTCCCGCGTGTCGACCTCACCTTCTCGTACCAGGGGGGCACCGGGCACAAGTTCGATCCGGCGCCCGAAGGTGTCGTGGTGGCGACGACCGGCTTCACGCTGGCGGAGTCGGCGACGTACCAGGCGCTGCGAAAGACCGGCGTCGTGCTCGTGACGACCTTCCCCTCGGGAGACAACGTGAATGGCGCGCGGCAGCCCTCGCCGCCCTTCGATTCCGCGAAAGCCCCGGTCACGGCGGCCGACTCGCTCCAGCGCGAGGAGGCGAACACGCCGCCCTCCGTGACCGCGCAGCACCTCACGCCACAGAAGGTGCGGATCCTGCTCATGCTGGCGCTCACGCGCACGAAGGATCCCCGCGCGATCCAGCGCTACTTCGTCGAATACTGACCATGCCACGGTCCGCCCGCCGCAAGCATCTCGACGGCTCGATCTGTCCGGAGGGGACGCGGTCGGTCCCTCGCGGATTCAGGCCCTGTTGCGACGAGTTCGCCGCTCGCACGTTGGCCTGTTTCTTCGACATCCGCTACGAGTGGTGGTCGGGCCAGAGGAACTGGTTCGTGCTCATCACGCCCGAGGCCGGCGGTGGTGGGATCGCGATGGCGCACTGCCCGCATTGCGGCGCGAAGCTCAAGGGTGGGGCGAAGCGGGGGCGGTACCTGCGGGTGTGATGCTCGCACCGGGCATTGCGCTGAGGTCGACGCGCACCCCACGTTGGCGTTCTCCCCAACCCCCCCCGATGCGTCGTCCCCTGCTGCCGCTCGTCCTCGCCTGCCTCGTCGTCGCGTGCGAGGACCCGGCCTCTCCGAGCGGCAGCTGCCTCGGCCCGCAGGTGTTCAAGCCCGACACGACGGTCTCGGGGGTCGCCTTCACGGATGACTGCACCGCGCCGGACGGGTTCTTCGGCGACGTGTACCAGTTCACGGTCGCCGCGCAGACGGATGTGCTCCTCACCATGACGTCGACCGGCTTCGACGGCGCGTTGGCGCTCTTCTCGGGCATCTTCACGGGAGGCACCGCGCCGCGGCTGATCGGAAAGCAGTTCGGCCGTGGTGCGTTCAGCTTCAAGGCGTTCCTGCCCGCCGGCACCTACTTCGTGGTCGCGGGGAGCGACGAGGCGGCCGGGGGCGACTACACGCTCACGTCCGCGCCGACGACGACCACGCCCTGCACCGAATCCATCCCGTGGTTCACGACGCGCGGCGCGGACATCACCGGCCTGCTTACGACCGCCGACTGCGTGGGTGCGCCCGGAGCCTATCAGGACATCTTCGGCCTCGAGATGCAGTCCGGGGAGCAGATCGCGGTGTCGGCCGAGCTGAACAAGGTGGGGTTCGTTCTCTGGCGGCGGGACGGCAGCGCATCCGCGGCGAACCTCAACCAGTTCTCCGCGCTGACGCCGAACGTCACCGCGCAGGGCACGTTCACGGCTCCGGACCAGGCGCGGTTCAATGTGCATGTGAACTCGGACAACCTGGCCGGCGGGACCCTGGCGTACACGCTGCACATCCGCTGACCGCTTTCCCGGCGGAGAGCGCCGGCCTACCTTTGAGCATCCCTCGCGGGCGTCCCGGACTCGGGGCGCCCGCGCGGTTTCCCACCACCTGACCCGCCACGTGTCCGCGTCCAGCCCCCCGTCGTCCGTCGACCCGACCCGCATCTCCGACCTCCCCAGGCTCGTCGGCACCACGGCGACCGTGAGTGGCTGGGTCACGCACCTGAGATCGTCGGGCAAGATCGCCTTCATCGTCCTGCGCGACGGCACCGGGCTGCTGCAGTGCGTGGTGCCCAAGAAGGAAGTGAGCGAAGCGACCTGGGAGAGCTTCGGCAAGCTCACGCTCGAGACCTCCATCACCGTGACCGGCGAGGTCCGCACCGACGCCCGCCAGGTGGGCGGCGTCGAGATGGGGCTCAAGGACCTCACGATCATCGGCGCGAGCGCGCTCGACTATCCGATCCAGCCCAAGGAGCACGGCGTCGATTTCCTCCTCGACAACCGGCACTTCTGGCTGCGCACGCCGCGGCAGGTCGCGATCATGCGCATCCGCAACGAGATCGAGCAGGCGATCCACGACTTCTTCTACGAGCGCGGCTTCCTGCGCGTCGACACGCCGATCCTCACCGCCGCGATCGGCGAGCGGAGCGGGCTCTTCGCCACCGAGTACTTCGACGAAGGGAACGCCTACCTCGCGCAGACCGGCCAGCTCTACGGAGAGGCCGCTGCTGCCGCGTTCGGCAAGATCTACACCTTCGGCCCGACCTTCCGCGCCGAGAAGTCCAAGACGCGCCGGCACCTCACCGAGTTCTGGATGATCGAGCCCGAGGTGGCCTTCAACGACACGCACGCGAACATGCGCCTGCAGGAGGACTTCGTGACCTTCCTCGTGCAGCGCGTGGTGGAGCGGCGGCCGGCCGAGCTCAAGGAGCTCGAGCGCGACGTGAGCAAGCTCGAGAAGGTCAAGACGCCCTTCCCGCGCATCGACTACGGCGACGCGGTCGCGATCCTGCAGAAGAAGGGGAGCGCCGTGCAGTGGGGCGACGACCTCGGCGCCGAGGACGAGTCGCTGCTGGTGGAGGACCACGAGACGCCGATCTTCATCTGCAACTATCCGAAGGAGGCGAAGGCCTTCTACATGAAGGAGAACCCGGACGATCCCCGCACGGTGCTCTGCGACGACCTGCTCGCGCCCGAGGGCTACGGCGAGATGATCGGCGGGTCGCAGCGCGAGGATGACCACGACAAGCTCCTCGCCCGCATCATCGAGGAGAAGCTGCCGGTGGAGGCCTACTCCTGGTACCTCGACCTGCGGAAGTACGGCACTTTCGTGCACTCGGGCTTCGGGCTCGGGCTCGAGCGCACGGTCGCGTGGATCTGCGGCACGCCGCACATCCGCGAGTGCATCGCCTTCCCGCGCATGATGCACCGGTTGCATCCGTGATCCCTTGAGCGCTCCGTCACGCGACCTGCCGCGCAATGCGGGCCGGCCCCTCGACCTCGACGTCGTGCGGGCGATCCGTGTGAACCGGAGCGCGGCGGAGCGGCGAGCGGCGACGATCCCCACGCGTCGCACGGTCAAGAAGGAGTGGCAGGCCGCCTGGCTCCTCAAGGCGATCACGCTCATGGACCTCACCACGCTCGCCGGCGACGACACCGCGGGGAATGTGAAGCGGCTCTGCGCCAAGGCGCGGCACCCGCTGCGCGAGGATATCGTCGACGCGCTCGGCGCGCGGTCGCTCGGCGTGACGGTCGGTGCGGTCTGTGTCTACCATGAGCTCGTCGCGACGGCCGTGGCGGCGCTGGAAGGGAGTGGAGTCCCTGTCGCGGCCGTGTCCACCGGCTTCCCGGCCGGACTCTCGCCGTTCGAGCAGCGCCTCGCCGAGATCCACGCCTCGGTCAAGGCGGGGGCGAAGGAGATCGACATCGTCATCACGCGCGGCCATGTGCTCACGGGCGACTGGCAGGCGCTCTACGACGAGGTGAAGGCCTTCCGTGCCGCCTGCGGCGATGCGCATCTCAAGGCGATCCTCGCGACCGGCGAACTCGCCACGCTCACGAACGTCGCGCGCGCCAGCTGGGTCGCCATGCAGGCGGGGGCCGACTTCATCAAGACGAGCACCGGCAAGGAAGGCACGAACGCCACGCTGCCGGTCTCGCTCGTGATGGTGCGTCAGATCCGCGAGTACGAGGCGGCGACGGGTTTCAAGGTGGGCTACAAGCCGGCCGGCGGCATCCGCACGGCCAAGCAGTCGCTCGACTACCTGCTCCTCATGAAGGAGGAGCTGGGCGACCGCTGGTTGCAGCCCGATCTCTTCCGGTTCGGCGCGTCGTCGCTGCTCACCGACATCGAGCGCCAGCTCGAGCACTTCGTGACCGGGCGCTACGCGGCGTCGCATCGCCAGCCGATGCCATGATCGTGCCCCTCCCCGTGACTCCTTCCCGCTTCCTAGCGCCGAGCTGCTGATGCCGAGCGTCGCCGAGCTCTTCAAGACCATGGACTACGGGCCCGCCCCGGAGAGTGACGCCGAGGCGCGCGCCTGGCTGGCGCGGCACGGCGCGAAGTTCGGGCACTTCGTGAACGGGGCGTGGACCAAGGCCGGGACCACGTTCGACGTGATCGACCCGAGCACGAACACCGACCTCGCGAAGGTCACGCAGGGGACGCAGAAGGACGTGGATGCCGCCGTCGCCGCGGCGCGCAAGGCCTTCCCCAAGTGGAGCAGGCTCAGCGCGCATGCGCGCGCGCGGCACCTCTACGCGCTCGCGCGCATGGTGCAGAAGCACTCGCGGCTCTTCGCCGTGATCGAGTCGATGGACAACGGCAAGTCGATCCGCGAGACGCGCGACCTCGACATCCCGCTCGTGGCGCGGCACTTCTATCATCATGCCGGCTGGGCGCAGCTCATGTCCACGGAGTTCGCGGGCTACGGGCCCGTGGGCGTCGTGGGGCAGATCATCCCCTGGAACTTCCCGTTGCTCATGCTCGCGTGGAAGGTCGCGCCGGCGCTCGCGGCAGGGAACACGGTGGTGCTCAAGCCCGCCGAGTTCACGCCGCTCTCGGCGCTGCTCTTCGCTGAGCTCGCGGACGAGGCGGGGCTCCCGCCGGGCGTGCTCAACATCATCACCGGCGACGGCCGCACCGGTGCGGCGCTCGTCGAGCACGAGGACGTCGACAAGATCGCGTTCACGGGTTCGACCGACGTGGGCCGCATCATCCGCCGCGCCACGGCGGGGAGCGGCAAGAAGCTCTCGCTCGAACTCGGTGGCAAGTCGCCGTTCATCGTGTACGAGGATGCCGATCTCGACGGCGTCGTCGAGGGCGTGGTCGACGCGATCTGGTTCAATCAGGGGCAGGTCTGCTGCGCGGGTTCGCGCCTGCTCGTGCAAGAGGGGATCCACGACCGCCTGATGGAGAAGCTCCGGGCGCGCATGGAGAAGCTCCGCGTCGGCAAGCCGCTCGACAAGGCGGTCGACATGGGCGCGATCGTCGCGCCCGAGCAGCTGGAGCGCATCACGGAGCTCGTGAAGCAGGGCCAGAACGAAGGCGCCGTGATGTGGCAGCCCTCGTGGAGCGTGCCCAAGACCGGCTGCTTCTATCCGCCCACGCTCTTCACCAACGTGGAGCCGGCGAGCACGATCGCGCAGGTCGAGATCTTCGGCCCCGTGCTCGTCGCGATGAGCTTCCGCACGCCCGAGGAGTCGGTCGCACTGGCCAACAACACGCCATTCGGCCTCGCGGCGAGCGTCTGGACGGAGAACGTCAATCTCGCGCTCGACATCGCGCCCAAGCTCAAGGCGGGCGTGGTCTGGGTGAACGCGACCAATCTGTTCGACGCGGCCGCCGGGTTCGGCGGGTACCGCGAGAGCGGATACGGCCGCGAGGGTGGGCGCGAAGGCATGTGGGAGTACGTGAAGAGGATGAAGGATGAAGGTGGAAGGGTGAGAGTGAACGGCGGTGCTGTGAAGGCGGCCTCGCGCGTCGCCGCGCGATCTTCCATCCTCCATCCTTCAGCCTCCATCCAGGATCTCCCTTCGGTCGATCGCACGGCCAAGCTGTTCATCGGCGGCAAGCAGGCGCGTCCCGACTCGGGCTACTCGCGCTCCATCCTAGGCCCCAAGGGCATTCGGATCGGCGAGGTCGGCGATGGCAACCGCAAGGATCTGCGCAACGCCGTCGAGGCCGCACATGCGGCGGCCAAGTCGTGGTCCCGGTCCACCGCGCACCTTCGCGCGCAGATCCTCTATTACATCGGCGAGAACCTCGACGCCCGCGCCGAGGAGTTCGCGGCGCGTCTCCGCGCGCAGACGGGCGCTACCGCCGCCGAGGCGCGTCGCGAGGTCGAGGCGAGCGTCTCGCGCCTCTTCTCCTACGCCGCCTGGGCCGACAAATGGGATGGGGCTGTCCATCACGTACCGATCCGCGGCGTCGCCCTCGCCATGAACGAGGCGATCGGCGTGGTCGCCGTCGTCGCCCCCGACGAGTCGCCGCTGCTCGGCTTCGTTTCCACCGTGGCGCCGCTGCTCGCGACCAGCAACGCGGTGGTCGTCGTGCCGAGCGAGCCGCATCCGCTCTCGGCGACAGATCTCTACACCGTCTTCGAGAGTTCCGACGTGCCCGGCGGTGCGGTGAACATCGTCACCGGCGCCAAGGACGCGCTCGCCAAGACGCTCGCCGAGCACGACGATGTCGAAGGCATCTGGTATTGGGGCTCGAAGGACGGCAAGAAGGCCGTCGAGTTCGCGTCGGCGGGCAACATGAAGCGCACCTGGTGTCATGCGGGTGCGATCGACTGGACCGCGCCGGTCGACGAGCGCGAGTTCCTGCGCGAGACGACGCAGGTGAAGAACATCTGGGTGCCGTACGGGGAGTGAAGCCGTCGCGGTATCGCGACGGGTGAGAGGCAGGAGCGGCCGAGCGCGTCAGACGCGCTCGGCCGCTTTCACTTCATCCCAGATCACGTCCAGCGCCTCGAGCCCGGCTGTGCGCACGTCGACCCCGCGCGCCTCGGCGATCGTCTCCACCGCCTCGAACCGCCGCTGGAACTTCGCATTCGCGCGGTCGAGCGCGAGGGCCGGATGCGTTCCCGCCTTGCGGCAGAGATTCACGACCGAGAAGAGCAGGTCGCCGAGCTCCTCCTCGAGCGCCGCATGCCGTGGGTCCCCGCTCGGCACGCCATGCGTGTCGAACACGGCGCCATGCTTGGCGACCTGTTCGCGCACCTCCGCGAGCTCCTCGGCGACCTTCTGCATGGGACCTTCCACGTCGGGCCAGTCGAAGCCCACGCCCGCGGCGCGTTCCTGCAGCCGGTGCGCGCGGTGCAGGGCGGGGAGGCCGCTCGGAAGCCCGTCGGCGAGGGACCGACGGGACTTCGCCTTCATCTGTTCCCATGGCGTGCGTTCGGTCTCGGTGCCGTAGAGCCAGGGGTGGCGCCGGGTCATCTTCGCCACCAGCGAGCCCGCCACCTGCTCGGGACCGAAGGCGCCGCGTTCCTCGGCGATCAGTGCGTGGAAGAGCACCTGCAGCAGGACGTCGCCGAGCTCGCTGCACGCGCCGGCATCGTCGCCCTCACGCAGCGCGTCGTCGAGTTCGTGCATCTCCTCGTTGAGGTACGGCCGGAGCGATTCGTGCGTCTGCGCGCGGTCCCAGGCGTCGCGGGCGCGGAGGTCGCGCATGATCGCGAGGGCGTCGTCGAGGGTGGCCTTGTCGTGCATGGGCAGGCGGCGGGAGGAAGAGGAACGGAAGGCGATGGTGGCGCTGGCGAAATCTAGCCGCGGCGGTGGGTGCGTCACGCGAACGCAGGGCGCGACGCGTATCTTCCCCGGCGATGACCCTCGACCTCCGCGCCGCCCTCTCGCAAGCGCTCGGCCCCAGCATCGAACTGGGGCCCGAGCTGCGCGGTGGCATGGCGCGCATCTTCACGGCGCGCGACTCGGTGCTCGATCGCCGGCTCGTGGTCAAGACGCTGGGGGACGCACCGCTCGGGGGCGCGGAGGCCGATCGATTCCGTCGCGAGATCCTCATGGCGGCCTCGTTGCAGCACCCGAACATCGTGCCGCTCCTCTCGGCGGGCACCACGCAGGACGGCATGCCGTTCTATGTCATGCCGTTCGTCGAGGGCGAGACGCTGCGCACGCGACTCACCCGAGGGGCGGTGCCGCCGCACGAGGTCGCCGAGGTGATCCGCGACGTGGCCCGCGCGCTCGGGGCGGCGCACCGGCGAGGGATCGTGCACCGCGACATCAAGCCCGAGAACATCTTCAGCGCCGACGGGGTGGCGGTCGTCAGTGATTTCGGCGTGTCGAAGGCACTGGATGCGGCGTCGGCGGTCCGCGCCACCGCGACCGGCGTGGCGATCGGGACCCCGGCGTACATGGCGCCGGAGCAGGCGTCCGCCGACCCGAGCGCGGGTGCCCGCGCCGACCTCTACTCGCTCGGACTGGTCGCGTGGGAGCTGCTCGCCGGACGCCATCCATTCGAAGGGCTCACCGCCGGCGCGATGCTCGCCGCGCACATCAGCCGTCCGGTGCCCGCGATCGAATCGGTCGTGCCCGGCGTTCCCGGCGAACTCGCGGCCCTCATTGGCACGCTCCTCGAGAAGTCACCGGCGCGTCGACCGGTCGATGCCGATGCGGTCGTCGCCACGCTGGCGACCGTGATCACGCCGTCGGCGACGGTCGTGCCGCCGCGTCCCACGAAGTGGCGCGCCCGCTGGTCGCTCGTCGCGGGCATCGCGACGATCGCGATCATCGCGGGCATCGTCCTGATGCGGGGGCGTCGGGCGCCGCCCGCCTCGCCAGCGTCCGCGTCGCCGTCGGTCGCGGGATGGGAATCGACGCAGTGGTCGGAGCCGGTCACGCACGTGAGGGTCCCCACGGGCGACACGCTCGTGCGTGACCTGCTCGAGGACGCGTCGACCGCGGTGAGGGGACCGGAGATCCTCGATGACACCGCCACCGCCGCAGCGTCCGCGGTGACGATCACGGTGCGTCGACGCGGGCGGTCGATCGCCTTCGAGACGCTGCAGAGTCGCAGTCTCACGGCGCTGCCCCTCGGTCTTCCCGAGGCCGAACTGCGTGAGCGGCTCGGTGGCGTCCTTCTGGTGATCTCCTCGCCGGAACTCGGCTCATGGGCGTTGCCGGCCGGGCTGCCGCCGCGCGCCGAACAGGTGCGGCAGTTCCTCGCGTTCGCGCGTCTGTCCCGCAACCGCGTCGGCTCGGCGGAGAATGGGCGGGTCGAGCTGGCGGGGGCGCTCGAGCGCCTGGTCGCCGACGCGGCCGACTGGCCGATGGCGGCGCTGCTCGGCGAGACCTGGTCCGCGATGCTGGCTCCTGGCCCTCGCGTACGCGTGATCACCGACCTCGCGTCCCGACGGATCGAGCTCACTGCCGCGGAGCAGACCCTGCTCGATGTCTTGCTCGCCACCGAGCGACGTGACGAGAACGGTCGCGTCATCGCGTTGCGGGCGTTCGTGCGCGAGACCGGATCGGCCGAGTTCGCGAGGCTCCTTGCAAGGCAGGAGACGCTAAGGGGCGGGTTCCCGGAAGCCATATCGCTCTTCCGAGCGCTCGGGCCCGGACCGGGACGCGAACATCTTCCGTACTGGTCAGCGCTCACGACCGCCGAACACCTGCTCGGGCGGCACGCCGACGAACTGCGGGATGCCGATGTCGCCCAGACGGAATCCGGTTCCAGATTGGGCGTGCGGATGTACCGACTGCGCGCGCTGGCCGCGCTCGGGCGCACGACGGAGGCCCAGACCGAGACACGCGCATTGACCTCGCTGCCGAGCGAGGACTTCATCTCGGTCGGGTGGGCGATGCGGCAGATGGCGCTGGAACTGCAGTTGCACGGACAGGCGGAGGCCGCCGGCACGATGATGCGTGACGCGGAGCAGTGGTACCGCGCGCTCCCGGAGCGCCAGCGGACCGTGCGCAGTCTCGCCGAGCACGCGCACGTGCTCGCGGCGCAGGGCCAAGGGGACGAGGCGCTGCAGAGCGTGGCGAGCGCACTGCAGCTGTCGGACAGTCGCGACCTGATCGCACTGCGCGCGGTGATCGCCGCGCGGCTCGGCCGCTTCGACGAGGCCAAGCGCAGCGCCGACCTGTGGCGGCGCCGCCCGGCCGATCAAGCGGCCGCCTGGAACGCGATCCTCTCGAACTACCTGACCGAGACTGGCGTCATTCCGGGAGGGCCCGATCTCGTCGAGGCGCGACTGGACGCGCTGACGGGGAATCGCGAGCGTGCCGTCGCCGAGTTGGCGAGCGCCTTCCGCGATCGCGCGAGGTCACCGTCGCTCATGCTCCTGCATGCGGATCCCGACTTCGCGAGCCTGCGATCGGAACCGAAGGTGCGCGTCCTCTTCGGCGCGCCTTGATTGCCTCTCGGAGCCGGGGTAGACTCACCCGATTCCCCCATGACGATCCGCACCCATCCCACTGACGCGCGCGCCTGGGTCGAAGTCGACCTCGGGGCGCTCGTGCGCAATGCACGCGCCCTCGCCGCGCATTCGCGGAAGCCGCTGATCCCCATGATCAAGGCCGACGCCTACGGCGTCGGTGCGGTCGCGGCGGCGCGTGCGCTCGAGGGGATCGAACCGCTCGCCTACGGCGTGTCGTCGATCGCCGAGGCGATCGAGCTGCGCCAGGCCGGCATCGAACGGCCGATCATCCTCTTCACGCCGTCGATGCTCGAGTCGCCCGATCCCGAGTGGATCCCGTCCGACGCGCTGCTCATGACGCGCTACCACGTCACGCCGACGCTCGCGCGTCGCGAGCACATCATCGCGTGGGGACAGAGCGGTGAGCATCCGGCCTGGCATCTCGCGATCGACACCGGCATGCACCGGGCCGGGAGCGATCACCGTGCGCTCGCGTCGCTGCACGAGGCCATCGCGGAGTTCCCGCCGCTGGGCGCGTTCACGCACTTCCATTCGGCCGAGCTCGACGATGGGTCGATGGAGACGCAGGAGAAGCACTTCCGGAATGCCGTCGCCGGGTTGCCGCGCCGGCCCCGGCTGCTGCACGCCGAGAACAGCGCCGCGATCGTCCGCCGGCCGGGGTCGGAGTGGGACTGCGTGCGGCCGGGCGTCTTCCTCTACGGCGTGAGCAGCGGGCAGAAGGCCGCTTTGCGACCGGAGTCGGTCGTCTCGCTCCGCGCCAGGGTCGTCGAGGTGCGCACCGTCGCGGCCGGGGATTCCGTGAGCTATGACGCGACCTGGCGCGCCGAGCGTGAGAGCGAGATCGCCACCGTCTGCTGCGGCTATGCCGACGGCCTGCGGCGACATCTGGGTGCGAAGGGTTGCGGTCTGGTGCGCGGGCAGCGGGCACCGATCGCCGGTCTGATCACCATGGACATGACGATGCTCGACGTGACCGGCACCGGGTGCAAGGTCGGTGACGTCGTCACCTTCCTCGGCCGCGACGGCGACGAGTCGCTGACCGCCGAGAGCGTCGCCGGCCGGAGCGGACTCTCGCCGTACGAACTCCTCGTCGGACTGCGGTTGCGACTGCCGCGCGTCCATACGGGGACGTGGTGATGGCGCACCGCGCGATCATCCTCGTGCTCGACGGCGTCGGCATCGGCGAGGCCCCCGACACCGCAGCGTACGGCGATCAGGGCTCCGACACGCTCGGGAACGTCGCCCGCGCGGTCGGCGGGCTGGTGCTCCCCAACCTCGAGCGCGCCGGTCTGGGTCTGATCGCGCCGCTCCAGGGCGTGGCCGCCGTCGAGCGTCCCACCGGGGCCTGGGGCCTCATGGAGCCCCGATCGGCCGGCAAGGACAGCACGACCGGGCACTGGGAGATCGCCGGCGTGCACCTCGCCAAGCCGTTCCCCACGTATCCGCACGGGTTCCCCCCCGAGGTCGTCGCGGAGTTCTCGCGGCGCACCGGGCGGCCGGTGATCGGCAATGTGGTCGGGAGCGGCACCGCGATCCTCGACACCTACGGCGAGGAGCACCAGCGCACCGGCGCCTGGATCCTCTACACCTCCGCCGATTCGGTCTTCCAGATCGCGGCGCATGAGGAGACCATCCCGCTCGCCGAGCTCTACGCCGCGTGCGACACCGCCCGGGCGATGCTGGCGGCGCCGCACGATGCCTCGCGCGTGATCGCGCGGCCTTTCGTCGGCGTTCCCGGGGCGTGGAAGCGCACGGCGAACCGCCGCGACGTGTCGATCGCGCCGCCGGCGGAGACGCTCCTCGACGCCCTCGCGGTGGCGGGAATCCCGCGGAACGGGGTAGGGAAGGTCGACGATCTGTTCGCCCGGCGGGGCCTCGAAGGGGGCCACACCAAGGACAACGCCGAGGGCGTGGCGAGGATCCTGGAGTGGATCCGGCGCGGTCCGGATGGGTTGTTGTTCGCCAACCTTGTAGATTTCGACCAAGCCTATGGGCACCGGAACGACGTTCCGGGGTTCTATCAGGCACTGCGCGACTTCGATCGCGCCCTGCCCGACCTCACATCCGCCCTCCGCGAGGACGACCTGCTGTTCATCACCGCCGATCACGGGAACGACCCGACCACGCCCTCCACGGACCACGCACGCGAGTGCGTCCCGGTGCTGGCGCTGGGCGCGCGCGTCCGACCGGTGGCGTTGGGGCGGCGGCCGACCTTCTCCGATCTCGGGGCGACGGTGGCCGAGTGGCTCGGGGTCGGGTTCCGCGGACGCGGGACCTCGTTCCTGCCGGCGATCATCGCGTGACGGTCGCCTCGATCGAGCCGTACCTCCCGGCGCTCCGCGCGCGGGCCGCCGAAGCGATGCAGCATGCCTACGCACCGTACTCGAGGTTCCGCGTGGGCGCGGCGCTGCTCGCGACCGACGGCACGATCATCGGTGGCTGCAACGTCGAGAACGCATCGTATCCGGCGGGGACCTGCGCCGAGCGCTGCGCGCTGGGCGCTGCGGTCGTCTCCGGGCACCAGCATTTCGCAGCGATCGTGATCTGTTCGCAGGCCACTGAACCGACGCCGCCCTGCGGCATCTGTCGTCAGGCACTGGCCGAGTTCGGCACCACCCTCGCCGTGGTCGCCGTGACCGCGTCGGGTTCCGAGGCGCGCTGGACGCTCGATGAGCTCCTGCCGCATCCCTTCACGCCCTCAAAGCTCCACATCCGATGATCCGGCGCCTGCTTCGCGCCCCCGTGCTGTTGGCGTTCCCGGTCGCGCTGCTCGTCGGCGCCTGCACCGAGCGCCTCGACACGGCCAGTTCGTGCCCCGTGCTCTGCCCGGGGCAGACCCTCGACATCCTCGACACGATCCTCGATCCGGCGGTGGTGCTCGACACGACCCTGCAGACCTTCCCGTTGCTCGGGTTCGAGAGCGGGTTGCTCGTGGCGACGCGCGGGGACACGCTCGACACCCGGGCGATCATCCGGTTCGACACGCTCGCGCGCGTCTTCTCGCCGCCGAGCGACACGGCGCGCCCGGTGTCGTACATCGACTCGGCGACCCTGAGCGTCCGGCTCGCGAAGACGGGCATCAAGGTCCCGCAGACCTTCTACCTCGACGCGTTCGACGTGGGCGATACGACGCTGGTCGATTCGCTCCCGACGACGCTCCTGCCGTTCTTCACGGCGGGGCGCTTGCTGGGGAGCCTGAGGATCGACAGCGCCAGCTACATCGATTCGGGCACGGTGAGGATCGTGCTCGACAGTGCCAAGCTGCGGCAGATCGTCTCGACGCCCGGCGCCGTGCTCCGGATCGGGCTGCAACTGCGCAGCACCGAGTCGGGTGCCTTCCTCGTCACGTCGAGCGACGACGCGACCAACGGTCCGCTCCTGCGCTACCGGGTCTCTGCCGACACGCTCGTCGCCGCGGTGACGGCGCGGCCGCTCTCGCTCTTCCCCCGGTTGCCGCTGAACGTGAATGGCGACCTCGTCGACTATCTGCTCGTCGCCGACGCCCCCGACATCCGGAAGGCAGGCCGCTTCTCGGTCGGCGGATTCCCCGGCCGGCGCACCTACCTTCGCTTCAACCTGCCGCGCTGGATGACCGACTCGACCGCGGTCCTGCGGGCGCAGTTGGAGTTCGTGCAGGATCCGGTGCGGGGACTCGACGAACGCGACTCGCTCACGATCCGTGCGCAGGTCGTGCTGGCCGGCAACGCCACCACCGACCTGAATCGGGCGGCGCGACTGCTCGCCCCCGCCGGCTTCTTCGTCGGCGACCTCCTCCGCGTCGCTCCGGGCGACTCCGGCGTCGTGAAGCTCGAGATCAACTCCCTTGTGCGCCTCTGGCGCACGAACTCGGGCGCGCAGAACATCCCGAGTGCGCTCATCCTGCGCTCGGAACTCGAGGGCAGCAGTGCTTTCGGTGCGAACTTCTTCGGTCTGAGCGCCGCCCCGGGGCTCCGTCCGCGTCTGCGGGTGAGCTACGTGCCCAACATTCGATTCGGACAGCCCTGATGCGACGCCCGCTCCGCCTCCTCGCGCTCGTCGCGATCCTCCCTGGTGCGCTCCGCGCGCAGGGTGCGCTGTCGGTCCAGGGTTACGGCTATCCCACGGGGCAGCTGGGCAGCGCCTCGGTCGCGCTCGGCGGTGCCACGGGGGAGATCGATCCCTCGAGCGCCCTGAACCCGGCGGCGCTCTCGATCCCGTCACGCTTCTCCGTGTACATGCAGGTCCAGCCCGAGTACCGCCGGACGGCCGTCGGCGGGCAGGCGGACCGCAGCACGACCATGCGCTTCCCCAGCTTCATCGTCACCGGTGGCAATCGGCGGCTGACGGCGGGCCTCTCGGCGACGACGCTCCTCGATCGCACCTGGAGCAACGTCTACTCCGACAGCCAGCTCGTCGGCGGGACCCTGCTGCCGTCGGTGCTCACGGCGTCGAGCAACGGCGCGATCACGGACGCGCGCGCGGCGATCGCGTACTGGCTCAACGCCAGGGTGCAGGTCGGTCTCGGGCTCCACGCACTGACCGGCGAGAACCGGCTGAGCTTCGGCCGCTCCTTCGACGCCAGCACGGGCGTGGGCGGTGTGCAGCAGCTCACGACCATCAACTATTCGGGGCGGGCCGTATCGCTCGGCCTGATCTACCTGCCGACGAAGGTGCTCGCGGTCGGGGCCTCGGCGCGGCTCGGTGGCGGCATGGAGGCACGGCAGGACGCCCTCGACCTCGCCAGCGCGACCGTGCCCGACCGGGTCGGCGTGACCTTCGCCTACACCGGCATCCCGAACACCACGATCGCCGCCCGTTTCGATCACACGGGCTGGTCATCGATGCGCGACCTCGGGACGGCGCAGATGAGCGTCTTCGACGCGAACGACGTCGGCATCGGCCTCGAGGTGGTGGGACCGCGCATCGCCGGCGCGCCCTCGTACGCGCGACTCGGCTTGCGCGATCGCGGACTGCCGTTCGGCGTGAATGGCGACAAGGTCGGGGAGCGCTCGATCAGCGGCGGCATCGCGATCCCGGTCGCGCGCGGTCGAGGTCAGTTCGACATCTCGCTGCAGCGCGCCGCGCGCTCGGCCGCGGGGGCGAAGGAGAAAGCGCTCTTCCTCTCCATCGGGCTCGGCATCCGGCCCTGAGGCGATGGGCGTGACCGACGCTTCCGCGACCGCACCGACCGTGGGTTCCCGGACCCTGGTGCTGGTCGCGGACGACGTGGAGGCGAACGTCGAGCTGCTGCGCGATCAGCTCGCGTCGTTGGGGTGTCGCGTGATCCATTCGGTGGACGGTCCCTCGACGCTCGCGCGCTGTGCCGAGGAGCACCCGGATCTCTGCATCCTCGACATCTCGATGCCCCCCGGCGATCTCGGCGTCGAGGCGCGCGAGACCGGCTTCGAGGTCTGCCGCCGGCTCAAGCGCGATCCGCGAACGGCGCGCATCCCCGTGATCTTCGTCTCCGCGCTCAACGACGCGAGCGACCGGCTCAAGGCGATCGAGGCCGGTGGCGACGACTTCCTGCTCAAGCCGCACAACCGCCACGTGCTCGGCGCGCGCGTCCGGAGCCTCCTCAAGCTGAAGGGGGCGACCGATGCGCTCGAGGAGAGCCTCAAGCGGCTGCGCGAGCTGCAGAAGGCGCGCGACGACCTCATGCGGATGATCGTGCACGACCTGAAGACGCCGCTCACGAGCATGCTCGCGACACTCGAGATGCTGCGCGACGGCGACTTCGGTGCGATCGACGAGCGCCCCGCCCGCGCCCTCTCCGACGTGGAAGGGAAGGCGGAGGACCTCCTGGGACTCATCCAGGACCTGCTCGACGTGTCGAAGGTGGAGGAGCAGTCGCTCGTGCTCTCCCCCGAGCAGATCGCGCCGGCGGCGCTGCTCGCCGAGGTGCTCTTCGACTGGGAACTGCGCTTCCGCCAGGAGCAGACGGTCGCGCGGCACGAGGTGGCCGACGACGCGCCGGTGTTCCGCGCCGACAAGACGCTGCTCAAGCGCGTCCTCACCAACCTCGTGCAGAACGCGATCACGCATTCGCCGGTGCCGGTGACCCTGACGCTCGCGGCGCGACGCGATCCGGCGGGGATCGTGATCTCCGTGAGTGATACCGGCCCCGGCATCCCCGACGAGTACCAGGACCTCGTGTTCCAGAAGTTCGAGCAGGTGCGCGCGGCCAATGCGCCGCGCGTGCGGAGCTCCGGACTCGGGCTCGCGTTCTGCCGCATCGCGGTCGAGTCGCATGGCGGGCGCATCTGGCTCCGCAGCAAGGAAGGGGAGGGGAGCACCTTCCACATCCTGTTGACGATCGAGCCGATCGAGCGCACCGGTCGGTTGCTGAGGACCGGGGAGTACCCGGCCGTGGGTCGCACGTGAAGGTCCTCATCCGCACCTTCGGCTGCCGCGCCAATCAGTACGATTCCGAGCAGGTGCGCTCCCTCTGCGAGGGCGCGGGCCACGAGGTCGTCGACGCGGGTGAGGCCGACGTGGCGGTGCTCAACTCCTGCGCCGTCACGCGCGACGCCGAGGCCGACCTGCGCCAGGCCGTGCGACGGATCGCGCGTGAGCGGCCCGGGACGCGCGTGGTGGTGACGGGGTGCGCGGCGGCGCGCTCGGGCGCGGAGATCGGCCGGCTGCCCGGCGTGACTGACGTGATCGCGGGCGCTGACCTTGCCGCGGTCGCCGCAGCGCTCGGGCTGCGCCGTGCGCCTGCACCGGCACTGGACGCAGCCGATGCGTCCGAGGGCGCGTTCACTCCGCTCACGCGTTCGAGACGGCAGAGCACCGCGCGCGCCACTCTCCGCGTGCAGGATGGCTGTGACGAGCATTGCACCTTCTGCGCGACCACGCTCGCGCGCGGTGCGCACCGCTCGCGAAGCGTGCGCGAACTCGTCGACGAGGCGCGCGGGCTGGCCGAACACCATCCCGAGATCGTGCTCACCGGCGTCCACGTGGGCTCGTGGGGGCGCGAGCACGGCAGCACGATCGGGGCGCTCGTGACGGCGCTCGTGCACGGAGTGCCCGAGGCGCGCTTCCGGCTCGCGTCGGTCGAGGCGACGGAGGTGGACCCCGAACTCGCCGAGTGGCTGCGCGACGGCGGCGCGCGCGTCTGTCCCTACCTGCACGCCCCGCTGCAGTCGGGGAGCGACGCCGTGCTGAAGCGCATGGGGCGGCACTGGTACTCGGCGGGCGGATACACGGCCGCGATAGAACGGCTGACCAACGGTCGTGCGCGCTTCGGGCTCGGTGCCGACGTCATGGCGGGCTTTCCCGGGGAGACCGAAGCCGACCACGCCGCGTCGGTGGCACTCGTGCGCGCGTTGCCGTTCACGCACCTTCACGTCTTCCCGTACTCGCCGCGCCCCGGCACG
>JAIOPJ010000049.1 GCA_021413975.1 Gemmatimonadota bacterium
CCCGGTGCGCATCCGCGACAACATCCAGCTGGCGGCGCACGAGTACAGCATCAAGATGCGCGGCGTGCGCATCGGCGGTGGCGAGTTGCCGCCGTCGCACCTGCTCGCGGTGGATACGCGCGGCTATGGCGCGCCGCTCGAGGGCATGAAGACCACCGACCCGAGCTTCGGCCTGCCGGCGGTGTGGATCATGCCGGAGCAGCGCGCGACCGCGGAGGCGTCGGGCTGGGTCGTGGTGGAGCCGCTCGCCGTGCTGTCGACGCACCTGCTCGAGACCGTGCGCACGCACGCGGCCGATCTGCTGAGCCGCCAGCATGTGCGCGAGATGCTCGATGGGCTCAAGGAGTCGCATCCGGCCCTGGTCGAGGACCTGGTGCCGAACCGGCTCAACCTGGGCGTGGTGCACCGCGTGTTGCAGCGGCTGCTGCGCGAGGGGCTCCCGGTGCGCGACATGGTCACGATCCTCGAGGCGCTGTCGGACTCGGCGGACCAGACCAAGGACCCCGAGGTGCTCGCCGAGCAGGCGCGCCGCGCGTTGGCGCCGGTGATCGCCGACATGCTCGCGGGCGAGTCCGGCACGGTGCGTGCAATCACGCTGGGTCCGAAGCTCGAGGTCGCGCTCATGAACCTGTTCAGTCCGCGTCCGGGCGCGCCCCAGCGCACGCTCGAACCCGAGGATCTGCACCGCGCGCTCAGCGAGCTCGAACGCATGGTCATGCGTCAGCGCCTCGATGGCGCCATGCCGCCGCTCGTCACGCCGCCGGGGCTGCGCCTCGGTGTGCGCCGTCTCACGGAACCCGTCCTCCCGCGCCTCGTGGTGGTCTCGCTCGCCGAGCTGCCGCCGCAGACGCCGCTCCAGAACCTCGCTACCTGGGAGTTGTCCGATGCCGCCTGAGGTCCTGTATGGAACCGACATCCCGACGCTGCTCGCGCGTGCCCGCACGCGGCTGGGCGATGACGCACGCATGATCGCGCTGCGCCGTGCGCCGGTCGGCGGTTACGAGCTGGTGGCCGAGGAGGGACGCGGCGATCGCGCCATCCTGGAGCCCATGCGTCCCGCGGCGCTCGAGCGCGACCGCCGTGAGCGCAAGGAGCCCTATGTGGTGGCGAGCGTGGGCCCCACGGGGAGCGGCAAGACCACCACGCTCGCCAAGCTCGCGAATCACGAGCAGGTGTTCGGTGCCGACCGGGTGGGTCTCGTGTGTCTCGACATCTATCGCGTGGGCGCGATCGAGCAGTCGCGCGCCTACGCTGAGTTGTCGCGCCTGCCGCTCGAGGTGGCTTACGACGCCCGCGAGCTCACGCGCGCGCGCCACAAGCTGCGCGACCGCGATGTGATCCTGGTGGATACCGCTGGCCGCGCGCCGTCGCGCCCCGGCGACCTGCGCGAGATGAAGGCGTTGCTCGACGTGCTCGCGCCGGCCGAGGTGCACCTCACCTTGCCTGCCGGATTGGATCCGCGCCGGGCACGCGCCGTGCTGGCTCAGCATCGCGTGTTGGGTGTGACGCACCTCGTGGGCACCAAGCTCGACGAGTTCCCGAAGGACACCGTCATCCGCGCGCTCGCGGCCGAGACCGGCCTGCCGATGCGCTGGATCACCACCGGGCAGGAAGTGCCGGCCGACCTGTCGTGGGCCGGCGCACCGCTGCCGCAGGAGATCGCATGAACGACCAGGCCAGCGCACTGCGCGCACGCACCGCACGCGAGGAGGCACCTGCCGACCCGCGTGAGGCCCGCGCCATCGTGGTGGGCGGCGGCAAGGGAGGGGCCGGGGTGTCCGTGCTCTCCGTGCTGCTCGCTTCTGCGATCGCCCGGACCGGTGCGCGCGTCCTGCTCATGGACGCGGCGTTCAATCAGGGGAACCTGCATGTCCTGGTGGGCCGCCAGCCGGCGCTCACGCTGCGATCGGTGATCGCGGGCGACGCGAGCCCCGAGGAGCTGATCTTGCCGGTCGACCGGAATCTTTGGCTGCTTCCGGCAGAATCGGGCGCCGAGGTGGTGCATGCACTGACCCCCATGGACCGCGCCCGGCTCCAGGTCCGGCTCGCGGGACTCATGGACCAGTACGACGTCACGGTGGTCGATGCGGGCACCGGGATCGAGAGCGTGGTGCGTGCTGCGCTCACGCGCGCCTCGCGCCTGGTGGCCGTGGCCACGCCCGAGCCCGCAGCGCTCGCAGACACGTATGCATTGATCAAGATCCTCTCGCTCGAGGTGCCGTCGCTGCCCGTGGACGTGCTCGTGAACCGCGTGCTCGAGCCCGCCGAAGGCGAGACCGCCTATCGCCGGTTGGAGGATGCCGCCGGTCGATTCCTCGGGCGCTCGCTGCGCTCGTTGGGATCTGTTCCCGACGAACCGGAGTTGGCACGGGC
>JAIOPJ010000010.1 GCA_021413975.1 Gemmatimonadota bacterium
CCGCCGCAAGGCGATGCTCGAGGACATCGCGGTCCTCACCAAGGGCAACGTCATCTCCGAGGAAGTCGGCTTCAAGCTCGAGAACGCCGTCCTCTCCGACCTCGGCCGCGCCAAGCGCATCGTCGTCGACAAGGACAACACGACGGTCATCGACGGCCACGGCGATGACGACAAGATCAAGGGTCGCATCAAGGAGATCGAGGTCGCGGTCGAGAAGTCGACGAGCGACTACGACAAGGAGAAGCTCCAGGAGCGCAAGGCGAAGCTCGCGGGCGGTGTGGCCGTGATCAACGTCGGTGCCGCCACCGAGAGCGAGATGAAGGAGAAGAAGGCCCGTGTCGAGGACGCGCTCCACGCGACCCGCGCGGCCGTCGAGGAAGGCATCGTCCCCGGTGGCGGCGTCGCGCTCATCCGCGCGCAGGCCTCGCTCAAGACCCTCAAGCTCGATGCCGAGGAGCAGATCGGCGTCGACATCATCCGCAAGTCGATCGAGGAGCCCATCCGCATGATCGTCCAGAACGCGGGCGGCGAAGGGTCGATCGTGGTCGAGAAGGTGCGCGCGTCGAAGGACAAGAACTTCGGCTACAACGCGTACTCGGATTCCTACGAGGACCTCGTCCTCGCCGGCGTCATCGATCCGACGAAGGTGACCCGCACGGCGCTGCAGAACGCCGCGTCGATCGCCTCGCTCCTCCTCACGACGGAAGCGCTCATCGTCGAGAAGAAGGAGAAGGAATCCCACGCGCCGGCGCCGCAGGGCGGTGGCATGGGCGGGATGTACTGAGGCAGAAGGAAGAAGGCTGGAAGGCAGAGGCGCCCCCACCGGATCGCGGTGGGGGCGCCTCTGCCTTTCTTTCATCCTTCATCCTCCATCCTTCATCCTGGATTCAGTTCTTCGGCAGCAGCACCGCCGCCATCTCCGCCGAGTCCACCTGCTCCACGATCCGCTCGATCAGCCCCGAGCCGATGTCGTACACCCAGCCGTGGAGCATCGGCCGCCGGCCACGCTTCCAGGCGTCGAGGATGATCGGTGTCCGGCTCAGTATCCCCACCTGTTGGAGCACGTTGAGCACCGAGAGCCGGTGCAGCCGCTCCTCGGCCGTGGCGCAGGAGGCGAGTTCGTCCTCATGCCACCGCATCGTGCTGCGGATGTCGGACAACCAGTGATCGATGAGGCCGTGCGCGGAATCGGCGAACGCCGCCTTGAGCGCGCCGCAGTTCGAGTGGCCGCAGACGATCACGTGCTCCACGTCGAGCACGTCGACGGCGAACTGCACCACCGACAGGATGTTCATGTCGGTCTCCCACACCTGGTTCCCGATGTTGCGGTGCACGAACATCTCGCCGGGCAGCGCACCGGTCATGAGTTCGAGCGGCACGCGGCTGTCCGAACACCCGATGATCAGGTGGTGGGGCGTCTGCGCCTGCTCGCGCTTGCTGAAGAAGTCGGCGTCCTTCCCGACCATCTCGCGCGCCCAGTCGGCGTTGTTCTGGATCAGCTTGAGGTAGTTCTTCACGGTCCGGTCGAGGAAGAGGGGGGCGGGGTCAGACGCCGAGGCTCAGTTGCACGCTCACCTGCGCGCGGGCGGTGAGCGCGAACGCGACGCCGGCTGTGCGCCGCGGCGCCGCCTGCACCGGGCCGCGGAAGTGGGTCCGTCGCAGTCCTTCGGTGACGGTCCGCTCCGCGAGCGCCGGCGTGTTGTTCACCTCGCTCAGGTGGAGCAGCGTCACCGAGCGCAACGACGGCCCCGCGAGTGTCGCGGCGAGCGTCGCGCTGGTCGCATTGCTGATGTGCCCGCGTCCACCCTGGATGCGTTCCTGCAGCGCACGCGGGTACGGGCCGTTCCGCAGCATCTCGACGTCGTGGTTGGCCTCGAGGCAGAGCGCATCGCAGCGGGCGAACGCCCGCACGAGCGCCTCCGGCACCGCGCCAAGGTCATGCGCGACCCCGACGCGCGCGCCGCTCCCCTGTGCCGTGACCACGAACGCCATCGGGTCCGACGCATCGTGGGGCACGGCGATCGCCTCGAGCGTGAAGCCGTCCAGTGCGGTGGTGCTTCCGCCGCTGACCGGGTGGCGCCACCGCGGCTCGATCTCCGGCAGCGCACCGAGCGTGCCCCCCGAGGCGTAGACCGGCCACCGGAACTTCTTCTGCGCCCGTTCCGCACCGTGCGCGTGGTCGATGTGCTCGTGGGTCAGCACGAGCGCGCTGATCGACTCGGGGGCGACCCCGATCGCCTTGAGTCGGGTGACGATGGCGCGCGGGCCGAAGCCGCAGTCGATGAGGATCCGGTGGGCGCCGCTCTCGAGGAGGAGGGCGTTCCCCGAGCTCCCGCTGCCGAGGGTCCAGGCCCTCACGGCGTCCAGCGTGCCGCGTGCGCCGCCCGCAGGCACTCGCGCATGCGCGCCGTGAGCGCGACGTCCCGGCGCGCCATGACCCGCTCCGTCACCTGCAGGAACTTGTCGAACGCGAAGGTCTCCCAGTCGGGGGCCTCGCCCCAGGCGAACGGCGCGACGGCCTTGGGCGGCATGCCGCTGCCGAAGAGGTTCGCGCCGGCACCGATCACGCAGCCCGTGGTGAGGCGCGTCCCGATCCCCGTCTTGGCATGGTCGCCGACGAGGCTGCCGAGGAACTGCAGTCCCGTCGCCTCCACGCCGCGCGGGGTCCAGAGCGAGACCGGCCCGTACGAGTTCTTGAGGTTGCTCGTGACGGTGTCGGCGCCGAGGTTCGCCCAACGGCCGATCACCGAGTGTCCGACGAACCCGTCGTGCCCCTTGTTGCAGTGACCGATCATGATCGTGGAACTGATCTCGCCGTTCACCTTCACGCGCTCGCCGATGCTGCACGCGGCGACGCGCCCACCGCTCACGGTCGCGTCCTCGCCGATGATGCACGGGCCCACGAGGCGCGTGAAGGCCTGCACCGTCGCGCCCCGGCGGACCAGCACCGGTCCTGCCGTCGCGTCCACGACGACGAACGGGTCGACGTGCGCGGCGAGATCGACGTGGACGTCATGCGCACCCAGCACCGTGAGGTGCGCGGGCACCTCCTTCCGCGGCGGGGCGAGCGCCACCGCATCCGAAGCCAGCATCGGGTTCAGGTGACCGATCAGGTCCCACACGTGGTCCAGCCACCAGCCATCGAGCACGACCGCCGGTCCCGCACCGGCGAGCAGTTCGAGGGTCGCCTCTCCCGAGGCGAATGAATCGACGGCCTGTGCCGAGGCGAGCCGGATCGCGGCCACGCGTCCACCCACGCGCACGACCCCCGCGTCCTGCGGCACGATCGTGCCGAGTGCGGGCGCGCACCGTGCGTTCACGAGCCAGGTGCCCCCGGGCATCATGCCCGCTGCGGCCGCCGGCGCGTCGAACTCGTCGAACGCGGCCAGATGCGCCGCCCCGATGAACCCCTCCGCGGCCGTGTCGAGCACGCGCGTCCACCGACGCCGGATGATCTCTCCGCCGGCGCGCAGTTCGCCGGCCGGCCTCGTGAGCGCGAACGGCTCGAAGCCGCGCGCGATCCGGTCGTCGTAGAGCACCGCCCCCATCAGCGGAGCTCCCGGAGATCCGTCGGCAGCCCTTCGACGAGCGGCTTGAGGTCGGCCGCGCGGTCCACCGTCGTCACGAGGGTCACGCCGTCGCGCACGACGACCACGAGGTCGTGCACGCCGTAGAGGACCACCGCGCTCCCTTCGGCGTGCACCACGTTCCCACCCGATTCCCTCACATGCACCCGGCCATGCATGGCGTTCCCCGCGGCGTCGAGCGCGCGCACGCGCTGCAGCGCGCTCCAGGTCCCGACGTCGTCCCACCCGAACTCGCCGGCGAGGACGACGACGCGCTTGCTCCGTTCCAGCACGCCGACGTCGATGCTCACCGACGTCTTGACGGCGGCGAAGAAGGCCGCGGCCCCCAGCGCGATGGCCCCCAGCGCATCCGCCAGTTCGGGCGTGACCGCGCGCACCTCGTCCAGGAGCGTCTGCGCGCGCCACGCGAAGATGCCGGAGTTCCAGAGGAATCCGTC
Source organism: Gemmatimonadota bacterium (assembly GCA_021413975.1). GTDB lineage: Bacteria > Gemmatimonadota > Gemmatimonadetes > Gemmatimonadales > Gemmatimonadaceae > Pseudogemmatithrix. The sequence continues at coordinate 4,025 of JAIOPJ010000010.1, forward strand.
GCGCACCATCTCGGCCGCGCGCTCGCGGTCGGGCTTCTCGACGAACCGGGCGACCGCCCGCGACCCGTCGGCGTGTGATGCGCCGGGCTGGATGTAGCCGAAACCGGGGTCGGGACGGGTGGGCACGATGCCCACCGTCGCGAGCGCGTCGCGTGCGGCGGCGATCCCGGCCGCACGACCGAGCGTCTCGCGGAAACGCTGCGGGTCCTTGATCGCCCAGTCGGCGTGCACGCACACCATGCGCGCGTCGGCCCCGCCACGCGCCACGACCTGCGCGGCGGCCCAGGTGAGCGCGGCCGCCGTGCCCGCCGGCCGCGGCTCGAGCAACAACTGGTCGGCCGTGAGGGAGGGTAGCGCGCGGAGGATCGCCTCACGCAGTCGCTCGCTCGTGAGGAGCAGCACGCGCTCGCGGCCCACGAGCGGCACAAGCCGTTCGACGGTCTCCGAGAGCATCGAGACCTCGGTGATGAGCGGCAGCAGTTGCTTGGGGCGCTCGGGGGTGCTGAGCGGCCAGAACCGCGAACCGACGCCGCCGGCCAGGACGACCGCGTAGAGGGGCGCGGTCATGCGCCCTCCGCGCCGGAGAGTTCGAGGGCGCGTGCGAGGAGGCGTTTGGGGCTGAAGGGCTTGGTCATGAAGTCGTCGGCGCCGCGGCGTCGGGCTTCCACCTCTTGGTGGTCCTGGCCGGCGGCGGTGAGGATGAGGCAGGGGATGGAGCGCCAGCGCGGATCGGCGCGGACGCGGTCGAGCACCTCGAAGCCCGTGACCTGCGGCATCATGAGGTCGAGGATCAGGAGGCGTACGTCCGGGGACCGCTCGAGCTCCGCCAGCGCCTCGGCGCCGTCGTAGACGAGCGTGACCGCGAACGGCCCCTGCTCGAGCTTGGTCTTGATGATCCGGCCGATGTGCGGCTCGTCGTCGGCGACGAGCACATGCAGCGGAGTGGGGTGCGCGAGGGAACCCACGGCCGTGCCGGGTGAAGAAGAGGAGGTCAGACCAACGCCGCGATGTTCGCGCGGTGACGACGGAGGTCGAACAGCAGGGCACCGAGGTCGGCCGTGGGGCGCACGAGCACGAGGAGGAACGCGTCGGCGGACATCGCGGCGATCACGGCGCTGCCGCTCCGGTACTCGATCACCGCGGTGAGCAGGTGACCGCGGTCGGCGGAGGCGCCGAGATCCTCGGCGTATTGCAGGATCGACGGCACATGGGCGGCGACGCTCTCGGCGTCGACGGAGGCATCGGCCTGATGATCGATGAGGAGACCGTCTCGGCCGAGCACGACGGCGGCGTCAATGCCGTCCCGCCGCCGGATGGCCGCGACCAGGTCGCGAATGGTGGGCACCGCCGCTCCGGGAAAGGTTTCCGAAGTGTACGCACCGCATGGGTGAAGTCAAGCAGGTTTCGCTTGTTGTGGCACCCCTCTCTCCGTTAGCTTTCCACACTGTGATGACCCCTCCGATTCTCTCCGTGTCCCGCCGGCGCGCCGCCATCGCCCTCATCGTCGTGGTGCTGGGCGCGGTCGCGTGCCAGGACCCCTTCAAGCTCACCGCCCAGAGCGCCAACATCGATGCCGGATTCGAGCTCTGGGCCATGTCCGGCTCGCCGGCGTCGTTCCCCTCCGGCCTGCTCGTGCCGCAGGCGAGCGTCGTGCGTCTCGACGCGGCCGGGTCGTTCGACCTCGCCTTCGACATCGACGGCAATGGCCGACTGATGGTCCTTCCCGTCTCGAGCGTCGTCTCGCCGATCGCCGGCTCACGCCAGATCGCCTTCCAGCGTGCCCCCGGCATCTACAACTCGCTGCTCGAGGCTCCCGCGGACGGATGGACCAACGACACGCTCTTCCTCGTCAACGAGGGGCAGTCGTTCTACGTGAAGGTCACGACGCAGTTCTGCCAGTACGATGTCCGGCAGGACATCTACGCGAAGTTCTACGTCGACTCCGTCGTCCCGGTGCAGCGTCGCATCAAGCTCTCGGCGCGGGTGAATCCCAACTGCGGCTTCCGCGCGCTCACCTCGGGTGTCCCGGAGTTCTGAGCGGTGCACGATCTCCGGATGGTGCGCGACCAGGTCGAGCAACTGCGTGACGGGATGCGGCGGCGGGGGAAGCTCGACGTCCACGGACCGGAGATCGACGAGGCCGAGGCGCTCGACCGCACGCGCCGCGCCGCGATCACGGCCGTCGAGGAGAAGAAGTCCCGCCGCAACGCGCTGACGCAGGAGGTGGGCCGGCTCAAGAAGGCCAAGGCGGACGCCGAGGTCCCCATGGCCGCCGCGCGCACGCTCGGGGACGAGATCGCCGCGATCGAGGCCGATCTCACGCCCACGCAGGCGCGCCTCGACGAACTCCTGCTCGGCATCCCGAACGTCCCGCTCGCGGACGTGCCCGCAGGCGATGAGACGCAGAACCGCATCGTGCGCAGCTGGGGAGTCCCGCGCGCCGCCGAGAGCGTGAAGCCGCATTGGGAGGTCGGCTCGGCGCTCGGCATCCTCGACCTCGAACGCGGGGCGAAGGTCGCGGGCTCGGGCTTCGTGGTCTATCGCGGCAAAGGGGCGCGGATGATCCGCAGCTTCATGAACGCCATGCTCGACCTGCACACCGGCGAGTTCGGCTACGAGGAGATCTGGGTGCCCGCCGTGGTGAACCGCGCCAGCATGACCGGCACCGGCCAGTTCCCCAAGTTCGCCGACGACCAGTACGCGCTCGAGGGCGAGGATCTCTTCCTCATCCCGACGGCCGAGGTCCCGGTCACGAACCTCTATCGCGACGAGATCCTCGGCGCCGACGACCTGCCCAAGGCCTTCTGCGCCTACAGTCCCTGCTTCCGGCGCGAGGCCGGCGCCGCCGGCAAGGACACGCGCGGCGTGCTGCGCGTGCACCAGTTCGACAAGGTCGAACTCGTGCGCTACTGCGCCCCCGATCAGGGCGAGGCGGAGCTCGAGCGCCTGCTCGGACATGCCGAGACGGTGCTGCAGCGCCTCGGACTGCCGTACCGGGTGCTGCTGCTCGCGGCCGGAGACACCGGCTTCTCGAGCGCCAAGACCTACGACCTCGAGGTTGACACCGGCTTCGCGAGCGGCAAGACCTACGACCTGGAGGTCTTCGCGCCCGGCGTGGGGAAGTGGCTCGAGGTCTCCTCCTGCTCGCTCTTCACCGACTTCCAGGCCCGCCGCGCGAACATCCGGTATCGCCCGGCGCCGGGGGAGAAGCCGCGGTTCGTCCATACGCTCAACGGGTCGGGGCTCGCCTTCCCGCGCATCTTCGCGGCGATCCTCGAGCACTATCAGCAACCGGACGGCTCCGTGGCCGTCCCCGAGGCGCTGCGCCCCTGGTTGGGCGTGGACCGCCTCGCTTGAGCAGCCAACTCAACCCGGCCCAGCGAGAGGCGGTCGAGCACGGGGACGGTCCGCTCCTCGTCGTCGCCGGTGCCGGCTCGGGCAAGACGCGCGTCCTCACCACGCGCATCGCCCGCCTGATCGAGGTGCACGAGGTCCCGCCGCAGGCGATCCTCGCGGTCACGTTCACCAACAAGGCCGCCGGTGAGATGCGCGAGCGCGTGGGCCGGTCGCTCGGGCGCGACCCGTCGGGGATGTGGATCGGCACCTTCCATGGCATCGGCGCACGGCTGCTGCGCATGTACGGCACGCACGTCGGCCGCACGCCCGAGTACACCATCTACGACGAGGACGACTCGCTCGCCGTGGTGAAGCGGCTCATGGAGCGCTTCCGCCTCAGCGTGAAGGAGTTCGCGCCCAAGGCGATCAACGGCGAGATCTCGTCGGCCAAGAACGCCCTCGTCGAGCCACACGAGTACGAGGCGCTCGCGCGCACCCCGCTCGCCAAGGCGGCCGCGCAGGTCTACACGGAGCTCGAGCCCACGCTCCGCGCGGCGAACGCCGTCTCGTTCGACGACCTGCTCACCCTCCCGGTCCGCATCCTCCGCGAGCATCCGGAGGTGCGCGAACATCTCTCGCGCCGGTTCCGCCACGTGCTCGTGGACGAGTACCAGGACACCAATCGCGCGCAGTACGAGTTCGTGCGCCTCATCGCCGGCGGCCACGGGAACCTCGCCGTCGTCGGCGACGACGACCAGGCGATCTACGGCTGGCGCGGCGCCGACATCCGCAACATCCTCGACTTCGAACGCGATTTCCCCTCGGCGCGCGTGGTCCGGCTCGAGGAGAACTACCGGTCCACCGCGCCGATCCTCGCGCTCGCGAACGACGTGATCGTGCGCAACGAGGCGCGTCGCGGCAAGACACTGCGACCGACGCGCACCGGCGGCGAGCCGGTCGTGCTGCTCGAGTGCGCCGACGATCGCGACGAGGCCGAGGCGATCGCCGAGGCGGTGCAGCAGTGGCGGACGTCGCGCGGCGCGCTGCGCGACTGCGCCGTGCTCTATCGCACCAACGCGCAGAGCCGCGCGATGGAGGAGGCGATGCGCCGGGCCGCGATCCCGTACCGCCTCGTCGGCGCGGTGCGCTTCTATGACCGCCGCGAGATCAAGGACCTCGTCGCCTGGCTCCGGCTGATCGCGAATCCGGCCGACGACGAGGCCTTCCGCCGCGCGATCGGCGCGCCGAAGCGCGGGGTGGGGGAGACCACACTCGAACTGCTCGCGCTCGAGGCGCGCGAGGCGGCGATCCCGCTGCTCGAGCAGGCCCGGCGCATCGACGCGATCGGCGGTATCCGGCCGGCGACGCGCACGGCGCTGCTCGACCTCGTCGCGACCGTCGACCGCTTCCGCGCGCTCGCCGCCGACGCGAGCGTCGACCAGTTGCTCGTCCAGCTCATCACCGCGATCGGTTACGACACCGCGCTGCGCAACGAGGGTCCCGAAGGCCTCGACCGGCTCGACAACGTGCGCGAACTCGTCACTTCGGCCGCCGAGGTGATCATCGACGACGGCGGTGAGGTGGGGCTGCGGCCGCTCGATCACTTCCTGCAGCGTGCGACCCTCGTCACCGGCCTCGACCAACTCGGACCCGACGCCGACGCCGTCACGATGATGACCGTGCACACCGCCAAGGGGCTCGAGTACGCGATGGTCTGCGTGACCGGACTCGAGGACGGCCTCTTCCCGCTCTCGCGTGCGTTCGACGATCCGGCGACGCTCGAGGAGGAACGGCGGCTGTTGTACGTGGCGATCACCCGGGCCGGCGAGCGGCTCCTCATCTCGTGGGCGCACCAGCGTCGCCGCAACGGGGAACTGCTCCCGTGCATGATGTCGAGCTTCCTGCGCGGCCTGGGCGACGAGCACTTCGAGAAGCGGGCGACGCTGCGTCTCCGTGGGTCGGCGCGACTCGCCTCGCCGTTCTCGTCGTCGGGGAGCGGGCGCTTCACGAGCGAGGAACGCTATCGTCAACCCAAGACGCCGGCCTGGTCACCGCGCGCGGGTGAGCGCGTCTCGAGCTTCATCCAGGACGAGGATGCGTCGCAGGACGCGCCCAGTTTCGTGCCCGGAGAGCGCGTGAGTCACCCCAAGTTCGGCTCGGGGGCCATCGCCGACGTGAGCGGGACCGGGAAGGACGCCAAGGTGACCGTCGACTTCGACGACGAGACGGTGGGACGGAAGCGTCTCGTGATCGCCTTCGCCGGCCTGACGCGCGCGTTCGACTGACCGTCAGTCGACCGGCGCTTCGTCCGTGGCCGGCCGCGGCGTGAACAGAGGCTCGGGGAGCCGCTCCGCCCATCCCAGGGCGTCGTCCGAGAGCCCGAACCGCGCGGCGGCCTCGCGGCGCGCGCCGCGCTCGCCACCGGCGGCGAGCGCCGACTTCCGCAGGAGCTTCGCCTCCCGCAGCGCGTCCTCGCCGCTCGGGTCGAACTTGCGCGGGACGCTCGAGTCGCCGTGCACGAGCAGATCCACGACGTAGTCGAAGGCGCGGTCGAGATGCGCCGCGACGGTCGCGTCGCGCAGCGGCCAGCGGCTGCGCTCCGCCATCGCCGCCATCATCCGTTGCCACGACCCGAGGTCGGTGACGGTGACCATCCCGCGGAAGATCCGCCGATTGGTCCGCGTGCTGAAGATCGTCGGACTGAGGATGCGATCGAGATGCTCGTCCGAGCGCGCGTGATCGAGCAGGATCACCTCGCGTGCGCGGCGCGGCCACTGGTCCCCGGTGGAGGTCTCGAACCGGCTCTCCCAGTAGCTGTGCCCGGCGCCGGACGAGCTCGTGGTGATCGCGAGCTGATGCGGGACGTAGTGATTGTGCGCGACCACGTCCGCCGAGAGATGGGCGAGGTAGCCGTAGCTGAACGCCCGGAGCGCATCGTCCCGCGCGCGGTCGAGGATGTCGTCGGCGACGTTCCAGTTGTGGCAGTGCCGCCCGACGCGCGCGTAGCGCTTCGCGAAACTCGTGTCGGCGGCGATGGACCCGTACAGGAAGTCGTACCGGTACGCGGTCAGCAACGACGCGAGGGCGGGGGGCAGGAGCGTGGCCGCGTTGCGCAGCACCGCCTCGCCGAGCAGGATGTGCGTGCCCGGCGTCCAGGCCCAGGCGTCGGAGGGCAGCAACGCGAGCAGCAGCCCCGCGGTCAGGACCATGAGCACGCTCCGGCTCATCGGTGTGGCCTCATCGGCCCCCCGTCAGGGCGCCGTCGCACGGCGCGGACTCAATCGCGTCGGCGCAGGCGTGGCCGTTCCGGCGCGTCGGCGCGCGGCGCCTTCTTCTTGTTCTTCTTCGGCCTGCTTCCCTTGTCGAAGCCGAGCGCACGGGCGCCGAACTTGAGGCCCGCGACCGCTGTGGTCGCGACCGACGCGACGCGGTCGGCCGACCGGTTCACCCGGCCGATGATCTCGCTCATCTCGTCCACCCGGTCGGTGAGCGTGACCACCGACGAGCGCACCCGCTCGTTCACCACGCGGACCGTGTCACGCGAATCGTCGACCATCCGGTTCACGTTCTTCGCCATCTCGCGCACGTCGTCCGACATCGCCGCCGTGTTGCGGGCCATCGGTTTGAGCTCGACCATGAGCTCCTCGAGCTTCGCGAGCACCTTCGTCGCGGTGGACCGCAGGGCCAGCAGGCCCACGACGATGAGCCCGATCAGGACGAACACGAAGATGCTCGTGATTCCCGACGTGACGAACACGATCTGCTCGAACACCGTGCGCAGCGGCGGGACGTTGCGCACGAGGACGGTGTCGGCGACCGACGCGAGCTGGTAAAGGACCATGGCGAATGGTCTATGTTCGGCGCGGTGTCGTCAAGCGTATATTCCCCGATATGTCCTCACCCCAGTTCATCGTCGAAGGCGGCCGCCGCCTCTCGGGCACCATCCGTCCCACCGGCAACAAGAACGCCGCGCTGCCGATCGTCTGCGCGGCGCTCCTGACCGACGAACCGGTCACGCTCGAGAACGTCCCGCGCATCCGCGACATCGAGAGTCTGCTCCAACTCGTGCGGCAGACCGGCGCGGCCGCGGAATGGACCGGCGCCAACACGCTCGTGATCACCGCCAGGTCGGTGCGGGGCGATGGGCTCGACCCCGAGCTCTGCAAGCGCATCCGCGCCTCGATCCTGCTCGCCGCCCCGCTGCTCGCGCGCGCGGGCATGGTGACGCTCGCGCCTCCCGGCGGGGACGTCATCGGCCGCCGCCGGCTGGATACGCACTTCCTGGCCCTCGAGGCGATGGGGGCCGAGCACGTCTTCGCCGACCGCATCACCTTCCGCACGAAGGGGCTCGTCGGGGCGGACATCTTCCTCGACGAGCCGAGCGTCACCGGCACCGAGAACGCGATCATGGCGGCGGTCGCGGCGCGCGGGGCCACCGTGCTGCACAACGCCGCGTCCGAGCCGCATGTGCAGGATCTCTGCCGGCTCCTCGTGGCCATGGGCGCGACGATCACCGGCATCGGGTCGAACGTGCTCTCGATCCAGGGCGGTGCGCGACTCAAGGGTTGCACGCATCGCATCGGTCCCGATCACATCGAGGTCGGATCCTTCATCGGCCTGGCGGCCGTCACGCGCTCGGCGCTCCGCATCGCCGACGCCGGCGTCGAGCACCTCCGCTCCGTGCGGCTCGGCTTCCAGCGGCTCGGCGTCGAGACGGTGATCGACGGGGCCGACCTGCTCGTGCCGGCCGAGCAGGAGATGCGCATCCGCTCCGACCTCGGCGGGGCCGTCCCCAAGCTCGAGGATCAGCCCTGGCCCGCCTTCCCGGCCGACGTGATGTCGATCGCGATCGTCACGGCGACGCAGTGCGACGGGATCATCCTCATGCACGAGAAGATGTTCGAGTCCCGGATGTTCTTCGTCGACAAGCTCGTCGGCATGGGCGCGCGGATCGTCCTCTGCGACCCGCACCGCGCGCTCGTGAGCGGCCCCACCGAGCTGCGCGGCGCCACCGTGGAGAGTCCGGACATCCGCGCCGGGATGGCGATGCTCATCGCGGCACTCTGCGCGAAGGGGACGAGCACGATCAACAACATCGGGCAGATCGACCGCGGCTACGAACGGATCGACGAGCGGCTCAACGCCCTCGGCGCCGCGATCACCCGCGTGGGCTGACCCGGACGCGAGCGGATCGTGAACCCGCCCCCCACCCACCGGCCGCTGCCCGCGCATCTGGCGATCCCGTCGCTGGCGGCGATCGGCGTCCACGCGTTCGTGACCACGCGTGCGGCCGGCTCCTTCGGCCTCCCGGAGCAGGGCGAGGACGCCGCGGCCACCGCGCGCTGGCACGCGTTGCAGCAGGCGCTCGTCCCGGCCGGGGCACCGCGCCTCGCGTCCGCGCGACAGGTCCACGGCACGCGGGTGCTCGTCCATGCCGGCGCCTGGGAAGGTTGGGTCCGCGTCGACGGCGCCGACGGACACCTGCTCACCGAGGGCGGGGCCGCCGCCGTGACGATCGCCGACTGCGTGCCCGTCTTCGTCGCGCATCCGTCGGGCGTGGTCGCGGTGGTCCACGCGGGGTGGCGCGGCGTGGCGGGCGGCATCCTCCCCGAGACCTTCCGTGCCTTCGCCGCCCGCGGCCTCCCCGGCGACGAGCTCGTGGTGCACCTCGGACCGTCGATCTGCGGTCGCTGCTACGAGGTCGGCGAGACCGTCTACGAGCAACTGACGGGCTGGTCGACCACCCGGCCCAGGAACGTCGATCTCCGCGCCCTCCTGGCGGAGCAGTCGAAGCAGTTCGGTGTGACCCGCTGGACGGCGAGCGGCGAATGCACCAAGTGCGACAACGACCTGCTCTTCTCGCACCGGGCCGGCGACGCGGGACGGCAGGTCGCAGTCATCGTCGCGCCACGCCCTCATCCTTGACGCCCCCTCGGCCCGGACGTAGCTTGTGAGGGTCAAGCCATTCCGAAATGCGGCAATCGGAGTGTGGGGGAAGGTCTCCCCACACTTTTTTGTTCTCTACGACCCTCGGGACCAGCAGTGAACCAGGCGATCGAAGCCCTTATCATCGCTGAACTTACGCCGCTTGGTTACGAGTTGGTGGAAGTGAGGCAGGGTGGGTCGAAAGGACGGCCGGTATTGGACGTCCGGATCGACCGGACGGACCTGGCGAAGGTCCAGGTGGGGGACTGCGAGAAGGCCTCGCGCGCGATCGAGGCTCGGCTCGACGCCGAACCCGGACTGATCGCGTCGCGGTACGTGCTCGAGGTCTCGTCGCCCGGGATGGAGCGGCCGCTGCGCAACGCGGCGGACTGGAAGCGGTTCGTGGGCCGGCGCGCCGCGGTCAACGCGATGGCGCTGCACGGACGGCACGAGATGGAGATCGTCGCGGTCGAGGGAGAGGCGGGAGCGGAGCTCCTCAGGCTGCGTGACGGGAAGGGAACTGAGCATTCGATCGCGCTGGCGGACGTCACCGACGCCCGGCTCGCGTTTCACTGGAAACCGTAGGCTTTCTTTTCGAGGGAGACCGGGATGGCCGGTTCGGCTGAGATCCTCACTGCTCTTCGCGAGCTCGCGAACGCGAAGCAGATCGAGCGCACAGAACTGCAGGAACTGCTCAAGGACGGCATCCTCGCCGCTCTCGCCAAGAAGCACGGTCCGTCCGTGCAGGCGGAAGTGGACATCGATGACGCCAAGGGCGCGATCCGCATCGTGATCCTCAAGAAGGTCGTCGAGGAGGTGCAGGACTCCGTGGGCGAGATCACGCTCGAGGAGGCCCGCTATGAGGATCCCGACTACCAGCTCGGCGACATCATGGAGATCCCGGTCGAGTTCGCCGAGTTCGGCCGCTCGGCCGTGCAGGCCGCGAAGCAGCGGATCGTGCAGCGCGTCCGCGAGGGCGAGCGCTCCAAGATCCGCGACGAGTTCGCCTCGCGGGTGGGCGACCTGCTCTCGGGCGAGATCCAGCAGATCGAGCGTGGCAAGATCGTCCTCATGCTGAACAAGTTCCGCGAGGCCGAGGCGATCATCCCGTACCGCGAGCAGAACCATCGCGAGACGTACACGCAGGGCGAGCCGGTCCGCGCGGTGCTGAAGAAGATCGAGGAGACCCCCAAGGGGCCGCGCCTCATCCTCTCGCGCGCCGACGCCATGTTCGTCCAGGCGCTCTTCCGTCTCGAGGTCCCCGAGATCCAGTCCGGCATCGTCGAGATCCGCGCGTCGTCGCGCGAAGTCGGCAGCCGCACCAAGATCGCGGTCGTCTCCAAGGACGACGGCATCGATCCGGTGGGCGCGTGCGTCGGCCTCAAGGGCTCGCGCGTGCAGGCCGTGGTGCAGGAGTTGGGGGGCGAGCGCATCGACATCGTGCCCTGGTCGGCCGACCCCGAGCGTTTCGCCAAGCTCGCACTCGCGCCCGCCAAGGTGGCGCGCGTCTTCAGCGAGCCGTCCACCAAGACCATCCAGGCCGTCGTCGACGAGGACCAGCTCTCGCTGGCCATCGGCCGCAACGGCCAGAACGTGCGCCTGGCGTCCGAACTGACGGGCTGGAAGATCGACCTCTACTCGAGTCGCGAGTGGCTCGAGAAGGGCGGCGACATCCCGCTCTTCGCGCCGTTGCCGGATGACGAGGCGGCCGACGTGCCGCTCGCGGACATCGGCGGACTGGTCACCGCGACCATCGCCGTGCTCGAGGCGGGCGGCTACCGCACGCTCAACGACATCATCGATCTCGAGCGCGAGGACCTCCTCAAGCTCCCCGGCATCGCGCCGGAAGAGGCCGAGCGCATCATGCAGATCATCAACGAACTCACCGAGGAAGGCGCCGAGGCCTCCGCCGGCGAGGTGGGCGCCCCGCAAGGGGAGTCGGAGCAGGGATAGGTGGACGCGGCCGACCGGCGGCGCCTGCTCGGGTTGCTCGGGCTGGGGCTGAGAGGTCGGCTCGTGGTCGTCGGGGTGGACCGGGTGCGCGAAGCGGCACACAAGGGCACGTTGCGGGTGGCGGTCATGGCCGCCGACGCGGCGCGCAACAGTCGGGAGAAGGTCGAAGGACTCATCGCCGCCAAGGGAGTCCCGCTGCTGACGGTCCCGTCAGCCGCTGAACTCGGTGAGGTGGCGGGGCGTGAGACCACGACGATCATCGGCGTGGTGGACGCGCAACTCGCGAAGGGAATCCTCGCGCTCGCCCGGTCGGCGGACGCGGTGCAGAAAGGCTCAAGGGGGAAGGTTTGACCAAGCTTCGGGTGGGTGAACTGGCAACGGAGTTCGGCGTTCCCGCCGAGGAAGTGATGTCCATGCTTCGCTCGATGGAGATCGTCGCGCGCAATCCGGCGTCGCCGCTCACGGATGAGCAGGTGGCGCGGGCGCGCTTGCGCTGGGAGCGCGAGAAGCGCACGCGCGCGGTCGCGGCGGCTCCCGAGGCGGCACCGGCCAAGAAGAAGAAGGCCGCGGCGACCGCCGCACCCGTCGCCGACAAGCCGGCGGCGGCGAAGAAGCCTGCGGCCAAGAAGAAGGTGGCCGAAGCCCCCGCCCCCGCGCCCGAGCCGGTCGAGGAGGCCAAGCCGCACACCCGTCGTCGTCGCGCCGCTGACGTCGCGCACGCCGAAGCCGAGGCGGCGGCGCAGGCCGCGATCGACCTGGCGGCCGCCGAGGCCGCTGCGGCCGAGCGCGCCGAGCAGGCGCGGCTCGCCGCCGAGC
>JAIOPJ010000051.1 GCA_021413975.1 Gemmatimonadota bacterium
ACTTCGAGGCGGGGCGACCACTTGGCAAGCCGGAGCCACGGCCGACATTACTTAGGCCTTTACACAAGTATTTTGGGGCGGTAGTATCCCGCTGACAGATCGAAGAACCCGCACACTCGGATGGTTTCGACCATGGCTCACTCCGCAGTCGCCGACGACGTCTTTCACGCCCTGGCCAACCCGACTCGGCGCCGGGTTCTGGAGCACCTGTCGGTCGGGCCGGCCACGGTAACCGAACTGGCGGCGCCGTTCGACATGCAGCTTCCTTCATTCGTGCAGCACCTCTCGGTGCTCGAACGGAGCCGACTGGTGCGGTCGAAGAAGCGCGGGCGGGTGCGGACGTACGAGATCGCTCCCGAACGGTTCACGGTCGCCGAGGACTGGCTCTCCGCGCGGCGCGGGGAGTGGGAAGCGCGACTCGACCGGTTCGATCGATATGTCAGACAACTCAAGGAGAGGGAATCGCACCGATGAGCAACCACTTCGCCTTCGATCCCAAGCTCGATTTCGCCATCGAACGGTTCATCGACGCCCCCGTACGGCTCGTCTGGGAAGCGTTGACGAGACCGGAGCATCTCAAGGAGTGGTACATGCCCAGGCCGTGGGGGCGTGTGGCGCGCGCCGAGATGGACGTGCGACCGGGCGGCGTCTTCAGCATCGACATCGCCATGGGCGAAGGTCAGGAGGTGCCCAACCTCGGCTGTTTCCTGGACGTCGTCCCGATGGAACGGCTCGTCTGGACCTCGATGCTGTTCCCCGGCTATCGCCCGGCCGTCTTCGACGACATCCCCATCACCGCGATCGTCACCATGGAGTCGGTGGGAACGGGCACGCGCTACGTCTTCACGGCGCTGCACCGGAGTGAGGCGGACCTCGAGAACAACATGGCGTCGGGCTTCCATCAGGGCACCGGGATCGCCGTCGATCAGTTCGTGGAGCACGTGATCGCGATGAAGTAGCGCCGGGTGACGCGGCGGACCGGTCGATCCGTATATTCGAGGGATCGTCGCACGCCTCATCCGCTCGGCATCGGATCTCCCCAACCCCGCCCCCTGCTCATGTCCATCACGCGCTTCGTTCGGATCCGCCGCATCGCGACCGCGCTCGCGATCCTCGCACTCCCCGTCGCGACGCCCCGCGCCGCCGCCGCGCAGCTCGCCGACACCAAGGCGCTCACCGCCGGCGCCGTGAAGGCCCTGCTCGCGCAGGCCGAAGCCACCGCGAGGACCAACGGTTGGAACGTCTCCATCGCCGTCACCGACGCCGCCGGCGACCTCCTCGGCTTCATCAAGCTCGACAACGCGAGCACGGGTTCCGTGCAGATCTCGCTCGGCAAGGCCCGCACCGCCGCGCGCTTCGGCCGCCCGACCAAGGTCTACGCCGACCGCATCCTGAACGACACGCTCACGTTCCTGTCCGTGGAGGGAGTCGTGCAGCTGCAAGGGGGGCTTCCGATCATCGTCGGTGGCCGTGTGATCGGCGCGGTGGGCGTGAGCGGGGCGACCAGTGCGCAGGACGAGCAGGTCGCGGCGGCCGCGATCGCGGCGGTGATCAAGCCCTGACTGGCGGGTGCGAGCGCGGTCGTCAGCACGCGCCGACCCGCGCTCGCACTACTCGTCGAGCTTCTCGACCTCGACCTCGGCCTTGCCTTCCACGTCGTACTGCACCGAGACGCTCCACGGGTTGCAGCAGACCTCGCAGTCCTCGATGTACTCCTGCACATCGCCGCCGCTGGGATCGAGCGTGATCTCCACCGATTCGCCGCAATGCGGGCAGGTCACGGTGGCTTCGGTCTCGTGGTTGCCGTCGCCCGTGTCCTGGTCGTCGCCTTCGTAGTCGTCTGTCATGCGTGGAATCTAGTCGACGGCGCGGCCCAAATCCCTGATCGCATCAGACCGGCCGTGGCGCCGAATGCAACAGGACCGCCACGAAGTGGCAGGTCGTGCCGGCCAGCACGCACAGATGCCACAGGGCGTGCCCGTACCGAAGACGGGCATCGGTGACGTAGAAGATCACTCCCCCGGTATAGCAGAGCCCGCCGGCGAGCAGCCAGCCCAACCCCGCGGCCGGCACGTGCGCGAGCAGGGGCTGCACCGCGACCATCCCCATCCACCCCATCGCGACGTAGAGGAGCGTGGAGAGGTGCGGATACCGGAACCCCACGGTCAGCTTGGAGACGATCCCGAGCAGCGCGAGCGCCCAGATGACCCCGAAGAGCGACCATCCCCACGCCCCGCGCAATGCGCCGAAGGCGAACGGCGTGTACGTGCCGGCGATGAGCAGGTAGATCGCCGAGTGGTCGAGGACGCGGAAGACGCGCTTGGCACCGCTCTCGGGCAGGGCGTGGTAGACGGTAGACGCGAGGTACAGGAGCACCATCGTCACGCCGAAGACCGCGCTGCCGACGAGGTACAGGGGTTCGTGCCGCCGGCTCGCACTGACCACGAGCAGGGGCAACGCCGCGAGGCTCGCCAGCAGGCCGGTGCCGTGCGAGAGGCTGTTGGCGAGTTCCTCGCCGCGTGATTGCGGTCTGGCGGTGACGGCGGACATGATGGATGATACACCCGAGTGCCCTCAGCCGAGGCGCCACCGCTGCCCCCCCGGACCGAGCATCCCATGACCGACCCCAGAGACACGACGGCCGACGGCATCGACCGCCGCGCGTTCGTCGCCCGTTCCCTCATCGCCGGGGTGGCGGTCACCCTGCCCTTGGCCTGTACGCCCGACGCGGGCCCGGCCGACTCGGGTGCGGGCAGGGCCGTACCCGCCGACGGCACGCCGGCCGTGGCGCCCGGCGTCCCGGCCGCCGACGACCTGTTCGAGCTCACCGTCGCCGCCGCGCGGGAGCGCATGGAGAAGGGCACGCTCACCTCGCGCGCCCTCACCCAACGCTACCTCACGCGCATCGACGCGATGGACAAGCGCGGCCCCGCCGTGAACGCGGTGATCGAACTCAACCCCGACGCCCTCGCGATCGCCGACGCGATGGACGCCGAGCGCAAGTCGGGGAAGGTGCGCGGCCCGTTGCACGGCATCCCGGTGCTCATCAAGGACAACATCGACACCGCCGACAAGATGCGCACCACCGCCGGTTCACTCGCGCTCGCGTCGAGTACGCCTTTGCAGGACTCGTTCATCGTCGAACGGCTGCGCGCCGCCGGCGCCGTGCTGCTCGGCAAGACGAACCTGAGCGAGTGGGCCAACTTCCGCTCGTCGCGCTCGAGCAGCGGCTGGAGCGGACGCGGCGGGCAGACGCGCAACCCGTATGTGCTCGACCGCAATCCCTGCGGCTCGAGCTCAGGGACCGGTGCCGCGCTCGCGAGCGACTTCGCCACGATCGGCATCGGCACCGAGACCGACGGGTCGATCCTCTGCCCGGCGGCGCTCAACGGGCTCGTCGGCCTCAAGCCGACGGTCGGTCTCTGGGGACGCTCCGGTATCATCCCCATCTCGGCCTCGCAGGACACGGCGGGTCCCATGACGCGCACCGTCGCCGACGCTGCGGCGCTGCTCACCGCACTCGTCGGGCTCGACCCGCGCGACAGCGCCACCGCGCAGCACGGGATCCCCGCCGACCTCGACTACACCAAAGGCCTCGACCCTGCGGGCCTCAAGGGCGCGCGCATCGGCGTGGCACGCAACCTCGCCGGCTTCCACCCCGACGTGGACCGGGCGCTCGATGCCGCGGTCGCCGCGCTCAAGGCGGCGGGCGCGACGATCGTGGACCCGGCGGACCTCGCGGGCGTGGGGAAGTTCGGCGACGCGGAGTCGGAGGTGCTGCACTACGAGTTCAAGGATGGGCTGAACAGGTACCTCGCCTCGCTCGGCCCGAACGCGCCGATCAGGTCGCTCGCCGAGCTCATCGCGTTCAACGAGAAGGACGCGGCGCGCGAGATGCCCTGGTTCGGGCAGGAGACGCTGATCGCGTCGGAGAAGAAGGGTCCGCTCACCGAGCCGGCGTACCTGGCGGCGCGTGCGAAGTGCATCCGGCTCGCCCGCACCGAGGGACTCGACGCGACGATCGCCAAGCACTCGCTCGATGCGATCGTGTTCCCGTCCAACTCGCCGGCGTGGCTCACCGATCACCTCAACGGCGATCACTTCGTGGGTGGTGACACGTCATTCGCGGCGGTGGCGGGGTACCCCGCCGTGACCGTGCCGATGGGGTTGGTGCACGAGCTGCCGGTCGGGCTCACGTTCACGGGGCGCGCGTGGAGCGAGGCGGCGCTGCTCAAGTATGCGTATGCGTTCGAGCAGCAGACCAAGGCGCGGCGGGGGCCGCGGTACTTCGTGACGCTCGAGGCGTAGGCGTGCGCATCGCCCGGGGATCCCTCGTCGTCCTCCTGGTCACGGCCTGTGGCGATTCCGTCTCGCCGGCGGGCGGGACCAGCTTCAACCGCATCCAGTCCAGGATCCTGGACGTGCAGTGCGTCAGTTGCCATTCGGCGGGCAATCCGGGCGCCCGCGAGTCGGGACTGATCCTCACGCGGGGCCGCGCCTTCGACGCGCTGGTCGGCGTGACTCCGAGGCACCCCACGGCCCGCGCGGACGGTCTGCAGCTCGTGGCGCCCGGGTCGCCGGATTCGAGCTTCCTGCTGCACAAGCTCCACGTCGAACCCGACCACCATGCCGGCGACTACGGCACGATCATGCCGGTCGGCAGCGCGCCGCTCGCCGTCGGCGAAGTGGAGTACATCCGTCGATGGATCGCGGCCGGCGCGCAGCGTGGCGGCGACTCGATCGACATCCGCCTGCTCTCCGACACCACGTCGCAGAGCGTGGCGGCCTTCGTGCCGCCCGCCCCGCCCGCGACGGGGGTGCAACTCCACGTCGACCGATTCAACGTCGCGCCGCGCTTCGAGCGCGAGCTGTTCGTGTACAAACGGTTGGGGAACACGGCTCCGCTCTACGTGAACCGGGTGGACATCGCGATGCGGGCGAACAGCCACCACTTCGTGATCTACTCGTTCCAGCCGGAGATCCCCGCGTCGATCGTGCCGCCGTTCGACTCGATCCGCGACATCCGGAAGCTCGACGGTTCCCTCGATTTCCTCGCCATGCGGCCGATGGGATTCCACCTCTTCTTCGGCGGCTCCATGACCGCGAGGACGTCCTGGCAGTTGCCGGCCGGGATCGCGCTCAAGCTGCCGGCGGGAGCGGCACTCGACCTGAACGCGCACTACGTCAACCGCACCGATGCGCCGTTGCCGGGTGAGGTCTACGCGAACCTCTTCGCGGTCGATAGCGCCAGCGTCACCAACGTGGCGCAGTCGCTCTTCCTCTCGAACACGAGCATCGTCCTCCCTCCCGGACAGCGGACGACCCTGAGCAGGACGTTCACGTTCTCGCAGGATGTGCGGCTCTTCATGCTCTCCTCGCACATGCACGAGCGCGGCGAACGGTTCGTGATCCGCATCAACGGTGGATCGCGATCGGGGGAGATCGTCTTCGAGACCAACAGCTGGAGCTCGCCGGACATCGTGAACTTCGCCGTTCCGATCGAACTGAAGGCGGGCGAGGGACTCCGCTCCGAGATCACCTGGAACAACACTACGTCGAACACGATCCGCTTCGGCCTGACGAGCCAGGACGAGATGGGGATCATCTACGGGTACTACTGGTGCGTGACCACCTGCTCGGCGACCCCGGTCTCGCCCTGAACGATCAGGGGGACGGTCGGCGCGCTCCGGGCTCTGACGTGACGCGCCGGAGCTGTTCCTTCACCGCGGCGACCTGCGGCTGCAAGGCCGCATCCGCGCCGTCGAGCAGCTCGACGTACTTCCCGTAGTACTCGGCCGCCTTCGTCCGGTCGCCGCGCGCCTCGTACATCTCGCCCAGCATCTGGAGCGCCTCCGAGTACCAGCCGGCCTCGTAGTCGGGGCCGCGCGCGAGCGACGGCCGAGCGAGCGCCCGCTCGAACAGCACGATCGACGAGTCCGTCTGGCCGATCCGCTTGAGGATGGTGGCCGCCTCCGGCAGACCCCGACTGTAGTAATGGAACGCCGACGGCATCGGAGCCGCGTTCCAGGCGAGGAAGGCCGCGACGGCGGCGTCCCAGCGTTCCTCGGCGGCCGCGATCGCGCCCACGGCGAGGGCCGAGTCCGCGCGATAGCCGGTGCTGGTCGGCCCCGAGCGGTCGCGCCACTCGTCGAGCAGGGCACGCGCGTCGCGCACACGGCCCACGTCGGCGAGGAGCGGGATGATGCTCGCGTACCGGTCGAGATCGCGTTCATCGCGCTTCGCGGCGAGGAAAGGCCCGTACGCGCGACGCGCCGACGCGGTGTCGCCAGTCACGCGAAACTCGGTGAGAGGCAACTGCGCGCTCTCCTCGACGAGCTCGTCGTGCGCGGCGCAGCGTCTCCACGCACGCAGACGACCTCGCTGCAGATCCATGAGGCACTTCAGGTTCGGCACGTCCGGGTATCCGGCGAGCGGACCGGAACGCAGGGCCGCTTCGACCTCATCGAAGTCCCGACGCTCGACGAGGATGCCGAACGGGATCCAGAGTCTGTACGCGTTGTCCGCCGGGATCTGTGCCGCCATCGCCGTGGCCGTCGAATCCGCAGCCGCGAACTCTTGCAGCGCCACCTGCGTCTCGGCCAGGTTCCACCACGCGATCGCCGACTTGGGATTCGAGACGACCGCGCGCCGAGCCATCACCTCCGCCTCGGCCAGTCGACCCTGCTCCATGAGCATGTTCGCGTAGTTGCTCTCGTCACGTCCCATCTCCGCCAGTCGCGCCCACGCGGCTTCCTCCGCGACCGCGTTGTTCCGCGTGCCGTGATACCTGGCCTCCGCGCGCAGGCGCTCGAACTCGGTGAGCCGATCGCGCATGCTGTACGCGCGCTCCGCCGCATCGGTCGCCAGGGTGAGCGCGCCCATGTTCGTGTACGACACGGTCAGGAGACTCCAGGTGGCCGCGAAGGTCGAGTCGAGTGCCAGCGCAGCCTTGGCCATCGCGATCGCCTTGGGCCGGTCGCCCGCGTTCTCGGCGCGGCTCGCGGCCGTGTACGCGCGCAGTGCCGGGAGCGAGGCGGTGGTCACCTTCGCGAGCGCGGGTGCGGCCATCACCGAGCGGAGCGACTCACCGATCCCGCGGCGCAGCTGGCGTCCGACGTCCTCGACCGCGCCGATCAGCTCGGCCTCGGTCGCGGCGGTGGCGCGTGCCGTGAGGGCCTCGTTCCCTCCGGCCGTCGCGACGACGCGCGCCGAGACCTGGAACCCACCGCCGATCCGCGCGATGTCGCCGACGACATAGGCCTTGGCCCCCTCGCGCTCGGCGAGCTCCTGCACCTTCTCACCCGGTAATGCGGTGCCGCGCGCGAGCCCCATGCGCGAGAGCCCCGCCCACATCGCCGCCTGACTCATCACCCGCACTGCACGCGACTGCTGGAGTTCCACCCGCACCGCGTCCGTGACCGTCGCCGCGAGCGTGGAGTCGGTCGTGCGATTCTCGAACTCGGCGACGAGTACCACGTCGTTCTCGGCGAGCAGGTCGTCGCCGATCATGGTGCCGGCGCGCCCCACCTGCCCCGACCATGCGATCCCGCCGATGAGCAGGGCCGCGCCGATGATCGCGCCCCCGACCACGGCGCGCTTGCGACCGGAGGCACCGCTCGGAGCGGCCGGCTGTGACGCGCCCGACGCGGTCCGCGCGGTCGACGCGCCCGCAACGACGGGAGCGCCGGCGGGCGTACCGGCGCTGGTCGCCGACAGCTCGCCACTCGGCTTCGCGAGCGCGTCGAGCGCCCGCACGATGTCACCCGCCGACTGCCACCGGTCCGCCGGGTTCTTCTCCAGGCACCGCATCACCACCGCCTCGAGCGCGGGCGATGCCGCGGGACGATGCACCGTGAGCGGGTCCGGCCGTTGCGCGAGATGCCCCGCGATCACCTGCTGGAGGTTGGTGCCGAGGAATGGCGCGCGCCCCGCGAGGATCTCGTACGCCAGCACGCCGAGCGCGTAGATGTCCACGCGATGGTCGAGCGCGGGATCGGCGGTGATCTGCTCGGGTGCCATGTACGACGGCGTGCCGACCGCCATCCCCGTGGCGGTGAGCGGGCCGGTGCCACTCGCGTCGCTCACGGCCTTGGCTACGCCGAAGTCGGTGACCATCGCATGCGCGCCGGCGATGAGCACGTTCTCGGGCTTGATGTCGCGGTGCACCACGCCCTGCTGGTGCGAGTACTCGAGCGCATCGGCCACTTCGCGGATGATCCGCACCGCTTCGTCGATCGGCAGCGCGCCGGTCCGCACGATGCGGTCGCGCAGCGACTGCCCGTCCACGAACGGCATCACGTAGTAGAGGACGTCGCCCTCGCCGCCCGAGTCGTAGAGCGAGAGGATGTGCGGGTGATGCAGCCTGGCGGCGATCCCGATCTCGCGCAGGAACCGCTCGGCACCCAGGCTCGCCGCGAGCTCGGCGCGCAGCACCTTCACCGCGACGTGGCGGTGGTGCTTGGTGTCCTCGGCGAGATAGACGGTGGCCATGCCGCCCGCGCCGAGCTCACGTTCGATGACGTATCGACCGGTGAGGGCGGCGGAGAGTGAAGCGAGCGGATCGGTCATGCGCTCCCGGGGGGTGGCTGCGCGGGAAAACTACGCGGCGGCGCAGAGCCGGGCGAGGCCGCGGAGCGCGCCCCGAGACCTCAGCCGTCTCGGGACTCCATCGGCAGCGCCTCGATCCAACGCAACAGCGCCGCACTGTCCTCCGCGGCCCGCAACTGCCCGAACAGCCCCAGCGCCGCCCGCGCATCGTCGAGCGCCGCGCGCGATCCCCCGGCTGCCGCGTGGAGCTCGGCCCGCGACCGCAACGCCTCCGCCTCGTGGAGCACCGCCCCATGCTGCCGCGCGCGATCGACCGCGAAGTCGAGCAACTCCCGCGCCTCCGCATGCTTCCCGATGAGCGTGCACGCCACGCCCGCGAGTCGCTTCGCCTCGCCTTCGCGCACCGGCTCACCGGCCGAGGCGAAGTCCGTCGCGACACGCCGGGCCGTGGCCTCGGCGAACGAGGCGTCGCCCCGCCGGAGCGCCAGCTCGGCGCGTCCCATCCGCGCGATCGACACCAGCAGCGGCTGCTCGGCGTCGCGCGCGAACTCCACGCTCCGCTGCTCCAGCTCGTCGGCTTCCTGCAGCCGGCCGAGGTCGCGGATCGTGATCGCCATGTTATGGAACGTCTCCGCGAGACCACGCGTGTTGCCCAGGCGCTGATGCGCGGAGATCGCCAGATGGTAGAGCGCGAGCGCCCCCGAGCGGTCCCCCTCGATGTTGGCGATCGCGCCCAGGTTGCTCATCGCACGCGCGACCAGCGAGTCGTCGCCGTCGGCGCGCGCGAGTTCGAGCGCGTCGTTGAAGCCGCGCCGTGCCACCTCGAGCTCGCCGAGGACGAAGTGCGCGGCGCCATTGAGCACGGTGGCGCGCCGCAGGCTCGCGCGATCCTCGCTCGCCTCGATCACCGGCATCACGCCGGCGATCCAGTCGCGCGCTTCGCGTGCGCGGCCGGTGCGCACCAGCGACTCGGCGAGCAGTGCCGCCGTCTCCGGGTGCGAACGGATGCGCGTGGCATTCTCGAGCAGGAGCGCGCCCGCGTCAGTCCACGCGCCGGCGGACGCGAGCCGCTGCGCCTGGGTGCGGATCTCCCGGAGGCCGAGGTCGGCGTTCATTCGCCACCCTCCAGCAGGCGGAGGAGCCGGGGCCGCGAGATCCCGAGCCGCCGGGCGGCCTCACTCTTGTTGCCGTTGCTCTCGTCGAGCGCCTTCCGCACCGCCGCGCCGATGATGTCGGAGAGCAGCACCGGCGCACTCGCCTCGGCCGGGAGACCGTTCGCGTCGAGCGCCATGAATTCGAAGTCCTCGACGTCGATCACGGGCTTGCTCGCGAGGAGGATCGTCCGCTCGATCACGTTGCGCAGCTCGCGGATGTTGCCCGGCCAGACCCGGTCGGTCAGGGCGCGCTCGGCACGCGCGCTCATGCTCGGCCGCGGCACCCCGTACTCGGCCGCGAACCGGCCCAGGAAGTGGCGCGCCAGCGGCACGATGTCCTCGCGCCGGTTGCGCAGCGGGGGCAGTACCACGGGCAGCACGTTGAGGCGATAGTAGAGATCCTCGCGGAAGGTCCCGGCGCGGATCGCGGCCTCGAGGTTCACGTGCGTCGCGGCGATCACCCGCACGTCGATCGCGATCGACCGCACGCCACCCACGCGACGGATGCTCCGCTCCTGGAGCGCACGCAGCAACTTGCCCTGCAAGGGCAACGCCAGGTGCCCGATCTCGTCGAGGAAGATCGAACCGCCTTGCGCCATCTCGAAGAGTCCAGGCTTGGCCGCCGACGCGTCGGTGAAGGCGCCCTTCTCGTGCCCGAACAGGTCGCTCTCGAGCAGGTGCTCGGGCAGCGCCGCGCAGTTGATGTCCACGAACGGCGACTCGCGCCGCGGTCCGTTGTAATGAATGGCGCGCGCGATGAGCTCCTTGCCCGTGCCCGTCTCGCCGGTGATCAGCACGGTCACGTTGCCGTGCGGGATCACGCGCGCGACCCGCTCCAGCGCGGCGGCCAGCGATCCGCTCGCGCCGAGGATGCCGTCGAAGGTGTACTTGCCGGCCTCGCCCGCGGCGAAGGCGCGACGGTCGTTCCGCGAGAGGATCCGCTCGGCGGCCTCCTTGAGCCAGCTCCGCAGGAGGTCGAGGTCCTCGGGGAGCACGAACAGCTGGTCCGCACCGGCGCGCATCACCGACGCGGCGAGCCGGTGGCCGGCCTCGGCGGCGATCACGGCGAACGCGGCGTCGCAATCGGCGCGCAGCTCGCGTGTGGCGCGTGGCAGCCCCGCCTCCTCACCGCCCGCGGCGATGAGGACCACCGTGCGCGTGGGATCGGTCTTCGCCGGCAGGGTCGAGGAGATCTCGATCGACAGCCCGACCTCGGCGGCCAGCGTGGGCCAGAGATCGCCGAAGGAGTCGCTGATCGCGTACACGACGAGCGTGCCCGACGTCATGGCGCGTCCGTCCGCGCCATGTCGCTCGATGACCGCGTGAGCCGCGCCGCTGACCATGGCACTACCAGGCGATCACGTAGTCCGTGAACCCGCCTACGTCGGTCTCGATCTCGTGCGTCGAGGCCGTGAGTCGGCTGGTCTGCTTCACCCACGGCAGCGATGCGCTCTCGCGCTTCCACACCGAGAGCAATGTCTGGATCGCGGTGTCGCGCGTGTCGACCACGCCGTCCCGGTCGAGGTCGTCGTCGGTCTCGAGGAAGTTGAACTTCACGTCGGCCGGATCCGTGGGCGAGAACCGGAGGCCGGAGGGGGCGAAGCCGACGATCAGGCGCGACGGATCGACCAGGGTGATGGTGATCAGGACCGAATCGCCGGGAGCGAAGAGCGTCCCGTTGGGACGCATGAAGAGGGCGTCCTTCTTGACCCGGAATCGCACGAAGACGGTGGAGTCACGGCCGGTCGGACGCTTCCGATAGTACATGAACGCCTCGCGATCCTCGCCCGCCTTGGCGTAGAACGTCACCACCGGATTCGCGATCGCCGGAGCGTCGGCGACCGGCAGGAGCGTGTTGATGCTGAGGCTGGTGTCGCTCGCCGTGGGGGCGAGCGGTACCAGTGGTTCGCTCGGGGACCGCGTGCAGGCGGCGAACAGGACGAGAGCGGAGAGGACGGTCCAACGCAGGACTCTTGCGTGCATTACTGGAGATCCGAAGAACGGAGTGAACGAGCGTGCCACCGGTCGCGGTGCCCTAAGTGTACGAACGTGCCTGTCGACGCGCATTCGGGAATACCCCCCAGTGAAGTCCGGAACCGCAGGACCGCTCGGATCGAGTCGGCCCTGCGGATTCCCTACCTGCCGATCGACCGGCGCCGGCTCACGGCGCCGCGAAGCTGCCACTGACGATCACCGCACCGGCGACGGTGCGGACCTCGACCTTCGACCCGGCGACCGTCGTCGGGACCGTCTGGCCGAGCTCGGTGCTGAACTCGATCTCCGCCTTGCCGAGCGAATCCGTGGTCGCGCCGCCGAGCTTGGCGCCGTCCATGAAGAACTCCACGGCGAGACCGGCCGGAAGGTGCTCCACCTCGAGCTCGAGTTCGCGCTTGGTGTTGCTGTTCCGGGAATCCCAGGAGGCCTTACCCTTGGCGCTGGGGTACGCGCCACCTGAGGGCGCCGTGAGCGCGGCGAAAACGCGGATGCGGGCTGCCGTCGACGTCTGGGTGGTGGAAGTGCCGCGCGCTGCGGCGCTGGTGGCCGCGGCATCGACGGGGGCCAGCGGGCTGTCGGAGCAGGCGGAGAGGGAGAGCGCCGCGATGAAGGCGGCTGGGGCAAGCAGTCGGATGTTCATGGCTCTGGGGGCTGGGGAGTGGAGGAGGTGCGTTTCACTGCGTGGCCACGCAGCACTCTTCAGGGCAAGAGTGGCACCAGATCCATCCCACAGCCCAAACCATTGTGCAACAAAGAGTTACAGAGACGTCCCGACAGGCGACCCTATAACGAAATGTTCCAGGCGCATATCAGATCGAGTCTGCGGAGCAGCGCGCCAGGGTTCCCGCTCCTCGCGATTCCGGGAGGGTTCAGGGCAGTCCGATGACCGCTGCAGGCGTTGCCGAGAACGATGAGCGTGTTCCCCGTCCCAGTTCACCAGATCCGTTCGCGCCCCAACACATGACGCCGCCGCTCTCGATCACGGCGCACGCGTTGAGTGCCGAGCCGGCAGCGGCGATGTGTGTCGCATCGGTCACGCCCGTCACCGCGACCGGTGTCGACGAGCCGTTTCCTGCCGTGGGGTTACCAAGCAGCCCGAGACGATTGTCGCCCCAGCATCGGATGGTCCCGTTGCCCAGAAGCGCACAACTGAAGTCGCCGCCGGCGATGACGGCTCGCGCATCGCTGATACCCGTCACGACGTTCGGGACCGTCACGGGGTTCGTGCTCGCAGCGATTCCCACCTGGCCCTGACGATTGTCACCCCAGCACTGCACCGTGCCATCCGCGAGCAGTGCGCAGTTGTGGTTCGGACCGACAGCCAGCGCCACCGCCCTGCCCACGCCGAGGACCGCCCTGGGAAGTGAGCCAGTGCCGGCGCCCAGTTGCCCGAAGAGATTCTGGCCCCAGCACCAGACCCCGCCGTTGGCACGCAGCGCACAGGTGTGCTCGATGCCGCCGCGAACCTGCACCACCTCGGTCACCTGCGCCTGCACGGGGACGTTGGTGCACGGCAATGGAACGGCGACGAGGGTGCCGCTACAGAGCGGTTGCGAACTTCCGACGCCGAGCTGCCCATTGTTGTTGACGCCCCAGCAGCGAAGCGATGAGATGCCACCCGAACCGATCCCGGAGCGGATCAGGCAGGACATGTGACGGCCCAGTCCGACCCCGACCACCATCGGTCCACCGACCGGCGCGGGAAGAGGTTTGTCGGCGCTGCCGCCGGGGGCACCGACCTGGCCGAACACGGCCTTCCCCCAGCAACGGAGCGAGGCGTCGAAGAGAAGCGCGCAGGTGTGATTCCCGCCGGCCGAGATCTGCTGGACATTGCTGAGTCCGGCGACCGCGACAGGCGTCGCCGAGCCAGGGTTCGCACCGGTGCCGATGGTCCCGTCGCCCAGTTGTCCATTCAGGTTCTCCCCCCAGCAGCGCGCGGTCCCGTTGGGCAACACGGCGCACGAATGTCCGCCGCTGTTGCCACTGACCGACAGCGCCTTACGCGTGACGAAGACCGGTCGCGCCGAAGACGTCATCTCGGCCACGCCTGACTGCGCCGCGGCCTCTCCGTTCCCCAACTGGCCGAATCCGTTCCAGCCCCAGCAGGCAACGCGCGCGCCCGGGAAGATCACGCAGGTGTGCGAATCGCCGACGGCGACGTCCACGGCCCCTGTGATTCCCGGCACCTTCGCGGGCGTCGGTGAACAGGGGTAGTTGACCGGACCGCACATCGCGTTGGTCGGCAAAAGGATTCCGAGTTGGCCGCTGACGTTCCCACCCCAGCAGAGGACCTCACCGAGGGCGACCACGGCGCAGCCGTGAGAGCCGCCGATCGCGATCGCCGTCGCGCGGTTCACTCCGCTCACGAGGCCCGGTGCCGCGCGGCTCGTGAGGGCGCCGTCACCGAGCTCGCCGACCGAGCCGGCTCCCCAGCACGTAACAGTTCCAGCGGCGAGCAGTGCGCAGCCGTTGGAGAGTCCGGCGACCACGACCGTGGCGCCCGTGATCCCGGGGACCGCGACCGGCACATCGGAGTTCGCACCGGTCCCGAGCGGCCCGCTGCCCCAGCAACTCACGCTGCCGCCAGTGCGCAAGACGCAGGTGTGGCCTATCCCGGCCGCCACCTGAGAGGCGTCGGTGATGTTGCTCACCGCCACCGGGACGCTGGAGGGGACCTTCGTGCCATTGCCGAGTTGCCCGAACTGGTTGCTGCCCCAGCATTGGACCGTTCCGTTGTTCAGTACGGCGCAGGTGTGCCCGTTACCCGCTGCGATGTCCTTGGCGTCGGTGACGGCGGACGTGACCGGCGTCGAGGAGCTGACCTTGGTATTGTTGCCGAGCTGACCCTCTCCGTTCGCCCCCCAGCAGCGAACGGTGTTGTCGGTCAGGATGGCGCAGGTGTGGTTGGAGCCGGTCGCGATCACCCTCGCATTCGCGCCGAGAGGAACTGTGGGACCGGCGACCGCGACGGCCGACCCCAGCGTGCCGTTGCCGAGCTGCCCGGCGAAGTTCGCACCCCAACACTCCACGGTGCCCGGACTCACGATCCGGCAGCTGTGGCCACCGCCGGTCGCGATCTGCGGTGGGAACGTGTTCGCTCGCTTCGCGACTCCTCCGCGCCCCACGAACATCACTGCGCCGACAAGGAGGACGACGAACACGACGACCCATTTCTTCATGGTGCGGCTCCGTTGGAGACGCTTCCTATCTACGACGCGGCTCACGGTCGCGCCAGTCAGCGCGAGGAGGCGACTCGGGATGTCCCGACACGGCGCGCATCACGGACCTATGCGCGCGCGGCTAACGTCGCGGCACGCCCGTCGGGACCGCCGCCAGGAACTCCCGCGTGTACGCCTGCGAGGGCCGGAGGATCACGGCCTCGGTCGTCCCCATCTCGACGACGCGCCCGCGCTGCATCACCACCACCCGATCCGCGATCCGCGCCACCGCCGGCAGGTCATGCGAGATGAACAGCATCGCCAGCCCTCGCGTGGCGCGCAGCGCCGAGAGGAGGTCGAGCAGGCGCGCACGCGTCGGCGGGTCGACCGACGAGACGGGTTCGTCGCAGATAAGCACGCGGGGCTCGGTCGCGAGCGCGCGGGCGAGTGCGACCCGCTGACGCTGACCGGTGGAGAGTTCGTGCGGCCGCGATCGCGCCGCCTGCGGCGGCAACTCCAGTTCACCGAGCACTGCGCGCGCACGCTCCCTCGCCTCGCGCTCGTCGCAGATGCCATGCACCACGAGTCCTTCGCTCACCAGCGACTCGCACGTGAGATGCGGCGAGAGTGATGCGCCGGCGTCCTGTGGCATGAACTGCAGGTGGCGACGCACGCGGCGCAGCGACTCTCCCTCCGACCGCGCCAGATCCGCCCCGTCGAAGCGCAACGACGTCGAGCGCGACGGGATCAGCCGCAGGATGCCGAGCGCGAGCGAGGTCTTGCCGCAGCCCGATTCACCAACGACGCCGAGCACCTCGCCGGGAGAGAGGGTGAGCGAGACCGACTCCACGGCGGGGACGGCGGCGACCGACCGGAACCCCCGACGACGTTCCGGATAGGTCACGGCGAGGTCGGTCACTTCGAGCAATGGAGCCACCGCCGGAGCAGCGATGCCTCGGCTGGAGGACGAGGGATCACTCGCCGACGACCGCGCGCCCGTCGATCGCGGCGGGACCGCGAGCGGCAGGCGCGCCGCCACGAGTTGCCGGGCCGCCTCCGACCGCGGCTCGGAGAGGATCTGCGCGGTCGCCCCATCCTCGACCACGCGCCCCTCGTCGAGCACGATCACCCGCTCGCACCGTTCGCCGACGATCTCCAGGTCGTGCGAGATCAGGAGCAAGGCCGTGCCCGAGGCCGCACGCATCTCGTCGAGCAGGTCGAGCATCTGCGCCTGGCGGACCGGATCGAGCGCCGTCGTCGGTTCGTCGGCGATGAGCAGCAGGGGATCGAGCATGAGCGGCATCGCGAGCAGGAGTCGCTGCCGCATGCCGCCGGAGAGTTCGTGCGGGTACCGCCGGGCGCCGGCCGCACCGCCAACGATCCCCACGCGGTCGAGCATCGCGATCGCGCGCTCGCGTGCCTCGCGTGCGGTCGCGAGCCCGTGCACGATCACGGCCTCGGCGAGCTGGTCGCCTATGGTCATCGCCGGGTTGAGCGCCGTGATCGGCTCCTGGAAGACCATCGCGATCCGTCGCCCCCGCAGATCGCGGAGCGACTCGGCGTCGAGCGCGGCGAGATCACGATCCCCGAGGCGGACGCTCGAGCCCTCGGTGAATCGCATCGCCGGCGGGAGGAGGCGCATGAGCGCGAGGCCGAGCGTGCTCTTCCCTGCCCCTGATGCGCCGACCACGCCGACGCTGCTGCCGGGCATGACGTCGAAGCTCACGCTGTCGAGCAGCCGGAGCGTGGCATCGCGCGGACCGCGAGCCGCCCCGGAGGCCTCCTTGATCGACGCGCCGGATGAGACACGCGTCGGCGCATTCACCTCGACGCCCAGCGTGCGGACCTGAAGGACGGGCGCGGTCATGCCCGGTCGTCCCGGCCGGCGGTGTATCGCTCGGCGATCAGGTTCGCGAGGAGCACCGTCGTCACGATGGCGAGCGTGGGGAAGAGCACGAGCCACCAGCGCCCCACGATGCGTCCTTCGGCCTCGAGGATGATGTTCCCCCAGCTGGGATTCGGCGGGCCGACGCCGAGACCGAGGAACGAGAGGCCCGCTTCGAGCGGCACGGCGGAGGCAAGGGCGACCGTGGCGGCCACGCCGATCGTCGGGAGGAGCGCCGGCAGCAGATGGACGCGCACGAGGCGGAGCGACGGGACGCCGAGTGCCCGGGCTCCGCGCACCGCATCGCCGCCCAGCAGGCGATGGGTCTCGTGCCGCACCAGTCGTGCGGTGGTCATCCACCCCGTGGCGCCGAGCATCAGCGCAAGCGTGAGCGGGGTGAGTTGACCGAGCGCCGCCACGGCGGTTAGCAACAGGAGCAACCGGGGGACGGCCATGACCGCATCGGTGATGCGCATGAGGAGCGCGTCGGTCCATCGGCCTGCGATCGCGGCCGTGGTCCCTATCGCCGTGCCGAGCAGGACCGACACCAGCACCGCGATGGCGGCGATGCCGAGCGAGAGGCGCGCCCCGACGAGCATGCGGCTGAAGACGTCGCGGGAGAGTGGATCGGTGCCGAACGGATGTGCCCACGAGGGGGGCAGTGACGCGAGGGCCACCGGATCGGGCGTCGCGAGCGGATCGTATGGCGCGAGGTAGGGCCCGGCGATCGCCAGGAGCGCGAGGGCCGCGAATGCCAGCAGGGGGGCCGTGCTGCGGCGTCTCATGACTGGCGTCGGCGCGGGTCGGCCCATGCGACGGCGAGGTCGGCGAGGAGCGTGCCGAGGACGACGAAGAGGCTGCTCACGAGCACCACGCCGCCGACGAGCGGGTAGTCACGACGGATGACGGCGTCGACGATCGCGCGGCCCATGCCTGGCCAGGCGAAGATCTTC
>JAIOPJ010000054.1 GCA_021413975.1 Gemmatimonadota bacterium
GATGGGCACGAAGGGGCGCTCGCCTCCGGTCAGGGGGACTACGCGCTGGCCGTGTTCGCCAAGGATGTGCTCGATCAGACCAAGCACGACCTGATCAACGGGACGAGCACCTCCAAGACCTTCTACTGGCACATCGGCTCCTACTACAACTGGGGCGAGCCGTGGTACGGCGGCTTCAACGAGAGCATGCAGCAGTACCGGATCGACAATCAGGCGCTGTTCGAGCGCAACTTCATGCCGCATATGCTCGGTTGGTATCTGCTGACCGAGACGACGACGCTGGCGGAGATGGAGTGGATGCTGGCGCGCGCGGCCGGTTACCGCGCGGGGTTCGCGATGGTCGCGCGCCCCAAGGCGCTGCGCACGAATGCGCTCACACCGGTGTTGCTCGATGCGATCCGCGAGTGGGAGCTCGCGCGGAACAGCGGCGCGTTCGACAGCGCGCAGCAGGCGCGGCTCAAGGACCCCAGGAACGAGTTCCATCTCGGGACGGTGTCGCCGGGTGCGTGGACGCTCCGGCAGTACGCGCTCTCACCGGTCTTCGTGCGTGAGAAGTCCGAACGCCAGCCGGGGGAACCGACGCACACCACGTGGGAGGTCCAGCAGCCGTGGGAGGCGCAGGCGCTGCAGTTCCGGTTGAGCGTCGCGGGCGGGACCGGCACCGTGCGCAACATGAAGCTGCGCGTCGATCGCTACACGGAGCTGGTGCTGCCGATCGAGCTGCGCGCCGGCGAGAGTCTCGTGTGCGACGGCAGCACGACCGTCCGCATCTACGACGCGACGGGGAAGCTGCGCGCGCGGCACACGCTTCAGGCGCCGGCGCCCGTGGTCTCCGCAGGCGCGCACTCGATCGAGATGGACTCGGAGTTCGGCGGCGACGATCCGCCGCGGATCGAGGTGCAGTTCAAGGGGCTCGGTGCGCCCGAGGCCATCCGATCGCGACGGTGACCCGATGACCCGGTGACGAGGAGCGCCGCGCTCACTGCCGCGGTGCGTTCCTCGCCACCTGCTCCGCCATCGTCCGCAGCAGCTCCTGATTGGTCCACGGCTGCCACCCGTGCGGCTTGAGCGGACGACCGTACTCGAACGTGCCCGCGTAGTACGGCCCCTTGCCCGGCTCCTTGGTGCTCTCGAGGAAGGTCTCGAAGCGGTACACGCCGAGGTTGAGGAAGTAGTTGTCCATGTCGCCGACCGCGACGTTCAGCTTGCCGACGAGACGCGGGCCGATGGTGCTCCAGTTCTGTTCGACGTACGCGCGCAGGTCATACCCGCTCGTGCGCATCGACTCGGCTACCGCGCGATCGATCCTCCCCGTGCGCTTGTCCCAGAGCGGCTGCGGATACCCGTCGGCACCGACGGGCGCCCAGGCGGCCTGCCATCCGTCCCACTGTCCACCCGAGCGTCCCTTCGATGCGATCACGGCCTCGGCCTGGTTCTCCTCGCGGACGGTGAGATCGGTGAGCCCTTCGGGGCTGCGGCTCGACGGGATCTCGCGCGGCATCCACGAGCCGTCGGCGCGCACGAAGGCGTTGGTGTCGGCGTAGATGTCGCCGAACTGGTAGTTCCTGAAGTCGAGCTGGTCGGGATAGAGCGACCAGGCCCCGCCGAACACATCGGGGTGGTGCACCTGCAACCCGAGTACGTCCCACCCGCCGGTGGAGCCACCGGTGAGCGTGCGCGCGTACGGCGCGGCCACGGTGCGGAAACGACGGTCGATCTCGGGGATCAGTTCGGTGGTGATCGCGTCCCCGTAGGGGCCGTTGTTCGCCGAGTTGAGGACGTAGCTGTCGTCGTAGTAGGGCGTGGTGTGCTGGATGAACACCGCGATGAACTCCGGGACCTTGCCCGCGGTCCATGCCTGCTGGAACTCGCACCCGGTCTCGCGCGCCGAACGGGCGAGCCGCGCGGCGCGCGCCTCGGGCGATTCGACGCGGTCGCAGCCCTCGAAGGTGAAGCCGAACGGTGCGCGTTCGCTGAAGTGGCCGACCGTGTAGACCACCGGGTACCGTCGCGAGGGGTCCTTCTCGTAGTCCTTGGGGAGCAGGACCACGGCACCGAGCGGCATGGGGTGGCCCCAGAACGCGCTCGCGAGCCGTGAGGTGATGCGCACGCGCTTGACCCACTCGGTCTCGGCGGGGCGCGACACCGGCGGGATGGTCTTCGTCAGCGAGATGGTGATGGCGCTCCGCGACGCGGGGTCGATCCGCACCTTCCGCACTTCGCTCACGAGTGAACCGGGCGAGTCGTTGAAGCGTTGTCCCTCGCCGGCGTCCATGTGCGCCCAGATGGTGTGTCCGTCGGCGCGACGGAACTGGGTGTAGGGGACGAGGAGTCCTTGCACGTAGTAGTCGCCGGCGGGAAGGTCCTTGAGCGAGGCGAGCGGGAAGCCGGGTGTGGTCGCGTCGACGACGACGGTCCTGCCGGCGCCGAGTGCCTCGACGTCGACGCCGAAGAACGGTTCGCTGCGCCGCGTGCTGCCGGACTGGAGCCGCGGCTCGGTGCGGTCGGTGCGCGCGATGAAGACGAACGCTCTCCCGGTGATCGGTGCCGCTGGCGCGCCCGATGCCGTGGCAGCGGTCGGATACGAGAGTTCGAATCTCTGCGCTCGCGCGGGACTCGGCGCGACGAGGCAGGCGAGGAGCAAGGCGGCGGTCGGGAGGAGGCGCGCTTGAGTGGTCATGTCCGGAAAGGTACGATTTCCAGCGCTCGCGAGGGATCTGCCGAGGCCCGACCGATGCTATCTTCAGCATCAACGCCGAATCGGCCCGCCCACCCGAGGACCCATCATGCGGATCGCCTACGTATCCCTCGCCGCCGCCGTCGTAGCATGCGCGGGCAGACCGCAGGCCGCTGCACCGGTGCCGGTCGTCGCGGCCCCCGCGCCGGTCGCGGCGCCGGTGCGCGTCGCTCCCGAGACCGTGACCGTCCGCGACCCCGAGATGGAACGCGAGCTCGCCCGCACCAAGGTGCAGCTCCTCGAGCGCAGTGCCCAGCTCGCCGACGCGGAGCGACGCCTCGGCGAAGCGACCACCGAGGTCGTGCGCGCCATGGCCCGACTGCGCACGCTCGCGACGCGCGCAGAGGCGGCGTCCGCGATCGCCGAGGCCGAGGTGACGCTGCAGCAGCTGCGTGGTCGCGCCGGGCAGCAGGGAGCGCCCGAGGTCGCGCAGGCCGAGGCGGCACTGCGCGCCGGGAGCACGGCATTCGACGCCGAGAACTTCGGCGGCGCGGTCTATCTCGCGACGCAGGCCAAGCGTGCCGCCACTGCGGGTCGCGGCCGACTCGCGGAGGGTGCCGGCACGTCGACCAGACCCGGCGAGCGTGCGTTGGCATTGCCGGTGCCGCTCACCACGACCGCGCGGGCGAATCTTCGTGCGGCGCCGAGCGCCACGGCGACCGTCGTCACGACGGCGCCGGTGGGCACGGCGTTCACGGCGTACGCGTACGAGCAGGACTGGCTGCGCGTGACCCTCGCGGACGGTCGCAGCGCCTGGGTGCACCAGAGTGTGGTGCGGGGCGCGACGCCGGCGAGGCCCTAGCTGCGCGCCAGCGCGCGGGCGCACGTCATCCACCGACGATGCCATTCACCGCTGAGCATACGCCGCCGCGGTGAACGCGTCTGCTCAGCGACGGCGTCGGCCCGTGTTGCGACCCTGTTGAAGGTCAGCCGAAGCGAAGCCCCCGCGAACCTCGCAGCGATCGCCGAGTCGCTCTTCATCGACGCGATGCGAGCTTAGGCGGCGGCAAGCCTCGAGGCCTCACGCGGTACACCACTACGATCGGTACCTCGTCCGCTGTGGTTTCGAGACTGACCAGACTGCCATCCGTCAGAAAGGCGACGGGCCTCGCCGATCCAAGAGACACGGTTCCGAGGTAGCCGCGCGCGCTGTCAAAGATGTCCGCCAGCGCGACTTCTTCTGCCAACGAAAAGCGAGTCGCCCACACCCTTCCTTGAGCGTCGATGGCGAGCGCGCTGTACATCGGGACGAACTCAGCAACTCCACCAGCCGCAATCAGCATGTCGGCGGGCACAGTGCATTCCGGCATCCCAGGGAAGCGCATCACTATTCCAGCCCCCAGGAACTTCTTCGCCGTCTCCACGCTTGCGCGTCGTCTGTTCGTGCCAGAACGAGAGAACACCACGCGACGCGACCCGCGCAGGAGTTCGATCTTGACACCACCAGTATTGATCGCGACGCTCGAATCGCGTGACGCGATCAACAGACTCGGCGATAGGATCGGTGCCGTCGAGTAGTCAGTGAGGTTGCAGACCGGTGGTGTGCTGCGACGAACTGGGTAGGGCAGCGTCGCCAGCCGCTCACGTTGAGAGCCGACGACACGCACAAGACGAGCGGTGTCGCGACGTGCCTCAAACGCGACGATACTGCCATCACTCAGCATGTGAAGCTCTTGCAGGGGCACGGGTACGAACGCCGTTGAGCGCGTGGTCGGCGGTCGCTGGCCGTCGAGTCCGACGAGGCGCTGATTCCCGAGGTCGTGAACGAGGGCGCGTCCACTGGTATCAATTGTCACACTCTCTCCCTGCTGCCACTCGCCTGGACCGGAGCCACTCCGGCCGAGGGAAGCGACGCGCCTGCCTTCGGTGTCGTAAACGCGGACGATCGACTCGCGGGAATCAAGCAGATAGAGCCGATTCCTGCGATCGACGGCCACGTTCTTCGCGCGACGGACCGAGAGAATGACCGTGTCCGCATCCGGGTCCCCAACCGACCAAGCGCGTTCGAGGCTCCACTCGATCCGAACGTCTTGTGCCTCGGCGGCCACCGTGAGGCCATGCGCTGCGCCCATCACCGTAAGTGCTGCTGCGATCGAACGGGTAGTCGTGCACATGGAGTATTGCCTGACGGTGGATGGGACGCCCAGCGGGACTCGGTGCCGAATATTGCCTCTTGCACATCCCCGTGCAACAACTCAAGTTCGTCGCCCAAGCAACGACTGGGCGCGAAACCGCAGATCACGTCGGAGCCGAGTGTGAGGGAGAGCCCGAACACCTGTCGTTGAGTCGATGCGAACGTCAATACACAGGAGCGCGGTGAACCGTCGCGCTCCTGCAGCGGCGTTCACAGAGGCGACGCACCTCGCTCAGACTGCCCGACTCACCTAGCGAAATCGCTGTTGACATCCGCCGTGCGCGGTCCCAACTAACGCCAGCGAAGTTCTCATCGCGCCGTCCGTGGAAAGATCAACGGCCGGAACCCTATGTTGAGAGGAGTGTGTCCGATGACCATCTCTCGCAAGCGCAGGACCCTGCTCGTCGCAGCAGTCATGCTTACCGCCATCCCAATCGGAGGCGCGGCGCCCTACAATCTGAGGGCGCGATGCGAACTTGCGCTGTCGTGGATGGAGGCGCATGCAAATGCACTTCCGAATACGTTCGAGCAGCTCGCGAGCCTGCCCGTCGTCTACCAGCGGGCTGTGCTGACCGGTCTGTCGGTCGAGGATCGCGTGGCGGTGCTGAAAGCACACATACAGTCCTTCACTGAGTCGGTGGGTACGCTCACTCCACTGCAGGTGGAGACGCGCGCAAGACTCGTGGATCCGTTGAACGACGCGCAGATCGCGTTTTTGCGTGATGTTGTGGACCAGTTGCCGGCGCTCAACTCCCAGAGCGATCCCGTCGGAGTCGTGTTCCTGCGACACACGCGACTCAAGGCGCAGGCCGACCGCCTGTTCCCCCGCGACGTGTATGATGTCGTGCTCGATCGAGTCGGTCCGTATCGCACCGCAAGCGAGGAGGCCGTGGTGGCGGAAGCCTTCGACAAGTCCTCACGATTCGCCGGCGAGGCACTGCTCGGACGCATCTCGGGCGTCTTCTCCGATCTTCGGGCAACGGTTACGGAATCCACGGACTGCAATTGCGATGCAAACGGTGACTGCATCGCAAACTACTATTGCTTGCAGACTTCGCCTCCATGCTCAGAGGTGAACACTTGCTACACCACACTGATGGCGAAATGCAACGGGCGTTGCCAGTACAACGCGGAGCTCCAAGGTCCACCGGAGGAAGATCCGCCGTCTGACCCGTCGTCAACCGTGTTGGTGCCGAGCATCGTCCCGATGAAGACCTCGAACCCCGCGCCGCGCACGCATTGAAGTCGTGAGCGACAGCATGTGCGCGGATAAACCGCGCCGCGCACATGCCTTCGGATTTGGGATCGTAGGACTATTACGCCGGCAGAGATCATGCGCCGTCACCGCTACTATGAATGCGGGTTGGCGGCCACGTCGGTTATTCTGGAACGACAAGGCACGGCCCACACCGCTCCCTAGCCGGCGACGGTCGCCCGGTTGCGGCCACCCTGCTTGGAGCGGTAGAGCGCCTGATCGGCCGCCTCGATGAGCGCATCGGGCGTGCGGCCGTGATCGGGGAAGATCGCGTAGCCGATCGAGACGGTCACCTTCACCTCGGCGGCACCTCCATCGATGGCGAATGGGTGCGCCTCGGTGCTCGCGCGGATCCGTTCGGCGATGTGCGCGGCGCCCGCCACCGACGTCTCGGGAAGGATGAGGAAGAACTCCTCCCCGCCATACCGCGCCGCCGTGTCCACCTCACGCGCGCTCTCGCGCAGGATCCGCGCGAGCTGTTCGAGCACGGCGTCGCCTGCCGGGTGACCGTGGGTGTCGTTGAAGACCTTGAACTTGTCGACGTCGAGCATGAGCACCGCGAAGGGATGCGCGTGTCGCTCGCTGCGCTGGACCTCGCGGGCGAGTTCGTCGTCGAGCTGACGGCGATTCGCGAGCCCCGTGAGGTCATCGGTGACCGAGAGGCGTTCCAGTTCGGCGCGGCCGTCGCGCAGGCGGCGCACCATGTCGTTGAAGACGCCGGTGAGCTGCGACACCTCGCCGCTGCCGGAGACCGGGACGTTCACATCGAGGTCGCCGCCGGCCACCTGATCGGCCGCGCGCGCGAGGCGCTCCAGCGGCAGCACGATCAACAGGCCGAGGAGGTACCCGAGCGAGCCGACCACGAGGAGCAACACGAGCACGAGCAACACGGTGGTATTGCGCTGCTGCCGCATCTCGGAGTAGGCGGTGCTGGCCGGGATCTCGGCGACGACCATCCACTCGGTGCCCGGCACGCGAGCGATCACGCCGAGCACGCCGACGCCGTCGGCGGCGTCGTACGCCACCATGTCTCCCTCGGCCTCTTCGAGTGACCGCAACGTGGGCTCGGGCATCGGCGCGAGCGCTCGTCCGATCGACACGATCGCTTCACCGTCGCTCCGCACGACGAGCAGGCGGCCGTCCTCCCCCGCGACGAGGTCGCGCACCGGCTGCTGGATGCCGGTGAAGTTGAGCTGGGCGGCGAGCACTCCGAGGAACCGGCCCGCGGCGTTCTGGATCGGGACCGCGACCTCCATGCTGACGCGCCCGGCCGAGTCCGTCCGTTGCGGATCCCCGATGATCGCATCGCCTTCGCGCGCCCGCTGGAGCCACGTCCCGGTGAAGCGCAGGGGCCCCACTGCGGTCCCGGTGTGGGCGACGGTGCGCAGATCGGGCGCGACGACCATCAGCTCATCGAAGTCCGGGAAGCGTTCGTTCACGGAGTTCAGGTAGTCGGGCAACCGTTGCGACCCGCCGCCGCCACGCTCGACGTTCTCCGTCACCTCGTACGAGGCCGCGAAGACCTTCAGGTCATAGAGGCGTTCCTTGAGCCAGAGACCGATCTCGCGAGCGGATTGGGTGCTCGCGCTCGCGAGCTGCTCGTTCAGCTTGGCCTCGAGGGCGCGGCTGTTCTGCCGGTAGGAGATCCAGCTCGTGGCCAGCGCGGGGATGAGGGTCGCGAGCACCGCGAGCGTGAAGATCGTCGTGCGGACGCTGCCGAGGCCGACCTTGCGGAGTGCGCGGCCGGCGCGCGTCTCCCAGAGCTGCTGGAGCTTCTCGGGGAGGAGGGTGGTGGGGAGGGGCACGCCCAGAAGATGCGACGGGGTACTGCGGGATGCCAATCCCCGTTATCGGGTCCCCAACGCCCTCACCGGATCGAACGCGGGCTTGGCCGCTCCGGTCTGTCGCCTCAGACCCAGGTAGCAAAGGGGATCGCGGCGCCGTCGATCGAACTCCACTCGGTGTTGATCACGGCGTACTGACCGGCCGACGGCGACTCACCGTCGGCTCAGCGCCCGGCCGATCGCCCCCTCGGCGAGTGGTGCCATGATCCTGTACCCGGCCTCGTTCGGATGCACACCGTCCCCCGCGATCGCACTCGGCAACCCACCGCGCGCGTCGGCCATGGCGGTGTGGTAGTCGAGGTAGGTCTCGCCGACCTCGCTGGCGTAGCGCCGCATCCAGGCGTTGAGCGCGATGATCTTCGGCGCCGGCTGGAGGCCGGGTTTCCACGGATAGTCGTAGACCGGAAGCACCGACGAGAGCACGACGCGGATGCCGTGCTGCCGCGCGATCTCGGTCATCGCCATCAGGTTGTCCTCGATCATCTCGAGCGTCGAGGGGCCGGTGTTCCCCGCGATGTCGTTCGTGCCCGCGAGGATCACGACGACCTTCGGCCGCAGTGCCACGACGTCCTGATGGAAGCGGATGAGCAGTTGCGGCGTGGTCTGCCCGCTGATCCCGCGGCCGATGTAGGGCTTGCCGGGGAACATCGCCGGGAAGAGCGGGGCCCAGCCCTCCGTGATGGAATTGCCGTAGAAGACCACTCGGTCCTCGCCGGCCCGCGGCGCGGGAAGCGCCGCGTTCTCGGCGCGGTATCGACTCAGGTTCGCCCAGTCGTCGCCCGGGCGTGTCTGTGCTTCCATGTCGACTCCGACGACGAGAAGGGCCGAAAGCGGCAATCCGATCCGGACTAGCATTCGGGAGCCTGCGCGGCGCGCGGCAGGGCGATCGCCGTGGCACCGTTCCGTGCGAGCGCCGCGTTCGCGGCGGGCGCCTGCTCGGTCAACACGCGCCGCCAGGCGGACCTCATCTTCTCCAGATCGCGGCAACTGCTCATGAGTGCCGCGCGCATGGACGGGGTCGGCGCCCAGTCGCCATGATCCTGCGCACCCAACTGGCCCGCGAGCGCTCCGTTGATGCTGCGGAAGCTCGTGCCGCCGCCACGGCCACCGTCGCCCGCGGGACCGACGGCGGAATCGATCGCCGCGCCGAGCGCGTCGAGCGCGCTCACCACGGCCGCCGAGGTGCCCGCGGCACCGCGCGCCGCCGCGAGCGAGGCACGCAACGCGACGACCTGCTGCTGCGCATCCCACGCGGACCGCATCAGCGTCGTGATCCGCAACTGCAACGCGAGCTGCCGGGAGAGCGCATCGGCCGTGGCGCGCGACCGCGGATCGTTCCGCACGGTCACCTTCTGCGTGCGCGTGGCGCCATTCGCGACCAGTCGCAGCGTGTAGGTCCCCGGCACGACGATCGGACCCTCGGGCGAGGCCGGTGTGAGACCGGCGTTCGCATTGATGTCGAACGAGTGCGAGAAGGCCATCGGCGGGTCGTACCGCAGGTTCCAGTTGATGCGGTGCGCACCCGCGCTGGTCGGCAACGGATGCAGCGTCTCCACCCAGAAGTTCGGATGCGGCGGCCGCGCGGCCTCGGGCACCGGAGCGATCGCATCGCTCGAGAAGTGCCGCACCACGTTCCCGGCGGCGTC
This sequence comes from Gemmatimonadota bacterium, assembly GCA_021413975.1. Taxonomy (GTDB): domain Bacteria; phylum Gemmatimonadota; class Gemmatimonadetes; order Gemmatimonadales; family Gemmatimonadaceae; genus Pseudogemmatithrix. The sequence continues at coordinate 9,617 of JAIOPJ010000054.1, forward strand.
GAGCACGTCGAGCGTGACACGATCGGCGGCCGCACCGAGCCAGTAATCGATGATCGCACCCTCGAGCGGATTCTCGGCGTGCGGGATCTCCGGCGGCAACGGCGTGTCGTCATTCACGTTGCGGCGCATGCGCGTCGCCATGCCCGGCGCGAAGAGGTGCACGGGTGAGGACTCGATCCGTGCCGTCGCGCGCCGCAGCTGACGGAGCAGGGAGATGTCGTCGAGCACCCAGAGCCCGCGGCCATGCGTGGCGATCACCAGGTCGTCGTCCTTGATCAACAGGTCGCGGACCGGGCTGTTGGGCAGGTCGTTCGCCAGCGACTGCCAGTGCTCACCGTCGTCGAACGAGACATGGATGCCGCTCTCGGTGCCGGCGAAGAGCAGTCCCGGCGTGCGCGGGTCCTCGCGCACCACGCGCGCGAAGCTGCCGCTCGGCTCGTCGGTCGGCATGCCGTTCACGATGCTGGTCCAGGTCTTCCCGTAGTCGCGCGTGCGGAAGAGGTAGGGCGTGTGGTCGCCGGTGCGCAGGTACTCGACGGCGACGTACGCCGTGCCGCCGTTCGTGTGCGAGGCGTCGATCGACGAGATCATCGCGCGCCGAGGGGTGGGGATGCCGGCGATGCTCACGTCGCTCCAGGTGCGCCCCGAGTCGCGCGTGACGTGGATGAGGCCGTTGTTGGTCCCGGCCCAGATCACGCCCGGCGTGACCGTGGACGCGGCCAACGATTCGATCGCGCCGCGACCGCCGAGCGTGCGCGTCGCGGTGGCGGAGTCCATGCCGGCGGGGACGCCGAGGTCGGGGCTGATGGCGGTCCAGGTCGCGCCGCCGTCGACGGTGCTGGCCACGTACTGCAGCCCGGCGAAGAGGCGGCGCTTGTTCCATGGCGCCCAGAGGAGCGGTTGCGACGAGGTGGTGCGCGCCTTCGTGGCCGGATCGATCGCGGGGCTCACGTTGATCCGCTGTTCGCTCGGGTAGTTGATGCGGACGATGCCGTTCCCGGCCGCGAAGATCGTGTTGTCGTCGAGCGGATCGGGGATGATCGTGCCCCACTCCCAGCCGCTCACGGCATTCCAGTCGAACATGGTGATGGCGCCGTAGTTGCCGCGCGAGCGGGTGCGGATCGCGCCGGCGTCCTGCTGCGTCGCGTAGACCCAGTACGGGAACGAGTTGTCGACCGAGAGATGGTAGAGCTGCTCGGTGGACTGGTTGTACCAAGAGCCCCAGGTCGCGCCGCCGTCGAGCGATACGGTCGCGCCCTGGTCGAGTCCGAGCAGCATGCGGCGGCCGTCGGTGGGATCGATCCACATCTGCTGTGGGTCATCGCCGCCGGGTGCGCCCTTCATGCCGGTGAAGGTGCGGCCGCCGTCGGTGGAGCGGTACGCGGCGGTGTTGATCGTGTAGACGAGATCCGGGTTCTTGGGATCGACGTAGACGCCGGCGCTGTAGCCACCCTGCCCGTTGCGGATGCGCGTATCGTCCGCGGCCATCTGGCGCCAGGTCGCGCCGCCGTCGTCGGAGCGGTAGAGCGCGGTGTTGCTGATCATGTAGACGCGCTGGGCGTTGGTGCCGATCGCGACGGAGAGTGCCAGGCGGCCATCGAGCCGCGGCAGCCCGCTGCGGTTGAGCTCGGTCCAGGTCACGCCACCGTCGAGCGACTTGTAGAGCGCGGTGCCGGTGCGACCGGTGTCGGGCTGGGGGCGCACGGTGCCGAACTGCCAGGAGCGGAACGAGCCCACCGCGTAGCCGGGCGGCGTCCAGTGGCGGACCGAGGCGGCGAAGATCACGTCGGGGCGGTCGAGCGCACGGGCGAGCTTGGCGATGCCCGTCGCGTCGTCGATGCGCAGTGTCTGCGTCCAGCTGCGGCCACCGTCGGTGCTCCGGAAGACCCCGCGCTCCGGGCCGGCCTTGATGTGATCGCCGAGCGCGCCCACGAGCACGACATCGGCGGAGCGCGGATCGACGAGCATGGTCTGGATGTGGCGCGTGTCCTGGAGCCCGATGGACCTCCAGGTCGCGCCGGCATCGGTGGACTTGTAGACGCCATTGCCCCGGTCGAGCGTGCCGCCGGTGATCATGTCGCCGGTGCCGACGTAGACGACGTTCGGGTCGGACGGTGCGACTTCGACGGCACCGACGGATGACACTTCCCTGACGGAGTCGAACACCGGGAACCAGACCTGGCCGGCGCTCGTGGTCTTCCAGAGTCCACCGCCGGGGAAGCCGGCGTAGAAGACGCCCGGGCTCCCGATGGCGCCAGCGACCGCGCTGACGCGGCCGGCGCGGAAGGGGCCGAGGTTGCGCCATGAGAGCGCGGAGTAGAGTCGTGGGTCGACGGCTGGTGCGCCGGACGTCGCCGACTGGGCACGCGCGATCGGTGAGGTGACGACGAGGATGGCGGTCGCGGTCGCGACGGCCCGGAGTCCGACTGTGGAGAGGCGCATGCCAGAACATACAGGGAACCGGGCCGCACGGGCACGTTCACCTAGCCCCGTGCTCTGAATCGGGGATACAATAGAGTGTCCCGCTCGCCACGCCGTACCACCGAACCGGAATCCCCGCCGATCCCGCTCCTCGCCATGCTCGACCCGGCCCCCGCCGCGGGTGGAACGTGACCGCCCAGACGATCGTGAACGTCGGCTATCGCTCCACCAACTTCTGGGTGGTGAGCGTCGGTCGGTCGCGACTGCTGCTGGACCTCGGCTGGCCGGGCATGGGCGCCGAGCTGTTGCACAATCTCGAGCGCGCGGGGATCCCGCTCGCCGAGATCCGCTACGGCTTCGCGACGCATTATCACATCGATCATGCCGGGGCGGCGCAGGACCTCAAGGCGCGCGGCATGCGGTTGCTGGTGTGGGAGCAACAGGTCGCGGCGATCCCGGCGATGAAGCAGCACATCAAGGCGAGCGATCACTACACGGAGATCGTGCCGCAGGGGAACGTGGTGAAGCGCTGCGACGAGTCGCGCGCGCTCTTGGCCGAGCTCGGCATCGCCGGCGAGGTGGTGCCCACGCCGGGGCATTCCGACGACAGTGTGTCGCTCGTGCTCGACTCCGGTGAGTGCTTCACCGGGGATCTCACGATGGAGACGATGGTGGGCGCGGAGGATGCGCAGGTCGTCGCCGCGAGCTGGGCCCGGCTGCGCGCGCTCGGAGCGCGCATGGTGTACGCCGGGCATGCGAGACCGTATGCGATGCCGGCGGCCCCGTCTCGCTGAGATGCGCAAGAGAGCGGGCGGGATCCCCCGCCCGCTTGCGACCTGCCGCGTCCGGTCGGAGGTTACAGCTACATCCGCAGAGAGCACCCCGTGTCCGACGCATGCCTCCGTTGCAGCCACCCCCTGCCCGGGAACGCCAAGTACTGCCCCGCCTGCGGGGTCAGTCTGGCGCTTGCGGCGACCGGCGAGCACGCGATCGTCGACTTCGAGCGCTTCTTCAACTACGGCGTCGACCTCATGTGCCTCGCCGGGACCGATGCGAGGTTCATCGCGGTGAACCCGGCCTTCGAGCGCGCGCTCGGCTATTCCACCAAGGAGCTGCTCTCGGTGAGCTTCCTGACCTTCATCCATCCCGACGACCGCGATGCGACCGTCGCCGAGGTGGGGTCGCTCGCCGACGGCACGCCGACGCTCGCGTTCACCAACCGGTACATCCACAAGGATGGCCACCCGGTGCGGTTGCACTGGCGGGCGTATCCGGAACCTGGGACCGGACTCATCTACGCGGTCGCGCGCGTCGCGGCCGACGACGAGCAGCACCTCGGGTGAGTCCTCGTCGACGCTGGGACTCTTCGAGCTCCGCCGCATGAGGATCGTCGCGGTGGGCGAGTGCACGATCGACCGCTATCCCGCGCTCGGCGCCGAACGCGTCGGCGGCATCTCGCTGAACTTCGCGGTGAACGCGCGGCGCGAAGGCGCCGAACGGGTGTCGCTCATGAGCGCGACGGGAACCGACGCGGGTGCGGCGGCGGTCCGGCGGAAGCTCGCCGCCGAGGGCATCGACGCCTCGCACCTGCGTGTGATCGCGGGCGCGACGGCAACGCAGGCCATCACCTTGGCCCCCGGTGGCGAACGCATCTTCCCCGCGGGGGGCTACTCGCCGGGCGTGCTCGCGGACCTCCACCTGAGTGCGGCGGACCAGGTCCTCTTGCGCACCGCCGAGGTCGTGGCGGTACCGGTCTTCCGCGAACTCGCGCATCTCTCGGACGCCGTCATGCACGCGCGCGGCATCACGGGCATGCGCGTGGCGGACCTGCTCGACGGCGCCGACCTCGGTCCCGACCTCGGCGGGATCGAGTCGTTGCTCGGCGCATTCGATTTGCTGTTCCTGAGCGGGAGCGAGGCGACCGTCGAACGGCTCCTCCCGTTCTCCCGTGACACGCGGAGCCTGATCGTCGTGACGCACGGAGCGGACGGCAGCAGCGCGCTCGTGAACGGGGAGCGGATCACGTGCCCGGCGGATGCGGTCCCTGCCGGCGAGTGCGTGGACTCGACCGGTTGCGGTGACGCATTCCAGGCGGCGTTCACGGTCGACTATGTGCGGCACCGCGATGTGCATCGGGCGCTCGGTGCGGGCTCGCGGCGTGCCGCGATCGTGATCCGGCACTTGGGTGCCACCGCCGAACTCGCGGCGGGCCCCGTGGCCGCACTCGCATCGCCTGCGACGTCATGAGCCGATTCCGCTCACTCTTCCCGGGCGCTCGTCCGGTCATCGGCATGATCGCGCTGCCACCACTCCCCGGCTATGCGACACACCCGGGCATCGACGCGCTCGTCGAGGTCGCGCTCGCCGACCTCGCGGCGCTGGAGGCGGGTGGCGTGGACGGCGCGCTGGTCGAGAACGACTTCGACCAGCCGCATACGATGGTCGGCGGGCCGGAGATCCACGCCGCCATGACACGGGTGACGCGCGAGGTCGTGGCGCGCGCGCGCATCCCCGTCGGCGTGGAGGTGCTGCTCGACGACTGGCGCGCATCGCTCGCGATCGCGTCGGCGACCGGGGCGCGGTTCATCCGGATGGACTTCTTCGTCGATCGCGTGATGACCAAGTGCGGGCCGTTCGAGCCCGATCCGGCTGCCGTACTCGAGTACCGCAAGCGGATCGGCGCCGAGCAGGTACAGCTCTTCGCGGACCTGCAGGTGAAGTACACCACGCCGATCGGCGGGCCCAAGCCCATGGAGCAGTCGGCGCGCGAGGCCGAAGCGGCGGGCGCGGATGCGGTGATCATCAGTGGAACGGAGACGGGCATCGGTCCGTCGCTCGATGACCTGAGCGCGGCACGCGCGGGCGCGCTGCCGGTGATCATCGGCAGCGGGCTCACGCCGGAGAATTCAGGTGCACTGATGCCGCTCGCCGACGGCGCGATCGTCGGCACGTCGCTGCGGAGCGGCCGCTCGGCGACCGATCGGGTGGTGCGCGCGCAGGTCGCGCGGCTCGTGGCGGCCGTGCGCGCCGCGGAGGCGGCGGGCGTCTCGTCAACGCGAGCGCCGTGACTACCACCGCCGCGCTGAAGCGCCAGCTCGGACTCTCGGCTGTGGTCGCCCTGGTGGTCGGCAACATGCTCGGCTCCGGCGTCTTCTTCACTCCGGGCGAGCTCGCGGCGGTCACGCAGCATCCCTGGCAGGTGCACTTCATCTGGGCGCTCTGCGGGCTCATCACGCTCTGCGGCGCACTCACGCTCGCCGAGCTCTGCCGGCTGCTCCCGCAGGCGGGCGCCACCTACCATGTGTTGCGCGAGGGGTTCGGTCCGTTCTGGGGCTTCCTGCTCGTGTGGATGGAGCTCTGGGTGAGCGGCCCCGGGGCGGTGGCCGGGATCGCGATCGTCTTCGGCGAGTTCATGCAGCGCGTGGTCGGCACGCGGGTCGCGATCGCCCCGGCCTGGTGGGGCGCGGGAGCGATCGCGGGCTTCGCGCTGGTGAACATCGCGGGCGTGGTCTGGGGTGCGCGTGTCCAAGTCCTCATGACGACGGTGAAGATCGTCGGGCTCGTGGGGCTGATCGGTGGGGCGCTGTGGCTCGCGCCGCCGGCGGTGGCAGTGGTCGCGACGGCCGTCGCGCCGGACGCGAGCGCGTCGGAGTCCTTCTTCGCCTTCTTCCGCTTCGCCGGGCTCGGCGTGGCGGCGGTGCTCTTCACCTACGACGGCTGGATCGACGTCTCGCACGTGGCGGGCGAGGTGCGGCGACCCGAGCGCGACCTGCCGCTCGGCCTCGCTCTCGGCGTGGGCGCGCTGACGCTGCTCTACCTCGTGGTGAACGTCGCCTACCTGCGTGTGGTGCCGCTCGCCGCGATGCGGGAGGCGCCGAACACCATCGCCTCCACGGTGGCGACCGCCGCCTACGGCCCGCGCGGCGGGACGCTGCTCGACCTGCTCATGGTCGTCTCGATCTTCGGCGCGCTCGGCGGGCTCGTGATGACCTTGCCGCGGCTGTTCTATACGATGGCGGCCGAGCAGGCGGGGGCCGCGCGCGGCGCGCTGCGTTGGTTCTTCGCGCGGATCGGCGCCGTCTCCGCGCGCACGGCGACGCCGAACGGGGCGATCCTCTTCACCGCCGCGACGTCGATCGCGGCGCTGCTCTTCTTCGGATCGTTCGCGCGGCTCGTGAACTTCTTCGTGGTGCCGTTCCAGCTCATGAACATCCTGATCGTCGCCGCGATCTTCCGGCTGCGGCCGCGCCTCGGGACGCCGACGGGGTACCGGACGCCAGGGTACCCGTGGACGCCGATGGTCTACATCGTGGTGATGCTGGCGTTCCTGGTGAGTGCGGTGGTGGCGCACCCGGTGGACACGCTGATCGGGACGGCGCTGGCTCTGACGGGGGCGCCGGTGTATCGGTGGCTCGTGCGTTCGTCGTGACGACCGGACGGCGTTCGATGATGAACACCGGCCGCACGGCCGTCTAGGGGCTCGGCGGACCGTTCGCCGACGGGATGCTGTCGCGCGCGAACCGCGCGGCTGCGAGGACGGACGGCGGGAGCTGTCCCGTCGCGATCGCCTGGTCGAGATAGCGCAGGGCGCGCGCGGTGCGTATCCAACCCATCCCGAGCGCCCCGCGCGCGCGGTACCCGTCCACATAGCTGCGGGAGTCGGGTGCGACGACCGAATCGCGAGGGGGAAGAGCTGGCCGCGCATTGCGCGAGCGCCACGTCGAGTCGCGCGTGTATCCCGCGTTCAGCAGACTGTCGGCCTCGGCGGTGCGCTGCACCGTGGGGCCACGACGAAGGGCCACATCGAGGGAGTCGACGGTGGCGCGGGGCTTCATGCCCGCGAGCCGCCGGACGTCCTGCAGCGGGGCGGGACACTCGAAGCAGACGAGGTATCGCTCGACCGTGAGCTGCTCCTCGTGCGTGAGCGGCGCGGCGCAGGCGGCGGTGAGCGTGAAGAGGATCGCCATCGCACCGGTGCGGGCGGGACCACGCGAAGTGTGGCGGGGGAGGATCATGGGGGTGGCCAGCCGCCGGGAACGAAGCTGTTGAGCGCCGCGCAAGCGCCCGCGCCCCAATCGTCCTGACAGGGGCGGGCCTGGGGGCGCTTGAAGGGCGATCCGTCCAAGTTGAGCCACGACTCGCTCGAGAAGTTCAGCGCGAAGAGTTGGCCGATCGATGCATTGGTGATCGCCGGGCCGGTCCACATGAAGTTGCCGCTCTTGAACGGGTCGACCTCGAAGGTATGCCCCCAGATCTGGACCGGGCCGTATGGGCCGTCCTCCGTCTGCGGGTGCACGAGGCCGAGCGAATGACCGATCTCATGCGCCAGCGTCGGCTTGGGGATGTTGTCGTATCCCCACGAGATGAAGATCATCTCCGGATGGAGGACGTCGACGCAGTTGTACGCAGGGGTCCAGTCACTCTGCAGGTAGTTCTTCACGAAGTAGACGTTGATGCGGCCCTGTTCGTAGGTCTCTGGCTCGCCGATGATCGCGGCGGCCGAAGCGCAATCGTATGCGAGCGCGCCGCTGCCCAGGACCGACGAGATCGTGTCGAGCGTCAGGCCGGTCCCCATCGCGTCCATGATGGGATACGCTGCGTCGAGGAGCTTGTCACGCAACGCCGTCGCCTGGGCCACGTCAGTCTCGTCGGCGACCAACCAGAGGTGGAGCGGCAACCGGATGGGAGACGCGAGCGGGATGCTCAGCACCTTGCTCGTCAGCGCGGACGTGAGCCAGAGTTCCGATCCCGGCTCCGATGGATCGACGGTGAGTCCGGCGGCGCTCGCTCCGCGCGCGAAGACGTAGATCCCGGCCGGGCATCCCGGGTCGTATGCCACACCCTCGAGCAGGACGTCCGGATCGCCCACGAACGGCTCGAAGCGGCGGCAAGCGCCTCCGCGACTCCCGCTGTAGAGCAGGAGCGGACGCGTTTCGGCGACGCCCGGGAACGACACAACGATGTCCGCCGCCGGCCCGGATGGCGGCGGCTGCGGCGCAGGTGTGGGAAGGGGAGAGGGTGGCGGAGTGGGTGGCGGAGTGGGCGTGGGGGGACACGACCCCGGGCAACCCGCGAGGGTCGCCACGAGGATCATGCGGAGGATCCGTCCCCCACGCACCGTCGATCTCATGCTCCGGCGGGGGGCCAGTCAGGATTGGTGATCGGCGGATTGGTGCCGGGGCCGCCCGGGTACGCCGCCACGAGCGCGCTCCACTTCACCGCGCGCAACATCTTGGTGACGTCGTTCGACCACGCCACCTCGAGCTCGATCCACTTCTCCACCTTCTTGCAGCACTTCTTGAGTTCGGCGATCGCCGCCTTGTTATCCTTGCCCGCCTTCGTGGCCGCCGCGAGCTTCTTCTCCAAGCTGGCGATCTTCTTCTCGAGCTTCTTCACCTTTGCGTCGGTGCTGGCCATCTGAACCTCCGGTCGGGTCGCACGTATCGTGGCTTGGGCAATGAGCCCATGCGCTCCGAACGTACCGTGCCCCCGTCGGCTCGGCTAGCTACCGTGGCGCTTCGAGCCGGGCGGCGTAGGCCAGCGCCTCGCGACGGCGCCCGAGCCTGGTCGCCGCCGCCGACCGCACGCGGAGACTCGCGGCGAGGTGCAGCAGGTCGATCTGCGAGCGCGACGAGTCGAAGAACTCCGCCGTCGTGATCGCTCCCTCGGCGTCGCCGGTGGCCAGTTGCAGCTCGGCGAGCAGGATCCGCTCCTCGGCGGCCGACTCCCAGAGGTCCCAGGTGAGGAAGGACGGGTCGGCCGCCGGTCTCACCTGCTTGAGTGCCACGAGTGCCGCGGACGAATCGCCCCGCAGGAGCGCGGCGCGGGCGGTGGCGCTCAGCAACAGCGCCCGATCGACGCCACGGTCGGCGGAGTCGACGACCACCGCGAGACGACGCACGAGCGAGTCGAGGCGCGCGACGTCATGTCGGTGCCAGCTCCAGAGCGTGAGGTAGCGGAGTCGTGCGCCGGACATCTGCGAGATCGGGCGGTCCGCCAGCGACCGCATGGCGGTGTCGGCGCTCGCCTCCGATGCGGTGGAGCCCTGCATGGCGTTGAGCACGTGCAGCGACACCGCCGCGCGCACGCCGCGTGCGCGCGCCGCATCGATCAGGTCCCGGGCCGAATCGGCATGGCCGCGCAGCATCGCGAGGTAGTCGAGGCCCTTGAGCGCCGCCCAGCGGGCATTCGAGTGAAGCAACGTGGTGTCGGCATCGTGCGTGATCACGGCTTCGAGCGCCCGGCGCGCGCAGTCGGGGTAGCGGTCACCGCCGCCGACGATCCGGGCCACGTCGACCACGCGAGTGCTGGCGCGTCGGACGGCGTCGGGCCAGTCGACCTTCTCGGGGCCGTCCAGCGCGCACCGCACCAGGAGCTCCGCCTGGAAGACCACGAGCGTGTCCGGCCCGATCGCCGCGAGCCGCTTGAGCAACGCACGCGCCGCCGGCGCGTCGCCGCGGCGTACCTCGTACTCGATGAGATGCGAGACCGCCGGGGCGAATCCCGGCTGCAGCGCGAGCGCCTGCCGCAACGCCCGCTCGGCGAGCGAGTCGAGCGTGCTGCCGACCGGATACATATGATTGTACACCTCGGCGAGCATCATCCACGGTTCGCTCCACGTGGTGTCGGCCGCGCGGGCGCTGGTGAACGCGGCGACCGCCGAATCGGCGGCACCGGCGAGGAAGAGCCGCAGGCCGTGCGCCAGGGCGAGGTGGTGCCTCGGCAACTGCCCTTCCTGCCGCAGCGCTCCGGCGACGAGATCGCGCGCCAGTGGATAGTCCTGCAGGTACACGGCCGCCTGAGCCCCCTTCAGCGCCGCGACGCTCATGGCCGAGTCGCTCGCGAGCGCACGGTACATGAAGTCGAGCGCGTCACGATGGCGTCCGTGCGCGTACGCGCGTTCACCCTGGAGCCAATCGGCGATCGCGGCCGGGCTGCGGTCGGCGAGGTACGAGAGATCCACGCGACCGTTGGGGGGAAGCAATCGCGGCAGGATGCGCGCGAGGGACCGCAGGGCGAGCTGCGGCGCCGAGGTGGTGGCCATGGCACCGGTCGCACTCTCCTGGCGCACGAGCGAATCACCCACCGCGTCGTGAAGGCGCACGATCACCGTGAGGGAATCCCGGTCGGTGATCACGGCACCGTCGACGTAGTATCGGGCTCCGGCACGCCGGGCGAGACGCACGGCCTCGCTGCTGATCAAGCGGGCGTCGGCAGCGCGCTCGGAGCCGAGCAGCGCCTGGCCGTCGAGCCAGCGCAGGGGCTCCGTGTGCTCGAGCGCGCTCTCGATCATGAGCGCCACCTGTTCGCCCACGCCGATCCCGGCCGCGGGATCGAGTCCGGCGGCAGGCGTGGAGAGCGGGAAGACGACGACGCCATCGGCATCGGCCGGAGGATCCCGGTTCACGATCGCGCGAGCCGCGAGTGCGAGGCCCGCGACCGTCACCCCGACCGCCGCGAGCCGAGCGAGCGTGCGCCTGCTCGGCCCCGGCCTCGTCGCCACGGGCGTGCGCGGGGTCACCCGCGTGCCACCGCTGATGCCGGCGAGATACGCGGCATCGAGCGCGTCGGCGAATGCCTTCGCGGACGGGAATCGGTCCGCAGGGACCTTGGCGAGCGCGCGTTCGATGGCGTCCTGGAACGCGTCCGTCACCGTCGGGCGCACGATCTGCAACGACGGCGGGCGTTCGCCGAGATGACGCGCGATGAGCGCCTGTGCGGTGCGGCCCGTGAAGGGAGGCTCGCCGGCGAGCATCTCGTAGCAGACGCAAGCGAGTGCGTAGATGTCGGCGCGTGCGTCGACGACGGCGCCGCCACCCGCCTGCTCGGGACTCATGTACGTCGGCGTGCCGAGCGCGAGTCCGACCTCGGTGACCGTCGATCCGTCGGCACTGCTGGCCGCCCGCGCGATGCCGAAGTCCGCGACCATCGCGCGACCGCCGCTCAGCAGGATGTTCTCCGGCTTGATGTCGCGGTGGACCACCCCCGCCTCGTGCGCGTACGTGAGGGCCGCCGCCACGTCGCGCACGATCGAGAGCGCGTCAGGCAGGGGCAGCTGCACCTCGCGCTTGAGGCGATGCCGCAGCGACTCGCCGACCACCAGCGGCATGATGAAGTAGAGCAGGTCGCCGCTGCCGCCCGAGTCGAAGAGCGGCACGATGTTGGGATGCTGCAGCGAACTCGCGATCGCGATCTCGCGCTGGAACCGCTCCACGCCGATCGACGTCGCGAGGTTGGGGTCGATGACCTTCACCGCGAGCTCGCGCTGGTGCCGCAGGTCGCGCGCGTGGTAGACCGTGGCCATGCCCCCGCGCCCCAGCTCGGCGCCGAGCAGGTAGTGCGGTCCCAGCAACTCCTGGAGTCGGCGCAGGTCGTCGGTCACACGGTCCCTCGTGCTGGCATCAGGACGCGCCCTACTTCGCGCCTTCAGCCGTCGCCTTCGTCTCCCACCCCGCCAGCTGCCGCCCCACCGGCAACTCGCGCACTCGCACCCCCGTCGCCGCGAAGATCGCATTCGCGATCGCCGCGCCGGCCGGCGGCACGCCGGGCTCGCCGATCCCGCCCGGCAGCCCTTCGCTCGCGATGATCTCCACGTCCACCGTGTGCGGCGCGGCGCGCATCCGCGTCACCTGGTAGTCGCGGTAGTTCGACTGCTCCACCCTGCCTTCGGCGAAGGTGATGCCGCTGTAGAGCGTGTTGCTCATCGCCATGATGATCGCGCCCTCCATCTGTGACCGGGCGCGGTCGGGGTTCGCGACGAACCCGGCATCGGCGGCGACGGTCGCGCGCGGGACGAGCACCGTGCCGTCCGGCCGCACGTCGACCTCGATCACCATGGCGATGTACGAGAGGAAGCTGCGGTGCACCGCGATGCCACGGCCGCGGCCGCGCGGCAGCGGAGTCTCCCACCCGCTGCGCGCCTTCACCGACTCCACCACGCGCCGCGCCCTCGCGGTGTCGAGCGGGAAGTCGGCCCACGCGGCGCCGTAATAGTTGTCGGGCGCACCGACGAGCCCGTTCTTGGAGAGATCCACCACGCGGTCCTTGCCGATGAGCTCGAGCAGGAAGGCCGCGGGGTCCTTTCCCGCTTCGTGCGCGAGCTCGTCCACGAACGACCCGATCGCGAAGCCATGATGGATGGCGTTCACGCTGCGGTACCAGCCGATGCGCGTGTGCGCGACCGCCGGACAGACCTCGACGCTGATGTTCGGCACGTCCCAAGGCACATCGCTCGCGCCGTTGACCAGCTCATCGGGCGTCGGGCCGGGCAGGTTCGGTGCGAAGGTGGCGCTGATCGTGGGGTACGCCGAGCGATGCAGCCAGGCGGTCACCTTGCCCGAGGCGTCGAGCGCGGCCTCGAGACGATGTGCCGCGACGGAGTGATAGTAGGAATTGCGCAGGTCGTCCTCGCGACTCCACTGCACGCGCACCGGCGCGCCGATCTCCTTGGAGAGGAAGGCCGCTTCGCAGATGAAGTCGGGCTTCGACTTGCGGCCGAACGCGCCGCCCAGGAGCGTGACATGCACCGCGACGTTCGCGGCGTCGACCTTGAGGTACTGCGCGATGGTGTTGCGCGCGTCGTTCGGCGACTGTGTCGGTGCCCACGCCTCGACCTTCCCATCGGAGGTCACGCGCGCGATCGCCGCCACGGGCTCCATCTGCGCATGCGACAGGTACGGGATGTGGTACTCGGCGCTGAGCTTCCGGGTCGCGGAACCGAGTGCGGCGGTGACGTCGCCGTCGGTGCGTCCCGGCTTGCCGGGCGCGCGGATGCTCGCCTCGAGCGTGGCCTTGTACGCCTTGGAGTCGTGCGTGCCGTTCGGCCCCGCCTCCCAGGTGATCTTGAGCGCGTCGCGCCCGCGCAGCGCGGCCCAGGTGTTCTTCGCGATCACGGCCACGCCGCCGAGCGGGAAGAAGGCACCGGGGATCGGGGTCTCGGGGATGCGGATGATGCGTTCGACGCCCGGCACCTTGAGCGCGGCGCTGTCGTCCACGCTCACGACCTTGCCGCCCCAGACGGGCGGACGCGAGATCACGGCGACCCTCATGCCGGGGAGCGTCATGTCGGCGCCGTACATCGCGGTGCCGGTGGTCATGGGCACGAGATCGATCGACGGCATCTTCTTGCCCTGCCAGCGGCGCTCGCTCGGGCGCTTGATGCGCACGCTGGCCGGCGCGGGCATGGTGACGGTGCGTGCGGTCGCGACGAGCGCGCCGAACGTCTTGGTGCGGTTGGTCGGACCGTGCACGACGGTGTGCTGCCGCGCGAAGACCTCCGAGACCGGGACGTTCCACTCCTTGGCGGCGGCTTCTTCCATGAGCGCCCGCGCCGTGGCGCCGGCCTCGCGGTACTTGCCCAGGAAGTCGCGGATGCTCGTGGAGCCGTCGGTGTTCTGCGAGCCGTACTTGGGATCGCCCAGGGCCTGCTCGACCCGGCACTTGGCCCAGTCGGCCTCCATCTCGTCGGCGATGATCATCGGCATGGTGGTGCGGATGCCCTGACCCATCTCGGAGCGGTGGCAGATGATCGTGACGACGCCGTCGTCGGCGATGCGGAGGTAGACGTGCGGCGACCAGGGATCGGCCGCGCCGGCGAGGAGGCGTTCGGCGGCGTCGAGTCGGCGGGCGCCGCCGGGGCCGAAGGCGATGACCAGGCCGGTCACGCCGAGCAGTTGGACGAAGGAGCGGCGCTCGAGTGCGCGCGGCGCAGGCTCCTCGCGCCGCACCCAGGGGAGGAACTCGTTCGCGCTCATGAGTTCTTCTCCGCCGCCGTCTTGATCGCGGCGCGAATGCGTGGGTAGGTGCCGCAGCGACAGATGTGTCCGTTCATCGCCGTGTCGATGTCCTGATCGGTCGGCTTGGGCGTACGCGCGAGCAGGCCGGCCGCCTGCATGATCTGGCCCGGCTGGCAGAAGCCGCACTGCGGCACGTCGATCTCGCGCCAGGCGACCTGAAGCGGGTGTTCGCCCGCGGGGTGGAGTCCTTCGATGGTCGTGATCGCGGCGCCCTGGACCGAGGACATCGGCATCTGGCAGGCGCGGACGGGATTGCCGCCCATGTGCACCGTGCACGCGCCACACTGGGAGATGCCGCAGCCGTACTTGGTCCCGGTGAGCGCGAGTTCATCGCGCAGGAACCAGAGGAGTGGCATGGTGGGGTCGCCGTCGAAGGTGCGACGGGTGCCGTTGACGGTCAGGGTGATCATGGGGGCTCCGGGGCGTGTGCGGGAACGGACTGCCCCCAAGAGGATGGCACCTCGGGGGACGTTCGGACAGAGGGGGCGGCGCGACGATCGCAAGGAGTGGCAGGAGGCGGCCCCGGGCACCAACTTTGGCGCGTGAATCCGCCCCCGAGGTCGCTCGCCGTCGCCGTCGCCGACCGCCACCGGATCGAGCGCGAGTTCGGTGCCGGCGGTATGGCGACCGTCCACCTCGCGCAGGATCGCACGGAGCGACGACGGCAACGCGGCCTTCGCCGTGGACATGACGAAGGGCGCGGTTGCGGTCACGCCCCGGCAGGTGCTCGGCACGACGGCCGATCGCGTGCTGGAGACCAACGCCATCGACCGGATGTTCGACGTCTCCCCGGACGGAAGGCGGTTCCTCGTCGTGCGCCGGTGCATGCTCACGCAGTGTCTCAAGTGGTTCCCCATTCTTCGTCACACACGCCAACCGTAACCACGCCAATGCGCCGACTCGCCTCTGCCATCGCCGCCGCGCTCGCTCCGCTCGCCCTCGTCGCCGCCTCGCTGAGCGCGCAGGGCACACCCGGCGGCACCGCCACGGCCGCCGCCGTCACGCTCCCGCTCAAGACCGCGCGCACCCACACCTTCACCGCGACCGAAGGCACCTGGCTCTCGCTCGACGTCTCGCCCGACGGCCAGACGATCGTCTTCGACCTGCTCGGCGATCTCTACACGTTGCCGATCGCGGGCGGCAAGGCGACGCGGATCACGAGCGGGATGGCGTACGACGTGCAACCGCGCTTCTCGCCCGACGGCAAGAAGGTGGTCTTCGTCTCCGACCGCAGCGGCGGCGACAATGTCTGGACCCTTTCGCTCGACATGAAGGACACTACGCAGGTGACGAAAGGGAACACCAACGACTACGTCTCCCCTGAGTGGACCCCCGATGGGCAGTATGTGATCGCGACCAAGTTCGCCGGACTCAATGGCGCAGGGAAGCTCTGGCAGTATCACGTGGACGGCGGCAACGGTTTCGCGCTCACTGCGACGCCCACGCCGCCGCCGCAACTCAAGATGATGGGCGCGGCCTACGGCAACGATCCGCGCTACATGTGGTTCGCCGCGCGCATGGGCGACTGGCAGTACAACGCGCTCGGACCGCAGTACCAGATCTATACGTGGGATCGCGAGAACGGTCGCACCGCGCAGATGACCACCCGCTTCGGTTCGGCCTTCCGCCCTACGCTCTCGCCTGACGGCAAGTACCTCGTGTACGCGACTCGGTTCGAAACCAGGACCGGCCTGCGCCTCCGCGACCTCGGCACGCAGGAGGAGCGCTGGCTCGCCTTCCCGGTGCAACGCGACGAGACCGAGTCGCGCGCACCGATGGACGCCTACCCGGGCTTCTCGTTCACGCCGGATTCGCGCAGTGTCGTCGTCTCGTACGGCGGCGGCATCTGGCGCGTGCCGGTCGATGGCACGGCACCGGCCAAGATCCCCTTCAGCGCGGACGTCGCGCTCGAGATGGGCCCCGAGGTGAAGTTCGCGTACCGCGTGGATACCACGACGACCTTCACCGCGCGCCAGGTGCGCGACCTCGCGCCGTCACCCGACGGCACGAAGCTCGCGTTCTCGGCGCTCGACAAGGTCTATGTGATGGACCTGCCGAGCGGCGCGCCGCGCCGCGTGAGCACGGCGACCGTCGGCGAGTTCATGCCTGCCTGGGCGCCAGACTCCAAGTCGCTCGCGTGGACCACCTGGACCGACGCGCAGGGCGGGAGCGTGGTGCGCGCGACCTTCGACGCGCGCCGCGGCTGGACCACGCAGCCGATCGCGACCGGAGGGCACTACTCCGACCTCGCCTGGTCGCCCGCGGGTGACCGCCTCGTCGCGACGCGCGCGGCCGCACGCGAGATGCAGGAGGCGGGCGGCGCCTTCTTCGGGCCGGTCGCCTCGCAGTTCGTCTGGATGCCGGCGACCGGCGGCGCGCAGACCGTGATCCTGCCGACCGGGGGATTGGCGAACCCGCACTTCACCGCCGACCGCGAGCGCATCTACGCGTACAGCGGCCGCGACGGACTCGTCTCGTTCCGGTGGGACGGGACCGATCTCAAGACGCACCTGCGCGTGACCGGACCGATGCCGCCAGGCGCGGGCGGCGCCTTGACGCTCGACGCGAGCAACGACGTCGATGCGTCGCGCATGACCGGCGGCCGATTCGCCCGTCCGCTCACCCGCAGCGCGCCGCGTGCCTATGACGCCACCGCGGGCACGTCGATCCGCTCGCACCTCGACGACGGGAACGAGTTGGAGAACAACCCCACGCCGCCCTCGGCGGGACTGATCCTCATGTCGCCGAAGGGCGACCAGGCGCTCGCGATGGTCGGGATGGACTTCTACGTGGTCACGATCCCGCAGACGGGATCGACCGCCCCGACCGTCTCGGTCGCCGCGCCGGCGAGCGCCGCGGTGCCGGTGCGGAAACTCAACGAGATCGGTGGCGAGTTCCCCGCCTGGACCGCCGATGGCCGCCACGTGATGTGGGGCCTGGGCAACGCCGTCTGGACCTACGACCTCGACCGCGCGAAGGTGGTCGACGATTCGCTCAAGGCCGACGCGCGCCGCGTCGCACTCGTGCGTGCCGACACGACCAAGAAGGACAGCCTCGCGCGCGCCGACTCGATCGCGAAGGCCGACACCACCAAGAAGGCGAAACCGGGCTACAAGCCGGTGGAATCGCGCATCGCGGTCTCGGCCACGCGCGAGCGGGTGCAGGGCACGGTGGTGTTCCGCGGCGCCAAGGCGATCACCATGCGCGACCACGAGATCATCGAGAACGCCGACATCGTGGTGCGCGACGACCGGATCGTCGCCATCGGCACGCGCGGCAGCGTGACCATCCCGGCCGGTGCGCGCGTGATCGACGTGACCGGCAAGGTGATCATGCCCGGCATGGTCGACACGCACTATCACCCGCAGTGGCTCACGCCGGGGGTGCACAACACGCAGACCTGGCAGTACCTCACCACGCTCGCGTACGGCACGACCACCACGCGCGACCCGCAGACGTCGACGACCGACTTCCTCACCTACGGCGACCGCGTCGCCACGGGCGAGATGGTCGGGCCGCGCATCTATACCACCGGCCCCGGCGTCTTCTCGGACGAGGCGGTGCGCGACCTCGACCATGCGCGGCAGATCATGGCGCGCTACGCCAAGTACTACGACACCAAGACGCTCAAGATGTACATGAGTGGCAACCGGCAGCAGCGGCAGTGGATCATCCAGGCCGCGCGCGAGCTGCAGATCATGCCGACCACCGAGGGCGGACTCGACCAGAAGCTCAACATGACGCACGGGATCGACGGCTACCCGGGCATCGAGCACACGCTGCCGATCACCCCGAAGTTCGCCGACCTGTTCGAGTGGTACCGCGCGACCGGCACGTACAACTCGCCGACGCTCATCGTGGAGTACGGTGGTCCGTTCGGCGAGGGTTGGTTCTATCAGAGCGAGGACCTCGCGAACGACGCCAAGCTCCGCTACTTCACGCATCCGATCGACCTGGCGGGGAAGATCCGCCGCCGCGGCAACGGCAACGCCCCCGGACCGGCCGGCTTCGCATTGCGCGAGGAGTATGCGATGTGGCAGCACGCACAGGACGTGGCCAGGACGGTGGCCAACGGCGGCCACATCGCCGTGGGGTCGCACGGTCAGCTGCAGGGACTCGGCATGCACTGGGAGCTCTGGCTGCTGCAGAGCGGGGGACTCCCCGAACACGACGCGCTCCGTGCGGCGACGATCGTCGGCGCCGAGGCGATCGGGCTCGCGACGGATATCGGATCGCTCGAGGTGGGGAAGATGGCCGACCTGCTCGTGCTCGACCGCGATCCGCTCGTGAACATCCGCAACTCGAACTCGGTCGGGATGGTCATGGTCGGCGGGCGACTCTACGACGGCAATACGCTCGACGAGATCCATCCGCGGCAGCGCACGCTGCCGCCGCGGCCCTGGTCGTACACCGTCCCGTCGCCGACCGCAGGGATCAGAGCAACGCCGTGAAGAGCTTCCCAGCGGGAAGGAGCCGTCCGCCCTTGAGCAACCGGCCGAAGCGATCGCGGGAGTGACCTGCTGACCGGGATCGGCCCAGATGTCGGAGCAATGGATGTCGAGCAGGAGCGTCGCCCCGCGGCCTTCACGCGGCGCGCGAGCGCGATGGTGTACGCGAGATCATTGACCTGCACCTCACTGCCATCGGGCGCGACGAAGAGCCGCAGGCGGAAGGTGTTGCTGCCGTGCGCACGCAGCGCGGCGATGGCGTTCGAGACGCGGTCGCCGCCGACGAAGCGACCGCCGCCCTGCTCGATCCGCGTGAGGGCGGAGATGTCGCCGCCGAGGAGGAGGGAACTCGTGGCAGGGTCCGGCGACGGGGAGACGGGACCGAACAGGCCGCAGGCGGAGAGCAGGAATGCGAGCCCCGGCAAGAGTCGTCTCGGGTTCATGGCCGTGGGATGTGGTGCGCGTCGAGGCGGCGGCCACCCCGACCGGCAGGCGACCGCCTTTCCCGTCGAGCGTGCACGCCGTACGTTCCCGCGATGACCACGACCCGCATCGCCCTCGCGCTCGCCTTCGCGCTCGCCGCCCCGCCCCTCGCCGCCCAGCAGTTCGACGTGATGGAAGCGACGATCCCGGGCGTACAGGCCGCCCTCGACGCCAAGCGCCTCACCTGTCGCCAGCTCGTGCAGTCGTATCTCGACCGCATCGCGGCCTACGACCAGGCGGGGCCCGCGCTCAACTCAATCCAGCACATCAACGCGCGCGCGCTCCTCGAGGCCGATTCGCTCGACGCGGTGCAGCGCGCACGCGCACCGCGCGGACCGCTGCACTGCGTCCCGGTGCTGATCAAGGACCAGATCGAGACGATCGACATGCCGACCACCTACGGGTCGGCGGTCTTCAGGGACTTCATCCCGCAGCGCGACGCGACCGCGGTGAAGCGGCTCGAGGCCGCCGGCGCGATCATCATCGCCAAGACCACCATGGGCGAGTTCGCCTCACGCTACGTGGGCTCGGCGGCCGGCATCATCCGCAATGCGTACGACCCGCGGCGGAATCCGAGCGGCTCGTCCGGGGGATCGGCCTCGGCGGTCGCCGCGAACTTCGGACTCGTCGGGATCGGCGAGGACACGGGTGGATCGATCCGCGGCCCGGCGGCCGTGAGCAGCCTCGTCGGCCTCCGTCCGACCCTGCCGCTCGTGAGCCGCTTCGGCATGCTCCCCGCGAACCCGACGCAGGACACCATGGGCCCCATGACGCGGACCGTCGCCGACGCGGCGCGGGTGCTCGACGTGCTCGCGGGCTACGACGCGAACGATCCGGTGACGGCGTACTCCGTGGGACATGTGCCGTCGACCTATACCGCCGCGCTCAAGACCGATGCATTGCGCGGCGCCCGGATCGGCGTGCTGCGCACCCGGCGCGACTCGACGGCTCGTCGGGACACGACCGCGCGCGGCGACTCGATCGCCCGTGTGACCACGGCCGAGTATGCGAAGGTGAAGGTGGTGATGGAGCAGGCGCTCGCCGACCTGCGCGCGCAGGGGGCGGTGATCATCGACTCGCTCGCGGTGCCCGTCGTGCCGGGCCGGCGCGTGGGGAACGACTTCGAGACCGAGGAGGCGACCGATGCCTACTTCGCGCAGCACAAGAACGCGCCGGTCAGGACGCTGAAGGAGATCCTGCTCACCGGACCGGTGAATCCGTGGCGCGCGCGCGGACTGATCGAGTATGTGGGCAAGCGCACGAGCGATCCCGACTACCTGCTCGTGATGCAGCAGCGCGAGGCACAGCGCGTAGCGGTGCTCAAGCTCATGGCCGACCAGCGGCTCGATGCGCTCGTGTACATGACCTACGACGCGCCGCCGCAGCTGATCGCGCTCGACGTGCTCACCAATCCGCGGCCGACAGACGGCTACGGTCTCGGCGACAATCGCGGCCTGAGCCCGAACCTCGCATGGCCGGCGCTCACGGTGCCGGCGGGGTTCTCGAGCGATTCGCTGCCGGTGGGGCTCGAGTTCCTCGGGCGGCCCTGGAGCGAGTCATTGCTGCTCGGGTACGGGTTCGCGTACGAGCAGGCGACGAAGCACCGCCGGCCGCCGCCGCTCACGCCGGCATTGCCGCGCGGTCAGGCCGAGGGTGCGGCCCGGCGGTAGATCGTGATCGTCGTGTCGTCGAACGTGCGCGTCTCGTCGCCCTTGGGGAGACTGTGCGTGCGCTCGTGCTCCACGGCGAGGATGCGCGAGAAGCGCTTCTCCATCCAGGCCTTGATCACGTGGTCGAGCATCCGTGAGCCGTAGGGCGGGTCGGCGAAGGCGATGTCGTACGCGTCCTCGTTGAGCTGGGCGGCGAACGGCACGGCGTCCTTCTTGAAGATCCGTGTCCTCGTCTTCATGCGCAGCAGCGCGACGTTGGCCTTGAGCGCGTGGAGGCTCGAGGGGCGCGTCTCGATGAAGTCGCAGCGCCTGGCGCCGCGCGAGATCGCCTCGAGTCCGATCGCTCCCGTGCCGGCGAAGAACTCGATGACGCTCGCGTCCTTGATGTCGGCGGCGAGCATGTCGAGCAGGGCCGCGCGCACCGGTTCGGCGGTGGGTCGGACGCGGAAGTCGGAGGGGGAGAGCAGGTCGCGGCCGCCGTACTTGCCGCCGACGATCCTCATCCGCTACTCGCCTTCGGGGATGACCCGCGGCTCGAACCCGAGCGACTCGAGCGAGGCGATCGGCGGTCCACCGCCCGCCTCACCGTTCTCCTTGCGGGCCTGCTTCTCCTCTCGCCGGGCGTCCTTCTTGGCCTTGCGGTCGAGTTCCTTGCGGCGCTTCTCGAAATCGTAGTTGGGCTTGCGTGCCACCTGGGAACCTCGGTGCGGCGGGGGGACTGGCGGGGGCCGACCGTTCGGGCGCCGCGGACTGCTCCTGCAAGCTAATGGGTCGGCCGCCTCACTGCGTGCTTCGGGGGCCACCGGAGCATGCGATGCGACCCGCCGCCGCCGCGCCAGCGACCGAGCGTGACGCCTTGCAGAACGGACACTCGGTGCGGAGGTTCATCCATCATGAAGACACGCATACTCGGTCCGCTCCTCGCCGCCAGCCTCTTGCTGCCCTCGGCCTGCGCGCGCCCCGCGGACCGGCCCTCCACCGACGGCACCGGTCTGCTCTACGTCTGGGCCGCCGATGCCGACGCCAAGGACCCTGACTTCCTCGCGGTCCTCGATGCACGCTCCGGTTCGTCCACCTATGGCAGCATCCTGAGCACGGTCACGGTGAGTGGTCGCGCCAACGTGCCGCACCACACCGAGTACGCGCTCACGCCCGGCGCCGGCCTCTGGGCCAACGGCTGGAGCACCGGCAAGACGTTCATGTTCGACCTCACCGCCCCACTCGCTCCGCGCGTGAGCGGTGAGTTCGGCGCGCGCGGCGGCTACGCGTACCCGCACAGCTACGCGCGCCTCCCCAACGGCAGCGTGCTCGCGACCTTCCAGTCGAGTGGTGAGGGATACACCGCGACTGGCGGACTCGTCGAGCTCGACGCGCGCGGCGAGCTCGTGCGCAGCGCGAGCGGCATCTCGCCCGAGGTCGCCAGGGATCTCAACTGGACCTACAGCCTCCTCGTCCTGCCCGATCTCGATCGCGTGGTGGTGACCAACACCCGCATGGGCATGGTCGCCGAGTGGGAGTCGATGGCCAAAGCGGCGATGGACAGCTCGCACCACCATGTGAGCCAGGACGTGCGCACGACGCACATCCAGATCTTCCGCCTCTCGGACCTCGCGCTGCTGCACACGCTCCAGCTCCCGCCGCAGGGGGGCGGGCACGACGCGTGGACCGCCGAGCCGCGGCGGCTCGCCAACGGCGACGTCTACGTGAACACCTTCAGCTGCGGACTGTACCGCGTGGTCGGCGTGGCGACCGAGCGGCCGAGCGTGACGCCGACGCTCTTCTCGCCGGTGTCCGACATGGGTTCCTGCGCAGTGCCGGTGGTGCTCGGCAACTACTGGATCCAGCCCTCGACCGACGAGCGGATGGTGGTCGCCTACGATCTCAGCGACCCTGCCAAGCCGCGCGAGGCCTCGCGTCTGGTCTTCGACTCGACGATGAGTTCCCCGCACTGGCTCGCCCTCGACCCCGCACAGCCCCGTCTCGTGGTGACCTTCGGTGACCACGGCGTGGTCGTGATCGTGGACATCGACCCCACCACCGGCAAGCTCACGCTCGACGAGCGCTTCCGCGACGCCGGCGCCGCGACGCCGGGCGTCCGCACCGACCGCGCCGCATGGCCCCACGGCGCGACGGGTGCGGCCAAGGCCCACGGCGCCGTCTTCGGCACCGCGTCGCGCCCCTGACTTTCATCCTTCATCCTTCAACCTCCATCCTGCAGCAGATGTCAATCAGAGTCTTCGTCACCGGCGGCACCTTCGACAAGCAGTACAACGAGATCGACGGCACGCTCTCGTTCAGCGAGACGCACGTCGAGCACGTGCTCGATCGCGGCCGCTGCAAGCTCGACGTGAGGGTCGAGGTGCTCATGATGATCGACTCGCTCGACATGGAGGCGGCGGACCGCGCGCGGATCGTCGCGGCGTTCGAGCACTGCGCGGAACAGCAGGTGGTGATCACGCACGGCACCGACACCATGGTCGAGACCGCGGCTGTGATCGCCGCGGCCGAGTTGGGGAAGACGGTCGTCCTCACCGGCGCCATGATCCCGTTCGCCTTCGGCAGCTCCGACGGACTCTTCAACCTCGGCAGCGCGCTCAGCTTCGTGCAGGTGCTGCCGCCGGGGGTCTACGTGGCGATGAACGGCCGCTGCTTCACATGGGACAACGTGCGGAAGAACCGCGAGCTCGGCGTGTTCGAGGCGATCCGTCCGGCGTGAGCTCCGCCGAGGACCCCCTGAGCACGACCGGACCGATCCGTGACCTCGCGCGCCTGCTCCGCGAACTTCGTCCTCGCCTGCACGAGGGAACGTACGCCTTCTGCGCGCTCCGGCCGGACGAGGCCCTCCCCGCCGGCGCGATCCTCTCGTTCCGCGAGTCCGAGGGAGTGACGGTCATCGTTTCCCTCGCTCACGCACGGAGCGCGGGCCTCGCTCCGGTGTTCGAGGCCGCATGGATCACGCTCGAAGTCCACTCCGCGCTCGAGGCGGTCGGACTGACGGCGGCGGTCGCGCGCGCGTTGACCGATGCCGGCATCCCGTGCAATGTGGTCGCGGCGCTGCGGCATGATCACCTGTTCGTTCCGGTCGATCGCGCTCACGATGCGCTGCGTGCGCTGCGTGCGCTGCGTGCGCTCGGGGGACTGGCGATGGGAGGTAGCGAGAACTCGTGATCGCGCCTGGTCGCCGGTCTAGTACCTGAACAGCCGATTGACCTTCAACACGATCGTCCGGTTCTTCAGCCCGCGCACCGTCGTCGGCGTCACGAACCGGTCGGCCGTCATGTCGCGCTCGTCCGTGTAGACGAGGAAGATCTCGCTCCCCGGTGCGTACTCCCAGCGGAAGCGGAGGTTGGTGTTGAACGCGCGATCGGCCGAGCTGTACTGGAGGAGCGCGCTCATGAACATCAGCGGGGTGAATCCGTAGTCCACGCGGGCGCGCGCGAGCCGCGTCGTGAATGACGCTGCCGGCCGCTCGATCCGGACGATCGTGAACGTCGGCTCGATCGCGAGTCGCTGCGTGACCGAGACCCGGGAGGTCCCGAACGCGCTGCTCGGACCCACCGTGACGCTCCGGATGGTGCCATCGTAGTAGCTGCCGCCCTGCAGCTTCACCGTGCCCGAGGCACGCCGCTGCGCACCGAACTCGTACGACACCGCCACGTCGGCGAAGCTGTAGCCCCCCGCTGCGATCGCCGCGGGGGATCCGAGCGGCGTGAACGGTTGCCGCAGGAACTCATAGTCGTTCGTGAGGTCGATCGAGAACTTGTCGCTGCTCTGGAACTCGGTGTCGAAGTGCCCGAGGATCACCCGCGTCTCGAGGGTGCCGGCCGCGTTCTCGATGTACTCGCCCGATGTGGTGAAGGTGAACTTGCGCACCGGCTTGAAGCGCATCCTGGGGCGCGGGCTGAACCGCAACAGCCCGTAGGAGCGCCGGAAGTCCGATCGCCGGCGGAACCCGACCTGCGGATCGAAGTTCGCGCCCACCGCGAGGTACTCGGCCTGCGCCCCGTAACGGTCCGCGGCATAGTCCACCCGCGCCTGGTAGCTCTGGTCATCGCCGCCTAGAGCGGTGCCGCCCGTGGTGGAGGTGCGCGCCCAGTAGGTGCCGGCCGTCAGGGTCTGCGAGAGCAGGAAGGCGCCGTCGACGCCGTAGGCGACGTTCGATCCCGTGCCCGCGGTCGCGACCGACCGGTTCGTCATCATCACGCCGACCGAACTGCGCCGGAGGACGTCGCGCTTGAGCCGCACCACGGTGAAGTTCGTCGGCTGCGTGGCCGTCGTGGCGTCGTTGGCCGTCCCGATGTTCATCAGTCCGATCGCGTAGGGACCGAGCTTCCCCGTGAGCCGTCCACCGACGTTGATCGGGATGACGCCACCGTTGTTGAGTCCGATGCGCCGCGTGTAGAACAGGGACGGCGTGTCGACGCCGCCGGTGCCTAGTACGCCGCTGCCGCCGCGACCGAAGTCGAAGATCCCGCGCCCCTCGAGGAAGAACTCGCGCTTCTCGGGGAAGAAGAGACTGAACCGCGTGAGGTTCACCTGCTGCTCGTCGATCTCGACCTGGGCGAAATCGGTGTTGACGGTGAGGTCGGCGGTGAGGTTCGGAGTGACGGCGTACTTGATGTCGCCGCCGATCTCGCTGCTGAACGCATCCTTGACCTGCGGCACGCGCACGTTGTCGGTCGCCGAGCGGGCGACGACGTACGGTTTGAGCTCGATGTTCATGCCGGCCGCCGGGAGGTCGAGCCCCACGAGCGTTCCACCCGCCGATACGCGGTTGAGCGCCTGCGGGCCGGCGAGGATCTGCGGCACCCGCGTCAGGTAGGTCCACTCGTTCTTGTGCCGGACCGACCGGCGGATCTGGATGCCCCACACCTGGTCCGGTCCCGCCCGGTAGCGCAACGACTTGAAGGGGATCGCCATCTCCACGGTCCAGCCACCGTCGAAGCGTCCGGTCTTCGATGTCCAGACGGGGTTCCAGTCGGTGTTCGAGCCGCCCTCGTCGACGACCGAGTAGTCGGCGCGCGCGCCGAGCGGATTGGTGTAGAACGCGAAGCCGCTGCGCCGGTCGTAGAAGGTGTCGAAGAGCACGCCGATGTGCTCGTTGTTGCGGAGGCCACCGGTGTCGCGCCGCAGCTCGTTGACGATCCACTCCCCGGGCGGCGACGCGTCCCAGCAACGGCACGAGAGATAGATGTTCTCGCGATCGTACGTGATCCAGATCTCGCTGCGTTCGGTCGCCGCCTTCCCGTAGTCCGGAACGACCTGGATCAGTCCGTCGAAGGGCTGCTCGCGCGTGTAGACCTCCTCGTCGAGCACACCGTCGAGCGTGAGCGCCACCGAGAGCTTGATGGCGCGCACGGTGGCATGGCCGGCGGTGTCGCGCGAGATCGCGGCGGGGGCGACGGGGGCGGGTGGTCCGTCGATCACGCGTGCTTGGGCCTTCGCCCCGGATCCGGGGACTGCGGTGAACGCGATCGCGAGAAACGTGAGCGCCGCTCGACGCGCAAGGTGGGTGAATCGGGGCATGGAGCCTTGGGAGGGGGCGAGGTGGGAGCCCGAATATCGCTCGGGTGGCCCGGATGCGCGACCTCGTCGCGCAGCAGGTAGCGCACATCCTCGAGTTCGGCGCGACCCCGATCCAGGGGGCTGAGTCGCGGTGGCCACTCTGCGAGCTCAAGACTCCGAGGGTCTTGTCAACACGTTTGCCATGACTTCATGGAATCACGACGAACGTTGAGGCATACCGGGGGCCACCGCCGACCCGGACACCCGGACGCATCGACCGAAGTGGTCCGGTTCGATCCCGTCTGGCGCGGTGCCACGTCAGCGGGCAATTTCCCGCGTCGCGTCCCCATTCCTCAGCGAGAGTGTTCCCCTGTCGTCAACTCCGGAACGACTGTGCGCCGCACTCGCCGCCGCGACACTCCTGTC
Organism: Gemmatimonadota bacterium; assembly: GCA_021413975.1. Classification (GTDB taxonomy): domain Bacteria; phylum Gemmatimonadota; class Gemmatimonadetes; order Gemmatimonadales; family Gemmatimonadaceae; genus Pseudogemmatithrix. The sequence goes on from JAIOPJ010000054.1 coordinate 36,365, forward strand.
GCTTGCCGCGTGCGAACCTGCGCCCGCCCGCCTCGTCACCGCCGACCCCGCGTTCTGCTCTCAGGTCAAGCTCACGGACGCGAAGCTCTCCGAGCACCTCGCACCCGTGGCCTCGCAGATGCGCACCCGCACCGGCGTCTACACGCTCGAGGAGGGTGACGCGTCCATGGTCGCGCGCGCCTGGCTCAGCGAGGCCGCCGAGCGGACGATCGACGTTCAGTACTTCATCTTCTCGGCGGACAACGTCGGGCTGATCGCGGTGGACTATCTCCTCCGTGCCGCCGAGCGCGGCGTCCGCGTGCGGCTCCTCGTGGACGACTTCATGGTCGAGGCGGACGGCGAGACGCTCCTCGCGCTCGACGCGCACCCGAACCTCGAGATCCGGCTCTACAATCCGACCACGAACATCGGCAAGAAGCTCCCGGCCAAGCTCTTCAACCTCGCGACCGATCTCCGCGGCTTCAACCAGCGGATGCACAACAAGACGTTCATCGTCGATGGGCAGGTCGTGATCACCGGCGGCCGCAACATCGCCGACGAGTACTTCGACTACGACCACACGTACAACTTCCGCGACCGCGACGTCCTGCTGCTCGGAGGGACCTCGGCCGACGTCCAGCGGTCATTCGACCGGTTCTGGGCGGACTCGCTCAGCGTTCCGGTCAGTTCACTCGTCCGGTCCGAGGTCGCTCCGTCGGATACGGCTGCCACGTACCGCTACCTGCGCGACTATGCCTGCGATCCGGCCAACTTCTGGCCGCAGGTACGGGAGCGCATCACCGCCTTGCCGGCGACGTTCGAGCGCATCCGCGAGTCGGGCGCGCTGGTCTGGTCCGACAGCGTCACCTTCGTCACGGATGCTCCGGGGAAGAACGCCGGCACTGACGGGCTCGGCGGCGGCGGCGCGAGCACCGACGAACTGATCCGTCTCATCAGGGACGCGCGGAAGTCGGTGACGATCCAGTCACCCTACCTCGTGACCACGCGGGTGAGCCAGGACCTCTTCCGTGTAGCGGTGGGTCGCGGCGTCCGGGTGCGGATCCTCACCAACAGTCTCGCCTCGACCGACAATCTCGAAGCGTTCAGCGGCTACCAGCGCGAGCGCGACGCGCTGCTGGCGATCGGCGTGGAGCTCTACGAGTTCAAGCCCGACGCGGCCGTACGCCGTGCGCTCATGACCGGGGCGCTGCAGACCAAGCTCGACTACGCGCCCGTCTTCGGGCTCCATGCCAAGTCCATGGTGGTGGACGACGCGATCGCGGTGATCGGGACCTTCAACCTCGACCCCCGCAGTGCCAACCTGAACACCGAGTGCATCACGGTGATCCGGGACGCGCGGATCGCGGGGGATCTGGCGCGCGCGATGGACGTGGACATGGCCCCCGAGAACGCCTGGCGGACGACGGTCGGGTTCAATCCTGACGGCGGGGTCGGGATGGGGAAGCGCTTCGCGGTCTGGTGGAGGCGCGTGCTGCCGAAGGCGCTGCTGTAGTGCGCCGCCGGCGCTGGCCATCGCTCACCCGGTGTTCCGCATTCCCGCCGCCACCCCGTTCACCGTCACCAGGAACGCGTCGAGCAGCGCCGGATCGTCGTCATCCGCACGCAACCGCGAGAGCACTTCGACCTGCACGAGGTTGATCGGATCGACGTAGGGGTTCCGCACGTCGATCGACCGCCGCAGCACGGGGTTCTCCGCGAGCAGCCGCTCGTGGCCGGTCACCTGCAGCGTGGCCTCGATGGTCCGCTGCAGATCGGCCCGGAGTCTCTCGCCGAGTGGCTGCAACGCGGGCGGCACGAGCTGCGCGTCGTAGTACGCCGAGATACCGGGCGATGCCTTGGCGAGCACCATCTCCACGAGGTCCATCGTGGAACGGAAGAAGGGCCACTCCCGGTACATCGCGCGCAGTTCGGCGCGCGCGCCCTCGCCGACCGCCTCGTTGACAGCCTCGCCGATGCCGAGCCAGGCCGGCAGCATGAGCCGCGTCTGTGTCCACGCGAAGACCCAGGGGATCGCGCGCAGCGACGCGACGCCGCCACCGGAGCGCCGTCGCGCCGGCCGGCTGCCGATGCGCATGCGTCCGAGCTCGAGCTCCGGTGTCGCGAGGCGGAAGTACTCCAGGAACTCGGGCGTCTCGTACACGAGCTTGCGATAGGTGCTGCGGGAGGTGGCCGCCATGCGTTGCATGCGCGTCCGCCACGCGTCGCTCACTCCGTCGTGCGGTGTGAGCGACGCCTCGAGCGTGGCGGTCGTGTAGACCTCGAGCGTGCGGTCGGCGATCTGCGGCAGGCCGAACTGCGCGTCCACCATCTCGCCCTGCTCGGTGACGCGGATGGTGCCGTCGACCGAGCCCGGCGGCTGGGACTGGATCGCGAGATGCGTGGGTCCGCCGCCGCGTCCCACCGACCCGCCGCGTCCATGGAAGAGCGTCAGGCTCACGCCATGCGCCTTGGTCACGGCGACGAGCCGCTCCTGCGCCGTGTAGAGCTCCCAAGCGGCCGCGAGCCGGCCCGCATCCTTCGCCGAATCGGAGTAGCCGACCATGACCTCGACGCGTCCGTGGGTGCGCGCCGCGTACCACGGGATGTCGAGCAGGGCGGCGATGCACGCGTCGGAGCCGCGGAGATAGTTCGCGGTCTCGAACAACGGCACGACGCGCAGGGGATCCGTCATTCCCGCGGCGCGCTGGAGCAGCTCCACCGCGAGCACGTCGGAGGGACGGGCCGCCATGGAGATGACGTACGCGCCGAGCGCGTCGCGCGGCAGCGTCGCGGCGACGCGCACCGTGTCGATCACGTCGAGCACGGCATCGTCGAACGGCTCGGCCGAGGCCAGCGCCCCTCGCGTCACGGCCGCATCACCCTGCAACTCTCCCAGCAGGAACGTCTGACGCGCGGCCTCGTCCCACGACTGGTACGCCCCGAGTCCGGCGCGCCGCGTGATCGCGTCCATCGCGTCAGTGTGGCGATCGGCCTCCTGACGGAGGTCGAGCCGCACGAGCGAGAGGCCAAGACTCGGGATGCGACGCAGGAGGTCGAGCAACCGCCCTTGGGCGACCGTCGCGCCGCCCGTCTCCATGAGCGAGCGGTGGCAGAGCCGGAGCGGTTCGGCGAGTCGTTCAGCGTCCGTGTAGTCGGCGGGATCGGCGGCGTAGGGCGCGTCGGCATCGATGAGTCGCTGCATCCGGTCGCGCATCGCGCGCAGGCGCGTGATCACGCCCTTGAGCAGCACGCGATACGGTTCGGCCACGTCGCCAACGCGGGCGTGGAGCTCCGCGCTGCCGCGACGCATGGACAGCTCGCCGCGCAGCGCCTCGATCTCCTGCCGGTAGAGGTCGGCCGCCATCCAGCGCGCGAGCATCACGGCGCGCCCGGTCACCTGCGGCGTCACGTTCGGGTTGCCGTCACGGTCGCCGCCGATCCATGACCCGAACCGGATGGGCGCGGCGTCGAGCGCGAGGCCCTTGCCGGTCGCCGACACGAGCGCGCGATCGAGCGCCGCGAGATGCCGTGGGACGGCGTCCCAGAGCGTCTGCTCGAACACGACGAGTCCCCACTTCACCTCGTCGAACGGCGTCGGGGGATCGCGACGCACTTCGTCCGTCATCCAGGTGGCGGCGATCTCGGCGGCGAGGTCCTGATGCAACTCGGCCCGTTCTTCCGCGGTCAGGTCCGGGCGATCATCGAGCGCGAGCAACTCGGCGATCCGGCGCTGCTTGCGGCGGAGCGTGCGGCGCACGACCTCGGTGGGGTGCGCGGTGAGCACGAGCTCGATGCGCAGCGCGGCGACGCCGGCATGCAGCCCCTCGGGCGTGATGCCCTGCGCGAGGAGTCGCGTGAAGCTGTCAGCGAGCGAACCGCGCTGCGGTGCACTGTTCTCCAGCGCCTGATAGTCGCGCCGCCGGCGGATCCGGTGATGCTGCTCGGCGATGTTGGCGAGGCCGAGGAAGTGCGCGAAGCCCCGTGCGACCGCGAGCGCGTCGGGGACGGAGAGCGAGCGGAGCGTCCGTTCGAGCGCGGCCAGTTCGGACGCATCGCGGCGCGCGACCTTGGCGAGGGCTCGGACCTGCTCCACGGCGTCGAAGAGACGGTCGCCGCCCTGCTCGCGGAGCGTGCGACCGAGCAGGTCGCCGAGCAGGTGAACGTCGTCCTGGAGCCGCTGGTGCGGGTCGACGAGCGCCGGAGCGGCGACGGAGGGGAGGGCCATGAGGTGCGTCGGAGAGGTGACGGACGTGGAGAGCCCTCCGATTCTCGCACCCGAACACGCGAAAGTCGAGCGGGCGCATCGCGACGCGTCTTCCGGCACTGACTCGATGCCGAGGGCCGAGTTGGCCGTCCTACCTTGGCCGCATGTCCCGTTGCCAACCCCGCCGAGCCGAGCGTACCGTATGGCCATGCCCGCTGGAATGCAGGACCAGGAGTGGACCGTCGAGCGAGCGCTCGCGCTGCCGGAGGACGGGAATCGGTACGAAGTGCTCGATGGGGAGCTCTTCGTGACGCCGTCGCCGAGTTGGGGGCATCAGTCGGCGCTGGAGGAGATCGGCGCGCGTCTGCACGTGTACGTGAACGCGCATCGACTCGGTTGGACTCGGCGGGCCCCCGCCGACATCGTCTTCACGCCGCGTCGGCTGGTACAGCCCGACCTGTTCGTCGTGCCGGCGCGTGAAAACGGTCCGCCTCGGTCGTGGGTCGAGGTGAAGACGTTGTTGCTCGCCATCGAGGTCCTCTCGCCGAGCACCGCGCGCGCCGACAGGCATCGCAAACGCGAGATCTACCAGAGCGAGGGCGTACCGGAATAGTGGATCATCGACGCCGACGCGAGGCTCGTCGAACGCTGGCGGCCGTTCGATGAGCGGCCCGAGATCGTGTCGGGGGAACTGATCTGGCAGCCGCGCGCCGATCTGCCGCCGTTCCGCCTCGCCCTGGAGGAGTTCTTCAGCGAAGTGGCGAGCTGAGTGCACGCCAGGGACTGATCCTCAGGGCCGCGCCGCCGCTGGTGCCGCCTTGAGCGCCGGATCGATCACCCCGGCGATCCCGTGCGCGAAGGTCCCCGGGTTCGCGTCACCGAGGTTCATCATCACGATCACGGTGAGCCCGTCCCCCACGTAGCGCGCGATGTACGTCTTGAACCCCTGCCAGGACCCGCCGTGCTCGATGATGCGGTGTCCGTTCACGTTGCCGAGCGCCCAGCCGAAGCCGTAGGGATGCGTCGTGCCGTCATTGAGCCGGATCGGCGTCCACATCTGCGCGAGGCTCGCCTGCGGCAGCACGCGGTCGCCGTAGAGCGCGGCATCCCACTTGGCGAGGTCGAGCACCGTGAGGTAGAGGCTGCCATCGGCCGTGGTGTTGAACTTCCGCGAGACCCATGACTGATTGACGATCGCGCCGTCAGCCGTCTCGTACCCCGCCGCGCGGTTGGGAACGATGGCCGGCTCGTTGATGATCATCGCGGTCGTCATGCCGAGCGGACCGAAGATCCGTTCCTCGAGCAGGTCGCCGTAGAAGCGGCCGGTCACCTTCTCGATCACGTAGCCGAGCATGACGTAGCCCGGGTTGCTGTAGCTCCACTTGCTCCCCGGCGTGAAGTCCAGCGGCTGTTCGCCGATGATCCGCGCGACGGTGCTGTCGGCGTACTCGAGGTGCAGGTCGACCTTCTCGTAGAACTTCTCGGAGATCCCCGAGGTGTGCGAGAGCATCTGGCGGATCGTGATCCCGCGCCAGGCGGCAGGGCCGTTGGGGAAGAACTTCGCCAGGCGGTCGTCGAGGCTCAGCTTCCCCTCGCCGATGAGCTGCATCACGAGCGTCGCAGTGAACTGCTTGCCGACCGACCCCGATTGGAAGACGGTGGCCGTCGTGACCGGCACGTTGTGTTCGAGGTTGGCGCTGCCGTAGCCCTGGGCGCGGACGAGCACACCGTTGCGGACGATGGCCATCGCGAGGCCCGGGACGCGCTGCTTGACCATCTCGGTGCGGACGAAGCCGTCCACAGCGGACCAGTCGGGCGGCGCGGCGGCGGGCCCAACCGTCTGCGCGAGCGCTGGCCGGGAGTACGCCGAGACGAGAACGAGCGGCGTGAGCAGGAGCGCGAACGAGGTCGGGAGCTGGGCGCGCATGGATGTCGTCGTCCGGGCGTGGGTTGGCCCACGAAGATGACCCCGCGCGCCCGGGATGTCGAGCGCGCTCGCCGCGAATGGTGCCGGAACGTAGCTTCACGACCATGACCGCTTCCTCTCGCAGCTCGCTGCTGTTCGTCGCCCTGCTCGCGGCCGGTCCGGTGATCGGTCAAGCCCAGGAAGTGCCCGCCCTCCCTGCGCCCTTCACCAACAACGCCGTCGCTTCCGGCCGCACCTCCCTCGGCTGGACGCTCTTCTCGGCGCTCGGCGTCGACTCCACCAAACGCTGGTCCGGCATCGCCCGGCGTGCGTTCTCGTGGACACCCGGTGCCACGCAGTGGACCGAACTCCCGCCCGTGCCGGGCCCCGTCGGACGCCTGGCCTCGAGCGCGGCCGTGGTGCGTGGCCGACTCTACGTGTTCGGCGGTTACTCGGTCGACTCCGCCGGCGGCGAGGTCAGCCACGCGTCGGTCGACATCTACGATCCATCCACCTCGCAGTGGACGGCCGGGGCGCCGATCCCGATCGCCGTGGACGACATGGTCGCCGGAGTGTACAACGATTCGCTCGTGTACCTCGTGTCCGGTTGGCACGACACGGAGAACGTCGCCAACGTGCAGCTGTACGACGTGGTGCATGACCGGTGGTCGCAGGCCACGCCCTTCCCCGGCACGGCGGTCTTCGGCGGCAGCGGCGAGATCGCCGAGTCGATGATCGTGATCGTCGACGGCGCCAGGCGCGCGCGTCGCGGCCCGAAGTACGTCATGGCGCCGCAATCCTGGGCCGGCATGATCGATCCGCGCGATGCCACGAACATCATGTGGACGGAACTCGGGCGGCACCCGGGTGCGCCGCGCTATCGCGCAGCAGCCTCGCCCTGCGGGTCGCTCGTCGTGATCGCGGGCGGCACCGCCAATCCGTACAACTACGACGGGATCGGCTACGACGGTCGTCCGTCGTCGCCGGTCGCACAGGTCATCGCGTTCGATACCCGCACCGGCGGCTGGCGCGAGCTTGCCGCAGCACCGCGCGCGACGATGGACCATCGTGCACTCGCCATCGACGGCGCGCGGGCGATGCTCGTGGGGGGCATGCGCGACCCGCAGCGCGTCGCCGCCGACGTCGTGACCTGGACGCTCGACTCCTGCACGCGCTGAGCGCCTTCACCCTGCATCCGGAGACCGTCCCATGAAGTTCCTTCGCGATCGCTCGCGTCTCGTGGCCATCCCCCTCTTGCTGACGGTCGCCCTCCTCGTGGGTGCGTCGCGCGTCAGCATGCCCGACCGGGCCCAGAGCGACGCCGACGATGTGAAGGCCACGATGGTCGCCATGTGGGCGGCGATCGAGGCGGGCAACATCGATCTGTACGCGTCGTACGTGCACCCGGACTTCACCCAGTTCGGCGAGAACGACACCTACCTCGCGTCGGGCAAGGCGCTCGAAGTCCGCAGCATGGCCGACTACGTGAAGCGCGCGACCAACGTCCACACCGAGATGCACGACCCGCGCGTGACCGTGCGTGGCACGGTGGCGTGGGTGACCTACTACTGGACCGATTCGGGCTACTCCAGCGGCGCGCGATTCACCAGCCGCGGCAAGTCGACGCGGATCTTCGTGAAGGAGAACGGGCGCTGGCTCTGCGTCCACGGGCACTACACCGCGGTGCCCTGAGGCCGGCTCAGCCGCCCGCGACGCGCTCCACCAGCTCCCGGGCGAACGCGATCTCGTCGTCGTTCACCATGTGCCCCATCCCTTCGTAGATACGGCACGTGACCTCGGCGCCCATCCGCTCCAGGTGCGCCGCGCTCTCGCGCACCCGAGGCTCGGGGATGTGCGAGTCGATGTCGCTGCAACCGAGGAAGATCGGCGTGCCCGCGAAGTCGCCGTCGGCGCTCCACTGCGTGCCCGGCGGGCCGATCAGGGCGCCGGAGAACACGATGACGCCTCCGTAGCGCCGCGGCCGTCGCTGCGCCGAGGTCGAGGCGAGGCAGGCCCCCTGCGAGAAGCCGAGCAGGATGATCCGCTCCTCGGGGATCCCCGCGGCCACGACCTCGTCGATGAGCGCGTGGATCACGCCGATGCCCGACATGATCCCCGGTTCGTTCTGCGCCGTCGGGGCCATGAAGCTCATGGGGTACCAGGTGCCCCCGCTCGCGCCGGGCGCGAGGTAGGCGACGTCGGGATGCGGGATCGCCGCCGCGAGCTCGAGGATGCTCTGCGGCGAGGCGCCGCGGCCATGGACCATGATGACCGCCGCACGCGCCTCGGCGAGCGCGCGGCCGCGCGTCACGACGGGCTGTCCGGCATGCGGGGCGATCGGAGCGGGCATCAATAGGTGACCGGCGGCAGCAACTGCTCGATCAGCGGACGCCGCTGTTCCTCCCACGGCGGGAGCTTGAGCGCGCGCCCCAACTCGGCGAGTGGTTCGTCGATCGCGAAGCCAGGCGGCAGCGTCGCGATCTCATAGAGCACGCCGTTGGGTTCGCGGAAGTAGATCGAGGTGAAGTACTGTCGATCCATCACGTCGGTCACCTGGAAGCCCATCCGGCGGAGTTCACGCTGCATGCGCAGCTGGTCCTCGGGTGTCGCGACGGCGAAGGCCACGTGATGCACGGTGCCGAGCCCGTTGATCGCCCCCGGTGCGCCGCCGGCGTTGCTGACCTCCACGAGCCGGCCGGGCGTGGCGTCGCCCATCGCGAAGCGCTCCGTGCCTTCCGCCTCGCCGACCTTGCGCGCGTCGAGCATCCGCGTGAGCAGTGCGCCGGTGCTCTCGGGCTGACGGACGGCCATGGAGACGCTGTGGATGCCGCGGATCGCCTGCGACGCGTGGATGTCCGGACGCGTCCATGGCGCGCGTTCGTCTCCCGAGGTCCCGACGATCCGGATGTGCAGGCCCGAGGGATCGTCGAAGTGCAGCGAGTCCTCACCGAAGGGCGTCGGATCGCCGGTGTAGGGGACACCCGCCGCCGCGAGCCGTGCCCGCCAGAAGTCCATGGCCCCTGCAGGCGCACTGAACGAGGTGACGTCGATCTGCCCGGCGCCGTTCGCCCCCTCCCGCACGCCCATGCCGGCGTACGGGAAGGTGGTCATGATCGTGCCCGGCTCGCCGGCCTCGTTCCCGTAGTAGAAGTGGTAGACGCCGGGGTTGTCGAAGTTGACGGTCTTCTTCACGAGCCGCTGGCCGAGGAGGCCGACGTAGAAGTCGACGTCGGCCTGGGCATCGCTCACGGTGGCGGTGACGTGGTGCAGGCCGCTGATCAGTGCATCCATCGGCTATCGCTCCTGTCGCTGGAGAACACGCCCCGACCGGCTCGCCACCGTCTTGCCGTCCTGCCAGACGGTGCGTCCGTTCACCCACACCCGCATGATGCCGGTCGACACCAGGTGCGGCGCGGCGGGCGTCGCGTTGTCGATGACCGTCGCCGGATCGACGAGCACGAGGTCGGCGAACTGTCCCGGCGCGATCGTCCCGCGCCGCTCGATCCCGACGTGCGCCGCCGAGAGACTGGTCATCTTCATGATCGCGGTCTCGAGCGGCATGACCTTCTGCTCGCGCACGTACCGACCGAGCACGCGCGTGAACGCCCCGAAACCGCGCGGGTGCGCACCGTCGAGCGACCCGTCCGAACAGAAGTTCGTCTGGTCCCACTGCATGAGCTTCACGATGTCGGGCTCGTCCATGCTGGTGGCGACCACGCTCTCGCCGTCGCGGCCGGGGTTCGCCTTCTCCCACGCGAGCGCCTCGCGGATCAGCCCCATGAGCGTGCTGGCGGCGTCCTCGCGGCGCATCACGGCGATCTCGGCGACGGTCTTGCCCTGATAGGCCGTGTTGGCAGCGAAGTTGCCGATGAGCAGTCCCTCGGGCTTCGCGATCTCCCTCAGGACCTTGTTCGCCTCGGCGCGGTCGGCGAAGTCGCGCGCCGGGAAGAGCACCGTGAGCGTGGACTGCCAGTACGGATACGGGTAGATGTCGGCCGTGATGTCCACACCGCTCGCGCGCGCCGCCTCGAGCAGCGTGAAGAGCGAATCGGTGCGTCCCCAGAGCGGGAGCATCGCGAGCTTCACGTGGCTGATCTGCACCGGGAGCCTGGCCTCGCGCCCGATGGTGATGATCTCGTCTATCGCCGCCCAGAAGTCGCGGTCCTCGCTGCGGATGTGGCTGATGTACCGTCCCCCCGCCGCGGCGGTGACCTTGGCGAGCGCGAGCACCTCGGCGCGGTCGGAGTAGATGCCGGGGTCGTATTCGAGTCCGGTCGAGAGTCCGAGCGCACCGGCGTCGAGCTCCTGCTTCAGGAGCACCTTCATCGAATCGACCTCGGCCGGCGTCGCGTGGCGCTTGAAGTCCTCACCCATCACGAGCCGGCGGATGGTGCCATGGCCGGCATAGTACGCGACGTTGATCGAAGGACCGACCTTGCCGAGTGTGTCGATCGCGGCAGCGAGCGGGTAGGCGTGACTGCCGTCGTTGCCGCCCACGATCGTGGTGATCCCCTGACTCACCGCGCCGAGCGCCTCGGGCAGGTCGAGCAGGTCGCCCGTGTGATGGCTGTGGGTGTCGATGAAGCCCGGCGCGAGGACGAGTCCGCCGCCGTCGATCACCGAGTCGCCGCGGGCCGGTCGGACGTCACCCACGGCCACGATCGAGTCGCCGATGAATCGCACCGACCCGGCGACGGCCGGTGTTCCCGTGCCGTCGATGATGCGGACGTTCGTGATGGTGGTGCCGGGGGCGCTCGGGCCGCACGCCGCGAGGGCGATGACGGCAACGAGTACCCAGGAGCGCGGCGCGATCACGGCTTGAACCCCGGCCCGCGCACCACCACGCCCGGCTTGGCCCCGGTGTGCACGTTGTTCCGCAGCACCGCCACGCCATTCACGAACACATCCCGCACCCCGGTCGAGAGTTGGTGCGGGCGTTCGAACGTCGCATTGTCGATGATCGTGTTCGGGTCGAAGATGATCACGTCCGCCTTGAAGCCCTCACGGAGCAGGCCGCGATCCCGCAGCGAGAGCCGCGTGGCCACCGCCGAACTCGCCTTGCGCACCGCATCCTCGATCGGGATCACGCGCCGTTCACGCACATAGTGTCCCATGAGGCGCGTGAAGTTGCCGTAGGTGCGCGGGTGCGTGAGTCCCACGGCGGTCGCCGGGTCCTGCGACCCGGCGTCGGTGCCGAACTTCATCCACTGCTGGCGCAGCTGGTTCTCGATGTTCGCTTCGCTCATCAGGAACAGGATCTCGCCCAGTCCCGCGTTCTCCGCCACGTTCAGGTCGATGATCACCTCGGCCCAGTCCTTGCCCAGCGCCGCGCTGATCTCGGAGAGGCGCTTCCCCTCGAACTGCTTGTACTCCGGGCGTTTGAAGCCCATCACCATCACGTTCGCCGGCGTCGCGATCTCGCAGAGGTTCTCGTAGCCGGCGTCGGTCGCGTGCATCTCGGCGACGATCGTCGCGCGCAAGGCGGGGTCGCGCAGGTTGTCGAGGAGCCGGCCGTTGGCGGCGTACTTGGGCGGGATGCAGCTCGCGAAGGAGTTGCCGCCGGCCGGGTAGAGGTACATGTCGGCCTGCACGTCCTGCCCCGCCGCGCGCGCCGAGTCGATCTTGGCGATCGCCTGGTCCATCTTGGCCCAGTTGCGGACTCCGCTCGCCTTGAGGTGGTAGATCTCCACCGGCACGCCGGCCTCGCGGCCGATGCGGAGCGCCTCGTCCATGGCCTCGAGGAACTTGTCGCCCTCGCTGCGCATGTGGGTGATGTAGACCCCGCCGTACGGAGCGGCCGCGCGGTTCACCTCGATGAGTTCCTCGGTGCTCGCGTACGTGTTGGGCGGGTAGATGAGCGCGCTGGCGATTCCGAAGGCGCCGTCCTCCATGGCGTTGCGGACCACCGCGCGCATGGTGTCGAGTTCGGCGGCGCTGGCCGGACCCATCGCGCCGCCCTTTCCATAGACGCGCACGGTGCCGTTGCCGATGAACGATCCGATGTTCTGCGAGGCGCCCCGCAGCACCATGTACTCGAGCCAGTCGAGGAAGCCGTGCACGCCGTCGAAGCCGCTCACGAGTGCGCGGGTGGCCGAGTCGGTCTCGAGGGCGAGGATGCGGGCATTCACCGGTGCGGGGGTGTTGCCTTCGCCGAGGATCGCGGTGGTGATGCCCTGCGTCACCATCGAGATGGCGCGGCCGTCGCCCATCATGAAGTTCTCGTACGACTGGGCCTGGATGTCGATGAAGCCCGGCGAGACCATGTGGCCGGTGGCGTCGACGCGCGTCGTGGCCCGCGCCGACTTGAAGGCGCCGGGCAGGCCGATCGCCGCGATCCGGTCGCCGCGCAGGGCGACGTCGCCGTAGTACAAGGCGGCGCCGGTGCCGTCGATCACGCGACCGTGCTCGATGATCACGTCGTACTGGCTGGCGGTGCCGGGCCGCGTGGAGAGGCCGAATGGCGTGCAGGCGGCGAGGGCAACGGGGATCGCGGCGAGCGCGAGGAGGGAGTGGCGCAGGGCAGTGGGCATGGGCTGGGCGAGGTCGGGGTGACGAGGGAGAATCTACCTCCTGCGACCTCCGCGGCGAGCGCCGGCGCGCGCGGGACGTGATCGGGCAGCGATCGGGTCAAGCGCTCGCTCTACTGGCGCCCTCGACGCGTCGACGGCGATAATAGGGCATGAGCGCCACGCCGGATCCGCTCTTCCTCGAGTTCCAGGACGCCATCGCGGGCCGCTACTCGCTCGACCGCGAGCTCGGTCGTGGCGGCATGGGGATCGTCTACCTCGCGCGCGAGGTCCACCTCGACCGCTCGGTCGCGATCAAGCTCCTGCCGCCGGAGCGCTCGGCACAGCCCGCGCTGCGCGACCGATTCCTGCGCGAGGCGCGCCTCGCGGCCAAGCTGTCGCACCCCAACATCATCCCGATCCATGCCGTCGAGGAGCGGGGCGTGTTCGTCTTCTACGTGATGGCGTTCGTGGACGGCGAGACGCTGGCCCAGCGCGTCGGCGCGCGCGGTCCGCTCACGAGCACCGAGGGCACGCGGGTGCTGCGCGAGGTGGCGTGGGCTCTCGCGTACGCGCATGCGCAAGGACTCGTGCATCGCGACGTCAAGCCCGACAACATCCTGCTCGAAGGCGCGACGGGTCGCGTCCTGGTGGCCGACTTCGGCATCGCGGCCGCCTTCGCGGACGCCAGCGCCGACGGGATCGCGGGTACTCCGGAGTTCATGAGTCCCGAGCAGGTGCTCGGCGCGCCGCTCGATGCGCGCAGCGACCTCTACGGGTTCGGCGCGACGGCATTCTATGCATTCTCGGGGCGAGTGCCGATCGACGGGGCGAGCGTCACGGAGGTTCTGGCGAGACAGGTGACCGAGCAGCCGCCGGCTCTCGCTTCGATCGGCGTGGTCGTGCCGCGCAAGCTCGCGGCGCTGGTGGACCGCTGCCTCGCCAAGGATCCGGCCCACCGGCCGGCGAGTGCACAGGCGGTCGGTGAGCAACTCGGGGCCGCGATCGAGCTGCGACGCGAGCTGCCGGTGGCACTGAGGGCGTTCGTGAGGCGCAGCGGACGACTCGACGGCGGCGGCACGCTGATCTCGGCCGCGATCATCCTCCCGGCGTCGGTGAGCATCGCGGCCGAGTTCGGCCGCGTTCCGGGGTTCGCGACCTTCTTCTGCGGCGCGGTGCTCTTTCCCGCGACGTACTTCACCAATGCTGCATTCCAGCTCAGCCGCAAGGGATTCGCACATCAGGATCTGGCGCCGGCCTTCGCTGCCGAGCTCGAGCGTGCACGTGAGGAGCTCGCGCTCGAACGCGGCCTCGCCCGACCGTCGGTCGTCGAGCGCTGGCTGCCGAGTGTGGCGCGCATCTCCGCGGCGCTCGCGGGCAGTACGCTCCTGGTCGCGATGCTAGGGGGAAGGCGTGTTCTCGACTCGGCCTGGGGGACGTGGCCACTCATCTTCGGCGTTGCCGTGGTCTCGACCGCCGGCTCGATCGTCCTCGCGCAACGCCGCCGGGATGTTGATACGGAGTTCTGGGGGAGCCTCTGGACCGGACGCGCCGGCAAGGCGCTCTTCTCGATCGCGCGCAAGATGCTCAGCGGCAAGACCCCCGTCTCGGCGATGACCCACCGCGCCACCGAACTCTCGCTCGGCATGGCCGCCGAACAACTGTTCGAGTCGCTGCCCAAGGCGACACGCGCCGCGATCGGCGATGTGCCCGCGATCCTCAGGCGCCTGCAGGACGACGCGCAGTCGCTCCGCCGTCGCTACGACGACCTGCAGGAGGCCCTCGCGGCCGCCGGGGACATCGCCGAGTCGGAGGACTACGCCGACGTCAGGTCGGCGCGCGACGAGATCCACTCGCGTCTCGGCGAGGCCGTCGGAGCACTCGAGACCATCCGTCTCCATCTCCTGCGTCTCCATGCGGGATCGACGTCGATCGAGAGCCTGACGACGCACCTCGGCATCGCGGCCGAGGTGTCGGAACAGGTGGAACGGATGATCGCCGCGCATGAGGAGGTCGACCGCAGCCTCCGCTTCCCGCGCGAGATCGCCACCACGCCGATCTGACGGTCAGGGACCCGACAGCCACCAGCACGCCATCCTCCACCGCACGCTCCCAGTCCTGCCGCCGAGGTTCCCATGGATCACTTGACCAGCCGTCGCGCGTTCGCGCGGTATGTCGCCGCCAGCCCGCTCCTCGCCGCGCTCGGCGCGTCCGCCTGCGAGGAGCGCAAGGACGAGGACGAGATCGCCGAGGAGGCCCGCGAACACCCCGGCACCCTCGGCGAGCCCGACCAGGAGCTGGGTGAACTGGTCACCAAGGCCGAGGACGCGCTCGACGTCTTCGACATGCGCGTGACGGCCGAGCGCACCCTGCCGCCCGCACACTACGGCTACATCGCGACGGGTGTGGACGGCGACGTCACGCTGCGAGCGAACCGCACCGGCTTCGCGCGCTGGGACATCCGCGACAAGCGCCTCGCGGGGATCGAGAAGGTCGACATGAGCACCTCGATCCTCGGCACGCGGATGGAGACGCCGATCATCATCTCCCCCACCGGGAGCCAGCGCGCCTTCCACCCCGACGGCGAGCTCGCGACCGCCCGCGCCGCCAAGTCGCAGAAGCACCTGATGATGCTCTCCACCGTGACGACGACGTCGGTGGAGGACGTGACGGAGGCGCGCGGGGAGCCCGTCTGGTACCAGCTCTACGCGACCTCCAAGTGGGAGGTCACCGAGAAGCTGCTCCGCCGCGCCGAGGCGGCGGGGTGCCCCGTGGTCGTGTACACGGTCGACCTGCCGGTCCCGAGCAACCGGATCACGCTCTCGCGTTTCATCAAGCGCGACCGTCGCGACTGCACACAGTGCCACGCGAAGACCGACGCGTACGGCAGCCGCAACACGAGCTTCTCCCGCAAGCCGATGTTCGACGGCCTGAACATGACGAACGCCGACTTCGATATCCCGTTGCACGACTGGGAGTTCGTCGAGCGGCTCAAGGCCGCCACGAAGATGAAGGTGATGGTGAAGGGCATCACGACGGCGGAGGACGCCCAGCGCTGCCTCTCGCACGGGGCCGATGGCATCGTCGTCTCGAACCACGGCGGGCGCGCCGCCGAGTCGGGGCGGGCGACGATCGACTGCCTGCCCGAGATCGCGCGCGTGGTGCGCAAGCAGGTCCCGGTGATCCTCGACAGCGGCATCCGTCGCGGGACCGACGTGTTCAAGGCGCTCGCGCTGGGGGCCGACGCGGTCGGGATCGGGCGGCCGTATCTGTGGGGGCTGGGCGCGTTCGGGCAACCGGGTGTCGAGCGCGTGCTGGCGGTGCTGCGTGCGGAACTGCGCACCGTGATGGCGCTCTCGGGGACGAGGACGATCGCCGACGTCGGCGCGGCGTCCGTGATACGGAACACGTGAGGGAGGGGCAGCCGGCCGCCTCTTCGGGGCGCGGGCTGACGGCGCTGTTGATCATCGGCGCGCTCGCCTGTCTCGCGGGCGAGTACCTGCACCTGCGCCCCCTCGTCTACGTGGCCAAGCCGCTCGCGACCATCGCGGTGCTGCTCATCGCCGCGCGCGCGGTGTCTCCGGTCTCGCCCCGGTACCGTGCGCTCGTCTCGGCTGGCCTCGCTGCCTCGCTCGCGGGCGACGTCCTCCTGATGCTGCCGGGCGATCGCTTCATCGCCGGGCTCGGGAGCTTCCTCGTGGCGCATCTGCTCTACATCGCGGCCTTCGTGAGCGAGAAGGGTGGGCTGCGGAACCCGGCGGCCGCACTCACCATCGGCCTCTTCGCGGCGCTCATGCTCGCGATGCTCTGGCCCGACCTCGGTGCGCTCCGGCTCCCCGTGAGCGCGTATGTGACGGTGATCGCGGTGATGGGCTGGCAGGCGTTCGCGCGCCGGGGCCGTTCGCCGGGCTCCGAACGCGCCGCGATCGGCGCCCTCTGCTTCCTCGTGTCCGACAGCGCGCTCGCGGTGAGCCGCTTCCGGGGCGGCTTCGCGGGCAGCACGCTCGTGGTGCTCGGAACGTACTGGCTCGCCCAGTGGTTCATATCGCGGTCGGTACAGACCCACACCGGGAGCAACGCATGAGGATCGGCATCATCGGGGCCGGGAGCGTGGGGGGTACGTTGGGCCGCGGACTCGCGAAGGCGGGGCATGCGGTCACCTTCGGTGTGCGCTATCCGAGTGACGCCAAGCACTCGGCGCTCACCTCCGGCGGCACGACGGTCGCGACCGTGCGCGATGCGGTCGAGCGTTCGGAGGTCGTGATCGTCGCGACTCCGTGGGCCGCCGCACAGGCCGCGGTCGAGAGTGCCGGCGACTTCGGCGGACGTGTGTTGGTGGATGCGACCAATCCGATCGGCCCAGGCTTCAAGCTCACGCACGGTCACACCGACTCGGGCGCCGAACAGGTGGCCCGCTGGGCGACGAACGCGCGCGTGGTGAAGGCCTTCAATACGGTGGGCGTCGAGGTGATGGCGAACCCCGCCTTCGGTGGCGCGAAGGCCGCGATGTTCATCGCCGGCGACGACGAGGCCGCCTGCACCGCGGTGCTCGGCCTCGCGCGTGATCTCGGATTCGATGCGTATCGCCTCGGTGCGCTGACCCAGGCCCGTCTGCTCGAGCCGCTCGCGATGGTCTGGATCACCATGGCGATGCCGCTCAAGCATGGGCGCGAGTTCGCGCTGGGATTGATGAGGCGCTGAGAGCGCGGTCGCCTACGCCCGCTTGAGCTCGACCGGATCGCCCAGATGCACCCGTCCCGCGCGCAGAACCGATGCATTGAGCGCGAGCCGCCCCCCGAACCGCCGCCCGATGTCCTTGAGCACCCCCGGATCCCGGTCGAGCGTGTCCGGGTCGACGGTCGTCATGGGGCAACGACCGCGGAGCGAGTCGAGGAAGATCACCGCGTCACCGCTGACGAGTCCGGCTCCTTCCCACGTGGTCTCGTCCATGCCGTGCACCCCGTCGATCAACACGTTCGGGCGCAGGCGCCGGATGTCCCGGCCGAACTCGTGCACGGCCCCGTCGGTCGCGACGAGCAGCGGCAGGATGTCGAAGCGGTCGAGGCTGTCGTCCGCCGCGAGCCAGGCATCCTGTCCGGCGGCGCCGCGCACGAGCGCGAGCGCGTCCGGTGAATCCCAGGGGTGCCCGTTCACGAGTGGCAGCCCCTCGGCCGAGAGTGTCCCCTGCAACCCGAGCAGCCGGTGATGCCGGCGTGAGGTGCGCACCCCCTCCGGCCCGCGCACATGCACGAGCCGGTCGCCGGGGATGCCGTCGGGAGTGAGGTCGGCCTCGGTGAGACGCTCCCCGGCGAGGGTCTTCACCGGGTACCGCCAGAGTCCGCCGATCGTGAGTGGCATCGAATGTCCTGATCGTCGTCATGCACCCTGCGATCGGTGCAGGGGGAGCAATCCGAGGGACAGCGTTGAGGTTCCCTCTCCGGGCGATCGACGTCGACGCCGGCCCGATCAACGGGCGTGGCACCCGGGCGTGGCACCCGGGCGTCCAGCGATGATGATACCTTTGGCCGCCGGCATCTGGACACGGCCTTCCTTCGAGGATCAAACGATGCGCAGAACGCTCGGGGCCGTGGTTGCCCTGCTGATCTCCGTCGCCACACTCGGCGCGCAGAACGCACTCGTCCTGCAGTCCGACTTCGGCACCCGCGACGGCGCCGTCGCTTCCATGAAGGGGGTCGCGACCGGCGTCGATCCCGCGCTGCGGATCTTCGACCTCACGCATCAGATCGAGCCGTACGACATCTGGGAGGCCGCCTACCGGCTCCGCCAGGTGACGTCGTTCTGGCCCAAGGGGACGGTCTTCGTCTCGATCGTCGACCCCGGTGTGGGCACGTCCCGCCTCGGTGTCGTCGCGCGGCTCAGGAGCGGGCAGCTGGTGGTCACGCCCGACAACGGCACGCTCACGCTCATCGCCGACGAGGTGGCGGAGGTGCGCGAGATCGACCTCGCGAGGCAGCGGCTCCCGGGCTCGGAGCGGTCGCACACCTTCCACGGCCGGGACGTCTTCGCTTACCTCGGCGCGCGACTCGCGGCAGGGCGGGTGACGTTCGAGGAGGTCGGTCCGTCGCGCGGCACGACCATGGTGCGGCTCGCGGTGCAGGTGCCCGAGCGCCGCGGCGACGTCCTTCGCGGCATGATCGCCATGATCGACCGTCCGTACGGGAATCTCTGGACCAACATCCCGGCCGCCATGCTCGACAGCGCCGGGTTCACCGTCGGCGACACGTTGCGCGTGGTGATCACGCATGACGGCCGCACGGTCCTCGACACGCTGCGCGCGCCCTTCGTGGAGAGCTTCGGGCATGTCGCGGTCGGTCGTCCGGTGACGTATCTCAACAGCCTGCTCGAGCTCGCGGTCGCGATCAACCAGGGGAGCTTCGCCGGGAAGTACCGCATCGGGACCGGACCGGGGTGGGTGATCACGGTGCGACGGCGCCGTCACTAGGTGACGCAGGTCACCCGGAATCGTGCGACGGGAACGGTAAATGCGTCATATTCACCGTGTGCGCGGGTGTTCCGCGCCCGATTCCCAGACCCCATGCATCCGATGACCAGAAGGTACGCGCACCGCGCCGCGCTCGTGGTCCTCACGGGAGTTCTCGCCGCCTGCGAGATCCCGTCCGAGGCACCGATCCTCCAGCAGACCTGGATCGTACCCGGCGACTCCGTCGCGGTGACCGTGGCGCAGATCCTCCCGACGAACGTCCTGCTGACCAGCGGCGGCACCGCGTTCGCCGTCACGATCCCCTCTCCGTCCAACTTCAGCGCGACCCTGGGCACGCTCTGCGGCCAGCCGGCCTGCCAGTCGGGCGCGACGGTGTCGGCACCTGTGCCCGCCTTCACCTCCGGATCGGGTGTGCTGACGACCACCGTCACGCTGCCGGCCGGCGTCACTTCCGCAACGGTCTCGGGCGGCACGCTCAACCTGTCGATCCTCAACAACCTCGGGTTCGATCCGCTGCGGCCCAACGGTGCGGTGGCGCCCTTCGGGTCGTTCGCCGTGACGCTCACGAGCGGTGCCACGACGTCGACGACGACGTTCGTCGGCTCCTCGCGCACCATGACGAATGCGGCGACGACGGCCTTCGCGGTCCCGCTCCCCCTCGGTGTGTACACGGGATCCATCGCGGTCTCGGTCGCCTTCACCGTGCCCGCAGGTGGGAGTGCGCTGCTCAGTGCGGCGAACTCACTCTCGATCAGCGCCTCGGTGGGAGGGCTCACCCTCACGCAGGCGACGGTCGTCGTCGCGAGCGATCCGGTGAACACCGCGCCCAGTGCCTTCGACCTCGAAGGTGCGGACTTCGCCGACCAGGTCGAGAGCGGTGGACTGCTCCTCGACATCGTGAATCCCTTCACCGCATCGGCGACGATGAACGTCGTGATCGCGGCGCCGGCGCAGCTCGGATCGGGCGCGGTCTCGATCACCAAGGCGCTCGTGATCCCCGCGACGCCGACCTCCACCGCGACGATCGACCTGACGAAGGCCGATCTGCAATCGCTGCTCGGGAAGTCGAACGTGACGATGGCGGTGAACGGCACGGCGACGGGCACCGGCGCCGGTAACACGGTGACCGTGACACCGACGCAGCAGATGACGCTGCGGACCCGGGTGCGACTCGTCCTCAACGTGGGGGCCTGAGCCATGACCTCCATGAATCGCTCGGTCACGCGCCTCACCGCGGTCGCGTTCGCGCTCGTGCCGGCCCTCGCGCAGGCGCAGGGCAATGCCTCCGCCGCCGCCACCGCGATGGGCGGCAACTACACCGCCGTCGCCCGCAACTTCAACGCGGTCGCATGGAATCCCGCGAACCTCGGGCTCCCGGGCAACTCGCGCTTCTCGATCGCGATCTCGCCGCAGGTCGGGCTCGGCACGGGTCCGATCACGCTGCAGGACGCCAATGACTACGCCGGCATCATCGTCCCGCAGACGGTGCGCGAGGCCTGGCTGCAGAAGGTGATCGACAACGGTGGCCAGAACCTCGGCGGCGACGTCAACGTCACGCCGCTGGCGTTCTCGGTCGGCCGCTTCGCGTTCAGCGCCACCACCACGGTCCGCGCCGACGGCGACCTGCCGCCGGAGATGGTCGAGTTGCTGCTCTTCGGCAACGCCGGACGCACCGGCCTGCCGCAGGACTACACGCTCACGGACCTCAGGCTCGACGCGAACGCGACCACGACCTTCGGCCTCTCGTACGGTCGTCGCGTGCCGCTCGTGCCGGTCGGCGACCTCGCCATCGGCGTGACGGGCAAGTACATGATCGGCCACGGCGCGGCGTCGATGCGTGACGATGGATCGACCATCACGTCCAACCCGCTGCAGATCATCATCGACGCACCGGTGGTGCTCACCGACACCGCGGAGACCTTCAACGCCGGCACGGGCTTCGGCTTCGACGTCGGCGCCACCTGGCAGGTCGGCAACCTGCGCGCCTCGGCGGTGGTCCACGACATCGTCAGCACCTTCGCCTGGAACACCGACAATCTCTACTACCTGCCGGTACGGGCGACGTTCGACCAGGACAGCAGCACGAGCACCGTGGAGGACATCCTGCCGCTCTCCTCGGCGCCGCAGGCGGTGCAGGACGCGCTGCGCGATCGCATCGTGCAGTCGAAGGTGAACCCGATGCTCTCGCTCGGCGTCGCGTGGACCGGCTTCAAGCGGGTCACGCTCGCCGCCGATCTCCGCCAGCGCTTCGGCGAGGGCATCGAGCTCGGCCCCAAGACGCAGGTCGGTCTCGGCGCCGAGTTGCGGCTCATCCCGTTCGTGCCGCTGCGAGCCGGCATCACGACGCTCGGCGACGGCATGCGCTACAGCGGCGGGTTCGGACTCGAGTTCGGCGTGTTCAACCTGCAGGCGGCGGCGATGTTGATGGCCGCCGAGGGACGGAACGACACGGGCTTCGGGCTCACCATGAGTTTCGGCGGGCGATAGCGCGCGTCCGGGTCTCCGCGCGGCACGCGCGGTCGATCCGTCGTAGATTCAGCCCTGAACGGGGCGGCGGCGCCTCAGGCGTCGCCGCCCCGTTCGGCATCCACCCCCGATCCCCACTGCAACCATGCGCAACCTCCTCGTCCGCCCCAACGTCGCTCGTGGCGTCGCACTGCTCGCCGCGCTCTCCACCGCCTGTGGGACCAAGGGCGAGCGGGCACCGGAAGCCGCAGCGGACGAGCTCGTCTCGACGACCGGTGTGGTGGTCTCCGCGCACCATCTCGCGTCGGACGCGGGCGCGGCGATGCTCGCCAAGGGGGGCAATGCGGTCGACGCGGCCGTCGCGACGGCCTTCGCGCTCGCGGTGACGCATCCGTCCGCCGGTAACATCGGCGGGGGCGGATTCATGGTGATCCGCCTCGCCGACGGCACCGCGACCACGATCGACTACCGCGAGAAGGCGCCGGCGAAGGCGACGGCCACGATGTACGTGGACAAGAAGGGACGGATCGCCTGGGCGGCCACGGATTCGGGCTGGCGCGCGCCCGGGGTGCCCGGCACGGTGCGCGGGCTCGCGATGGCGCATGGGAAGTTCGGCAAGCTTCCGTGGGCGGCCGTCGTGATGCCGGCGGTGCAGCTGGCGGAGCAGGGCTTCGAGCTCTCGGGACCGTTCGCCAACGACCTGAATGAGGCGGTGGCAAAGTTCCTCGCCCCGTTCCCTGCATCGGTCGCGGCGTACGGCAAGCCCGGTGGCGGCAAGTGGGCGGCAGGCGACACGCTCAGGCTCCCGCAGCTCGGTCGCGCGCTCCGTGCGATCTCCGAGGGCGGCCCGGACGCGTTCTACACCGGCTGGATCGCCGACTCGATCGACGCGCAGATGCGCGCGCACGGCGGATTGATCGGTCGCACCGACCTGGCGGCCTACAAGGCGGTCGAGCGCGAGCCCGTGCGCGGCTCCTTCAACGGATACGACCTCATCGCCATGGGACCGCCGAGTTCGGGCGGCATGGTGATGATGCTCACGCTCAATCAGCTGGAGGCGCTCGGGATCGCCGGTCGCAAGCGCGGGGACGCGATGACGCTGCACCTGCGCATCGAGGCCGCGCGCCGTACCTACCTCGACCGCGCGCGCTGGCTGGGCGATCCGGACTTCACCGAGATCCCGCTCGCGCGGCTGCTCTCCAAGGAGTACGCGCGCGAACTCGCCGCGGGGATCGACACCGCCCATGCCTCGAGCAGCGCCGAGCTGGGCAAGGACATCCTGACACCGGCCGCCGAGTCACGGCAGACGACGCACTTCAGCGTGGTGGACGCCGAGGGCAATGCGGTCTCGAACACGTACACCATCGAAGGATGGTACGGGTCGGGTGTGGTGGTCGCGGGCTTCCTGCTCAACAACGAGATGGGTGACTTCAACAAGAAGCCCGGGTTCACCGACCAGGGGTGGGCGATCGGTACGCCGGCGAACGTGATCGCGCCCGGGAAGCGGATGCTCAGCTCGATGTCGCCGGTGATCGTGACGCAGGGCGGGGCATTGCGGCTCGTGACCGGCTCACCCGGCGGCCGCACGATCCCGAACAGCGTGCTCAACGTGGTGCTCGGCGTGACGGCCTTCGGGGAGGGCGTTCGGGCCGCGGTCGATGCACCGCGCATCCATCACCAGTGGATGCCAGACACGGCGAGCTTCGAGGCGGGGGCGGCGACGCCCGAGGTGCTGACCGCCCTCCGTGCGATGGGGCACGCGATCAAGGAGGAGCCGGCGCGCAGCCAGGGGGACGCGCATTCGATCCTCTACGATGCGGCGACGCACACGGCGCGAGGAGCGAACGACAAGCGGAGTCCAGACTCGGGCGCGCGGGCGCCCAAGCCGTGATGTGACGACTCCAGCGGCTCAGCGCCGCTGGAGGATCGGGTCGGGGAGCACTCGCACGCGGCCGGTCGCGCGCGAGTCTCCCACGCGGCCGGTCGCGCGCGAGTCTCCCACGCGGATGTCGACCGTGTAGCTACCGGCCGCGGCGTCCGCGAGTTCGCTCGAGGCCCCTTCGGCCTGGAGGTCCCACGTGAGCGTGTTCACGCCCTTGGTGACGGCGGACTGCCACCGGCGCACCACCTTGCCGGTGGAGTCGCTCACGCTCACCGCGGCCGCGCCGGACACGACGCTGGCGATCTGCATGCGCGCCACGTTCCGTCCGCGCCGGTCACCGGGCACCGTCTCCCAAGGGAAGTAGTCGAGCGTCACGGTGCGGATCGGGTAGAGCCGCAGCGGCGCCGACATCGTCACCGCCGCGCGATCCCGGACAGGCACGAGGTCCAGGATCCAGGCGCCGCGGCCGTGCGTGCCGATCACCAGCTCGTTGTCGCGCGATTGGATGGTGAGGTCCTGCACCGGTGTGGACGGCAGCGTGCCATTGAGTGATTCCCACCGCCCGCCGCGGTCGCGCGAGACGTAGACGCCGAGGTCGGTGCCGACGTAGAGCAACTGATCGTCGAGCGGATCCTCCTTGATGACGTTCACCGAGTGCATCGGCAGGTTCGCGGCGATCGACCGCCAGGTGCGTCCGGTATCGTTGGACGCGAAGACGTAGGCACGCGTATCGTCCTCGCGGAAGCCGGTGAAGCTCGCGTAGAGCCTGGCCGTGTTGTGTGCCGAGAGGATCACTCGGCTCACCCACTTGCGGGGGAGTCCGGCGTCGATGCGCCGCCAGTTCGTGCCGCCGTCGGTGGTGAGCCAGAGGCGTCCGGTCTCGGTCCCGCCGGCCAACATGCCGGCGACGCGCGGCGACTCCGTGAGCATGGTGAGTGCGCCGGTCGGCGCGACGGAACGATCCGCGCCGGGCGGATCCCCGAGTTCACCGCTGACCGCGGTCCATGTGGTGCCGCGATCGATCGTCCTGAGCACGCGGTTCCCTCCCGCGTAGAGCGTGCGCGGGTCGTGCGGCGAGATGAAGAACGGCGTGTACCAGCTGAAGCGCAGCGGTGCCGAACCGCGCGGCAACCGCGGCCGGATGTTCACGCTCGACGGGCCGCCGCTCAGCACCGACGCGCCGGTGATGTCCATGCGCATCATCGCGCCGTTCTGGTGCTCGTAGTAGACGATGCGATCGTCGGTGGGATCGAGCAGCGTCACATAGCTGTCGCCGCCGGTCCAGCGGTCGAGGTAGACGCTGCGCCAGGGATCGGGCACGGCGTCGTCGAGCGAGGCGTTGCTCGGGCCATACAGCGCGGCATCGTCCTGCGTGCCGGCGAAGATGCGATACGGCCGCTTGTCGTCGGTCGACACGAAGTACATCTGCGTGACCGGGATGTCGTTGAGGTGCAGCCAGCTCGCGCCGCCGTCGTGCGACATGAAGAGCCCGCCGTCGTTGCCGAGCAGGAGCCGGTCGGGATTCGACGGGTCGATCACCAATTCGTGGTGATCGAGGTGCAGCGCGCGGCCGTCGGTGTCGTGCAGGCGCAGGATCCGGTCGCCGAACCGCCGCCAGGTGGCGCCGCCATCGAACGACTCGAACCCGCGATTGCCGAGGATGTAGAGGTGATCGGCATCGCGGGGGTCCACGCGCACATCGGTGAACTTCCAGCCGAAGGTGCCGAAGACCTCATAGAGGTCCTCGGTGTTGACTTTGCGCCAGTGCTCGCCGCGATCATCGGAGCGGTACACTCCGCCGCCGACGTAGGGCCGGTCCTTCACCGTGGAAGGCGCGCGGTCGTCGAGGAACAGGTAGAGCACCTCAGGCCGGCCGGGTGCGACATCGATGCCGGCGCGGCCGAGGAGTCCGCCCGGCAGTCCCTCCTGGATACGGCGCCAGGTGGTGCCGCCGTCGGTGGACTTGAAGAGCCCCCCGCGCGTGCCCGCCTCGATCTGCCAGGCCCAGGCGTAGAGCGTGCGCGGCTCCGCCGGGTCCATCGCGAGGTCGATCACGCCGGTGCTGTCGTCCACGTAGAGCACCTGCTCCCAATGCGCCCCGCCGTCGGTGGTGCGGAAGACGCCGCGCTCGCGATTGGCGGACCACTGCCGTCCCATCGCGGCGACGTAGACGATGTCGGGATTCGACGGGTGGATCAGGACCTTGCCGACATGGTGCGTCTCGGCCAG
Organism: Gemmatimonadota bacterium; assembly: GCA_021413975.1. GTDB lineage: Bacteria > Gemmatimonadota > Gemmatimonadetes > Gemmatimonadales > Gemmatimonadaceae > Pseudogemmatithrix. The sequence goes on from JAIOPJ010000054.1 coordinate 62,000, forward strand.
CCCCATCGGCTGCCAGGTGTCGCCGGCATCGATCGACTTGAAGACGCCGGTCCCGGGGTAGGCGTAGCCGGCGTATCGCGGCTGTGCTTCGCCGGTGCCCACCCATACCACCTCGGGGCGGCTCTGCGAGACCGCGACGTCGCCGATCGCGAACGCGCTCTGGTGCTCGAAGATCGGCTTCCACGTGAGGCCGTTGTTCACGGTCTTCCAGAGATTGCCCGATCCCACGCCGGCGTAGATGGTGCCCGTATTCCCCGGAGGGATCGCGATCGCCTCGACGCGCGCGCCGATCTTCACCGGCCCGACCGGGCGCCAGGCGAGACCGCGGTACCAGGAGCTCTCTGTGAGTGACTGATGCGCGGCCCAGGCGGTCGCGCGCTCGGCCGCGGGGGTGGCCTGCGCCAGGAGCGCCGCCGGGACTGAGAGAGCGACGATGAGCGCGAAGGCGGCGCGCATCGGACAGGCGCGCTCGATCGACGTGTGGTGGTGCATCAGGATCACCGGTGCGGGAGTCGGGAGGTGCGGACCGACGCTCCGATCCGCGACGCCGGAGTATGACGCGCGCATCGGCCATGCGCCATGTGAGTCCGTTCGTCCGCGTCCCACCATCCGCTCGCACGCCGGTCCTCGTAGATTCCCGAATGCTCACACGCCTCGCCGCATGACCTCGCCCACCGCTCTGCCCGTCTCGGACGCGTCGCTCGTGCGCGATCGCGGTTTCGCCGACGGTGCGTGGCTCACCGCGCCCAGGACGTTCGCCGTTCGCAACCCCGCCACCGGTGCCCTGCTCGCGCAGGTGGCCGATCTCGGACCCACCGAGACCGAGGCGGCGGTCGCGGCGGCCTCGCGCGCGCAACCGGCGTGGGCAGCCCGCACGGCGAAGGACCGTTCGGCGATCCTGCGCCGCTGGTTCGACCTGATCATCGCCGCGCAGGACGACCTCGCCGTGATCATGACGGCGGAGCAGGGAAAGCCGCTCGCCGAGGCCCGGGGCGAGGTGGTCTATGGCGCCGCGTTCATCGAGTGGTTCGCCGAGGAGGCCAAACGCACATACGGCGAGGTGATCCCGACCCCTGTGCCGGGGCGTAGACTGCTCGCGTTGCGGCAGCCGGTCGGCGTCGTCGCGGCGATCACGCCATGGAACTTCCCCATCGCGATGCTCACGCGCAAAGCGGGGCCGGCGCTCGCGGCCGGCTGCACCTTCGTGGTGAAGCCTGCCCACGAGACTCCGCTCTCGGCGCTCGCGCTCGCGGTGCTCGCCGAGCGTGCGGGCGTGCCGGCGGGGGTGTTCAACGTGATCACGTCGACGCGCTCGAGCGAGGTGGGAAAGGTGCTGACCGAGAGCCCGCTCGTGCGGAAGTTCTCGTTCACCGGCTCCACCGCGGTGGGCAAGCTGCTCATGGCGCAGTGCGCGTCGACTGTGAAGCGTGTGTCGCTCGAGCTCGGCGGGAACGCGCCGTTCGTGGTGTTCGACGACGCCGACCTCGACAGCGCGGTCGCGGGCGCGGTCGCGTCGCGCTACCGCAATGCGGGGCAGACCTGCGTCTGCGCGAACCGGTTCCTCGTGCAGTCGGGCGTGGTGGAGGAGTTCACGCGCAAGCTCGCGGCGGCGGTCGCGGCACTGCCGGTGGGTGACGGGAGGACGCCCGGCGTGGTGCAGGGGCCGCTCATCTCGGAGCGCGCGGTGGAGAAGGTCGAGCGGCTCGTGTCCGATGCCCGGGCGCAGGGGGCACACGTCGTCTGCGGCGGAGCGCGTCACGCCTTGGGCGGCACCTTCTTCGAGCCCACGGTGCTCTCGGGGGTCACGGGGACGATGGCGATCGCGCGCGAGGAGATCTTCGGCCCGGTGTCCACAGTGATCGCGTTCCGTGATGAAGCCGAGGCGATCGCGATGGCGAACGACACGCCGTTCGGTCTCGCGGCCTACGCCTACACGCGCGACCTCGCGCGCGCCTGGCGCGTGGCGGAGCGGCTCGAGTACGGGATGGTCGGGATCAACGAGGGGCTCATCTCCACCGAGGTGGCGCCGTTCGGTGGGGTGAAGGAGAGCGGGATCGGCCGCGAGGGCGCGCGTCAGGGGATCGAGGAGTACCTGGAGATCAAGTTCGTGGCGATGGGCGGGCTTGGCGACTGAGTCGATCGCTCCCTACGCGAGCACGATCCAGATCCCGACCGTCCCCAGCGCGACGAGCAGGCTGTTGAAGCGGTCGAGCACGCCGCCCTGTCCGGGGAGCAGCCTCGAGAAGTCCTTGATCTCCGCGCGCCGCTTGACCCAGGAGCCCGTGAGATCACCGGCCAGCGCCGCCAGGGCGGTGAACGCACCGATCGCGACCGCGCCTGCCGGAGAGAACGGGGTGAGCGACCTCAGCCAGGACGCCACTAGCACCGCCCCCATCATGCCGCCTACGAGTCCCTCGACCGTCTTGTTCGGACTGATCGCAGGCGCGAGCGCGCGGCGCCCGAGCCACTGACCGATCACCTGCGAGAAACCGTCGCAGGCGGCCGTCACGAGGAAGATCCACGCGATGACGCGCGGATCGAGTGCGCGTGCCGCGACCACGGCAGCGAAGGCGATCGCGACGGCCACGAGTGCCATCGTCCACGGTCGTGGGCGCCGGATCCGCCTCCACGCGCGTCCCGCCTCCCACGCCGAGACGCCCACGATGAGGCCGACGAGCGCGACCGGCGCTGCGCCTCCCACGGCGCAGAGCAGGATCACCAGGTGCACGAGCGCGAAGTACACGACGAACTTGAGCACCCGCTCCCGCCGCACCGCGTCAGGTCGCTTGACGGTGCCGAATGCCATGAGCATCGCGCCGAGCGTGAAGAGCGCGAGGGAGCGGATGCCGAGTGCGGCGAAGCTCATGGCCGGGGGACGCTCACGTCGCAGCTCGCGGCGCAGCTCACGGCGCCCCGACGCAGCGCAGTGCGCCGGGTAGCACCGCGATCTCGGCGGCGCGGATGTCGTGCATGATCTCCCCGTCGAGCATGATCGTCGAGGGCGCGGCGAATGCCATGCGCACCGTCGTCCCCTGCCGCAGGAGTCGTGGGCCGGCCAAGCCGACGCCGCTCAGGATGCTCGCATTGTGCAACATCTGGTGGGCCCACCCGCCGGCGAGCCCCATGAGGTCCAGTCGGCCATCGTCGACACGCGCTGCGGGCAAGGCGCGGTAGTTCGCGAGGTGGGCGGTGTTGTTCACGACGAACCCGGTCATGCCCGCGGCATCGACCTCCACGTCGTCGAGCCAGAGGCGCGCGTCGAGCGCGCGCGGCCGCGTGATCAGGCTCGCGACCACGTACGCGCCGCGACCGAGTGCGCCGAGTGGTCCTCGCCCGGTCACCGTGGTCTCGGCCACGTACCCCGCCGCGATGGTGCAGGTGCCGAGGTACCGGAAGGTGCCGCGCGAGGCGTCGTGGAGCGTGATGTCGAGCAGGTCGATCGGTCGGATCCGCGCCGACGTCGCTTCGCGCACCGCGGCCGCGAGTGTGTCACGTGCTGCGGTCATGGCGCCGAGTCCGAGGTCGCGCGCCAGGCAGTTGCCGTGCCCGAGCGGGAGCGAGGCGAAGGCGAGCCGCGCGCGGTCGATGCCGGCGACGATCTCGTGGTTGGTGCCGTCGCCGCCGAGCGCGACGATGCCGTCGAACTCCCCCGAGGCGGACGCCTCGCGCGCGAGACGCGTCGCATCGCCCGGCACGCGGGTGACGGCGACCTCGGTCACGACCCGCGCGCGCAGCAGCTCGTCCGCGGTCCGGGGCGCATCGCCCACGGCGCCGCCGGCGACCCCGGCGACGGGGTTCGCGATCGCGAGCCAGCGCGGCGTGCTCATCGTCCCGTCGTCATCGCTTCGCGGTCATCGCGCCGGTCCGCGCGCCGGTCCGCGCGCGTCGCGCGCCTTGAGCACCCACCAGAGCCCTCGCACGTCGGCCGTCCACTCCGGCAACAGGGCGAGCAGCGCGAACTCCTCGAGCGTCGCCACGGTGAGGAAGGCGACGGCGGCGTAGAGCAGCCATGCCTTGAAACCGGTGAGGAAGAGCAGACCGATGAAGAAGCCGAGCGCGTAGGCGGCGATGCGCGAGAGGTAGGTGTGGAAGCTCGAGAGGCGTCCGTACCGCAGCAGCGCGGCGACATTCTCGGTGAGCCAGAGCCCGGGCACGAGCGCGAACGCCGCCGGATGCGCACGCAGGGCGTCCGGGTAGAACACCCAGGCACCGTAGATGGCCGTGAAGAACAGCAGCGTGTCGGCGATGGAGTCGAGCATCGCGCCCAGTTCCGACGTCGCACGCAGGGCGCGCGCGAGGATGCCGTCGGCGATATCGCCGACGAGGCAGGCGATGAGGATCGTCGTGAACGGGTCGTGACGCTGCGTGGCTGCCAGCCAGACCAAGGCCGGGATGGCGGCGATGCGCAACGAGGTGAGGACGTTCGGGAGCTGCTTGAGCACGGCCGGGGTCGGGAACGGAGAGGGGCAGGCTGCTCTCCCAAACCTAGTGCGCTCGGCCGGGACGGGTGTGCGGCGTTCCCCGGCGGGAGCGCTTCACCGGCGGGGACTAGTTCTGCATCCGCGCTCTGAGTGCCCGCACCCGGTCGAGCAGCGGCTGCACCTCCGCGATCGTGGCGCCGTAGTCGAAGGCAACGGTCTTGTTGCGACCCGGCCCCACGATCGTGAGCGTCTCCGCGCCGCCGTCCGCGCAATCCGGGCAGCCGATCCTGTCCGGCAGTGTGTCGATCTTCGCCGCTGCCGCCGCCGCTGCGATCTCCTGCCATTCCTGCGCAGAAAGCGGTGTCGCGACGCGCCGGAGCGGAAGGTCGGCCCCCTCGCCGCGCGCGAACTGCTCGCTGATGAGAACGGCTTCCTTCTCGGTGATCTCCAACGTCGTCTTGCAATACCCGATGCACATCCCGAATGAGGTCGTCGACGTGACCTTCGTCACCGCGGACGGCTCAGTGGAGACGCTCTGACACGCCGCCAAGCATGTCATGGCCAAGACGGCTGATGCGATGCGCGAGACTGTGTTCACTATGCGAGCTCCGATATCCGCACGAGTTGGCGATCATCCGTCCGACTTGGTACGCACCTGCGAGGGAACCTACGCCGCGAGTCACATCCCCAGCAAGCACCGCTGCCATACACGCTGCGCGGACCATCGCGGCCGGTCCAACGCCCGCCGACCCGCTACTCGTACGCCAACGCCCGCGCCGCCGGCACGCGCATCGCCCGCCACGCCGGCCAGGCGCTCGCGAGCAACGAGACCACCACCACCAGCGCGAACCAGATACCCACCGCCGCCGCGTCGGGGAACGGCCGCGACGGCACCGGCAGCATGATCCGCCCGAACGCTTCGCCGAGGAGCAGGCTCATGGGGACCGAGAGCGGGAGCGCGATCGCCCAACTGAGCAGCCCGATCGTGAGCCCCTCGGCCTGCACCAGCAGCAGGACCGAGCGGTCGCGCGCACCGATCGCACGCAACACGCCGATCTCGCGCGTGCGTTCGAGCACGGCGATCGCCATCGTCGACCCGAGCCCGAGTCCACCGACGACCAGCATCAGCCACGCCATCGCCCCGAGGAAGTCGACCACCATGAGCAGGTGATCCTCGGTGCTGCGCCGCGACTCCGCGAGCCGCATGCTCGACGCCACGGGCATCCCGTGCTCGGCGAGCGCGGCGCGAGTGCGTTGGATCAGGTCGAGTTGCGAGGCCTCGCCGGCGATGGCGGCACGCACCACCACGGCTCCTGCCCCGCGGCCGGCGAACCCGGCAAGCGCCTCGCGCGACACGTACGCCGTGGGCGCGGGTCCGCCGGCGACGGTGCCGACGACGGTCCACTCCGCCGCCTTGCCGGCGACGATGAGCCGGAGCCGCGAGCCGACCACGATGTCCGGTTCCTGGCGCTCGAGGCCGGTGGCGGCCACGAGCGCGAGGCTGTCCCCCGGCTGGAGCCATCGCCCGCCGGTGAGCGTCGCCTCGAAGAGCGTGCTCGAGTCGGGAAGCGCGAGCACGCTGAACCCGTTGCCGAGGGTCCCGTCCTCGCGGTCGATCGTCGCCGTGGCACCGCTCCAGGCTTCCGCGCCGGCGACGCCCTCGACCGCCCGCACGACCGCGGTCAGCGAGTCCGGATCGTGCCGTTCGGAGACGCGCAGCGAGAAGTCATACCGTTGCGAATCGAAGACGAGGTCCGTCGAGCCTCGCACCGCGCGACGCAGGTTGAGCGCCCCGATGAACACCGCGCCCGCCGACGAGAGCGCGAGCAGCGTGAGCACCATGCGCTGCCGGCGGCGGAACGCGTTGCGGATCGACAGGAGCGCCGGGCGGCTCATGCCCCCGAGCATGAGCACAGGGCGCGGCGGCGAGGCATCGTCACGGATCCCCACGTCGCGCAACGCGTCGGCGACCGACATGCGGCAGCCACGCAGCACGGGGAAGAGGGCAGCCGCGACCGGGAGGAGCACGCCGACCGTCGCCTGCAGGACGATCGCCCAGAGAGGGACCGAGTAGCCGGTCAGGTCGAAGTTGAGCAGGTCGGCCTTGAGTGCTCCGTAGCGCGTCCCGGCGACGATCGCGATCGGCACCGAGATCACCGTGGCGGCCACGCCGAGCGCGCCGGCGACGGTCAGATAGAGCGCGGCGATCTGTCCGCTGCGCGCGCCGATCGCCTTCATGACGCCGATCTCCCGCACCTGGCCTGCGAGCATGGCGGCGATGAGGTTCACCACCAGGAAGGCGCTCAGCAGGAGCGCCATGATCGCGAACGCCCCCTGGGTGAGGAGCAGGGAATCCATCTGCGCGGCGTGGATATGCTCGCCGGGCACCGGCACGTCGACGTTGGTGACGCGCAGGCCGGCCGCCTGCAGCGCGTCGCGCGCGGCGAAGGCCACGCGGCGCACGCCCGTCTGGTCGAGCGACCCGTCCTGCACCACGAGCCGGATCTCGTTGGCGCGATCGGGGACGCCCAGCGCGCGCAGCGTCCCCCACGGCACGAAGCCGTACACCACGTGCTCCATCCACCCGGGCGCGAGTCCCACGTCGCGGGCGATGCCGCTCACGCGCACGTCGACGGGGTCCCCGTCGCCGACACTCAATCGCACCGATTCACCGACGGCGACACCGGAGAACTCCACCGACGATCGTTCGACGGTCATCGCGCCCGGGCCCGGCGGCCAGTCGCCGGACTCGCCGCGCAGCCGGCCGATGCGCCGCGCGCTCGGGTCGTCCGACGTGAACAGGAAGGCGGTGAGCGTGGTGCCGTTGGCCGTCAGGCGAGCCGTGGTGCTGCGGCGCGCCTCGGCGTCGCGCACACCGGGGACGGCGCGCACGAGCGCGAGCAGCGCCGCCGGCGCCGAGTCCACGCGCAACGTCGCCGAGGCGGGGTCGCTCGCGAGATAGCCTTCGCGCGTGGCCACGCGCACGAGGGCCCAGCTGTCGAGCACGGTGCCGCCCGCGGCGAGTCCCGTCACGATCGCGATCACCGAGAGCAGGGTCCGCCCGCGATGCATGGACAGATCGCCCGCGGCCTTGCGCCACCGCGGGCTAAGCACGCGAGTCGCTCACGAGTCGGCCGTCGGCGAGTGCCACGGTGCGCGAGGCATGGCGCAGGGCCGCCGGCGCGTGCGTCACGAGCAGCAGCGTCCGTCCGCTGCTCACGATCTCACCGAAGAGCGAGAGCACCGACTCGCTCGTGCGCGAGTCCAGGTTTCCCGTGGGCTCGTCCGCGAGGAGCAGCGGTGGATCGTTGGCGAGCGCGCGCGCGATCGCCACGCGCTGCTGCTGACCACCGGAGAGCCGCGACGGGAGTTTGTCGGCCTGGTCGGCGACGCCCACGCGTTCGAGCAGCGCGAGCGCCCGGTCGCGCCGCTCGCGTGCGGGCCAGCGGTCGCAGAAGTCCATGGGAAGCATGACGTTCTCGGCGGCCGAGAGCGTGGGGATGAGCTGGAAGAACTGGAAGACGATGCCGACCGCGGCGCCGCGCCATTCGGCCATGCGCGCCTCGGGCAGGGAGTGCACGGCGGTCGCACCCACCCGCACCTCGCCGCGTGTCGCCCGGTCGATGCCGGCGACCAGACTGAGCAGCGTGGACTTGCCGCTCCCCGACTCGCCGGTGACCGCGACGAACTCACCGGCGCGGATGTCGAGCGAGAGATCGTCGAGTGCGGTGAAGGGCGCCGTGGCCCCGGGGTAGGTCTTCGTGACGCCCCGCAGACGGATGAGCGGGGCATTGTCGGCCGTGGCCGATGCGAGGGCGGAGTTGGTCATGGCAGTAACCTGCAGTCCCGCCGAGAGGCTCGGGGACCGTTCGTCGGGCTCGATGCACCGTTGGGCGACGATGACCTCGGGACATGGGCGCGTGGCCTTTATGGTCCACCCACGTCACATTCCCCTGTCCCGGCGCCGCCCGGGAGGAGCCCCTCATGCGTTCGTTCCGTCATTCCGTCGTGCGCCTCGCCCTGCTCGTCGTCCTGCTGCCCGCGGCGCTGCGGGCCCAGCATGCCGGTGGCGGTGCCGCGAGCAGCACCTCCACCGCGCCCAAGGAGGCCGAGCAGTTCGCCTTCCTCGTGGGGCAGTGGGAGGTGACCGTCATGCCCAAGGTCTCGTCGCTCGTCGCCACGTTGCACGGGCAGCCCAAGCTGCTCGGCACCTGGAAGGCGTGGCGCGCCTTCGACGGGTTCGGCGTGGAGGATGAGTTGCGCATCATCGACGGGTCGGGCAATCCCAACGCCCTCTCGCACAGCATGCGCATCTACGACGTGACGCTCGGCAAGTGGACGCAGACCTCGCTTGACGTCTATCGCGGCCGCTTCACCACCGCGAACGGCACCTGGGCGCAGAACGCGCTCTCGCTGCGCAGCGTCGGTCGTGACGCCGAGGGGAAGCCGTTCGTGCAGCGTTCGCGGTTCTACGACATCACCGCGACGGGCTTCAAGTACGAGGTGGACCGCTCGAATGACGGCGAGCGCACCTGGGAGACGGGAGTGGTCCGCATCGAAGCGAAGCGCGTGGCCGCGAGCGCCGCGCGGTGATCCCTGCGGTGCCCTCCGCCGCCGACGATCCGGCCTCCGCGGAGGCGACGCCGGCGCGTGGGTGGATCTGGGTCCAGTTGGCGATCGGGTGGCTGCCGGTCTGGGCGCTCTATTCGTCGATGATCCTCTCGATGCATGGCGGACCCGCCCGGCCGGCGATGCTGATCGCGGCGCGCGCGATCGGCGTGGCGGCGGTGCTCGGTGTACTCGTGCTGCGGTGGACCGAGCGGTGGCCCTGGCCGCGTCACCTGAGCGCCGGCTTCGTCACGGGGCACGTCGTGGGGGCGTCGATGTTCGCGGCATCGTGGATGATGACCACGAATCTCTTCGAAGGCGCGTTGAACGGGCGGCTGAGGTTCACGAGTCCGGCGGGGGTGGTCCCGTTCCTCGTGATCGGGGTCTGGCTCTATCTCGCGGTCGCCGGCGTCTCGTACGCGGCCAGGGCCACCGCCCGAGCCGCTCGCGCCGAGACGACGGCGGCGCGGTCGCAACTCGCGGCCCTTCGCGGGCAACTCAACCCGCACTTCCTGTTCAATGCCCTGCACACCGTCGTGCAGCTGATCCCAGTGGAGCCGGCGCGCGCGAGCGACGCGGCCGAACAGCTCGCGGCGCTGTTGCGCACGGCGTCCGACGAGTATCGCGACCTCGTCCCGTTCCGGGACGAGCGCGCCTTCGTGGAGCGCTATCTCGCGCTCGAGGCCCTGCGCTTCGGTGACCGGCTGCGTTGGCGCCTCGAGGTGGATCCGCGCGCGGAGGAGGCGGTGGTGCCCTCGTTCGTGTTGCAGACCCTGGTGGAGAACGCGGTGCGCCACGGGGCCGCGCCGCGCGAGGAGCCGACGACGCTCGCGCTGACCGCGCGGATCGAGGGGGCGGAGTTGCTGATCGAGGTCTCGGATAACGGCGCCGGCGCCGAACCGGGCGCGGTGGAGAGGGGTGGCACCGGTCTGCGCCGGCTCAGGGAGCGGCTGGCCGCGCTCTATGGTGACCGCGCCGCGCTCACGGCCAACGGCGGTCCGGCGCGCGGGTTCACCGCGACGGTGCGCCTGCCCTTCGATCCCGGGTCGGACGGGTGACGTGAGTCCGGTCGCCGCCTCCGCCGCGCCGCCGTCCTCGCGCGTGCGCGTCGTCATCGCCGACGACGAGCCGATCGCGCGCGCTGGTCTGCGCCGCATGCTCGAGGCGGTGGATTGGATCACCGTCGTCGGCGAGGCGCCGCACGGCCGCGGCGCGGTCGAGATGATCGACCGGCTCCTGCCCGACCTCGTGTTCCTCGACATCCAGATGCCCGGCCTTCTGGGCACCGAGGTGCCGGTCCGGCTGACGCACAAGCCGTTCATCATCTTCACCACGGCATTCGCGCAGCATGCGGTGACCGCATTCGAGTTGGGCGCGGTCGACTACCTGCTCAAGCCCTTCGGTGCGACGCGGCTCGCGGCGGCGCTCGAGCGCGTGCGTGCCGCACTCGGCGAGCGCGCCGAGGTGGCGCACTTCGACCGCCTGGGCGAAGCGCTCGCGAGCGGGCCCGTCACGCGGCTCTTCGTTCGCAACGGAACGGCGATCGCTCCCGTCGCGGTGGCTTCGGTGCTCTGGTTCGAGGCGGATGGCGACTATGTCATCGCCCATGCGGAACGGGCGCGGCATGTGCTCACGCTGCCGCTCGCGCGCCTCGAGGCGCGCCTCGATCCGCGGCGGTTCACCCGCATCCATCGCACGCACATCGTGAACCTCGATCACGTCACCGCGTTCCGACGGCACGGGAAGGGCGGCATGACCGCCGAGCTGCGCGACGGGACCCAGCTGGCGGTGAGCCGGGCGCGGGCGCAGGAGCTGCGGAGGCTCGGCGTGTAGCGCCTTTGGCCTCCGAACGTTTGCCCCGCGTGGGTCGTAGGAGCATACTAGAGAACGCGCCATCCTCCACACGGAGCACCTCTTGAGAGCTTCCCGCACCCTCCTGGCCCTCGGCCTCCTGCTGTCCGGCACGCTGCCGGCCACCGGACTCCGCGCCCAGCAATCCTCCCGCACCGAACCCATCGCCGGGCTGCGCGACAACGGCACCGGCTTCCATGCCCTCGTGGGCGCGCGCGTCGTCACCGGCCCCGGGCAGATGCTCGACAGCGCGACCATCGTCATCCGCGACGGGATCATCACCGCGGTCGGCCGCAACCTGCGCGCGCCCGCGGGCGCCCGTGTGTGGGACCTCAAGGGTCTGACGGTCTACCCGGGCTTCATCGACGCCCATGCCGACCTCGGGATGGACGCCGTGCCGCCGGGCGGCGACGTGGGACCCACGCACTGGAATCCGCAGGTGCGCGCCTGGTTCAGCACCACCGCCAACATGAAGGACGACTCCACGCGGCGCGTCGCGCTCCGCTCGCTCGGCTTCGGCGCCGCACTCGCGGTGCCCAAGCAGGGGATCTTCCGCGGCACCGCGTCGGTGGTGAACCTCAGCGACGCCGGCGTGCGCGAGCGCGTGCTGCGCGCCGACCTGCTGCAGACCGTCGGCTTCCAGCGCTCCTTCCTGCTCGGCGGGATGTACCCGAACTCGAGCATGGGCACCATCGCGCTCATGCGGCAGACCTTCATGGACGCCGAATGGTACATCCGCGCGAATGCGGCCTACGAGGCGAGCGGACGCTCGGTCCTGCCGCCCGAGCGCAGTGAAGCGCTCGGCGCCCTCGCCGCCGCGGTCCAGGGCAAGCAGCCGGTGCTCTTCCAGACCGAGAGTGAAGAGGAGTATCTGAGGGCCTACCGGCTCGCCGCCGAGTACAAGGTGACCCCGTGGTTCCGCGGCAACGGCACCGAGTACCGCTTGATCGACGTCCTCAAGGGACGCACGCAGCCGCTCATCGTTCCGCTCAATTTCCCCGACGCGCCCGACGTGTCGAGTCCGGAACTGGCGCTCAACGCGTCGCTCTCGGCGATGCGCCACTGGTATCTCGCGCCGACCAACCCGGCGCAGCTCGCGGCGGCGGGCGTGCCGTTCGCGCTCACGACCGACGGCCTCACCACGCTCACGCAGTTCCTCCCCAACCTGCGCGTCGCCGTCGCCCGCGGTCTCGCGGCCGACAAGGCACTCGCCGCGCTCACCACCGTGCCGGCCGCCTGGCTCGGCATCGAGCGCACGCATGGCACCATCGCGGTAGGCAAGGTCGCCAATCTCGTGGTCACCGACGGTGATCTCTTCACCGAGGAAGCGAGCGTGCGCGATGTGTGGGTGCAGGGCGCGCGCTACGGCGTGACGCGCCCGCCGCAGATCGACCCGCGCGGCACCTGGGCGATCGCCTCGACGGATGCGGACGGCTTCAACGCCGTGCTCGTCCTCGAGGGGCCGCTCAACCGGATCCGCGGCACGATCGAGCGCGAAGGCCGCCGCGCGATCCCGCTCGCGTCCGCGCGCGTGATCTCCGAGACCGGACGCCTCGAAGTGACCTTCGCCGGCGACCCGCTCGGCTACGAGGGCACGGTGCTCATGGCCGGCTCGGTCAGCGGCGACGAGGTGTTCGGCTGGACCTCGCTCCCCAACGGCACCGATCCGGCATTCCGCGGCAAGCGCACCGAGGCGTTCGAAGGCCCGGCGCGCGGCACCGTCGCCAAGCGCGTCATGCCGATCGACCTCCCCTGGGTGCGTCCCATGATGGAGTACGGCCGCGCGTCGATCCCCGTGCAGCCGGCCGTGGTGCTCGTGAGGAACGCGACCGTCTGGACGCAGGGACCGCAGGGCCGGCTCGAGAACGCCGATCTCCTCGTGCGCGCCGGCAAGGTCGTACAGGTGGGGCAGAACCTCACCGCGCCGGCCGGCGCCGTGGTGATCGACGCCACCGGCAAGCATGTCACGCCCGGCCTGATCGATCCGCACTCGCACACCGGGGTGAGCTCGGTGAACGAGAGCGGCTTCGCGATCGTCCCCGAGGTGCGGATGGGCGACGTGCTCACGCACAACAACATCTGGATGTACCGCCAGCTCGCCGGCGGACTCACCTCGCAGATGGTGAAGCACGGCTCCGCCAACCCGATCGGCGGTGAGAACGTCTTCGTGAAGAACCGGTGGGGCATGCTCCCCGACGATCAGCGGATCGCCGGGGCGCCGCGCACCGTGAAGTTCGCGCTCGGCGAGAACCCCAAGCGCAGTCCCAACCGGTATCCCAACACGCGCATGGGCGTGCAGGAGATCATCCGCGACCACTTCCTCGCCGCGCGCGATTACGAGAAGGAGTGGAAGCGTTGGGAGGCGGACAAGAAGGGGATCCCGCCGCGCCGCGACCTGCGCATGGAAGCGCTGCTCGACATCCTCAACCAGAGACTGCTCGTCTCGTCGCACGGGTATCGCGCCGACGAGTTCCTCGCGCTCGTGCGCCTCGCCGAGGAGTTCGGCTTCCGGATCCAGACGCTGCAGCACGGCGTGGAGGCGTACAAGATCGCGACCGAGCTCAAGAACGCCGGTGTGGCCGCCGTGGTGTGGAGCGACTGGGGCGCCTTCAAGCTCGAGTCGTACGACGCCACGTCGTACAACGCGCGCCTCCTCATGGAAGCGGGTGTGGTGACGGCACTGCACTCGGACGACGCCGAGATCTCGACGCGCATGAACTGGGAGGCCGGCAAGCTGCTGCGCTCCGGCGTCGGCGAGATCCAGGCGCTCTCCACCGTCACCAATCAGGCGGCCAAGGCCATCGCGATCGACGACCGCATCGGCTCGCTCGAGGCCGGCAAGGACGCCGACTTCGTGATCTGGAACGGCAACCCGCTCTCGCAGTTCACCCGCGCCGAGCAGACGTGGATCGATGGCCGCAAGTACTTCTCGCTCGAGGAGGACGCGCTGCTGCGCGCCGAGATCACGCGTCAGCGTTCACAGTTGATCCAGGCGATCCTCACCGCCGGTGCACCGGAAGGGCCGACCGGCGCCGGTCCGGCGCGTGGCCGCACGCCGGGGCGCAACTGACCATGACCCGAACCCTCACACCGACCATGACATCGACCATGAACGGATCCGAGAGCAGGACGGCGCGCGCGCTGTGGCAGGGCGTGCGGCGGGTCGCCAGCGGCGCCATGGCAGTCGCTCTCGCGGCGGGCACGGCGCTGGCGTTCGCGCCGCGCACGGCCGCATCACAGGTGCTCATCCCGACGGCGGCGCAGACGCAGCCGGTCGTGCTGCGCGGCGCCACCATCCACACCGTCACCAAGGGCGTGATCCAGAACGGCACGATCGTGATGGAAGCGGGCAAGATCACCGCGATCGGCGGTCCCGAGGTCGCCGTGCCGCGCGGCGCGAAGGTGGTCGACGTGACCGGCAAGCACATCTACCCCGGCCTGATCGACGCGTACAGCACGGTGGGCATCACCGAGATCGGCGCGGTCGACGTCTCCAACGACATCACCGAGCGCGGCGACTTCAATCCCAACGTGCACGCCGATATCGCGGTGAACGCCGAGAGCCGGCACATCGGCACCACGCGCTCCGCGGGCGTGCTCGTCGCGTTCAGCACGCCCGAGGGCGGCGTGATCTCCGGTCTCTCCTCGGCGATGTCGCTCGAAGGCTGGACCTGGGAGGAGATGTCGATGAAGGGTTCCGCGGCACTCAATGTCGCGTGGCCCGATCCGACCGCACGTCCGCGTCGCTTCGGCGGCGGCCCGCCGCCGGGAGGACCCGGTGCGCGTCCCGCGCAGCCGGCCCCCAAGACCTACGCCGAACAGGTGCAGGCGATCAAGGATTTCTTCGCCGAGGCGCGCGCCTACCGTGATGCCGTGGCCGCGGGTCAGCAGGTGCGCACCGACTCGCGGTACGCCGCGATGATCCCGGCGCTCAACCGCGAGATCCCGGTGGTGGTGGCGGCCGAGGGTGTGTCGCAGATCAACGATGCCATCACGTGGGGAAAGGAGGAGAAGCTGCGGATCGTCATCCGCGGCGGGCGCGACGCGATCTATGTGGCCGAGCGTCTCAAGGCGGAGAACATCCCCGTCATCCTCACCTCGACGATGGCCGCACCGGAGCGCAGCTCCGACGCGTATGACGGCCGGTACAACGCGCCGGCGCAGCTCTTCGCCGCCGGTGTGCGCTTCGCGATCGCCGGCGGTTCGGGCGGCCTCTACAGCTATCGTCTGCCCTGGGAGGCCGGTGTGGCCGTGGCGTTCGGCCTGCCTGAGGAGGAGGCGCTGCGGTCGGTGACGATCAACGCCGCCGAGTTCATGGGCATCGCCGACAAGGTCGGCTCGCTCGAGGTGGGGAAGCAGGCGACGTTGATCATCACGACCGGCACGCCGCTGAACATGACGTCGAACGTGGAGCAGTCGTACATCCAGGGTCGTGAGATCGACATGAACGACATCCAGAAGCAGTTCTTCAAGAAGTACATGGAGAAGATCCGTCAGCAGCAGAAGATCGCGATGTGAGTCGGGGGGCACGTGGCAGCCGTCGAGGGGTGGGTATATTGAGGGTGCTCCGCGGCCGTCCGGTGCGTGAGTACCCCTCTCGAGAGCTGCCAGTGCCGAATCCCCGACTGCTCCTGCCCGTTGCAATCACGCTCCTGCTCGTCGGCAGTGGACGGCTCGTCGCCCAGGGTCCCGCCGGCGGGTGGCCGCAGCACTCCATGGAACGTCCCAAGCCCCCGGTCGAGCGCGCCCCGGCGCAACGGCTCCCGGTCCCGGCACCGGCCGGCGCGATCGTGCTCTTCGACGGCCATGACCTCTCGTGGTGGGAGAAGTGGGATGGCACGCCGGCCGGCTGGCGCATCGCCGATGGCGCCATGGTGGTCGTGAAGGGTTCGGGCGGCATCCAGACCCGCGTGGGATTCGGCGACGTGCGCCTGCACGTCGAATGGGCATCGCCCAAACCCGCCGTGGGCGCGGGACAGGACCGCGGCAACAGCGGCGTCTTCCTCATGGGCCGGTACGAGGTGCAGGTGCTCGACTCGTACGGCAACGACACGTATGCGGATGGACAGGCCGCCGCACTCTACGGCCAGTTCCCGCCGCGCGTGAACGTGAGCCGCGCGCCGGGGGAGTGGCAGAGCTACGACATCGAGTTCCGGCGGCCGCGCTTCGACTCGACGGGCGTCGTTCTCGCGCCGGCGCGGGTCACCGTGCGCCACAACGGCGTGCTCGTGCATGACGCCGTCGCACTGCTCGGCCCCACGTCGAACGGCCGGCGCGATCCGTACGTGATGCACGCGGACCAGTTGCCGATCTCGTTGCAGGACCATGGCCACCCGGTGCGGTTCCGGAACATCTGGGTGCAGCCGCTCGCACCGTGAGCGCGTCGGCGCCCTGATCGCAGGACCACCACACACACCACCGCAGGGCACGAATGCAGACGATGAACTTCAAGGCGATCCCGACGCCGAAGGGGCCCGAGGAGAGCAGCGATCCGGGATTCGGCGCGGTCGTCTCCACGGCGAGCGGCCGACGCCTGCTGAATCCCGACGGAAGCTTCAATGTGCGGCGCGACGGACTGCCCTGGTCCGAGGTCGTGAGCCTCTACCATGCCGCGCTCGTGGCGGGCTGGCCGCTCTTCCTGGCCTGGGTCGCGATCATCTACGTCGGCATCAATGTCGTCTTCACGGCCGCGTTCGCGCTCGCGGGGGCGGGCGCGATCGTCGGACCGGCGTCCCAGTCGGTGGACGGACTGATCGCGCGCGCCTTCTTCCTGAGCGTCGAGACCTTCGCGACGATCGGGTACGGGAACCTCGCGCCTCAGGGGCTCTTGGCGAACTGGATCATGACGGTCGAGTCGTTCGTGGGCATCCTCGCGCAGGCCCTGATCACCGGGCTCGTCTTCGCGCGGTTCGCGCGCCCCACGGCGGCGGTCACGTTCAGCCGCCGCGCGGTGGTCGCGCCGTTCAAGAACGGCAGGGCGCTCATGATGCGGATGGCGAACCGCCGCAAGAACGAACTGATCGAGCTCACCGCGACGCTCTCGTTCAGCTACGTGGAACAGGTGGGCGGCGAGTCGGTGCGTCGCTACCGGCCCCTCCCGCTCGACCGGGCGAAGGTGACCTTCTTCCCCCTCGCCTGGACGATCGTGCACCCGATCACGCCGGAGAGCCCGCTCTGGGGACTCTCCCCCGAGCAGCTCGAGGCGCGCGACGCCGAGTTCCTGCTGCTGCTGAGCGGGATCGACGACGGCTTCGCCGCGACGGTGCATGCGCGCACGTCGTACAAGGCCGCCGAGGTGGTCTGGGACCACAAGTTCACCAACATCTTCAACCCTGCAGGCGACGACGGGGTACTGTCGATGGACATCTCGCGGCTCGACGAGGTGCAGGAGGCGCGGTGAGGCGGCCGCGGCTCCCGCACGAGAAGGGAGGAACAGCGCCGTCCCGCGCCCGTTCCCAACGCACTTGATGGGTTGTGCATATTCCTACCAGCGTCTGTCCTCTCCGGATTCCCGACCCTCGGATCCTCCAATGAACCTCCCGATCCGTTGCCGCCTGCTCTCGGCACTCGTCGTCTGTCTTCCCGCGCTGGCGAACGCACAGGCGCCGGCGCGCGACACCACCCGCGCGCGCCTCGACACCGTGATGGTGACCGCGACGCGCGAGCCGCGCAGCCTCACGCAGGTGCCGTTCGCCGTCTCGGTCATCACCGCTGACCAGTGGACCGGTCGCTCGGGGCTCGGCATGGACCAGGCGCTGCAACAGGTGCCGGGCGTCTTCACGCAGTCGCGTTACGGCACGAGCGACATCCGCCTCACGATCCGCGGCTTCGGCGCCCGCGGCGCGGGTGACCGCTCCAACGCCGGCACCTCGCGTGGCGTGCGCGTCCTCCTCGACGGCATCCCCGAGACCGAACCCGACGGCCGTACCGCCTTCGACCAGATCGATCTCGCGACGATCGAACGGATCGAGGTACTCCGCTCCAACGGCAGCGCGGCCTGGGGCAACGCGGCCGGCGGTATCGTGAGCCTGAGTTCGATGCCGATCTTCGACAAGGACTTCGGCGAACTCACCCAGCAGTCGGGGAGTTTCGGGCTCACGCGCACCGTGGCGCGCATGGGCACGAGCATGGGCAGCGCGAAGAGCTGGCTCTCGCTCACCCGCACGAGCTTCGGCGGCTGGCGCGACCACTCGGATGCGTCGCGGTCCCAGCTCGTGGGCGGCCTCATGGCCCCCACGGCCAGGGGGGGCCGGATCGGCGTGCAGCTCTCGGGCGCGAGCAACCTCTTCCGGATCCCGGGTCCGCTCACCCCGGCGCAGTACGACGCCGATGCCCAGCAGCCCAATCCGACCTACCTCGCGCGCGACGAGCGTCGTTTCAACCGCCTCATGCGCCTCGGTGTCACGCTCGACCAGCCGGTCGGCGAGGCCTCGGACGTGAGCGCGATGCTCTTCGTGAACCCCAAGTACCTGCAGCGCTCGGAGCGGAACACCTTCCGTGATTTCAACCGGTACCATGTGGGCGGGGCGGGATCGTGGGGCACGCGCTTCACCGCCGCCGGCATGGGGCACCGCGTGCGCGTCGGTGGCGACCTCGCGTACCAGGACGGATCGATCCAGTTCTACAACCTCGGCGCCGGGAACATCCGCGGCACCACGCTCCAGCAGAACAAGGGCGAGGCGGCGCAGAACAGCGGGCTCTTCGTGCAGGATGAGGTCGCGCTCCGCAGCGACCTCACGCTGATCGTCGGCGCGCGTTACGATGCGCTCAGCTATTTCTATCGTGATTTCATCACCCCGGCGCTCGACGCGAGCCGCCGCTTCTCCCGTGTCTCGCCCCGCGGCGGCCTCACCTGGCACTCGGCCAACGGCACGAGCATCTACGCGAGCTACGGTGCCGGCGTGGAGATCCCCGCCGGCAACGAGACCGACCCGCCGGCCGTCGGCCTTCCCGGACCGGCCAAGGCCCTCAGCCCGCTGATCGACCCGATCCTGTCGAACACGATCGAGACGGGCGTGCGCCGCTTCGTGTCGCTCGACCACGGTCCGCTACGCGGGCTCTTCGTCGATGCGGCGCTCTACCGCGTGATGGTCGACGGTGAACCGCAGCCCTACAACGGCGGTCGCTTCTATCTCACCGCCGGCGAGGTGCAGCGCCGCGGCCTCGAGCTCGCCCTCTCGGGGCAGTTCGTGGGCGGCTTCTCGGCGCGGTTCGCGGGGACCTTCTCGCACAACAGCTATGACCGCTACGTGGTCGACTCGACGTATCTCGGCGTCCCGGGCGCCACTGCCGACTTCAGCGGCAACCGCGTGGCCGGCCTGCCGGGACGCGTAGTGAACGTCGGCCTCACCTGGCAGCCGCCCGCCTCCGGCTGGCTCTCGCTCGAGCTCGGCGCGCAGCACAACAGCGACTACTTCGCCGACGACCGCAACGCCGTCGATGTCCCGGGCTTCACGGTCTACCGTGCGGCCGCGTCCGCCGAGCGCACGCTCCGGGGTGGCGTGATGGTTCGCGCCTCCGTCTCGGCGGAGAACGTCACTGACGCGCACTACGTCGGGAGCGCCTTCATCAATCCCGACTTCTCGGCCGGGCAGCCGCTGGTGTACGAGGGGGGGCTCCCGCGATCGGTGCTGTTCGGGCTGACCTTCCGCCGCGCGCACTGAGCGCGCGGCGCGGGCGGCCGCGCTACTCGAACGCCTGAGCGGTCCCGGTCGAGAAGACCAGCGTCATCAGGCGGTCGGCGAAGGCATCCACGCCGTCGATGAAGCGACCGACCACCCGGGGCTGCCCGCGCTCCGGGGTTGCGTCAGGGCGTGCCTGCGGCCGTGCGTTCGGCCGCGCGCGCTCCGGTCGCGCCGGGCGCGTGGATCGCGTCGTTTCCTTCGCAATGGCGATCGGCCGGTCGGCGAGGGTCGGCATGACGGGGACTCGGTGGAGGCGGGTGGGAGGGGTTCCCGTATTCCAGTCTCGGCCCGTCCCGCGCCCCACTTGAGCGCCCGCCCCCCGGCTCAGCGGTAGCCGGCCGCCTGCAGCTCGAACAGCCGCGCATACCGCCCCTTGGCAGCGAGCAGTTCCTCGTGGGTCCCGAGTTCCTGCACACGCCCGTCGTCGATCACCGCGATCCGGTCGGCGATCCGCACCGTGGAGAACCGGTGCGAGATCACGATCCCGATCCGCCCGCGGAGGTTCGCCTTGAGCTCGGCGAAGACCGCGGCCTCGGCCTCGGGATCGAGCGAGCTCGTCGGTTCGTCGAGGATCCAGACGTCGGCGTCGCGATACATGATCCGCGCGAGCGCGAGCCGCTGCCATTCGCCGCCCGAGAGGTCGTGACCGCCCTCGAAGAGCCGCCCGGTGCGTGAGTCGAGTCCGGCGGGGAGCTTCCTCACGAGCGCATCGGCGCGGGCGTCGCGCAGGGCCTTCTCCACGCGCCCGTCGTCGACCGCGGCTCCCGGGCGGCCCATCGCCACGTTCTCGCGCACGGTCAGTTCGTAGGTCGCGAAATCCTGGAAGAGCACGCCGATCCGCTCGCGAAGCACCTCGGGCGGGATGTCGCGGAGGTCCACGCCGCCGATGTGCACGCTGCCGCGGTCGGGGTCGTAGAAGCGCAGGAGCAGCTTGACGAAGGTGCTCTTGCCGGTGCCGTTCTCGCCGACGAGCGCCAGCAGCTCCCCATCCCTGATGTGCAGGTTGAAGCCGTCGACGGCGGGACTGGACCCACCCGGGTACTCGAACATCACGTCGCGGAACTCGATCCCCTCCGCCAGGCGGTGCGGGATCGCCTTGGGGTCGGCAGGCACGGGCACGAGCGTCTCGATCGCGAGGAACGAGAAGTAGTCGTCGAGGAAGGTCGTGTGCTGGTCGACCGCGACGAACGTCGACGAGATGTTGCTCAAGGTGCCCGAGACCGCCGCGAAGGCGCCGATCACCAGCACGACGCCGCCGGCGTCGATGAGACCGTGCACGCCGCGCCACGCCACGAAGGCGTAGGCGAGCGCGAGGCTCGTGCCCGTCACGAGGCCCGTGATCATGGAGGTGTTCGCGCCGGCCTTGTACATCTCGGTGCGCTTGACGAGCAGCGCCTCGGAGATGCGCTTGTGCCGGTCGAGGAGGTGGTCCGCGAGCACATAGGCGCGGACCTCCTTGGTGCTCTTGGGCTCCACGAGGAGGTTGCCCAGATACTCGCGCTCGCGTTCCTCGGGCGTCTCCTTGTAGAAGAACTCGTACATCCGCACCGTGTTCCGCCGCTCGAGGAAGAGTGATGCGGCCGCGGCGAGCATCGCGAGGACCACGAGCGCCCAGTGCAGGCTGGCGAGGATGCCGGCCATGAGCAGGATCGTGACGAAGTTCCCCGAGAGGCCCAGCACCGACCAGGTGAGGTCGCCGGGCCGCCAGGAGACATCGCGCTTGGCGCGTGCGAGCCGGTCGTGCCAGTCGGAGTTGTCGAAGTGTCCGAGGTCGATCGTCGACGCCTTGGCGAGCAGGCGGCGTTCGGCCTCGAGCTGCACGCGGCGCACGAAGAGGTCCCGCCCGAATCCCTGGTAGGCGCTGATGGCGCGCTGCACCGCGCTGACGAGCCAGAGCCCGCCGATGATCGGCACCACGTCCATGAAGGTGACCTGCCCCGTCCGACCCGAGGCGATCCGGCTCACGAGCATGCTGCCGAGCACCACGGTGAACGGCTGCACGGTCGCGCTCACCATGCCGAGCACGGTGAACTTCACGAGCTCGCGCGGGCCGGCGCCCCAGGCGAGGTCGAGTCCCTTGCGCAGGTTCCGCACGACCCGCTTGGTGCGGTTGCGCAGGTCGGGTGCGGGGGTGGGCGGCGTGACGGTCACGGGACGCGCTCCGGTGAGGTACTCAGGCGGGAGACCGCAATCTACAGGCTGGCCCCACCACCCCGCCGCGTGCCATCTTGTGATGCCTCCCCCGCCCCCCGCCGATGACCATGCCGCCGCTCCCGCCGGAGCCCGCCAAAGACAAGGACGCCAAGAAGCGCGAGAAGGAGGCCAAGCGCCTCGAGGCCGAGCGCGGACCGCTCGAGCCCGCGTTCCGCTACAAGGCGATCCTCAACGCGCTCGAGGCGGGGCAGGACATGATCGAGCTCGCCGACCGCAAGGCGCGCTTCGCGCTGGTGATCATCTCGGTGCTCAACGCGGTCGCGCTGGTGGTCGTCGTGCGCGGCGGCGATTCGTTCATCCCGAGGTTCGGCGTGTGGGGTACGGTGACCCACGCGGAGATCGTGGCGTACGTGCTCGTCACCATCTACTACATCTTCCAGGCGATCGAGGCGCTGCGGCCGCGCGGCTCCGGCCCGACCACCGACGCGCTCCCGACCGCAGGTGGCGCGGGGGAGTCGATGCGCGTGCTCTTCCACGGCGACATCGTGCGCCGCGACCGCGCCGCCTTCCGCAAGGTCTGGGACGAGTTGCGGATGGACAACCTCAACACCGAACTCGCCGACCAGCTGCACACCATCGCGCGGATCAACCAGGACAAGTACGCCGCCCTGGCCAAGCTCTACCGCGGCGTGACCATCATGACGGCCTTCCTCACGGCGACGCTCGTCACGATCGCGGCCTGGAACCTGACGCGATGAGCGTGGCCCCGCGCTGGGCGCAGGCGATGCAACGACTCTCGCGGCACCTCTCCGAGGACTTCCTCGGCGGCCCGCGACCCTGGCCGCTCGCGTGGGTGATCGACTTCCAGAAGGGCGGGACCTGCCTGTTCGTCGGCCTGCTCATGTGGTGGTACGGGAACACCTCCGCTCCCGCCTGGACGTATCTGGCGATGCACGGGAGCTACGGTCTCGTCTGGCTGCTCAAGGACGTCGCGTTCCCCGACCCGCGCTGGCGCACGCGCGTGACGATCGGCGGCGGGATCATGGCCTTCCTCATGGTGCTCGGGCCCTACTGGCTCTTCGGCTGGCTGCTCGTGTCCGGCGTGTCGCAGCCCTCCTATCCGCTCCCGGAGCCCGCCTGGCTCGCCCTCTGCGTCTCGCTCTGCATCCTGGGCTGCGTGATCATGATCGCGGCCGACGCGCAGAAGTTCTACACGCTGCGCCTGCGGCCGGGACTCATCACCGACGGGATGCACAGGCTCGTGCGGCATCCCAACTACCTTGGCGAGATGCTCGTCTACGGCAGTTTCGCGATGGTGGTCTGTCACTGGATCCCGGTGCTCGTGCTCGCCTGGGTCTGGCTCGGCGTGTTCGCCGTGAACATGGTCATGAAGGAAGCGAGTCTCTCGCGGCACGCGGAATGGCCGCAGTACCGTGACCGTACCTGGTGGCTCATCCCATGGGTGTTCTGATGACTGGACGTCGACCTCTGCCTCTCTGCGCGCTGATCGCGGCCCTCGCCACGCTGCTCGGCTCCGCCTGCGAGGAGACCGTCGCACCGCCGGGACTGAGCGAAGTGCTCACGGTCGCGGTCGACACCACCGCGATGCCGCTCGTCCGCCGCGTGACGGTCGTGATGCGCGCGGCCGGTCCGGCCACCGTGACCTGGGGTGCGACCGGCACGCCCGTGCTCTCGCTCACCGCCGACTCGGCCGCGTTCGTCCACCAGTTCCTCGTGCCGCGGTTGCGGCAGGGGCGCAACTACATCGTGGAGGCGTCCGCCCCCGGGAGCACCCGGACGCCCGTGCGCGCCACCTTCGCCACCGACTCGTTGCCGCCGATCGTGCGCGCCATCCGGATCAACCGGACGGGAACGCCGAGCCTGCCGGTGGCCCTGATCGAGGTGGTCGGGGCGACGCAGTTCGCCGGCCTGCTCATGATCGAGGACGGCGAGATCGCCGGCTGGTTGCCGCTCGTCGGCTCGCTCTTCGGTGCCACGCGCCGCGACAACGGCGAGATCACGATGCTCGACGCCGAGCTCGGACTGACATCGTACCGGATCGACGGCACGCTCGCGCACCGTCTCCCCCAGCCGACGGCGGCGGCACCGACCCTCTACGGGCGCATCCATCACGACGTCATCGCCACGCCGCGGAACACGTTGCTGTTCATCGCCAACGACACGCGCGTGCTCGGCGCCGAGACCGTGGTGGGAGAGGCGCTCTGGGAGTGGTCGCCGGAGACCGGCACCGTGCAGAAGCGCTGGA
Organism: Gemmatimonadota bacterium; assembly: GCA_021413975.1. Taxonomy (GTDB): domain Bacteria; phylum Gemmatimonadota; class Gemmatimonadetes; order Gemmatimonadales; family Gemmatimonadaceae; genus Pseudogemmatithrix. Next base: position 85,984 of record JAIOPJ010000054.1, read on the forward strand.
GCGCATTCGACTTCCTGAACTGGAACGTCCTGCGCGGTTCACGCTCGGTGCCCGGGAACTGGCTGCATGGCAACGGACTCAGCTTCGGCCCGCGCGGCAACGTGCTCATGTCGCTGCGCAATGCCGACCAGGTGATCTCCATCGCGCCCGATTTCACCACGGTCGAGTGGTCGCTCGGCGGCACCAACGGCACGCTCGCCGTCGCCGACAGCAACCGGTTCTGGGGGCAGCACTACGTCTCCGAGCCGGCGGCCGGTCGCGTGCTCGTGTTCGACAACGGATTCGACCGGCCGGGTGCGCCGTTCTCGCGGGCGATCGAGTATCAGGTGAGCACCACGAGTAATTCGGCCGTGAAGGTGTGGGAGTACCGCGCCGCGCCCGACATCTACGCGGCACTCGTCGGCTCGGCGCGGCGGCTCCCGAACGGGAACACGGCGATCCTGTTCGGGATGCTCGCCGGGGCGAACGCCTCGACGGGGCCGATCACCGCGCTGGAGGTCACGCCCGCGGGCACGCCGGTGTGGCAGCTCACGTTCGGGCCGGAGCTCACGCGACTCTACCGTGTCACGCCGGTCGCGTCGCTCGAGGGCGAGGTGCCGGGAGTGTTCCGCGGGCGTTGAACCACCCGTTCCGTGTCGCCTCGTACGGCCTCAGTACCTGAGGACCATCAACTTTCCACCGAGTCGCGTGACGATCGCCTCGCCGCGGACCGGATCCATCGCGCTCCTGAGCGGAGAATAGCCGGTCGACTGGACGACGACCGCCCGCGTGGTGGCGTCGAGCACGAAGACGGCGGATCCGATCTGTGTCACGATGAGGCGAGTCCCGTCCGGTGAGTACCGGATGTCGTACGTACCGGTCATCGAGGGGATCGATCCGACGGTGCTCAGCGATGAGGTACTCAGCTGAATGACCGCCGAGTCCTGGCGCGCGACGAGGATCGAGGTGCCCGTTGGATCGACGTCAAGGCCATGCGGGACTCCGCCCACGGACACGGAGCGCGCGAGCGTGAAGGTCGTGAGCGCGACGTCGTGGACGGAGCCCGAGGTCGAGGTGACATAGAGCCGTGGCAGCGTCGGGTGGCGTGCGATGCCGTTCAGCACGCCCCCGAGCGTGATCGAGGTCCAGGTGCGCGTGGCGACATCGATCTTGAGGAGCTGCCCGTTGTCGAGCGCGGCGTACACGGCATCACCGCTCGCCGAGGCCAGGACCCGTTGCACCACCGACGGGACGGTGATCGTGGCGATCAGTGTGGTGCTCGCCACGTCAACGACGTACACCTCAGGCGCGGCGTTCCCCGCGAGGTACGCTTGCGTGCCATTGGGCAGGAACGTGACATCGTAGACGGAACTGGGCAGCACGAGTGAGGTGCGGGCGGTCCGGGCACCTCGGTCGATCACGAACAGCTCCGAGGGGATCCCCCAGGACAAGACGTAGGTGAGTCCGCTCGCCGAGGTCGCCACGGCGAGGGTCGGATTGTTCACCGCGATGCTGTCGAAGGGAGCCAGTGCCGGTGGAGGCGTCACGGTCACGGACACGGTGTCGACCAGCGGACCGATGGATGCGACGATACGGGCGACTCCCGGCGCGAGCCCGCGGACACGGCCCGACGCCGACACGGACGCGACGGTCGGAGCGAGTGCGGTGAACACGGGGAGTGTGGGACTCGGTACGATGTTGTTGAACTGATCCTGCCTCACCCATGCGAGCTGGACGGAATCACCGACCGTGATCTGGGCGGCCTCCGGAGTGAGGATCAGGACGGTGGGAGGAGCGACCTGTGCATCGGCGAGGAACGTCACTCTGGCGCCTGTCGTCGCATTCGCCACGAACGCGATCATCTCCTGCGGGCCAGGTCGCCGACCGACCGTCCAGACACCGGAGGTCGCGATCCCGTCCGCGTCCGTGAGCGAGGAGGCATCCGTGACCCTGCCTCCACCGCGTGTCGCCGCGAACATCACCCGGGCACCCGCGAGCGGACGTCCGCTCGCGTCCGAGACACGGACGGACGATCGTGCGGCGACCGCGGTGTTGACGAAGGTGACCTGCGGTGCGGTCGATGTCACGGCCTCCAAGTTGACGGTCGTCTCCACCGGCGCGACCGTGCCTTCGCACGAGGCCGTGAGGATCGACAGGATGAGGAGCGCGATCCGGTGGCCGTACGGATGACCGGTCTTGGTCCGACGCATGAACGTCATGGCGTCGGCATCCGTATGACGGTCCGGCTCGCCGACCTCCCCACATAGCTCGCGGTGACCTCGAACGACGCCGGGGCAGTGGGTGTGGTGTACAGCTCGTACACGCCATTCCCCAGGGAGATGACACCACCGCCTCTCGTGACGGTCCAGATGGGATCGTATCCACGCATGACGGGGTCGGTCACCACTTGGAACACCACGGTCGGGTTCGCTGGTGAGATGGTGTCGACGCTGGAGACGAGACGCATCTCGAACTGGAGGCCCGTGTCGTTCGGATTCGCGCGCACGAATGGTCCGTCGACGCATGAGGAGAGCGTCGCGAGGATTCCGGCGAGCCAGAGCGCGCGGCCCGGGCGCGTGAGCAAGGAGTGCGGGAGGCGATGCATGGTCGAGGCTACCATGTGATCGAGACGGAGAGTCCGTGGTCGGAGCCTCGGAGGATCGGTGCGACGCCGACAGCACGCGGGCGAACGCGGCGTCCGTACTGCTGGACCTCGGCGAGCGACTGCGCGTGCCGGCGCTCCTTCCAGACTCCATGAATCACTTGCGCGCTCCACGCCGCGGCGGTCGCGGCCCAGAGGGCACGTCCCCGTGTCCGGAGCGCTTCGGCATCGGCGTAGATCGCGCTGGGGGGTTCCTGTGGATTGACGGGGTCGGGGATCGCGTTCTGGTATGCCAGGTACTCGTCATAGCGGTCCCGTGCTTGCGAGCCCGAGCTGGCCGCGACCACCGCCGCGCCGACCATGAGGCCGAGCATCGTGACGCGCGGCACGACCGCGACCGCTCCCCTCACCGGCCGTCCGAAACCCGGGAGCACGGCGGACTTCGCCGCGGTGAACCAGAGCGCCTGGCTCGTGCAGCGGGCATATGGACGCGACAGTGCGTCCACCAGCACCTTCGCTTCCGCGGGGGACGTGGCCGCCAGCGTGAAGCACGGATCGGACTCGACGACCCGTCCGAACGCGACGCGTGCGGCCGACGTGTCTCTCAGTGCGAAGAACGAGAGTCCGAGTATCACCCGTCCGTTCCGGGCCTCCGACGGCGGGAGGTTCTTGGTCACGAGCCGGGGCGCGGCGACACGGATCGCGCGCGCTGGGTCGCCGCTCGCGTATGCCGCATGGGCATCCCGCAGAACCTCGTCCATCGGTTCGGGCAGCGGCATCGGTGCGGCCGCGGCCTCTGTCGCAGGACGGATCGAGAAGGTCGACTCCCAGACCTCGCGGAGCGCCGGCCACGGGATCGGCAGCAGCTCCGGCACGGCCGACGAGGCGAAACGGACCTCGAGCACGAGGCTGTCCACGCCTCCGCCCGCAGAGGGTGCGAGGTCGGTCAGGTCGAACGCGACGCGGGAGAGGTGCGAGCGGCGGGGTCCGAATCCTCCTACACCGAGTCGCCGCACCAACTCGGAGCGAGAGGCCAACGGCACGATCACGCGATCGCCGCGTCGCAAGACCACTTGTTCGATGTCGCGGTCGCGAGTGTACGCGGTGTCGAAGGAGATGCGCAGTCCGCGCGATGTCGCGACCAGCGACTGACCCTGTGGGTCGCCGCAACCCGCTTGGAACCCCTCATTCGGGAGCACGGTGAACACGACGATGTTGCGACCGTTCGCTTCCGGTTCGACGAAGCGATCCGGCACGGCGGTGACCGCAGCGGCGCTATCGGCTTCGCTGATCGACAGACTGCGCCGGCAGCCGTCAATGAGCAGCGACATCCGCTTCAGGTCGACTCCGGCATCCCGGATCGCGGGCGCGCCGAGGACGACATCGGCTCGACTGGTCTGCACCAGCACCATGCCGGTCGGTGTGGCCTGCGCCCCGAGCCCCAGCGGTGTACCTGCTTGCGCCAGGAGCACCGAGAGCGCGACTGCGAGCGACCCGCGAACCGACCGAACGAAAGGCAACGTGCTCTCCGGCGCCGGGGAGACTCGTCGAGCAGGACCTGATGGAGTCTCGCTCGTGCACCTGGAACGGTCAAGAGCGCCGCAGCGCCGCAGCGCGGCAAGGTGGGAGACGGGAAGCGGTGCTCGCCAGCGGGTCCCTCGAGGTGCATCTTGGGTCATGCTCGAAACTCGAATCCTGGCATTCATCGCCCTGCTTCCCGCCGTCGCGTCGTCGCAGCCCACTCCCCCTCGCCAGACCGACGCCGACGCCTACACGCGCTACGAACTCCTCGCCCCCGGCTCGGGCAAGTTCCGCATCATCTACGAGGTGACCGCGACCACCCCGGGCGCGACGCACTACTACAACCCCATCCGCGCCGGCAGCATCGCGACCGATGAATCGGTGTTCGATCGCCGGACCGGGCGCCCGCTGCGGTTCGACGAGGTCGGCGGTGCCGTCGCACGCGCGGGCGGTGTGCGGGGGGCCGACACGACCGGGCGCTACATCCGCGTGACGCTCGCTCGCCCGGTTCCCGCCGACGGCGAGGGCCGCATCCTCATCCTCAAGACCTACGAGGACCGCGCCAGCTATCTCCTGCGCGGCGACACGATCGTCTTCACGCGGCCGCTCGGCATCAAGCGCAACGCGGTCGCGCTGCCGGTGGGCTACGAGCTCGTCGCGTCCAACTATCCGTCGCAGGTGCTGCAGGAGGCTGATGGCCGCATCGTCGTGAGCTTCTGGAACTCCACGCCGGCCGAGGCGCCGCTCACCCTGCGCGCGCTGCCGCGGGGCGCGACGGCCGCGCCGTCCTCCGTGGCCTCACGCCTCGACGAACGCGCGCACCAGGACCGCGAGATCATCTACTTCCTGCAGCAGCCCGAGACGCACGCCTTCGACCTCTACCACGACTACACCGAATCGCGCGCGGGCACGGGCACCTACCTGAACGTCGTGCGCGCGGGGAGCACGGTCTCCGATCCGCGCGCGCGCGACCTCGACACCGGTGAGGAACTGCGCTTCGAGGTCGTGAAGGGCGAGGCGATCACGCGCGCCGGCCTCGACGTGCCGAACGTGACGCCGTTGACCGAGGTGGTGGTCTTCCGCTTCGCGCCCATCCCGGCCGGCGGATCGACGCGCCTCCGGATGTACGAGACCTACACCGACAGCGCGCGGTACCGCCTGGAGGGCGAGGAGCTGGTGTGGGACCGCGGCCTCGGCCGCCCGCTCGACATCGTCGTGCTTCCCGCGGGATGGGTCCTCACCAACAGTTCGATCCCCGCGACCGTGAGCACGCGCGAGGACGGACGCGTGCAACTCGACTTCGTGAACGCCCGGCCCGACGAGATCCAGGTGCTGATCACGGCGCGCCGCCGCCGGTAGCCTACGCGATCGGCTTCATCGGCGGCACGAACACCGGCGGGATCCCGTTCCGCTGCAGGAGATCGTTGAAGCGCGCGAGCTCCTCGCGCTCGATCCGGTCCAGCTCCCGCAGCTGCACGTCGAGCCTCGACTTGAGCCCGTCGTACACCTCGCCGCTCTGCTTCGTCGGCGCATACGCGCCCGTCTGCAGCTGCATGTTGAGGGTGATGAACTTGTTGTAGAGCTTGGTCGGCATGTCCAGCGTGCACTGGTCCACATGGCAGCCCACCTCGTAGAGCTCGGCGCGCACCGACTCGATCTTCGTGCGCACGGCCCTCGCCGAGTCGCCGAGCATGCGCGCCACGCTGGTGTCGGCGGCACGCTTCGCGCGGTCCATGAGCTGCGACTGCAGGTCCTCGGCGCGCTTCACGCCGTCGACGATCTGCGTGACGCGGTCGACCACCCGCCGCGCCGCCGCGTACTGTGCCGTGAGTTCGGCGGTGGTGCTCGTGACGCGAGGATCGGCGACGACGGTGAAACGCCGCGCGAGCGTGTCGTTGCCGACGATCAGCCGCATGCCGTACTCGCCCGGGGGCACCACGGCGCCGCGGAGCGTGCCGAAGTCGATCACCGTGTTGGGGAGCTTGGGCGCCGAACGGGTGCGCAGGTTCCAGACGAACCGGTTGGTGCCGCGCCGCACGGGCACGATCGAGTCGGACGGCTGGTAGGAGATGCTGTCGGCACCGCTGGCGGAATCGGCCGTGACGAAGTGCCGCAACACCGCGCCCTGCGCGTCAGTGAACTCGACCCTGGCCTTCGTGGTGGTCGAATCGGAGATCCACCAGTCCACCAGCACGCCGGAGCGCGGATTCTCGCCGGTGCCATCGCCGCCGCCACCGCCGTTCCAGAGCACGGCGGTCGCCGGCTGGAAGAGATGCACCCGCTTGCGCGTCACGCTGTCGGCGAGTTGCCGGATGGGGGAGAGGTCGTCGAGCACCCAGAAGGCACGCCCGTGCGTCGCCGCGACGAGGTCGTTGCCCTGGACCTTCAGGTCGCGCACGCTCACGCGCGGCAGGTTGAGCTGCATCGGGCGCCAGTTCGCGCCGTCGTCGAGCGAGGTCCAGACGCCGTACTCGGTGCCGGCGTAGAGCAGTCCGCGCCGCGCCGGGTCCTCGCGCACGACCCGCGTGTACGCCGTGCGCGGGATGCCGTTGGTGATCTTCGTCCAGGTCCTGCCGAAGTCGGTGGTCTTCCAGAGGTAGGGCGCGAAGTCGTCCTGCTGGTACCGGTTCGCGGCGACGTAGGCGGTGCCCGCGTCATGCGCCGAGGCGTCGATGTGCGCCGTGCGCGTGAGGCGGCCATAGCCGGCCGGCGTGACGTTCTGCCAGGTCGCGCCGTTGTCGCGCGAGACGTGGATGAGGCCGTCGTCGGAGCCGGCCCAGAACACCCCCGCCTGCTTCGGTGACTCGACGAACGCGTAGATGGTCGCGTACCACTCGGCGCCGGTCATCTCGCCATGGATCGGGCCGCCGGTCCGCTCGAGCGTCGCCGGCTCGTGTGCGGTGAGGTCGGGACTGATGCGCTCCCAGCTCGCACCCTCCGTCCGCGACCGCCAGACATGCTGCGACGTCACGTAGAGCGTGCGCGGGTCGTGCTTCGAGACGAGGATCGGGAAGGTCCACTGGAACCGCTCGGGCGCGTCCTTGGCCGCGTAGCCGTCCCAGTTGATGTCGGTCACCGAGATGTCGCGCTCCTGCCGCGTGCGGCGGTCGTAGCGCGAGAGCTGGCCGAGGTAGCAGCCGCCATAGGTGATGTCGGGATCGCGCGGATCGGGGGCGATCGTCGCGTTCTCGCAGCCGGCCACGTTGAAGTAGTCGCGGATGCCGATGCCGCCCTCGTCGCCGCGCGAGGCGATCGAGATCGCCGAGTTGTCCTGCTGCGCGCCGTAGATGCGGTAGGGGAACCGGTCGTCGGTGTTGACGTGATAGAACTGCGCCGTCGGCTGGGTGTGCTGCGAGCTCCAGCTCTGTCCGCCGTCGAACGTGACGGACGCGCCGCCGTCGTCGGCGAGGATCATCCGCTTGGGGTCGGCGGGATCGACCCAGAGCTGGTGCGTGTCGCCGTGCTGCCCGTCGAGCTCGTTGAACGTCTTCCCGCCGTCGATCGACTTGAGGACGCTCAGGTTCATCACGTAGACGGTGTTCTCGTCCTTGGGATCGGCGGTGACGGCCGAGTAGTACCAGTTGCGCACCCACATGCGGGCGTCGTCGTTCATGCGGGTCCAGCTCGCGCCGGCGTCGTCGGAGCGGAAGAAGCCGCCGGTGGAGTCCGGGGCCTCGATGCTCGCGTACACCCGGTTCGGGTTCGCGCGCGAGACGTCGACGCCGATCTTGCCGAGCACCGAGCGCGGGATGCCCGGCGCCTTGCTGATGTCGGTCCAGGTGTCGCCGCCGTCGGTGGTCTTCCAGAGGCCGCTCCTGCCGCCGCCGGCGTTCATGCTCCAGGGCGTGCGCTGGAACTTGTAGAGCGCCGCGTAGATCACGCGCGGGTTGGACGGATCCATCGAGAGGTCCTGCGCGCCGGTGGAGTCGTCGACGAAGAGGACCTTCTTCCAGCTCTTGCCGCCGTCGGTGGTGCGGAAGACGCCGCGCTCGGGGTTGGGTCCGAAGGCATGGCCGATCGCCGAGACGTACACGCGGTCGGCGTCGCGCGGGTCGACGATGATGTCGGTGATCTGCTGCGCCTCGGTGAGGCCGAGGTGCTGCCAGCTCTGCCCGGCGTCGGTCGACCGGTACATGCCGGTGCCGAAGGTGAGGTCCTCGCGCAGCTGCGCCTCGCCGGTGCCCACGTAGATCACGTTCGCGTCGCTGGGTGCGACGGTGATCGCCCCCACCGACGAGATGTCGCTCTTGCCGTCGGTGATGTTGTCCCAGCTCAGGCCGCCGTTGGCCGTGCGCCAGACGCCGCCGTTCACCGAGCCCATGTAGAAGAGGAAGGGCTTCTGCCGGTCACCGACCACCGCGTTCACGCGACCGCCGCGGAAGGGGCCGACGGAGCGCCAGCGCAGGGCCTTGAAGGCGCGCTCGGTCGCGGTGGGGGAGGTGTAGAGCGTGGGGTCGTAGGCGGGGTTGTCCGCCGCGCGGTTCACGGCGGACGGGACGGCCGCGTTCGGCGTCCGCGGGCGCTGCGCGGCGGCGACGTGCGTGATGCAGAGCGCCAGGCCCGCGACGGCGAGGCGACGGAGTACGGGGCGAAGGATGTTCGTCATCCTCCAAAGGTGGTGCGGCCGCCGCCGTCGCACCACTCCCCGCCCCCGTCAGCGCTTGGAGCGCACCAGCGCGGTGATGAGGTCGAGCGTGTTGAGGTTGTCGACGCTCGCCTCGTGCGCTTCCACCTGGATCCCGAAGCGCTCCTCGAGGAACGAGACCAGGCGCATGGTCGCGAGCGAGTCGAGGATGGCGCTCGTGACCAGCGGCGTGGTCGGCTCGAGTGCCGCCGGATCCTCGCCGGGCAGGAACTGAGCGAGGATGAAGTCCTTCACGATCCGTTGCGTGTCTTCCATCGTCGGTCTCGGCGTGCGTGCGTGGAGGTCAGTGGCCGGGCGCCGGCGGCGCACGGTGGGACATGATGGCCGGATCGGCCCGGAGCGCGCGCTCGAGGGCGTCGGCGATCAGCCGGTGCCCCTTGGTGTTGGGATGATAGTCGAAGCGGGTCAGTTGCAGCGATGCCAGGTCCACGCCCCGGTACGCGTCGGAGAGGTCGATCACCGCGAAGCCGGCGCGCCGCGCGAGCGCCGCCAGCGACGGGACCTCCTGGGATGGCTCGCGGTCGGGCGTCGGGACGAACACCCACACCGGCAGCGCGCCGCGCGCGCGCACCTGCGCCGCGAACCGCGCGTACATCCACTCGAGCAGTTCGCGCTTGTGCTCCTCGAGGCGCTTGCGCACGAGCGGCTCCGGCGCGCTCCCGAGGCCGGCGGTCCGCGCCGCACTCGCCAGCGAGTCGAGCGGCACTGCCACCCCCTCCCGCGCGCGATCGAGGATGCGGTTCACGGATTCGCGCGCGTCGATCTCATGCGCCGCGAGGAGGACGACGTCGGGCGAGAAGTCCAGCACCCGGTCGAGGATGAGCAGTTGCTGGGGCACCGTGAAGGCGCCGATGGAGAAGTTGAGGACCTCCACGCCGCCGCCACCGGGTGCCCGCCGGGCTTCGCGATCGAGGCTCGTCTCCAGCAGTGACTCGAACGCCTCCCCGTCGCCGACCCCCCATCCCATCTCCACCGACGCGCCCATGAGCGCGTACCGGCGTGTTCCCTCCGGTCGCACCTGCTCGTAGTCGCGGTCGCGCATGCCCCATCGATTGACCGTCAGGATCGAGCCGAGGAAGTTGATCTTGGCACCCGGCACGAGCTCGACCTTCCGGAAATCGCCGGTGAGGTGCGCGGCCGTCGTCTCCTCGAGCCTGGGCCACGCCGCCGCCGGTGGGCGGCGCATGTAGACCTCCCAGAGCTGCGAGTTGAACCGGCTCACGCCCATGAGGTCCTCGTAGTAGCCGCGCTGCAACTGCGTCACGTCGCGCGCGTTGAGCTGCGAACTCCGCAACGACGCGACCACGCGCGCCGTCGGATCCCCCATGACCGCACCGACCTTCGGGAGGGCCAGGAGGAGCACGCCGCCCATGAGCAGCGTCGTCGCCGTCGCGCCGCGCGTGAAGACGGTCGGGTCCTTGGCCCCGCGCAGTCCGCCGGAGCTGCCCGAGAGGGGAAGGAGCACGGCCGCCGTGAGGAGCACCCCGAGCGAGAGCACCGGCAGCCCGCCCATCGTGGTGCTCGGTGCCCATCCGCTGACCGACCAGAGCGCGAGCCAGTCCCCGAAGGTCGGACTCATCCAGAGGGACCAGAGCAGGCAGATGGCGATGAAGGTCCCCACCGTCGCGAACGAGCGCGCGGCGAACGCCTTCGCGTCGAAGCCCTTCGCGGTGAGGGTGCGGGCGCGACCGAGGCGCGCCTCTCGCAGCGAGTTGAACACCAGCAGCACCGCGAGCGTGCCCCAGAAGAGGGTATCGGTGGCGGTGACCGGGAACGAGCCGAGCAGCCAGAACCACTGGTACGAATGCAGCGCCCACGTCATGACGAACACCGCGAGGGTGGCCACCACCATCGCCGTCCGCTCTCCGTATCGCTTCAACCGGAAGTGCAGGGGATAGTAGAAGACCTTCGTCATGAAGTCCTTCCAATAGATGTTGATGCGGCGCCAGAAGTCGGTGAAGCTCGACGCGAAGAAGGGGCGGCGATGCGTCTCCGGCAGGTGGAACCCGAACAGGTGCAACGAACCGATGATCAGGTGGAACTGCCCCGAGACGCGCACGTAGAGCAGGAAGTTCGCCACGAGGAAGCGCGCCAGGTCCGACCAGGACCGCACGTCCCCCTGCGCGATCATCAGGTACTGGTAGACGAGCCGGTAGAGGATGAGCTGCAGCGTGCCGCGGAACATCCATTCCACGCCGCGCTGCAGGATGCGGTGCGCCTCGGTGTCGTAGTAGGTCCGCCGGAAGGCCGCGAAGTCGACGACCGGGAAGAGCGGGAACGCGACGTTCGGGAGCAGGAAGAAGTAGGCGAGGCGCGCGGTCCACGAGGCGGGGACCTTCAGGTTCCGCAGATCGTAGAGGTAGACGATCGTCCGGAACATGAACATCGAGCCGAGGATCGGCCACACGGCGCGCGACCAGGGGACCGGCAGCAGGTCGACGCGGGCCGCGGCGAGTGCCACGCCCAGGCCGCCGACCACCGCGACGCGCAGGCCGAACGGGATCGGGAGATGACAGGCGGCGACGATCGTGACGCCGAGCGTGATGAGCCAGGGCGCGTCCGGGTACCCGAACACGAGCCAGATCGCGGTGAACGAGAGCAGCAGGAAGTAACCGAGTCGGTGCGGCCGCGGCACCAGCGCGTGCAGCGCAGCGCCACCGATGAGCAGCGGCGCGATGAGGGTCCAGAAGGAGGGATTCTCGATCTCGTAGACGCGGATCAACAGATAGAGCAGCGCGAATTCGAGACCGAGCGTCCCGAGCCGCACGACGGTCGCGCGTCGCACGTCAGCGGGCGCATCCCACCACGCGGCCACGGACGCCCATGCCCCCTCGTCACGCAGTGCGGCGCCGCGCAGCACGAGTGCGATGCCGGCGAGCAGGATCGCCAGTTCGTAGAGCCCCGGTGACGCGTCCGCCCCCGCGATGCCCAGCGCGCCGAGCACGAGGCGGCCGGTGAAGGCGAGGATCGCCAGTGTCCCCGCACCCTGAAGGCCGCCGGCGACGTACCTCTGGCGCGCGCTCACAACCCCGACCACCGTGCGATGATGTTGCGTTGCATCTCGTTGGTGCCGGAGTAGAGCGTGCTTCCGAGGGCATCGCGGACGGCGCGCTCCACCTCGAAGTCGGTCATGTAGCCGTAGCCCCCGTGGATCTGCAGCACGTCGAGCGCGGTCTTCACGAGCGTCTCGCTCACGAAGAGCTTCGCCATCGCGGCGTCGAGGGAGACGGAGCGCGACGTCTCGAGCCGGGACGCCGCCCGGTAGGTGAGGAGGCGTGCGGCCTCGAGCTGCACCTTCAGGTCCGCGATCTTGTGCGAGACCGCCTGGAACTTCCCGATCGGCTGGCTGAACTGCTGGCGGGTGCGCGCGTACTCCACCGCCGTCTCCAGCAGCCGCTCGATCGTCCCGACGTGCGCGGCGAAGAGGAGCGTGCGCTCCCAGTCCATCGCCTGCGTGAACATCGCGGCGCCGCCCCCGACGCCGCCCACGGCGGCGCTCGCCGGCACCCAGACGTCCTCGAAGACGAGCTCGCCGAGCGGGGAGGTCCGCAGGCCCATCTTCTCGAGCGCCTTGGGCGTGTGGAAGCCGGGCGTCCCCTTCTCGACGATGAAGGGTGTGGTGCCTCCGTGGAATCCCTTCGCCTTGTCGGTCATGGTGAAGACGATCACGACGTCGGCGACGGGTCCGTTCGAGATGAAGGTCTTGGTCCCGTTGATCCGGAACCCGTCCCCGTCGGGCACGGCCCGCGTCGAGAGGTTGAAGGCGTCCGATCCGGAGCCGGGTTCGGTCATCGCGTGGACGCCGATCAGCGTGCCGTCGCAGAGCCCGGGGAGGTACTTCCGCTTCTGCTCCTCGGAGCCATGCTTCCAGATCGGCACCACGCACGACAGCAGATGCGCGCAGATCGAGAAGGTGAGGCCGCCGTCCCGGCACCCGTGCCCGAGCGCCTCGAGCGCGATCGCCGAGGTGAGCGGGTCGAGCCCGGTCCCGCCGTACTCCTCGGGCACCGGAAGTCCGCAGAGCCCCATCTTCGCGCACTCCACCCAGAGATCACGGCGGAACGACTGCGTGCGATCACGCTCGACGAGTCCCTCGTTGAGCACCTCCCGGGCGAAGCGGGAGACATCGTCCCGCAGCTGCCGCTGCTCGCTGGTGAACGTGAAATCCACTAGGCCATCTCCTGGATGCGCTGGTAGTCCGTCTTGTCGGTGGAGGTGCGCGGCAACGCCGGTACGAACAGGAACTGGTCGGGCACCATGTAGAGCGGCACCCGTTCGGCGCAGTGCCGCTTGAGCGCGATCAGCGAGATCCGCCCGCCGTCCCGTGACGCGATCACGGCGGTGATGCGCACCCCGTCCTCGGTCGCGCTCGCGACCACCGCGGCCTCCGCGACCGCGGGATGCGTGAGCACGCACGCCTCGACCTCGCCGAGCTCGACCCGGTAGCCGCGCTTCTTCACCATCCGGTCGCGCCGTCCCCGGAAGGTGAAGGTGCCGTCCGGAGCTTCGACGACCAGATCGCCGGTTCGGTACCAGCGCCGACCGTCGGGGCCGCTGACGAAGGCGCGCGCGGACTGCTCCTCGAGCCCCCAGTAGCCGACCATCACGTTCGGACCGCTGATGAGCAACTCGCCTTCCTCGCCGCGCGCGGTGTCACCCAGGTCGGGCGCGACGACACGGGCCATGAGGTTCTCGCAGGTGCGACCGATCGGGTAGGGATCCGTGCGCTCCTCGGGGATGTCGGGCGGGATCTCGTGATACGTGCAGACGTTGGTCTCGGTCGGTCCGTAGAGATTGAAGTAGCGGGGATGCGGCAGGCGTCGCTGCAGCGCCCGCAGGTGCTTCACCGGGAAGACCTCGCCGGCGAAGAGCACGAGGCGCAGCGACGGGAACGCGAGCGGGGCCGGCGCACCGTGCGCCGCGAGGAGGGTGAGGATCGACGGGGCCGAGTACCAGACGGTCAGGGCGTGTGCGGCGACGAGCTCCGCGATCCGCGCGGGATCCTTCCCGACCTCGTGACTGACGAGCACGAGCGTCGAGCCGCGAGTGAGCGGGAGGAAGAGGTCGAGGATCGAGAGGTCGAAGTGGAACGGGGCGTGGGAGCTGAACCGGTCGGCGGGCGTCGGGGCGAAGACCCCGGCGCACCAGCCGACGAAGCTCAGCGCGTTGCCATGCGTGAGCATCACGCCCTTGGGACGTCCGGTCGAGCCCGACGTGTAGAGCACGTAGGCGAGGTCGTCGGCCCCGCGGGCGACGGGCGCCGGCGCCGGCCCATCTCGCCCCGGCATGTTCGACACGCCACCGCCATCGCGCCCGAGCTCCACCAGTTCCAGCGGGATGTCGGCGCCGATCGTCGCCAGTTCCGGCGCGAGCAGGGGCTGCAGCGTTCGCTCGACGATGGCGAGCGCCACGCCGCAATCGTGCATGATGAACGCATTGCGGGGAACCGGACCGTGCGGGTCCACGGGGATATAGACCGCCCCCGCGCGCAACACACCGAGGATCGCCGCGATGCCCTCGATGGACTTCTGCACGTGGATCGCGACGCGATCGCCGGGACGCACGCCGCGGAGCGCGAGCAGGCCGTGGATGCGCGTGGCGAGGGCCTCCAGTTCACCGAAAGTGACCGAACCCCGATCGGGATCGACCACGGCGATGGCGCCGGGCTGTCGCGCGGCGGCCACAGCGAAAGCGGTGAACAGGTCGGCGGTCGGCACGAGGGGCTCTGGCGTCGCGGAGGGGGGATCGTCGGACGGAGAATAGCGCTCACCGCCGACAGCAGACAGGGTCGTTGCAGGAGTCGGGCCAGACGGCGCTCCCGGTGTCCCGGGCCCTCGACGGCCCCGAGGGCGAACGTGTATCGTCCCTTGGTCGGATCGACCCCCCGAACCCCCACGCATGAGCCACGAGACCGATCCCCGCCGCGACGACCTCAGCTTCGACCGTGCGATCCCGGTCACCGGCGCCGCGACCGCGAGCGGCCCGGCGGTGCGGTGCACCGCCTGTCATCGTGCCATCACCGCCAGCTACTTCTCGGTGAACGGCGAGGCGGTCTGCGAGTCCTGCCTCGACCTGGTCACGGCCATCAGCGCGCCGGTGCGGGAACCGGCCGCGATCGCGAAGGCCCTGCTGCTCGGCTTCGGAGCCGCGCTCGTGGGCGCGGTCGTGTACTGGGCGGTGATCCGCTTCTTCAATCTCGAGATCGGCATCGTCGCCGTCCTCAACGGCTGGATGGTCGGCAAGGCGATGCGCGTCGGAGCGGGCGGTCGTGGCGGCCGCGTGCTGCAGGTCTTCGCGGCCCTGCTCACGTATCTCTCGGTCGGCATGGCGTACGTCCCCCTGGTGACTCCAGCGAGTGCACCGATCGGCCTCTCCATGCTCATCTCGGCCTTCGTCATCCCGATCGGTGTGGTATTCGCCTCGCTGCCCGGCGGCCTCATCTCGGCGCTCATCATCGGCTTCGGCATGATGCAGGCCTGGCAGCTCACCGGCACGCCGACGCTCGTCGTCCAAGGCCCGTTCCGCGTCGGCAACGCGCCCGCTGCCTGAGATGATCGTCACCGGGACTCCGTCGGCCACGCCGGGTCGGCGCAACTGTGCGCAGTGCGGCACCGAGCTCGCCCCCGGGGCCGTCGTCTGCCCGGCCTGTCACACGCTCGTGCATGCCGAGCGGCTGCGCTTCCTGGCGTCGCGCGCCGAGTCGTTCACGGCGGCCGGGAAGCTCGGTGAGGCGCGGTCGGCGTGGGAGGAGGCGCTCCTGCTGCTCCCCGACAGCTCGCAGCAGCATGCGGCGATCGCCGCGCGGGTGAAGGACCTCGCGACGCGGATCACCGATGCGTCCGAACTGGGCGACGGTGCCGCACCGGGAGCAGCCCCGGTGGAGGGGCCGTTCTGGAAGCGCTGGGGCGCCGGCGCGGGCGCGTTCGCGATCCTGCTGCTGACGAAGGGGAAGTTCCTTCTCCTCGGGCTCACCAAGCTGCCCACGCTGATCTCGGCGTTCGCGTTCTTCGGCGTGTACTGGGCGGCCTTCGGCTGGCCCCTCGCACTCGGGCTCGTGGTGAGCATCTACATCCACGAGATGGGACATGTGGCGGCACTCGTGCGCTTGGGCAAGAAGGCAAGCGCGCCGATGTTCATCCCCGGTGTGGGAGCGTTCGTCTCGTATTCCCGCGGCATCACCGATCCGCGGGAGGATGCCTACATCGGCCTCGCGGGTCCGATCTGGGGAGCGGGGGCGGGCCTCGCCGCGTTCGGGATCGCCAAGTGGACCGGCAGCGACGCCTGGATGGCGATCGCGCATCTCTCGGGCGTGCTCAACCTGTTCAACCTGCTGCCGGCGTTCGGTCTCGACGGCTCGCACGGCTTCAAGGCGCTCAACGCGATGCAGCGCTGGGGTGTGGTCGCCGCCCTCGCGTTCGCGTTCTGGCTCACGGGCTTCAAGTTGATCGTGCTGCTCGTGATCGTGTCGGCGTGGCGGGCGTTCGGGAAGGACGCGGGCCCCGGCGACGAGCGGACGTTCGCGAACTTCCTCGGGCTCGTGGGCGTGCTCTCCTGGATGGCGTCGCTCAGCCCCATGTGAGGCGCGCGGCCGGCTCCGCTCGGTCAGCGCGCGGGCAGCACCGGCAGCACAAGCCGCGACGGGTGCGCCGCATCATGCCGGATGGTGATCCACGCCGGCGCGAGCGCCGCACTCGTCCGTTCCGACTCCCCTGTCTGCGGATTGAGCGAGAAGTGCGGCTGGAACGCGCCCATGATGTGCACGCGCAGTCGATGGCCCGCGAGGAACCGGTTCGCGGTGAGGAGATCCCCCAGCCGCAACGAGTAGGTGCGACCCGGTTCCAGCAACTGCCGTCCGCGCGCCGGCTCGCGATACGATGCCCGCAGCACCTCGAGTCCCGGTGACATGAGGTTGTAGGCGGTCCCGTCGGGCGCGACGTCGAGCACCTTCACGTACACATCCACGTCGCGCGCATCGGTCTCGAGCTGCAACTCGGCCGTCATCGCGCCGATCACCTCGACCGCCTGCGTGAACGGCGCCGTCTCGAACGTGAGCAGGTCGCTCCGTGCGGCGAGCGCGCGGAAGTCGTGGGCCCCGTACGCGGCGTCGTAGGGATCGCGCACCGGGTCGCGCGGGTCGGAGACGAAGTTGCTCGCGGCGGCACCACCCGCGCGGCCGTTGGCCGGCAGCGCTGCGGGAGCGGTCCGCTCGAGCCGTCCGCCGGCGGCGAACCAGAGTGTCTCGGCGACGATCCCCGGCAGTGGCCAGCGATCGGCGGTGCGCCACTCGTTCGCGCCCATCACGAAGACCCGCACCGCGGGATCGCGCTCGACGCCGTTCGCCTCGCCCTTGAGCCAGTGGTCCATCCAGCGCAGCACGACCTCGTCGTAGTCGATCCGCGCCGCGGCCCCGAACTCGCGCTGTCCACTCCGCGTGCGCGCCGTCGCCGTCACGCCATGCACCCAGGGCCCGATCAGCATCGCCGTGCGCGCCGACGGTCCGCCGCGGCGTGACTCGACGAGTCCCATGAAGTTGTTCGTCGCGCCATGCGGTCCGTACGCCTCGTCGTGCCACCCGGAGAGGTTGAGCACCGCGGCCGTCGTTCGCGTGTATCGGCCCGAGAGTTCGGCGAAGTCCCACCACGCATCGGTCGGCTCGCGGCGCATCCACTCGTAGAACCAGGGGGCGACGCCCTTGAAGTCCGGGAGTTCCAGCAACGGCCGCTGCGCGAGCACACGCGCGGACTCGCGCTCCCACGTCGCGCGCGCCTCGCGCTCGGTGCGCGGGCCCGGCGCATTCAGGCGCACCCGGAGGTCGGGCGCGATGTTGTCCCACACCCAGCCGGCCCAGCTGAGGTCCCAGGCGCCGCCCGAATAGAAGAACTGCCGCGGACTCGCGAAGGTCATCGCCGGCACCATCGCCTTGAGGTGCGGCGGTGATTCCATCGCCGCCAGCCACTGCACCGCGCCGGGATACGAGAGCCCGAACGTCCCCACGGCACCGGTGGACCAGGGCTGTGCGGCGGCCCACTCGATCGTGTCGTAGCCGTCCGGCCCTTCCTGACGGTAGGCCTCGAAGGTGCCCGCCGAGCGATAGCGGCCGCGCACGTCCTGGACCACGACCGCGTACCCGCGCGCGACCGCATGCTGCACCGTCGTGTAGTCGCGTGCGGCCTCGTCCTTCCCGTATGGCGTGCGGTAGACCAGCACCGGGAACGGCCCGCGACCGCGGGGCCGGTGGACGTCGGCCCGCAGGACGGTGCCATCGCGCATCGGGACGGCGACGTCCTTCTCCACGATCCAAGTGGTGTCCGTCCCGGCCTTCGGCACGGCCGCCGCGCCCGACCGGGGTGCGGGCGCACCCGACTGCGGCGGGGCCGCGACCGCGACCACGAGCGAGGTGACGAGAGCGAGTGCGGCGACGAGCATGTGGCGCGCGATAGGAGAGTGACGGGCGGACGGCGCCGCCCTGATGCATCTTCTCTGGCTGGAACATGGCACTCGGCGCGCCCTTCCGCCCGTGTGTCGCGTCGATCCCCCGCACACCGGCCCGCCCATGCGTCGCAGCGCCCTGCTCCTCATCCCGCTCTCCCTCGTGCTCGTGGCCGCTGCGGTCGCGCGGCCGGTCGCACGCGCCGTCGCGCTCCCCGGCGCGCCACTCAGTGCGACCCAGGCCGGGGATCCCATGCGCGGATACTCCATGTCGACCGCCGCGCGCGAGCGATCGCTCGAGTCCGCGCTCGCGGGCCGCCTGAGCCGCGACTCGGTGCGCGCCTTCTTCCGGCACTTCACGGCCGAGCCGCATCCGGCGGGCTCGGTGCGCAACAAGGCGCTCGCCGACTTCATCGCCGAGCGCTTCCGCGCCTACGGGCTCGACGACGTGCGTCTCCATCGCTACGACGTGCTGTTGCCGCTGCCGCGCGAAGTGCGCGTCTCGATGGTCTCGCCGACGCGCTACGACGCGACGCTGACGGAGGACGCCTACCCCGAGGATCCGCAGACCAGGCAGGACGCGGGCCCCACCTTCCTCGGCATGTCCGCGTCTGGCGACGTGACCGCCGAACTCGTCTACGCCTCGAGCGGGAATCCGTCCGACTACGACTGGCTCGAGTCGCAGGGGATCGATCTCAAGGGGAAGATCGCGATCGTCCGCTACTCGGTGCCCTACAGCTACCGCGGATTCAAGGCGCTCACGGCGGAGAAGCGCGGGCTCAAGGCGCTGCTCATCTACTCAGACCCGGCGCAGGACGGCTTCACCAAGGGCAAGACCTTCCCCGACGGTCCGTGGGGTCCGGCCAGCCACATCCAGCGTGGCGCGCTCTCGTACGACTTCATGTATGCCGGCGATCCGCTCACGCCGGGCTACGCGTCGCTGCCGGGGGCTCCGCGCATCCCGGAGAGCGAGTCGGTGCAGATCCCGCGCATCATCGCCGTGCCCCTGTCGTACCGCGACGCCGAGCCACTGCTCCGCGCCTTGGGCGGTCCTGAGGCACCGGCCGAGTGGCAGGGGGCGTTGCCGTTCAGGTATCACGTGGGCTCAGGCCCCGCGACCGTGCGCGTGAAGGTGGACATGGATGGCGCGACGCGCCCCATCTGGGTCGTCGAGGGCCGCATCCGCGGCACCGAGGAGCCCGACAAGTACGTCGTCCTCGGCAATCATCGCGACGCCTGGGCGTTCGGCGCCGTCGATCCCTCGTCGGGCACGGCGACGCAGCTCGAGCTCGCGCGTGTGCTCGGGGGCCTCGCGCGCGAGGGCAAGCGCCCCAAGCGGTCGATCGTCTTCGCGAGCTGGGACGCAGAGGAATGGCACCTCACCGGCTCGACCGAATGGGGGGAGCAGTTCGCCGACGACCTGCGGAAGAACGCCATCGCCTACCTCAACGTCGACGGGTCGACGAGCGGGAGCACCTTCGACGCCGGCGCGATCGCGTCCCTGAATGCCCTCGTCACCGAGACCGTACGCGACGTCCGCGATCCCGGGGCGGAAGGCTCGGTGCTCGACTCGTGGGGCCGCTCGCTCGCCGGTGCAACGCGTGAAGCGATGATCGGCGGCGGCGGGACGCGCGGGACCACGACGCGCCGGCCGATCGACTATCCGGGCAATGCGCTCGGGTCGGGATCCGACTACACGGTCTTCCTGAACTTCCTCGGCCTCCCGGTCGTGGAGATGAGCTTCAACGGGCCGTACGGCGTCTATCACTCGATCTACGACAACGCCTATTGGATGGAGCACTTCGGCGACCCGGGCTACCGCTACATGACGGCGATGGGCGAGGTGTGGGGCCGGATGGCGCTGCGCCTCGCGAACGCGGAACACTATCCGCACGACTTCACGCTCTACGCCGATCGCGTCGGCGGGTTCGTCGATGCGCTCGAGTCACAGCCGGCCGCCGCGGCCGAGCTCGACCTCGCGGCGGTCCGCGCGGCGCAGGCGCGCTGGCGGGTGGCCGCGGTGGAACTCGAGGCGGTGCTCTCGCGTCGCCTCGCCTCGCCCGACGGCGACGCCCGTCGCGCCGCGCTCGCGCGCACCAACGAGGCGATGCGCGCAGTCGAACAGGCCTTCCTCGCCACGTCAGGCATCCCGGGGAGGCCCTGGTTCAAGCATGTGCTCTACGCGCCCAAGTACACCTACGCGGCGATGACGCTCCCGGGGGTCCAGGAGGCGATCGATGCCTCCGACTGGCCGCGCGCGCGGGCACAACTCGCGGTGATCACGGCGCGGCTCGACGCTGTTGCCGCCGCGACGCGCGCCGCGACCGTGGCCGGCGGCACGCGCTGAGGCGCACGTTGAAGCGCACGCTGCAGCGGCGCTGAGCCCCGCCCGGGATCAGTCGCGGGCGGGGAGGTTCTTCCGCACGATCTCCACGACCATCTCGGCGTGGACCGGCTTCTCGTACACGTTCGCGGCACCAAGCTCCCGCAACTCGGCGTGCGTGTGATCCGCGTAGCCGGTGAGGAAGATCAGTGGCGGCGGCGCCGCGCGGGTCCGCAGCTCGGCGAGCAGCGCCGGCCCGTCCATCACCGGCATCCGCACGTCGCTGATCACGAGGTCGACGGGCGACGCATCGAGCTGCGTGAGCGCCTCGCGTCCGTCACCCGCCACGGCGACCGCGTAGCCGTTCGCCCGCAGGACCCGCTGCAGCAGGCGTCCGAGGATCGGCTCGTCGTCCACCACGAGGATGCGTTGTTCGCCCGTCATGCCGGCACCTTCGATGCAGAGGGGTCTGGCGGTGCGATCACGGGATCGGCTTCGGCCGCGCCGGCTTGCTGCCGTTCAGCCGCGGCCGCGGACCGTTCCCCACCTCGATCGTGATGTCGCGCAGGAGCGTCGTGATCCGCGCGTAGTGCGGATAGTCGATGAACTCCGGCTCGTCGCTGCGCTGGTGATAGTCGCCGTGCAGCCCGGTGAAGAAGAACGCGATCGGCACGCCCTCGCGGGCGTAGTTGAAGTGGTCGCTGCGGCCGTAGAGGTTGTTGTAGTCCGGCCAGGCAGGGATCGGGACGTCGAACTTGTAGTCGAGGGCGAGCGGGCGCGCCTGCTTGCGGTTCGCCGCCTGCACCGTCTCGCCGAGGTCCTTGGAGTCGAAGAACGAGCCGATCACGCCGACGAAGTCATCGCCGCCACCCGGCAGGTCCTCGGCGCGGCCGCGGCCGATCATGTCGACGTTGATCTGCGCGACCACGGAGTCGATCGGCACCGTCGGGTTGCGCGTGAAGAAGGCCGAGCCCACGAGGCCGCCCTCTTCGCCAGTGTGCCAGATGAAGATCGTCGAGCGCTTGGGCTTCACCGGCATCGCCGCCATCGCCTCGGCGATCTCGAGCACGCCCATCGAGCCCGACCCGTCGTCGTCGGCGCCGTTGTTGATCGAGTCCATGCGCGCCACCGGATGCACGCGGCGGATGCTGTCCATGTTCACCTTGAACGTCGAGAGCACCTCGATCGTAGGTTGCACCATGTTGTTGGCGATCCTCCAGCGGATCCGCAGGTCGTTGAACACCTTGAGCGAGTCCTTGTCGACCGGCGTCGAGAAGCCCACGTGGTCGTTGTGCGCGCCGATCGCGACGTATTGGTTGCGCAGCACCGGGTCGCTCCCCGGCAGCACCGCGACCACGTTCCGCGCGAACTCCGTCGGGAGTTCGACGAAATCGAGGGCGGCGTTCACGGTGCCGCCCTTGGTGCCGGTCGCGACGCCCTCGAAGCGCGAACGCGAGAAGAGCCGCGCCGCGGCGTCTCGGGTGATGCGGAAGGTCGCCTGCGGCTGCAGCGCCGCGAGCTGCTGACGGAGCATCGCCATGGTGTCGACCACCGCGGGCGCGGCGCCCGGCGGCGCGCCGCGAGGTGCGCCGATCTGCGAGGCGACCGTGGGTTCGTTGATCGCCGCGCGCTGCGCGGGCGTCAGGTCGTCGAGGTCGATCGTGGCCACGGCCGCCGCGTCGGCGAACCGGTTGGGCGCCTGCGGGCCGCCGAAACGGGCACCGCCGAACGCCTGCGGACCCTGCGGCCCGCCCGCGCCGCGGCGCCCCGGGGCGGGGAGCAGCACCACGAACTTCCCGGCGGCATCGGCCGCGCTGATCTGCGTCGTGGTATCACCCGCCGTGCCGCCGAAGACGACCTCGGCCCCCGAGACCGGCCGTGGCGCGCGCTGCCCCGGCACCGCTACCACATCCTGGTTCCATGCGAGCGGATTGCCGTTGACGGTCACGCGCGAGCTCGTCGTGAACTTGCGCAGGTGGTACGGCAGCACCTGGAAGTAGGTCCCGTTGTCGCCCATGGGCACGAGGCCGAGCCGCTTCATCTCGGCGGCGATGTAGTCGGTGCCCTTCTTGTTGCCGAAGCGCCCCACCTGCCGACCCTGCATCGAGTCGTCGGCGAACTGGTAGAGGCGGATCTGAAGGTCGCGCGCCGAGATCGCGGCGGCCGTGGGGGCCGGTCGCATCGTCGGCGGGTTGCCGTAGCGGTTGACCTTGGGCGCGGACTGGGCGGCGCCCGAGAGGGGCAGCGCGACGAGCGGCAGGACGAGGGCGAGACGGGCGAGCCCGAAGGACCGCATATGTGCTCCGACGAGGGATGATCGGGAGAGAGAGGACCCGCCGAAGTTACGCGTTCGACCGGCCGGACGTTCGGGAGCCCGGCAGGGTCCGTGGAGCCGCCAGCGCATGTATATTCGTCTCTTCCTCCGCGCCGCGCCCACGTCCCGTCCCGCACGTCCCGACCACCCCAGAGTGCATTCCGCGTCCGGCCAGCTGATCGAGAGCATTCGGCGCGCACTCGCTCCCGACTATGGCGTCGAGCGCGTGCTCGGCTCCGGAGGCACGGCGACGGTCTTCCTCGCCGAGGATCGCAAGCACGACCGGATGGTCGCGATCAAGGTCCTGCACCCGGAACTCGCGCATACCCTCGGCGCCGAGCGCTTCCTGCGCGAGACCCGGCTCGCGGCGCGCCTGACGCATCCGAACATCGTGCCGTTGCTCGACTCGGGCCGCGCCGGCGACGCGCCGTTCTTCGTGATGCCGTACATCGAGGGTGAGGCGCTCCGGGCCCGCCTCGAACGCAGGCAGCTCTTCCCGCTCGCCGACGCCGTGACCCTCATCCGGGAGGTCGCCGACGCACTCGACTACGCGCACGCGGCCTGGATCGTGCACCGGGACATCAAGCCGGAGAACATCCTGCTCCTCCGCGGCCACGCGCTCATCGCCGACTTCGGCATCGCGCGCGCACTCACGCAGGCGACGGGGTCCACCGAGAACACGACCGCGGGTCTCGTGCTCGGCACGCCGGCCTACATGAGCCCCGAGCAGGCGGCCGGCGAGCACGATCTCGACGGACGGAGCGACATCTACTCGCTTGCGACGGTGCTCTTCGAGATGATCAGCGGCGTCCCGCCCTTCTCGTCGCCGACCACGCAGGGGCTCATCGCGAAGCGCTTCCGCGAGACGGCGCCGCGCCTCGCCGGCCTCGTGAAGGACCTCCCGATCTGGGTCGACGAGGCCGTCGCCTCGGCGCTCGCCCTGGAGCCGGACGAACGACCGAGCACGGCGCTCGCGTTCGCCCGCCGCATCGCGCTCCCCTCCGACGAGGGCCCGTCGGCGACGCCCGGTGCGAGCGCGCTCTCGGCACTGCGCACGAGTGGCGTGCCCGGGGCGCCGGCGCTGCCCTCCGTCGCCGTGCTGCCGTTCGCGAACCTGAGCAACGACCCCGAGAACGAGTTCCTCAGTGATGGCATCACCGAGGAGATCATGAGCACGCTCAGCCGCCTGCGCACCATGCGAGTGGCGGCGCGCGCCTCGTCCTTCGCCTTCAAGGACCGCAAGACCGACGTGCGCGAGTTCGCCGAGCGGCTCGGCGTGGACCATGTGCTCGACGGCAGCGTCCGTCGCGCCGGCGGGCGCGTGCGGATCAACGCCGAGCTCGTGGACGCGCGGTCCGGCTTCCAGCTCTGGTCCGACCGCTTCGACCGGCCGTTCGACGACGCCTTCGCGATCCAGGACGAGATCGCCCGCGCCATCGCCGATGCGCTCTCGGCGACCCTGCTCACCGACACGCGCAACACGGCGCGCGAGAGCATCGCCGGTGCCGCGTACGAGTCCTACCTCCGCGGACGGTTCGCGCTCAACAAGCGCACCGAGTCCGCCCTCGATGCGGCGGCGAAGCACTTCATCGACGCGGCCTCGGCGCAGCCGGGGTACGCACTCGCGTACGCCGGACTCGCCGATGCACTCGTGGTGCTCGGCATCTATGGCGCGCGTCCCGCCGCCGAGGTCATGCCCGAGGCCCGGGCGGCGGCCGAGCAGGCGCTGGCGATCGATCCCTCGCTCGGCGAGGCGCACACCACGATCGGCGCGGTCCGCGCCCTCTACGACTGGGATTGGACCGGGGCCGCCGATTCGTTCAAGCGCGCCGTCGCGCTCACCCCGCGCTACCCGACCGCCTGGCAGTGGCGCGCGATGGATCTCCTGCTGCCGCTCGGGAAGCTCGACGAGGCACGTGCCGTGATCGACCGCGCGCGCGCCCTCGACCCGCTCTCGATGGTCATCGCCACGAGCGTCGGCGTGGTCTATCATCTCGCCGGCGACACCGCCGGTGCGGTGCGGGCGCTGCAGCGCGCGGAGGAGATGGATCCGAACTTCGGCATGACGCACTACTTCCTCGGCGGCGCGCTGCGCGATGCCGGCGACCTGACGGCCGCCGCGGCGGCCTTCCGGACCGCGATCGCCAAGACCGGCGGCACGCCGGAGATGACGGCCGGGCTCGCGCAGGTGCACGCACGCGCCGGCGAGGTCGACGCCGCTCGCGCGCTCCAGCGGGAACTCGAGGCGACCGCGGCGACGCGCAACGTGCCGGCGACCCTGCTCGCGCAGGTGCATGCCTCACTGCTCGAGATCGGCCCCGCTGTCGACGCGCTCGAACGCGCCGCCGAGGCGCGCGAGCCCGAACTCGTCTTCATCGGCGTGCGGCAGGCGTATGCGCCGCTGCGCGGCAACGCGCGCTTCGACGCCCTGCGCGCACGGATCGGCGTCTAGGCGGTGAGGTAGTCGTCGGCGGCGACGCGCGCGGCCAGGCGCCGGAACCGATCGACCCCGAAGGGCCAGAGCGTCGAGTTGCGCCCGGTGCGGTCGAGGTACCAGCTGCGGCACCCCCCCGCGTTCCAGACCGTCGTGGCGTGACTCGCGTCGATCCACGCCACATAGCGCGCCTGCGCGTCCGCACGCGGCTCGACCGCGCGCACATGGCGCGACTCGGCGAGCGCGAGCACGCCGAGTACGTGCTCGATCTGTGCCTCTGCCATGAGGACCACCGATGAGTGGCCGAGCCCGGTGTTGGGTCCGGCGAGCATGAACAGGTTCGGGAAGCCGGCGACGGTCGTCCCCATGTACGCCTTCGGGCTCCCCTGCCAGGCGTCGGCGAGCGAGCGTCCGTTCCGTCCGATGATCGTCGGTGCCAGGATCGGGTCCGTCACGCGGAAGCCGGTCGCGAGGATGAGCACGTCGATCCCGTGCGTGCGACCGTCGGCGGTGGTGATCGCGTGCGCGCCGATGCGCTCGACGGCCGACGTGACCACCTCGACGTTGGGCCGGACCAGCGCGGGATAGTAGTCGTCGGAGAGCAGCAGTCGCTTGCAGCCCACGCCGTAGGTCGGTCGCAGCGCGCGCCGCAGCTGCGGGTCGCGCACCTGCGCCGCGAGGTGCCAGCCGACCGCGGCCTGGACCAGGCGTCGCGGCAGGGGGTGGCGGAACGGAAGGAACATCATCTCGTGCCAGGCATGCAGCGCTCCGCGCGCGATGCGCTGCGTGAACGGCACGCGGGCGTAGAGCGCGCGACGCCACGCGGGGACCGCGCGATCGTGCCGCGGGAGCACCCAGGCTGGCGTGCGCTGCAGCACGATCAGCCTGGCGACGCGCGGCTGGATCGCGGGGATCACCTGGATCGCCGACGCGCCGGTGCCGATGACGGCGACGCGCCTGCCGTCCAGCGGGACCTCAGCGTCCCACTGCGCGGTGTGGAAGCTCGCACCGGTGAACTGGTCGAGGCCCGGCAGTGGAGGGACGCTCGGATCGCTGAGCGCGCCGTTCGCCATCACCAGGTGCTGTGCCCGCCAGAGGCCGGAGGTCGAGGTGACCACCCACTCCTGTGCCGGCTCGTCCCACCGCGCACCATCCACCGCATCGTTGAAGCGGATCAGCGGCGTGATGCCGTGATCGTCGGCCACGCGGCGCAGGTATGCCTGGATCTCCGGCTGCGGCGAGAAGGTGCGGGTCCAGCCGGGGTTGGGCGCGAAGGAGAACGAGTAGAGCGTGGACTCCACGTCGCAGGCGCAGCCGGGGTATCGATTGTCGCGCCAGGTGCCGCCCAGGTCGGCGGCGCGTTCCAGGATCACCACGTCGGTGATGCCGCGCTCACGCAGCCGGATCGCCATGCCGATGCCGGCGAACCCGGTCCCGATGATGAGGACGCGGGCCGAACGCGGTGCGGAGCGATTCCCCGGGACTGTCATCCCGGGGAATCTGCCCTGCTGCTACAGCTTGTGCGACAAGCTGTAGACGTACGCCGTGACCGCGCGCGACTGCTCGAGCTTCAGCGGCGCGCCTCCGAACGGGGGCATGATGCTCGTGAACTGCTTGGGGGCCATCACGCCGCTCGACACCGTCTTGTGGATCCCTTCCCAACTGCCGTCGCTGTGCAGCCACTCGGCGTCGGTGAGATTCGGCGCGACCGTTCCCTGGTCACCCTTAGGACCGTGGCACGACTGACAGGAGGTCGCGCCGATCAGGCCGTGGAAGAGGCTGTCGCCCAGGGCGAGCATCTGCGGCGTGATCTCCTTGGGATCCCACGAGACGGTCTCGGCGGTCGGCGCCTTGTCGTCGTCGCGCTTGGATGCGCCGTTGTCGTCGTCGCCCTTGGCGCCGCAGGCCATGGCGCCGAGCAGGAGGGTCAAGGAGATGAGGGTGCGTCGCATGAGGTATCCGGTTCGGGGAAGGAGGATTTGGTGCACCGGGTAAAGATGCCGATTAGATGCACCTTAGCAAGTCGGGCGTGCCTCCGACCCTAGGTAGGCGAATCCCCGACAGGGTTCCGAGCGAGGAACCACTCGGCGATGAGCAGGTTCGGCACCCAGCAGGACCAGGCGATCACCGGGTAGGCACTCTCGAAGGCGAGGCCGGCGATGAGTGCCACCGGGATCTGGATCCGCAGGCTCACGCCGGCGAGGATGAGCGCGAAGCTGCGGATCATCCAGCGCCGATGCTCCATGATCCGACCCCGGCGCACGAGCTGGAACGCGCGCCCGGTGGTCCCGAGCGTGAGGAGAGCGAGGCACCCGAAGCCGAGTCGCGCCGTGAGCCCGGTCTGAGCGAACGGTGCGAGCACGAGGCCGGCACTCGCTCCCACGAGCACTCCGATCACATAGAGGCGCCCGGTCCGGACGTGCATCGTGCTGCGCTTCCGCAGGCGACCGGTCATGAACTGCCACGGCCCCAGCAGGAGCGCGAGGCCGCCGCCCCCGAAGTGCGCAAGCACGGCGATCGGTACGGGCGACTCGCGCATGAACTGCGGGCGCAGATCGGGCCGCGCGAACAGGGCGAGCCCATAGCCCGCGATCGCCGTGGCCATGAGCATCATGATGCTCCAGAGGACCACCGTCGACGTGGTCCAGTGTGCAGCGCGAGGGTGCGCGGTTGCCGGCGGCATCGCGACAAGCTACGCTCGTACTCCATGCGACTGCTACTGCTGCTCTTCCTCATGGCCTGTGCCCCCCGATCGCGGTCAGCGTCTCTCGCGACCGCCCCCGCCGAGGTGCAGGGAACCGTCCTCACGCTCCGGCCCACGCAGCCCGGGCTGTTCTCGACACCCGGTGCACTGGTGAATGCGCTCGCCGATGTCGATGCCGACGGGGATGCCGATCTCTTCGTGGGATTCAACGGCACGCCCAATCGCCTCTACCGCAATGATCGCGGTCTGTTCACCGACGTCGCCGCTGCCGCCGGCGTCGCCGACGCGCGCGCCACGCGGGCCGCCGCCTTCGGCGACTGGGATGCCGACGGCGATGCCGATCTCCTGGTCGGCTTCGCACCCGGTGCCGGTCCCGTGCTGCGGCTCTACCGCAACGACAAGGGCCGCTTCACCGACGCCACGGCGCTGGCCGGTCTCACGGTCGAGTCGGGCGCGGTGCGCCAACCGGTCTGGGTGGACTTCGATGCCGACGACGATCTCGACCTCTTCATCGCATTCCGCGATCGTCCGAACATGTTGCTGCGCAACACCGCGGGTCGCTTGACCGACATCGCCGCCGAGGTCGGACTGGCGGACGCGCGAAAGAGCGTCGGCGCGGTCTGGGCCGACCTCGACGCCGACGGCGACCTCGACCTGATCGTGGCGAACATGGACGGCGACGCGAACGGTCTGTTCCGCAACGACGGCGGGCGCTTCACCGACGTGGCCGAGGCGTGGGGACTCGCGTGGGGTGGCCGCACGCCGCGCGATGCGGCGAATGGAACGGTGCGTCCCTGCGTGGCCGACGTGAACGGCGACGGGCGCCTCGACCTGGTCACCGCCAACTATGGAACGCCGGGGCTCTTCCTCGCGACCGCCGACGGCAAGTGGACCGACGCCGGCGCCGCGTGGGGGATCGCCGTGGACGGGCACTATGACTCGTGCGCCCTCGCCGACGTGGATCATGACGGTCGGCTCGATCTCTACATCAACGGCACGGTGACCCAGGGCAGGAACTGGCCCGACTATCTCTACCGCAACACCGGGACGGCCTTCTCGCTGGTGACTCCGGCCGTGCTCACGGCGATCCCGGCCGATCATGGCGCGCAGTGGGCCGACCTGAACGGCGACAGGACCGCCGACCTGGTGCTCGCGGGGCAGGGGCCGCACGCGGTGCTGTTCAATGAACTGCCGCCCGATCGGGCGCGCCGATCGCTGCAGGTGCGCGTGCGTGACGCGCGTGGCTTCGCCACGCGCGCCGGCGCCGAGGTGCGCGTGTACGCGGCGGGAACACGACGGCTGCTCGGCATGCGGCTCGTGGACGCGGGGTCGAGCTACGACGCGCAGTCGGAGGTACCCGTCCACCTCGGGCTCGCGGAGTCCGGTCGTGTGGACATCGAGGTCACCTGGCCGGCGAACGGCGTGCGACAGGTGACCCGCAAGCGCAACGTCGCGCTCGGCGGCGCTGTGGTCGAGGTCAGAACGACGGAGCGACGCGCGCGGTAGTGCACGGTCCGTTGCGAGTTGCGGCGACCGGCGCGCCGCACCGGTTCGAGCGACCCGGATCGCCGCCGCCTCGCGGATGCTCCCGACGCCCAAGTGGTTGACCCGCGCCGAGTTCGCTCGGGCGCGCGCGATCGTGACGGCCGCGGCGCGGGTCTTGCTCCTGCAGCCGTTCATGCGTGCACTGCGGGAGCTGGTGGCTGTATTCGACCTGGTGATCGGGCCCTCGCTCGGCGTCCTAGCGCACGTCGCATTCGCCGCGCTCGTCTTCCTCGTGGCGGCGGGGCCGTACCGCGGATGCAGCGGGGCGAGGGCGTACACGACGGTGATGAGGTCCGATCTGCGCAACATCGTGACCGCGCAGGAGGCTCATTTCGCGGAGCATGCGAGGTACGCGTCGGTCCTTTCACCCGACGAGTATCGTCACTCGACCGGGGTGGAGCTCGTATCGCTCGACGTCGGAGCGATGGGCTTCGTGGCGGTCATGGCGTATCCCGGCCGGACGAAGCAGCGCTGCACGCTCATCTACCGCCGCGGGATCGCGCCCATACCCACCTGCGAGCCGTGAGCCGAGCGCGACCGGAGGTGGGGGCGCGGTCTGGTCATCCGCGCGCGCGGCGCGTAGCATGAGGCACGCAAACCCCGAGGTCGTCCGTGCCGGTCCCGAGCTCACAGCCCAGCGCACCGCTCCCAGCCACGTCACAGGTCCCCGTCCACGCGCGCGTCGTCGTGATCGGCGGCGGCGTGATCGGCTGCTCGGTCGCGTACCACCTCGCGCACATGGGTTGCCGCGACGTGGTGCTCCTGGAACGCCACCAGCTCACCGCCGGCACCACCTGGCACTCGGCCGGCCTCATGGTCACGTTCGGCTCCACGTCCGAGACCTCGACCGAGTTCCGGAAGTACACCCGCGACCTCTACGCGCGGCTCGAGGCCGAGACGGGGCAGGCGACGGGCTTCAAGCCGGTGGGGTTCATCGAGTGCGCCGCCGACAAGGACCGGCTCGAGGAGTACCGCCGCGTCTCGACCTTCAACCGCTACTGCGGCGTGGACGTGCACGAGATCTCGGCGCGTGAGGTGCAGGATCTCTTCCCGATCGCGCGCACCTACGACATCCTCGCCGGCTTCTATGTGAAGGAGGACGGCCGCGTCGATCCGGTGGACGTGACCATGGCGCTCGCGAAGGGCGCGCGGATGCAGGGCGCGACGATCCTCGAGGGCGTCGCCGCGACGGGACTCATGACGTCGCAGGGCGCGGTGACCGGCGTGCGCACTTCGCAGGGCGACATCACCTGCGAGATGGTGATCAACTGCGGCGGCGCCTGGGGCCGGCAGATCGGCGCGCAGGCCGGCGTGACCGTGCCGCTGCAGGCCGCCGAGCACTACTACCTGCTCACGGAGGAGATCGCCGGAGTCTCCAAGTCCTGGCCGGTGCTCGAGGATCCGGCGAGCTACGGCTACTTCCGCGAGGAGGGCGGTGGCCTGATGATCGGCCTCTTCGAGCCCGTCTGCGCTCCGTGGAAGATCGAAGGCGTGCCCGAGGACTTCGCGTTCGGCGAGATCCCGCCCGACTGGGACCGCGTGGGTGAGTACATCGAGACCGCCATGCGGCGCGTGCCCATCTCCATGCAGACCGGCGTGCGCAAGCTCTTCTGCGGTCCCGAGTCGTTCACGCCCGACCTGCGCCCCTGCCTGGGCGAGGCGCCCGAGCTCAAGAACTACTTCGTCGCGGCCGGGCTCAACTCGATCGGCATCCTCACCGGCGGCGGCGTGGGGCGCGCGATGGCGCACTGGATGCTCAACGGTCGCCCCGACGTCGACATGACGGGCTTCAACATCGACCGGCTGCACAAGTACCAGGCCAACCCCGAGTACCGGCGCACGCGCACGGTCGAGTCGCTCGGCATGGTCTACCAGACGCACTACCCCAACCGTTCGATGGTCACCGCGCGCGGCGCCAAGCGTTCGGCGATCCACGAGCGGCTCGTGGCGCGCGGCGCCTGGTTCACGGACGTGAGCGGCTGGGAAGGGGCCGACTGGTACACGCCCGACGGTTCGGCACCCGATCAGGAGCCGCTCACCTTCGGCCGGCCGTCGAGCTGGGCCAACTGGAAGGCGGAGCACGACGCCTGCCGCAACGGCGTGATCCTCATGGACATGTCGTTCATGTCCAAGTTCCTCGTGCAGGGGCGCGACGCCGGCCGGGTGCTCAACGGGATCTCGGCCAACTCCGTCGACGGCGAGAGCGGGCGCACCACCTACACGCAGTGGCTCAACGAGGGGGGCACGCTCGAGGCCGACCTCACGGTGACCAAGCTCGACGCCACCTTCGGCGCCGGCAACGTGGGCCATCAGTACCTCGTCGTCGCGGCCGACAACGCGCACCGGCACGCCGAGACCTGGATCAAGCGGCATACGCCGGCCGACGCGCACTGCTTCACCACCGACGTCACGAGCGCGTACGCGCAGATCAACATCCAGGGTCCTCGGTCGCGCGAGCTGCTGCAGCGGATCACCACGGCCGACCTGTCCAACGACGCGTTCCCGTTCCGCACCGCGCGCGAGGTCGACATCGGCTTCGCCCGTGTGCTCCTCGTGCGCATCACCTACCTCGGCGAACTCGGGTACGAGCTCTACATCCCCACCGAGCAGGCGGTGCATGTGTACGACCTGCTCGTGGCCGAGGGTGCGCAGGTCGGGCTGCGGCACGCGGGCCTCAAGGCGCTCGCGAGTCTCCGCATGGAGAAGGCGTACCGCGACTACGGGCACGACATCGACAACACCGACAGCGTGCTCGAGGTGGGGCTCGGCTTCGCGGTCGATCTCAAGAAGGCGTCGTTCATCGGCAAGGAGGCGGTGCTCGCCAAGAAGGCGGCGGGCATCAGGAAGAAGCTCGTCCAGGTCCTCGTGAAGGACCCCGAGCCGCTGCTCTTCCATGCCGAGGTCGTGCGGCGCGACGGCGTGGCGATGGGCTACGTGCGCGCGGCGTCGTACGGGCACACGCTCGGCGGCGCCGTGGGGCTCGCGATGATCGAGCGCGCTGCGGAGCCGGTCACCGAGGCGTGGCTCAAAGCCGGGACGTGGGACGTCGAGATCGCCGGCGCCCGGTACCCGATGGTGGCGTCGTTGAAGCCCATGTACGATCCGGAGATGCTGCGCATCAAGGCGTGAGGGTGCGGCCCGTGGCCGGGCCGCACCCCGCCGCCATCAGTGCCCGCGCGACTGCTGGTGCGCTTCGACGAACCAGAGCCACTGGTCGATGCCGCGCGAGACCTCGGTGAGGAGGTCGGCGGAGCCGGCGTCCGTGAGATCGTTCATCTCCGCGATGCCCAGGCGAACGGTGCGGCCGAACTGCGAGAGCGAGTCGGAGAGCGCGGCGACGTGCTCCTCGCCGCTGCCGAGCGCGAGCGGATAGTCGATCAGCGCTGACTTGGCGGCGACCGCGCGCACGGTCCCTTCGGCGATGCCTCCGAGTTGGACGATGCGTTCCGCGATCGCGTCGACGTAGCCCTCGACACTCTCGTTGATCCGGTCGAACAGTTCGTGCAGGGCGATGAAGTTCGGCCCCTTCACGTTCCAGTGCGCCTGCTTGCACTGGCTCTGGAGATCGAGGCAATCGGCGAGCCGCTGACCCAGCAGGTCCACCACCTGCAGGCGCGTGGCCCCGGGGAGGTCGTGCTTGGTCGTGTAGAGCGCGATGCCGTTCTCTGCCGCGCCCTCGGGGTCGCTCCGGCGGGTCTTGGAGACCTTCTTGCCGTTGCCGTCGTGGGGTGCGTGGAGGAGGGGGGTGCTCGAGGAGGTGCGGGACATGGGAAGCGCTCCGATGGGCGAGTGACGGCGGTCGCGCGGTGATCGCGCGTCCGTACTCGGACGATGGGGGCGAGGCCGCGGCCGGGGTATCCGTCGTTCGGGGGATGGAGGGATTAGAGCCGCACGGTCCCGGGCCCGCTCACGGCACCAGTTCGCGCTCGATCCTGGGGTCCGGCACGAGCCAGATGACCGCCACCGTCACGTAGAGCCCGTTCGCGGCCCACGGCTCCACGAACGAGAGCCCGATCCCCGCGGCGTAGAGCACGAGCGAGATCATACCCTTGCGGTCGCGCCCGATCGCGCGCGCGAGCGCCGAATCCTTCTCGTGGTGCGCGAGGAGGCTCCGCACGAGGATCGTGTAGGCCAGGCCGGCCATCAGCAGGACGATCCCGTAGAGGGCTGTCGGCGCGGCGGCGAAGTGGTTCTCGCCCAGATAGCCCGCCGCGAACGGGAAGAGCGAGAGCCAGAAGAGCAGGTGCAGGTTGGCCCAGAGCACCCCGCCGCCGATCCGGTCCACCGCCTTGAGCAGGTGGTGGTGGTTGTTCCAGTAGATGCCCACGTAGATGAAGCTCAGAACGTAGCTCACGAACACCGGCAACAGCGGAGTGAGCGCCGACCACTCCGCGCCGTGCGGCACCTTGAGTTCGAGCACCATGATCGTGATGATGATCGCGAGCACGCCGTCGCTGAACGCTTCGAGCCGATTGCTTTCCATGGGTATCGATCCTCGCTCAGTCCTGGGTCACGACGGGAAGGTGTCGCCGGAACGGTACGTCAGGTCGCGGTTCGCCGAACTCGCGGGCATAGCGATGGCCGGCGTAGACGGCATGCGCGATGAGCCCCGGCGCGAGCGCGTCACCGATGCACTCGACCGACTTGACGCCGGCGACCGCCCATTCGTTCCCGCGCGCGAGCAGGTCCGCGTGCAACATGTCCTGCGGCAGGCGCGCCGTGACGCTCACGAGCGCTTCGCAGCCGAGCTCCTGTCGAGCCCCCGACCAGGCGTGCTGAAGCACGAGCCCGCTCGCCGATGCCTCGATCGCGTTGCTCGAGACCGCCTGCCGCACGCCGAGCGCGTGCAGCCGTTTCTGCAGGTGTCGGTAATCGAGCGTGTTCGCCGACCAGGTCGCGACGGTGGCGTCGGGCGTGACGATCGTGGCGCTCCCGCCCGCGCGCACGACGAGCTCGGCCATGAGACTGCCCATGTAGAAGCCGTCGTCGTCGAAGATGACCACGTGCCCGACCGGCACGTTGCCGGCCATGAGGTCGTCGGGCGTGAGCGCCCGCTCCGCGAAGCCGGGAATGGCGCCACCGTTCGACCGGCCGAAGCCGTCGCGCCGCCAGACGGCGCCCGTAGCGAGCACCACGTGCGACGCGCCGAACTCGAGCACTTCGTCGGCGGTGATCGGCGACTCGCGGTACAGGGTCACCTTGCTCAGCTTCTCGATCTGCGTCACCCGCCAATCGCGGACGCGCATCCACTCGGCGAGCCCCGGCAGCTGCGCCTCGCGCCGCACGCGGCCGCCGAGCTCGCGGTCGGCCTCGGAGAGGTGCACCTCGTAGCCGCGCTGCCCCAGTGCGCGCGCCGCTTCCAGCCCTGCCGGTCCGGCGCCGACCACGAGCACGCGCGCCTCGCTGCTGCGCGGCGAGATGCTCTCGGGATGCCACCCTTTCCGCCACTCCTCGCCCATGGTCGGGTTCTGCGTGCAGCGGATCGGCGTGCTCGTCATGTCGCCGCTCACGCAGATGTTGCAGCCGATGCACTCGCGGATGTCCTCAATGCGCCCTTCCTCGATCTTCCGCGGGAGGAAGGGGTCGGCGATGCTCGGCCGTGCCGCACCGATCAGGTCGATCACGCCGCGACGGATCTGGTCGACCATGGTGTCGGGCGAGGTGAATCGTCCGACGCCCACCACGGGCTTGGTGGTGTAGCGCTTGACCCAGTCGACGTACTGCTCCTGATGCCCCTCCTTCGCGTAGCGCGACGGGACCGAGTCATTGTACCAGGCCGCGACATTCACGTCCCAGAGGTCGGGGAGCTCGCCGAGCAGGTGGAGGACCTCCTGCGCCTCGGCGACCGACATGCCGTCGGGGCCGAGCAGCTCCTCCACAGCGAGGCGCACGGCGATCGCGCAGGTGTCGCCCACCGCCTCGCGCGTGTCCTCGATCACCTCGCGCAGCAGCCGGGCGCGATTCTCCAGCGAGCCACCGTACTCGTCGGTGCGGTGATTGCGACGCCGCTGCAGGAAGTGCATCGGGAGCGGGAGGTCGTGCGCCGCGTAGACGTAGATGATGTCGAACCCCGCCGAACGGCCGCGGATCGCCGCCTCGCGATGCCAGCGCCGGTACTCGCGGATGTCGTGCTTGGTCATCGCCCGCGCCTGATGCGGGTGATGGTACTTCTGCGGCTGGTGCGACGGCGCCAGCGGGATCTCGCGCGAGTAGAGATTGCTCGCCGTCGGTCCGTTGTGCGTGAGCTCCACCGCCGCGAGGGCGCCATGGCGGTGGACCTTCTCGCACATGAGCGCGAGCGCAGGGATGTCCGCGTCGTCCCAGAGGCGCGCCTCCACGTAGGGCGAGAGGTCGCTGCTCGGGTGGATCTCGCATTCCTCGGTGGAGACCACGGCCCAGCCGCCCTCGGCCTTGGCCTCGCGCATCGCGGCATGCGCGGCGGGCATCTGATGGCCCATGCCGTTGCAGTGCGGCACCTGGAAGAACCGGTTGCGGGCGGTCACCGGGCCTATGCGGACCGGCTCGAAGAGGATGTCGTAGCGGGGGTCGCGCGGCATTCGGGAGAAGATACGGTGCGCGCACCGACAACGCCGCCGGTGTCCGCCAGGAAGACGTAGCCCTTGTGCGCTTCCGGAGTGGGCGGTTTCATCGCACCTTGCACCGCATGATCCGCACCGCACTCGCCGCCGGCCTGGCCTCGTTGGCGCTCCCGTTCAGCCTCGTGGAATCGTCAGCGCCCGTTCGGTCGGCGGGTGAACTCCGACTACCCGCCCTGACGGCCTACGCCAGCCCCGACCCCGAGGGCGTGCGTTTCCCACGCAACGGCGAGGTCGCGCCCTTCGCGAAGCCCGGCACGAGTCTGCTCTGGTTCGGCGAGTTCAAGGCGGCGGGCATGGTGAGCGCGAGCATCGAACTCACTGCGCCGCTCGGCGTGCGGGTCACGGTACGGCTCGCCGTCGCCGGCGAGCCGCACGACACCGCCTGGCGCGGTGATTGGGAGAGGGTGCCGGCAGCGCAGCGCGAGGTCTCGGTGGTGGGCACCGGCGCCATGCAGCGCGTGCTCGCCGGCGACTTCGCGATCGCCGCTCCCGGCTACGCGCGCTTCGCGCTCAGCGCGTCGGAGGTCCGCGCGGTACCTGGCCGCGACGCAGCGCCGAACGTGAAGGTCGCCGCGCTCGTCCTCGATGGCGCCCCGACCGCGGATGCGCACTTCAACCTGCTCCCCCGCCGCAACGCGGCCAGCGTCCACCTGCGCTACCCCACCGACAGCACCGTGCTCGTCACCGGCTTCTACAACGAGGTCACGGCGGTCGACGATCCGGTGACGACGTACTACATGGCCACCGGTTTCGCCCGCGGCTACTTCGGCATGCAGGTGAACTCGCCCACCGAGCGCCGGATCATCTTCTCCGTCTGGGACGCCGGCGCGGGCACCAATGCCAACGACCGCAGCACCGTCGCGTTGGCGGACCAGACGCAACTCATCGGCAAGGGCGTGGGCGTGGTCGCCGATGTCTTCGGCAACGAGGGCACCGGCGGTCACTCGCACCTCGTCTACGATTGGAAGACCGGCTCCACGCAGCGCTTCTTCGTCACCGCCGAGGTGGACGGGACGCACACCACCTACAGCGGCTACTGGTTCCACCCCGACAAGCAGCAGTGGATGCTCATCGCCAGCTTCCGCGCGCCCAACGACGGCAAGGGCCTGCGCCGACTCTACTCGTTCAGCGAGAACTTCGGTGGCGCCACCGGCCACCTCCGGCGCAAGGCGCTCTTCGGTCCGTCGTGGATCAGGCTCGCGAGCGGTGAGTGGCAGGAGATCACCACGGTGACCTTCAGCCACGACGTCACCGGCCGCGCCGACCGGTTCGACCGCTGGATGGGCGTCGAGGACGGTCGCTTCTTCCTGCAGCATGGCGGCTTCGTCTCGGGCTTCACCGCGACGGGCACCGCCTTCACGCGTCCGCCCTCGGCCGCGCCGCCACGCATCGATCTCCCGCACTGAGCTGTCGGTCGTCCCCACTCGGAGAAGCATCATGTCCGCACGCATCAAGCCGGTCGCCCTCGCCGCCCTCGTCCTGATCGGCGCGAGCGCCTTCACGCAGGCGGTCTCCGTCGACTGGGCCACGGTCGCGAGGATCCGCGAGGAGGGCCTGCAACGCTCGAAGGTCATGGAGTACGAGTCCTACATGGTCGACGTGCTCGGCGCGCGCCTCACCATGTCGCGCGACATGCAGCGCGCACAGGGCTGGCTGCAGGCCGAGCTCACGCGGATGGGGCTCGCGAACGTCGCCGCCGAGCCGTTCATGGACTACGGCGTGACCTGGGACAACGAGTACGCCTCGGTCCACATGATCGAACCCGACTACACCACGATGATCGGCTACCCGATCGCGCATACGGCTGGCACCGACGGCAAGGTCGTCGCCGAGGCGGTGATCGTGGACCTGCAGACGCGTGACGATGCCGAGAAACTGCGCGGCACGCTGCGCGGCAAGGCCGTGCTCGTGTCAGGACCGGCGACGATCGACCTCGCCACGCTCACCATCGGCGTGCCGCGCTACACCGACGATCAGCTTGCGGCGCTCGAGCGCACGGCCATCGTGCCCACGCGCCCTGCACCAGCGCGCGCGATCCCGAACCCCGCCGTGATGACCGCGGTGGAGAAGGTCGCCTTCTACAAGAGCGAAGGCGTGGCGGTGGTGATGCAGACCGACGGCAACCGGATGGGCGTGGTGCCCGGCTATTCGCGGCCGGGCTCGGGGCAGGACCGTTGGTCCGCCGAGGGAATGCGCAACTCGCCGCCGATGATGGTCATCACGCCCGAGCACTACAACCGCATGTACCGCATCCTCAAGCGCGGCATCCCGGTGAAGGTCGAGGTCGAGGTGCGCAACCGGATCGGCGACCGCGTGGAGCAGGCGATGAACATCGTCGGCGAGATCCCCGGCACCGACCCGCGCGGCGAAGTGGTGATGCTCGGCGCGCACTTCGACACCTGGCACGCGAGTCCCAACGCCAGCGACAACACTTCGGGCGTCGCGGTGGCGATGGAGGCGATGCGGATCCTCAAGGCGATCGGCGTGAAGCCCAAGCGGACCATCCGGATCGCGCTCTGGGCGGGCGAGGAGCAGGGGCTCTTCGGCTCACGCGCCTATGTGCGGCAACACTTCGGCGACCCGCGCGACGCGAAGGTGGGCATGAAGCCCGCCTACGAGAAGCTCTCGGCGTACTTCAATCAGGACTACGGCGCCGGGCAGTATCGCGGCATCTACCTGCAGGGGAACGAGTCGGCCCGGTCGATGCTCGCTGCCTGGATGGAACCGTTCCGCGACCTCGGCATGACGGCCGTCTCGAACCAGAGCGTCGGGAGCACCGACCACATCGCGTTCGACGAGGTGGGGTTGCCGGGCTTCCAGTTCCTGCAGGACCGCACGCCGGGGACCGGCGGGCACACGAACGTCGACTTCCTGGAGGGGATCCAGGAACAGGACCTGATCAAGAACGCGACGATCATGGCGTCGTACGTGTACCATGCGGCGATGGCGGAGGAGCGGATGCCGCGGAAGGCACCGCCGCGTTAGGCGCGCGCGGCGGACGCGCGCCCAGCGGCTACGCCGTTGCGCGCGCCTCGGCAAGGCTCGCCTCCAGGATCGTCATCGCCTCGTCCACATCCGAGCGCGTGATCAACAGCGGCGGCATGAACCGCACCGTGCTCGCCCCGCACGAGAGCAGGATCAGTCCGTTGTGGTAGGCGCGGGTGACGAGGTCGTCGCAGAGCTTCCGCGCGGGCGTCTTGTCCCCGGCGCCATTCACGAGCTCCATCCCGATCATGAGCCCGCGCCCGCGCACCTCGCCGATGCTCGGCTCCCGCGTCTGCCACTCGCGGAGCCGCGCCATGAAGTAGTCACCCACCGCGGCGGCATTCGCCATGTACCCGTGCTCCACCAGGTCGAGCGTCGCGATCGCCGCTGCGCAGCAGACGGGATTGCCGCCATAGGTGTTGCCGTGCGCGCCGCGCTTCCACAGCTCCATGTGCTTCTTCTTGGCCACCACGAGCCCGATCGGCATGCCGCTGCCGAGTCCCTTGGCGAGGCACATGATGTCGGGGACGACGCCCACGTGATGCGCGGCGAACATCTTGCCCGTACGCCCCACGCCCGACTGCACCTCGTCGAAGATCAGCATGATGCCGTGCCGATCGCAGAGGGCGCGCAGGCCCTGCAGGAAGCCATCGGGCGGCACCACGTAGCCACCCTCGCCCTGGATCGGCTCGATGAGGATCCCCGCGACCTCCTTGGCCGGCACGTTGTGCGTGAAGAGGACGTTCTCGATGTAGTCGAGCACCGCCTTCCCCTGGTCGTCACCGGCGAAGATCGGCCGGTAGTTGTTGGGGTAGGGCACATGCGTCACGCCGGGCATGGTGGGGAAGAAGCCCGCCTGCTGGGTGTACTTGCTGCTCGTGAACGCGAGCGATCCCATGGTGCGGCCGTGGAAACCGCCCAGGAAGCCGATGAAGCGCGAACGGCCGGTGACGTAGCGGGCGAGCTTGAGTGCGCCTTCGACCGACTCGGTGCCGCTCTGGCACATGAAGCTCAGCACGGGCTCGTCGCCCATGGGCTTCACCTCGGCGATGCGTTCACCCAGGCGCACCTGCTTCTCGTGCCAGTAGTCGCTCGAGATGTGGAGGAAGCCCTGCGCGGCGTCGGTGATCGCCTTCACGACCGCGGGATGCGAGTGGCCGGTGGAGCAGACGGCGATGCCGGCCGCGAAGTCGAGGAAGCGGTTGCCGTCGACGTCCCAGACCTCGGCGCCCTTGCCGTGCGACATGGCGAAGGGGTAGTCGCGCGGGTAGGAGGGTGAGACGACCTTCGCGTCGCGGGCGATGAGGGCGACGGCGTTGGGGCCGGGGAGGGGGGTGCGGATGTGTGGGGACTTCATGTGACACCTTGGTTG
The DNA here is from genome assembly GCA_021413975.1 of Gemmatimonadota bacterium. Taxonomy (GTDB): domain Bacteria; phylum Gemmatimonadota; class Gemmatimonadetes; order Gemmatimonadales; family Gemmatimonadaceae; genus Pseudogemmatithrix. The sequence continues at coordinate 126,436 of JAIOPJ010000054.1, forward strand.
GGCAGCGTGATCCGAACGCGAGCCGCATGCGCACGCGTGGTGCGTGCGTGCAGATCGCGGAGTACAAGTAGTTCATCGGCCGTCGGCGGCGCGATCGTGGCAAGCGCAGCCGCCACGCGCAGCGGCCACCCACACGCCGCCCGCACCTGCTCGACCGCCACCCCCTCGTACAGCGCCACGAGCACCATCTCCCGGGTGGTGACTTCAGGCTCCAACACCCCGAGATCCGTGATGATCGCACTCGGCCGCCCCGCACTCGTGGTGAAGTCGAGCTTGGGAACGAACGTCCGCGCCGACTGCTTCATCACCACGAACACCTCGCGCGCCTGCGACGCGATCTCGGGCGCCCCGCCCGACCCGGGCAGTCGCACCGCGGGGTGCGCATACTCCCCGATCACGGTGCTGTTGAGGTTCCCGAACCGGTCCACCTGCGCCGCCCCCAGGAACCCCACATCCACGCGCCCGCGCTGCAGGTAGTGCGTGAAGATCTCCGGCAGGGGGATCACGCTGCGCGCCGTCTCCGCCAGCTCGCCGTCGCCGATCGAGAGCGGCAGCACGTTCGGTCGCGTCCCCACCGTGCCCGACTCATAGATGAGCACCAGGTCGGGCGCATGGGTGAGCCGAGCGAGATTGCACGCCGCGCTCGGCAGGCCGATCCCCACGAAGCAGACCGCACCGTTCTTCAATCGCCGCGAGGCGGCGATCGTCATCATCTCGTCGGGGGTGTAGTCCGCGCTCACTCTGTCGCCCCGACGCTGCGGAGGAACCCCGCGTGATCCGCGGTCCCGAGCACATGCCGCTCCATCCAGGCCAGGAACGTGTCGCGCGACCGCGCGATCTCGTCCCACGCCAGGTAGAACGCATTGTCGCGCGCATAGTGCCCCAGCGCGTACGAGGGATACGCGCCCCCCGGCACCTCGGCGATCGCCGCCACCTGCCAGCCGGGGATCACGAACGCGTTCATGGGCGCGTCGATGGAGTCGACGATCCTCTCGACGGTGACCACGAGCGTGCGCGCCGCCATCGCCGCCTCGCGGCTTGCGCCCACGATCCCGCGAAGCAACACATTGCCCTCGCGGTCGGCGGCCTGCGCGTGTAGCACCGTCACGTCGGGGGTAATCGCCGGCAGCGCCGTGAGCACCTCGCCCGTGAAAGGGCAGGTGACCTGCGAGATGCGGGCGGGGTTGGCCGCGGGCAGGTCGGTACCGGTGTAGCCGCGCAGCACCCCGAACGGCAAACCGCTGGCACCAGCCGAGTAGCGCACGGCCATGCCGGCATGACTGTGCTCATCGATCGCCAGGGCGTGCGGCCAGGCGTGCTCGATCGCGTCGCGGAGCCGGTGCAGCGACCCCACTCCCGGATTGCCGCCCCAGGAGAAGGTGAGCGCCTTCGCGCAGCCCATCCCGATCATCTGGTCGTAGATCAGGTCGGGCGTCATGCGCACGAGCGTGAGGTCGCGGCGGCGCTGGCGGATGATCTCGTGACCGGCGGCGAACGGGATGAGATGCGTGAAGCCCTCCAGCGCGACCGTCATGCCGTCCTGCACATGCCGCGCGATGACGTCGCGCAGCGGCATCACCTGCGTGCTCATGGCGTGACCGGATCCGCGTCCACGCGGAGATAGCGCGCGAGATACCCGTGCAGCACGGGCGCTTCGTCGGCGGCGTACTCGTCGGCGCGGAGCGACGCGGGCATGGACGACCAGGCGCTGGTGGCGTCGATCGGTGCGAACGGGTCGGCACGCTCCATCGCGCCGGCGAGCGCGCGCGCGAATCGTGCGCCTTCGTCGGCAGTCCCATGCACCGGCACGCGGGAGGTGCGGCTGAGGCCCCTCACCATGCCGATCGCGCCCTCAGGGGTGCGGTACCGCCGCAGCATGAGCAACGGCAGGAGCAGCTCGCGTCCCCAGCAGGGATGCCCGTCCCGCGCGACCTCGGCCAGGGTGGGCGCCACGAAGTGGCCGGCGCCCCGCCCATGGTCGCTCAGCGTCTCGCCGCCGAAGTGCACGTGGGCGCCCTGTTCGTGCAGCTGATGCGCCACCTGGCGGTAGTGGCCGTGATCGTCCGCCGACACGAGCGGACCGATCTCCGTCTCCGCGAGCCGGGGATCGCCGACGCGCAACGCGCTCGCGATCGACCCGAGGCGCGCGATCAGCGCGTCGGCGACCTCGTGATGGACGATGAGGTACGACGGTGCGTCCGGTCGCTGCCCGGTGAGCCCGAATGCGGCACGCGCGATGCTCGCCGCAGCGGCACTGACGTCGGCGTGCGCGGTGACGATCCGGGCCGACTTCGCCGTGAACTCGGCGATGCAGGGCCGCGGCGGGTGCGACGTCCACATCATCTGCGAGAGCGGGCGACCCGCCGACCGCGCACCGGTGAAGGTGGAACCGGCCACGCGGACGTCATCGAACATCGCGGTGCCCATGTCCTTGGGCGCGCCCGAGATCAGGTTGAACACGCCGGCAGGGATGCCGGCGTCGCGGATCATCTCGGCGAAGATGCGCGCCGCCCACGAGTTCTCCTCCGCCGACTTGAGCACCACGGTGTTCCCCGCGAGCAGTGCCGCTGCCGCGGGGGCCGCGCCGCACGCGAGCGGGTGGTGGAACGGCGCGAAGACCGTCCATGCGCCATGCGCGACCATCCGCGAATCGGTGCTGGCGCGACCGGCACGCCCGGCGACGAATCCGTGGGTCGCCCACTCGTCGCAATAGTTCGAGATGAGCTCGGTCGTGCCCCACACCTCGCGCAGGGCCTCATGGCGCGTCTTGCCCGCCTCGAGCGTGAGGATGGCCGCGAGCTCGTAGGTCCGCGCCTCCAACTGCTCCAGCACCCTTCGCAGCACGCCGCGCCGGTCCGATTCCGACGTTTCGGACCAGGCGAGCGCTGCCGCCTGCGCCGCACTGATCGCCAGTCCCACCTCGATCTCGGTCGCCGCGGCGAAGTGGCCGAGCACGAGGCCGCGGTCGGTCGGCGAGTGCTGCGTGCGGAGTCGGCGCGCGCCGAGGTCGTCGCCGCCGATCAGGAGGCCATAGCTCGCCCCCAGTCGCGGCCGGAGGTCGGCGAGCGCGGCCTCGAACCGCGCGTGGTCGGAGGCACGCAGCGGGGTGAGGGTGGGATCGGCCGCGGGACTCGTCACGAAGCGCCTCGGGCAGCGGGGAAGTGCTTCGCGAGGAGTCGGTCGAGCAGGGCGAGCGAGCCGACGAGATCGGGTTCGGTGATCACGAGCGGAGGCGCCAGCAGGAGCAGATTCCCGCGCGTCGCGAACGAGACGCCCGCCTGCAGACCGTCGCGCACGAGCGCGCCCAGCGCCGGTGGCGTGCCCGGCCACTCCGACAGCGGCGCGCGCGTCCCACGATCGGCGACGAGCTCGAGCACCGCGAAGAGACCGTGCCCGCCGCGCACATCGCCGATCACGTCATGCCGCTCCTGCATCTCCCGCAGCAGGTCGAGCATCACCCCGCCGAGCCGTCGCGACTGCGCGATCAGGTCTCCGCTCGCGTATGCCTCGACCGCCGCGACGCCGGCGGCGCAGGAGAGCGGATGACCGCAGTAAGTGAGTCCGGTGTGGAGCATCTCGTGCTCGAACCGTTGCGCGACCTCCGCCGAGAGCACCACGGCACCGAGCGGCAGGTGTGCTCCGGTCAACCCTTTGGCGAGCGTCATGACGTCGGGCCGGCCCGCCTCGCCATGGCGCTGCCAGGCGAACCACTCACCGCACCGGCCGAACCCGCTCATCACCTCGTCGGCGATCAGCAGCGTTCCCGCGCGCCGCGTGACCTCGCGCAGCGCGGGCCAGTAGCTGTCTGGAGGCACGATGCCATTGGTGCCCGAATCGACCTCCATGAGCACCGCCGCCACCTCGTGCGCCCCCTCGCGCGCGATCAGCTGCTCCACGTGCTCGGCGGCGCGCAGGCCGCACTCGGCGTCGGTGCCGGGCCCGAAGGGCGAACGGTACGCGTACGGCGGCAAGGCGTGGATCACCCGCTGCGCCGTGGGGTCCGAGGCCGCACGGGTGCGCGTGTCGCCCGAGTACGCCATGGTCGCGTAGCTGGCGCCGTGGTACGACCGGTCGCGCGCGATCACGAGTCCACGCGCCCGCCCCTGCGCCTGCCGCGCGAACTTGACCGCGTGCTCGTTGGCATCGGCGCCCCCGAGCGTGAAGAAGACGCGCCCGCCGGTGAAGCCGCTCTTCTCCAGCAGGAGCTCGGCGAGACGGGCGCGCGGCTCCGACCCCCAGGCGTTCGCGATGTAGCAGAGCCGGTCGGCCTGCGCCTTGATCGCGTTCACCACGGCCGGATGCTGATGCCCGAGATTGCAGCACTCGGACTGGCTCGACATGTCGAGGAAGCGCCGTCCGTCGGCGGTGAAGAAGTACGCCCCCTCGCCGCCGACCACGGTCGGGGCATCCCAGCGGTCCTGCACGGTCCAGCTGTGCAGGACCGTCTCCTTCTCGGTGAGGTGGGCGCTCGTACGGGCACTCATGGAGCGGAATATACGGTCCCTGCCGCCGCGCGCATTGCGTGCCCTCGCAGGGTCGGCCACCTTTCGCCGACATGTCACCCGTTGCCGCTCCGACCGCGACGTACCGCGCACTCACGCGCGCGATCTCGCCCCGCATCGTGGAGTGCGAGCTCACGCACCTCGAGCGGCTCCCGATCGATGTTCCGAACGCGCGCGCACAGCACGCCGCGTACGCGCGCGCGCTCGTTTCGCTCGGGTGCGCCGTGGAAGAGGTGGAGCCGGCGCCCGATCATCCGGACTCGGTCTTCATCGAGGACACGGCGGTGGTGCTCGACGAGATCGCGGTGATCACGCGTCCCGGCGCCGAGTCGCGGCGCGGCGAGACGGCGGCCGTGGAGCGCGTGCTCGCGCCGCTCCGACCGCTGGCGCACATCAGGGCGCCGGGGACGCTCGACGGCGGGGATGTGTTCGTCGTCGGCAAGCGCGTCTTCGCCGGGCGCACCGGCCGCACCAATGACGAGGGGATCGCGCAGTTGCGCGCCGCGCTCGCGCCGCACGGTTACACGGTCGAGGCGATCGACGTGACGGGCTGCCTGCACCTGAAGACCGCGGTGACGGCGGTGGACGACCGGACCGTGCTGGCGAATCCGCAGTGGATCGACCTCCGGGCGCTCGCCGGAGTGGATGTCATCGAGGTCGACCCCGCGGAACCGATGGGCGCCAACATCGTGCGCGTGGGCGAGGCGCTGCTCTATGGCGCGTCGTATCCGCGAACGCGCGCCCGGCTCGAGGCGCGCGGCCATCGGCCCGTGTGCGTCGACGCGTCGGAACTCGCCAAGGCCGAAGGGGCCGTGACCTGCTGCTCGCTGGTCCTGCGCGCTTGAGGGTCCGTCCGCTGGTGTTGCTCGCGCTCGCCGCGGGAGTGAGCGAGGCGCTCGGCGCCCAGCAGCCCGCTACGCCTGCGAAGCTCACCGGCGTGCTGATCCCCGCCGGCTCGGTCGCGCCCGTCCTGGACGGCCGGCTCGACGACGCCATCTGGCGCACCGCCAAGCCGATCGACGATCTGCGCCAGCGCGAACCCCTCGAAGGAATCGCCGCCACCGAACGCACCGAGGTGCGCGTGCTCTTCGACGAGACCACGCTCTTCATCGCCGTGCGCGCCTTCGACAGCGAACCCGGCAAGGTCGTCGCGCGCATCCTCGAGCGCGACAAGGTCATGCTCGCCGACTTCGACGGCACGCCGCAGTTCGGCGGCGACGACGGCATCGCGCTCCTCATCGACGGCCTGCACGACCACCGCAACGCGATGGTCCTCGCCACCAACGCCAATGGCGCCGAGTTCGACGCCCTGCTCACCGACGAGGGACGTGAGTTCAATGTCGATTGGCGCGGCGTCTGGCGGGTGGCGGCGGAGCGCACCGCCGACGGGTGGACGGCCGAGTTCGCGATCCCGTTCCGGTCGCTGCGGTACCGGCCGGGCGACGCCGAATGGGGCTTCAACGTCTACCGGATGATCCGTCGCAAGAACGAGGAGGTGCTCTGGCAGGGCTGGACGCGTGACGGTGGCGGCTTCGCGCGCGTGAGCCTTGCGGGCCATCTCGATGGGCTCGAGAACCTGCCGCGCCCGCGCCGCAACGTCGAGGTGCGTCCCTATCTGCTCCTGGGCGCCGATCGCGAGCGCGACGAGGACACCGGAGTGCTCGTGGACACGCCGCGGCGCGGCATCGGCGGGGAGATGAAGGCACAGGTGGGGCCGGGACTCGTGCTCGACGCCACCGTGAACACCGACTTCGCGCAGGTCGAGGCCGACAACGTGCAGGTGAACCTCACGCGCTTCTCGCTCTTCTTCCCCGAGAAGCGGGAGTTCTTCCTCGAGAACGCGGGCGTGTTCGACTTCGGTGCGCGCGAGCTCTTCGGGCCGCCGCCCTTCCTGATGTTCTTCTCGCGGCAGATCGGCATCGCCGAGGACGGGCCGGTGCCGGTGCTCGGCGGCGCGCGGCTCACGGGGCGGATCGGCGACCAGACCGTCGGACTGCTGTCGATGGTGACCGACAGCGCCTTCGACCAGGGCGTGACCGCGTTCAACGTGCTGCGGCTCAAGCGAGACATCGGCGGCAACAACTACATCGGTGCGATGGCGACCGACCGGCGCATGGGCCAGGACTACAACACGGTCGGCGGCGTGGACTTCAGCCTGTGGCCCACGCAGGCGCTCAACATCCAGGGCTTCGCCGCGCAGACGACCACCGGCGGCGCGGGCGGTGACGGAGGGGCATCCCGCATCGCCGTGAGCTCGCAGACCGGGCGCTACGGCTTCAACCTGCAGCACCTGCGCATCGGTCCCGACGCCGACGCGCAGCTCGGCTTCATCACGCGCAACGACATCCAGCAGACGGGCGGCAACACCCGGCTCACGTGGCGCCCCAAGGCGCTCGGCCTGCGCACGTTGAACTGGCTCAACTTCAGCGACTACGTCGCGCGGCTCGACGGCGTGCTCCAGGACTGGCGGTTCGCCAACGCCATCGACCTCAACTGGAACGGCGGCGAGAACATCACCTACTACCACCGCGACGGCGCCACGCGGATCGACGAGGCCTTCGACATCGCCGACTCGCTCCCGGTCCCGGTCGGCGCGTACGACAACGGGGTCGACGGCTTCTTCGGCTCGAGCAATCCGGCGCGGTCGGTGGTCCTGAACGCCAACGGCGAACGGAGCACGACCTTCGGCGGCGTGCTCACGCGCCTGACCGCCGGAGTCACGCTGCGCGGCGGAAGGCACCTGGCGCTCGGCGTCGACGGGACGCGCAGCTGGGTGAGTGTGCCGAGCGGATCGCTCGTCGCCGACATCCTCTCCACGCGGCTCGCCTGGACCTTCACGACGCACCTCTTCCTCAACACGCTCGTCCAGTACAACGGACTCGACCGGAACGTCTCGGCCAACATCCGGTTCCAGTACATCTTCCGCCCCGGCAGTGACCTCTTCCTCGTCCTCAACGAGGATCGCGGCGATCCGACCTCGATCTCGCGTTTGCAGGGGCGGGGAGCACGGATCAAGGTGACGTACCTGCGGCGGCTCTAGCACCCCGGCACGCCGCGGTAGATTTCCGCATGTCATGCGCGAGGGACCGTCATGCCCGCTGAATGGGACGACCGCTGGACTCGCTCCGCCCGGGCGCTCGGCATCGACACCGACGTACCCGAGCGCGACGCGGTCCTCGCACGGTATGCGGAGCCGCACCGCCGGTATCACACGCTGCGGCACCTCGACGAGTGCTTCGTGCGCCTCGAACCGGTGCGCGCGCATGCCGAGCGCGTGGGCGAGCTCGAGATGGCGCTCTGGTACCACGATGCGGTCTGCGATCCGCTCGCCAACGACAACGAGGCGCGCAGTGCCGACCTCGCGGTCCGGGCCATGCGACGCGCCGGACTCGGGGGAGCGGCGTGCGACCGGGTGCGCGCCCTGATCATGGCCACTCGGCACGATGCGCTCCCCGCACCGGGCGATGCGGCGCTGCTCGTGGACGTGGACCTCGGGATCCTCGCGGCGGAGCCGGCGCGATTCGACGAGTACGAGGAGGAGATCCGCGCCGAGTACGCCTGGGTGCCGGGGCCGCTCTTCCGGCGCAAGCGGCGCGAGGTGCTCCGCGGGTTCGTCGCGCGCGAGCGGATCTATGTGAGCGGGGTGTTCGATGATGATGAGCGTCGGGCGCGGGAGAATCTGGGGCGGTCGATCGCGCGGCTCGGGTGAACGGCGGTCAAGGGCAGTCGGGTGAAACCATCCCCGACCCCTGCCCCGTACACGGAGTCACCCCAAGCCCCGACTCCATGACCGCCTCGATCCGCGACCTCCAGCTCGGCTTCCGCACCCTGCGCAAGAGCCCCGGCCTCACGCTCGTCGCCACGATCGCCCTCACCTGCGGCATCGGTCTCACCACGATGATGTTCAGCATCATCTACGGCGCGCTCATCAAGGGTCTCCCGTTCGAGGAGGGCGACCGCATCGTCGCCGTGGGCCGGGCCAACCCCGAGCGCGACATCGAGCGCGGCAACATCCCGGTGCAGGACTACGCCGACATCGCCGCGCAGCAGAAGAGCTTCTCGCAGTTCGGCGCCTGGACCTCGGGCACCATGAACGTGAGCGGCACCGAGCGCGCCGAGCGGTTCTCGGGGTCGTGGGTCACGCACGATCTCTTCGCCATGGCCGGGGTTCGTCCGCTGCATGGCCGCGCATTCCTCCCCGGCGAGGACACGCCCACCGGGGCCCGCGTCACCGTGCTGGGCTACGACATGTGGCAGACCCGCTTCGGCGGCGCCACGAGCGTGCTCGGCACCACGATCCGCGTGAACGGCGTGCCGTACGAAGTCGTCGGCATCATGCCCGACGGCTTCGCCTGGCCCAACAACGATCAGCTCTGGCTCCCGATGCAGACCGATCCGCTCGTCGGCGTGCGCGGGGAGGGGCTCTTCCTGAATGTGGCGGGCAAGCTCGCCGTCGGGGTGACGGCCGAGCAGTCGGCCGCCGAGCTCACGACGATCATGCAGCGGCTCGGCGAGACCTACCCCGAGACGAACAAAGGCTTCGCCGCACTCGTGACCGATTTCGTCGAATACTTCATCGGACCAGAGCCGAGGCAGTTGCTCTTCACGATGCTCGGAGCGGTCTTCTTCGTCCTGCTGATCGCCTGTTCCAACGTGGCGAACCTGCTGCTCGACCGCGCCGCCCATCGCTCCAAGGAGGTCGGCGTGCGCTCGGCGCTGGGCGCGTCGCGCAGCGCGATCGTGCGGATCTTCCTCTCCGAGGCGCTCATCCTCGCCGCACTCGGGACCGTCTTCGGCGTGGCGCTCGCGAAGGTGGGGATCGACGCCTTCGGCCGTGCGATCGCCGACTCGCAGCCACCCTTCTTCATCACCTTCGGGCTCTTCCCGCCGGTGCTCCTCTTCGCGATCGGCATCGCGGTCGTCGCGACGCTCTTCTCGGGGCTCATTCCCGCCTTCCAGGCGTCGCGCCCCGACATCGCCGAGGTGCTCAAGGACGAATCGCGCGGCGCGTCGAGCCTCAAGATCGGCCGGATCAGCCGGGCGCTCATCGTGTTCGAGATCGCCCTCTCGTGCGGCCTGCTCGTCGCGGCGGGTCTCATGATCAAGAGCGTCTCCAAGACGCGCAACATGGACACCGGCTACGAGATGGCCAGTGTCTTCACCACGCGCGTCGGCTTTCCCTCGGCGTACACCGACACCGTGGCGCAGCGCCTCTTCTTCGAGCAGCTCGGGGAGCGGGTCGCCGCCCTGCCGGGCGTGCAGGCGGCGACGATCGCGTCCGGACTCCCCGGCGCGCAACAGGGCCTGAACGGCGACCGCTTCTCGCTCGAGGCGGCGACCTACGCCACCGATCAGGAACGCCCGCGCACGCGATGGATCTCCGTGACGCCCGGGTTCTTCAGCACGCTGGAGATCCCGCTGCGGAAGGGCCGCCTGTTCGAGTCGAGCGATCGCCTGGGCGCGTTGCCCGTCGCGGTCGTCACCGAGCGTTTCGTCGAACAGCACCTCGGCGGCGGCGACGCACTCGGCAGGAGATTCCGGTTGGGTGGCGCCGAGAGCAAGGAACCGTGGATCACGATCGTGGGCGTGGTGCCGAACGTCTTCGGCGGGGACCCGCAGGAACCGTTCCCCGCGGTGGTCTTCCGGCCGTTCGAGCAGGCGCATGCCAGCTTCGCCTACATCGCGGCCCGCACCGCGGGTGGCGCATCGCCGATGGTGCTCGCCGATCCGGTGCGCGGCGTGGTGGCCTCGCTCAACGCCGACATCCCGACCTACTGGCCGATGACGCTCGACGCGGCGGTGGCCCAGCCGTTGTGGTTCATCCGCGTGTTCGGGACGATGTTCATGATCTTCGGCTTCGTGGCGCTCTTCCTCGCGAGCATCGGGCTCTACGCGGTGATGTCGTTCTCGGTGAGCCGTCGCACGCGCGAGGTCGGCATCCGCATGGCGCTGGGGGCGACCGCGCGCGACGTGGTGCGCCTGCTGATGTCGCAGGGCTTCATCCAGATCGCGCTCGGCCTCGCGATCGGCCTCGTGCTCGCTGGGCTCATCGCGCGCGTGATGAGCGTGGTGCTGTTCGACGTGCAGCCGCTCGATCCGGCGGTCTTCGGTGGTGTGGCCCTGACGCTCGCGCTCACCGGGACGCTCGCGTGCCTGCTGCCGGCCCGCCGGGCGACCACGGTGGATCCGTCCGACGCGATGCGGAGCGAGTAGCTTTGCGGGGCCACCAACCGAGGCCCCGCATGCCAATCGATCGTCCGCGTCGCACTTCGCCGATGGCCATCTCGTTCGTGGTGATGGCCGTCGCCGCCTGCTCGATGAAGTCACCGGCGCCCGTGCCCGTCGCCGTGTCCCGCACCGCGCAGGTGAGCGGCACCACGGCGCTGCTCATCGCGGTGAGCGCGGTGAGCGACTCCGTCGCGTGGGCGAGCGGTGCGGGCGGCACCTGGATCCGTACGACGGACGGCGGCGCCACGTGGGCCACCGGTCGCGTCCCCGGAGCCGACTCGCTCCAGTTCCGCGATGTGCATGCGCTCGACGCGCGCACGGCCTGGCTGCTCAGCATCGGCAACGGCGCGGGCTCGCGCATCTACCGCACGACGGACGGCGGAGCCGTGTGGACGCGGCAGTTCACCAATCCCGATCCGAAGGGCTTCTACGATTGCATGAGCTTCTGGGACGCGCGGCGCGGCATCGTGATCGGCGACGCGATCGACGACGCGATGGCGGTGCTCCTCACGGCCGACGGCGGCGAGCACTGGACGCGGGTGCCGACCGCATCGTTGCCTCGCGCGGGGGCGGGTGAGGGGAGCTTCGCCGCGAGCGGCACCTGCCTCGCCACCGGTCCGCAGGGCCGCGCGTGGATCGTGATGAACACGCCCGCGCGTTCACGCCTGATCCGCACCGCCGACTACGGACGCACCTGGGCGGTGGAGACGCTGCTGATCACGACGCACGAGGGGAGTGGCGCGCAGTCGGTGATGTTCCGCGACGCGAAGCACGGTGTGGTGATCGGTGGCGGCTACGGCGTGAAGGCGGGGGACACGCTCGTCGCGATCACGGACGACGGCGGCGAGACCTGGCGGCCTCGCAGCGCGCCCACGTTCAAGGTGGGCACGTGGGGCGGGAGCTTCGTGCCGGGCGCGCGCACGCCGACCGTGGTGGCGGTGGGGCCGAACGGGAGTGCGTGGAGCGCGGATCTGGGGGGCAGCTGGGTGCCGATCGACAGCGCGAACTACTGGGCGGTCGGTTTCTCGCCGGGGCGCACCGGCTGGGCGGTGGGCACGCAGGGCCGGGTGACGCGCCTCAGCGGTTGGTGAGGCCGGTCAGCTCCCGGTGACGCGCCTCAGCGCGCGGTCACCTTCGCGCGCGCCGTGGTGAGATCGGCCTCGAGCCGCCCGCACATGATCTCGCAGAGGGCCAAGACATCGTCGTCGGCCAGGGCATAGTGGACGAAGAGTCCCTTGCGCGTGCGCGAGAGGAAGCCCGCCGTGTGCAGCTGCTGCAGATGCTTGGAGAGATTGCCCTGCCCGAGCCCGGTCTGCTTGACCAGTTCGGTCACCGTGAGCGGTCCGTGCTCTAGGGCGTGCAGGATCGAGAGGCGTGCGGGCTCGGAGAGGGCGCGGAACCTGCCGGCGACCATCGCGAGCAACTCGGGCGTCGCGGCCCGGCGCGGCTGGATCTTGGTCTTCAGGGCCATGGTGTGAAGTAACGTAGCAGGGTGGATCGGGGGCAGGGAGCGGGGTCCCCCGACAGGATGGCGAGGGAAGTCACCCTTGCGGGATGCAATAAATAGGGATATGCAGTATATAGCATATGCATCCCGTCCCGTCACGGCCCCCTCCGTCGGCCCTGCGCCGCCTGCTCCTCGCCACCGCCCTCGTGGCCGATGCCGGCACTTCGGTCGCGGCGCAGTCGCGGGCCGCCGCACCCGCACGATGGTCGATCGTGACCCCCGCGGGAGCACTCGCCTGGTTCGACCTCATGGCCGGCCTGCGGCTCCCCGGGGCGGGGGCGTTCCCCCTGGTCGACGTCCGTGACCGCGCGATCGCGCCGGCGGACCGGGAACTCGCGGACGCGCTCGCCCGCACGCGCGAGAGCGAGATCCTGCACTTCGTGCCACTCTACCATCCGTCCGCCGACCGCGCCGCGCTCGCCGCAGCGCTGCGAGGTGCGGCCGCCTCGCCACCGCTGGTGCCCACGCCACGCGCCGAGCTGCTCGTGGGGGCGCTCGCGCGGTCGCTGGCGGGTGAGCTGCGGAGCGCGCGCCTGCACGAACTCGCGGCGGCCCTCGAGCGACGACCGCCGGTCGTGCCGCCCGCACCGGCGCGCATCGCGCGCCTCCAGCGCGAGCTCGACTCGCTGTATCTGCCGGCTCTCGCTCCCTGGCTCGCGCTCGAGCGCCTCGACGGCGGCCGCCTGATCGTCGCGCCGGGCATCGGCACGGAGGGACGGATCTTCTCGGGGACGCAGGACCGGTCCGACAATCAGGTCGCGGTGGGCGACTTCGCCGCCGATGCGGACCCCACCGCACCACTGCTCGCGTTCGTGCGCGAGCTCTGCTTCCCTGCCGTGACCCGTGCCTCGCAGGGTGTCGCCGGCTTCGATGCCTCGAACGTCGACGGGGCGCGCCGCGCGAGCCTGGCCGCGGTGCGCTGCGGCGCGGCGCTGCTCGACGCGCGACTCCCCGCGCGTTCCGACGCCTATCGCGCCTTCTGGTCGAGGCGCGCCGCCTTGGCGTCGCCGTCGCCGTCGGCTCGCCCCGGCGAGCGGCGCGCCGCGAGCGCGCTCCGGGCGGACTTCGACCGCACCTTCCCCGCCGACGCGGACATCGCCGCCGCGCTGGATCGTGCGATCTCCCGCCTCAAGGAGGTCCGATGAGCAGTCGCGACCGCTTGTCCCGCTCCCGCTGTTCTCCCGTCGTGCCAACTCCCTCATGTCGGAGGCGCGTTCCCATGCGCAGATACTGGTCCAAGGCCCTCGTGGCCATCGCCGTCCTCGTCGCGCCGCACGTCGCCCGCGCGACCGATGGACATCTCCTGCACGGTGTCGGCGCGGTGAACTCCGCCGTCGGCGGCATCGGCATCGCCACCAACGCGAGTCTCCTCGGCGCCTTCTACCACAATCCGGCGGGCCTCGCCGCGTTCGACGGCACGAATCTCGAGATGGGATTCGAACTCCTGAAGCCCGATCGCACCGTGAGCTCGACCTACGGTCCCATGTCGGGTTCCACCACGAGCGACGCCGACTGGTCGCCCATCCCGGCGTTCGGCTTCAGCACGAAGCTCGCGAACGGCTTGGTGATCGGACTCTCGGGACTCGGCATCGGCGGCTTCGGCGTGAACTACGCGGCCGATCCGACCAACCCCATCCTCATGCCGGCACCGAACGGTTTCGGCCAGGTCTACTCGAACTTCCAGCTGATGAAGATCTCGCCGGCGCTCGCCTGGAACGCGACCGACAAGTTGCGGATCGGACTCGCGGCGAACATCGACTGGGAGGCCTTGGCGGTGACGCCGATGCCGATCGCGGCACCCGACTACGATCCCGGCCCGGACCTCACGCCCGGGACGCTCGACGACCGCTCGTTCTATCCGTCCGCCGCCGCGGCCGACGCGGTCTTCGGCTTCGGCTTCCAGGCCGGCCTGCAGTACGCGCTCACGCCCAGGATGACGCTCGGCCTCGCGTACAGCTCGCCGCAGATGTTCAGCGACTTCCAGTTCCAGATGACGCATGCGAACCCCAACCTCCCGAACTTCGGGACGGCGCGCACCGTCACCTTCCGCATGGATGTGCCGGCGATCTACGGCGCGGGGCTCGCCTGGTCGCCGAGCGATCGCCTCGCGCTCGGTCTCGACGCGAAGTACGTCACCTACTCGAGCACCAAGGGCTTCGAGGCCAAGGGGTACAATCCCGACGGCTCGGTGAAGGGCTTCGGGTGGGAGGATATCGCGGTGGTCGCGGTCGGCATGCAATTCAAGCCGAGTGACCGGTTCACCATCCGCGGGGGCTACAACTACTCGCAGAACCCCATCCCCGACGAACAGTCGATGTTCAACATCCCGGCCCCCGCCGTGGTGCAGCATCACGTGACCGGCGGCATCGGGTTCGCGATCAACTCCAGCGTCGACTTCAACCTGAGCGCCTACAAGGCGCTCGAGAACTCGATCACCGGTGCGATGTACCGTCCGGCCGCCGTCCCGGGCACGTCGGTGAAGAGCGCGATGTCGGAGACGTCGATGCTCATGGGCTTCACGATCCATCCGGCGAAGGACTGACGCCGGGAGCTGCGGGCCCCGGTAAGGCCCGTGAGGGGAAGGACGAAGCCCCCGGCGGAGTGATCCGCCGGGGGCTTCGTCCTGCTGCTGCCGCGGGGTGGGGGAGCCGCGGTCAGCCCTTCTTGAACTCGGTCGGGAGGAACCTGACCACCGCGATGAAGATCTCGCCGACCACGAGCGCCACGAGGATCGACGGCAGGTGCAACACCTCGGGGAGCGTGATCTTGCCGAAGTTCGCGATCTTGATGATCGGCTCGACGAGCGTCGTGTAGGTGAGCGTGAACGCGAGGGCGCCGACCACGCCGCCGAGGATCGCGACGATCGCGTCCTTGCGCCCCTCGCCGATGCCCACGACGCAGGTGCCGGGGCAGTAGCCGCCGACGCCGAAGCCGACGCCGAAGACCAGGCCGCCGAGCAGGACGCCGACCACGTAGGTGGGCTTCACGTCGAAGTGGAGGAGCTGCGGGATCACCAGCGACAGCGAGTAGACGACGATCATGCCGACGGCAATGGTGAGCGCCATGAACTTGATCACCGAGATGTTCTCGAGGCGCAGGTTCCGGGCGATCATCGCCGGGCTCGAGGCGCGGACGCGCTGGATGAAGAAGCCCATCGCGACGCCGATCAGGATGGACAGGAAGGGGATGAGCATGGTCAGACCCCCGCCGCGCGGCGGTTGCTCAGCATCTTGGCGGACAGGATGCCCGTCGTGAAGACGCCGAGACCGAAGATGAACCCGCTCACCGAGAGCTGGGTGATGCCGGAGATGATGTGGCCGCTGGTGCAGCCGCCGGCGATGCGCGCCCCGACGATGATCAGGAAGCCGCCGATGAAGGCGTCGCGGTAGCGCTTGCCGGTGGTCGTCTCCCCGGGGTGGATCATCTCGCACTTGGGGGCCTTCTCGCGATTGACCTTGGCGCCGAGGAAGCCGCCGATGAGGAGGCCGAGCACGATGAAGGTCTCGGGCTTGAGGAGCGACCCCATCTTCTTCAGGTACGGATTCGACTCGGCATACGCCGGATCGACGAACTGCATGATCGCGCCGATGAAGCGCGGATAGGTGCCCGAGACGCCGATCGGTCCCCAGACGAGGATCGAGACGGCGCCGAGGAGTCCGAAGAGGATCCCGTAGAAGACCCACGGGGTCTTCTCGCTCGGCGACTCGGCGGCGGCGAATGCGGTCGCCTTGGGCGGCGCGGCGGGTGGAGCGGTGGCGGCGAATGTCATGGGTTCTCCTGCGTTGGGGGACTTACTTCGGCGCGTTCGGCCGGCGGTCATCCGGCACGAAGCGGTCGGCATACGGCATCTTCACGGCGCGCAGTGCGGCCGCATCGAGCGTCGCGTCCTTCGCGATCACGTCGTCCTTCGCGAGCAGGTACGCGGTGAGGGCGTAGACCTGGTCGTCGGTGAGTGAACCGGGCGCGACGTGCGGCATGGCGCGCCGGATGTAGTCGAAGAGCGTGGTGGCGTGCGACCAGTAGTTGCCGATCGTATGCGGCAGCTTGGGATCGCTCGCGAACTTGAAGCCCTCGGCGGCGGGGTCGCGGCCGCTCAGGCGCGGGAAGGCGGGGGCCATCCCCTCGCCGTTCACGCCGTGGCACATGGCGCACTGAGCCTTGTAGAGCGCGCCGCCCTCGGCGACGGAGCCCGTGCCCGCCGGGAGCTCCGCGCCGTCCGGTCCGATGTCGCGGTCCATCTTCGTGATCGCGGCGGCGGTCGCACGGATGCCGATCCCGTAGTGCCTCCCGGCACCGGGACCGCCGGGGACCGCGCCACCGTCGTAGTCGGCGAAGCGCACGGGAGTCGCGCCGGTCGCCGCGCCCGACGCGGCACCTGCGGTCGCGGCGCGCTCACCACCTGTCCCGCTCGCACCGGCCGTCGCGCCGCCATCGCAACCGGCGGCCGCGAGGCTCCCGCCGAGCATCGCGCCCAGGAGCACGCGTCGCACTCGAGTCATGCGCATGCTCAGGTCTCCCCGTGGAAGAGGACCTTGCCGCTGCGTTCGACCTTCCACCCGACGACCTGATTGAAGTGGTAGTCGGTCCCCAGTCCGCGCTCGGCGATCAGTGCCGTGCGCGTGGGTTGCGTGAATCCCGCCTCGTCGGTCGCGCGGCTGAGCAGCACCGCCTCGCCACCCTTCCAGTCCCACATGTACTGGAATCGCACGGTCGACTTGGGGCTCGACTCGCCGAGGAGCTCGGCGTTCGCCCAACTCCTGCCGCCGTCGACACTCACTTCCACGCGCGTGACGCGACCGCGTCCGCTCCATGCGATGCCGTTCACCGCATGCCAGCCCCGCTCGCCGATCGTGTCCGGATGCGACGGCGACGTGATGATCGACTTGGCGTCGAGTTCGAAAGTGAACTGCCGCGCCGTGCCGTTGGGGAGCGGATCCGTGTACTTGCTGGTCTCCCAGCGCGTCATCCAGGGCTGCGTGCCCAGTTCGATGCGGCGCAGCCACTTCACGTTGATGTTCCCCTCCCAGCCGGGGAGGAGCAGGCGCATGGGGTAGCCCTGCGCGGGGCGCAACGCCTCGCCATTCTGCGCCCACACGATGATCGCATCGTCCCACGCCTTCTCGATCGGCACCGACCGCGTCATGAGGCAGGCGTCGCCTCCCTCAGCGAGGAACCACTTCGCCTTGGGCTTCACGCCGGCCTCGCGGAAGAGCGTCGCGAGCGGCACACCGGTCCACTCCGAGGTGCTCAACATGCCGGCGACCTTCTGCGCCGTCAGGTCGGGCTTGGGATCGCGGAAGGCGCCGCGGCCATTGCCCGAGCACTCGATGAAGTACGGACGCACGACCTGCGGGAAGCGCTTGAGGTCGTCGAGCGAGAAGCTCAGCGGCCGATCCACGAGCCCGTGGATGGTGAGCGTGTGGCGTTCCGGGTCGAGCGCCGGGATCCCCGCATGATGCCGCTCGAAGTGCAGGTCGCTCGGCGTGATGTTGCCGGCGAGGTCCTGCAGCGGCGTGAGCGAACTGCCGGTGGTCTCGCCGTACGGCGCGCGCGAGGGCGCTTCGAAGGCGGAGCGGGCACCGAGCGGTGTCGTCGCGCCGCCCTGGAGCTTGGTCGCGTCGGCGGGGACGGTGGGACGCGCGGGTGCGCCCGACGGCGCTGCGGCGCCCTGTTGTCCCCCGAGCGTGGCCGGCAGCCCCGCGAGCATGGCGCCGCCGACGGCGCCGACCGCGCCGGCGAGCAGGTCGCGGCGCGTGAGTTCAGTGTCCTCGATCCTCTTGGCCACGGGCTAACGCGTGCCTCGGCTGATGACCGGCGGATTGGGCACCAGCGATCCCCGCGGATTTGCCCGCTTGATGAGCGGCGGCGCATGGAAGGCCGGGTGTCCCTTGGTGTCGTACGGGACATCCTTGGGCGCACCGCCCATCGGCCAGTCGTTCTCCTTGCCCGGCGAGTCGGGGCGCGGGTGCGAGTTGATGAACGCCGAGAGGTCGAAGGCCTCCTGGGCCGTGAGCGTGCCCGGCGCCGACTGCGGCATGTTGTGCTTGATGAAGCTCGCCGCGCGCTCGAGGCGCGTCATGGAGGCGCCGACCGAGTAGGACTTCGGACCCCAGAGTGCCGGGACCGGGCCGACGCCCTCGCCGGTCGCGCCGTGGCAGGTGGTGCAGGTCTTGGCGGTGAAGAGCGCCTCGCCGCGGGCGACATCGCCCTCGAGGGTGTCGGGCATGGAGATGAGGCCGTCGGCACCGGCGATCTTGGTGCCGACCGGGATGTCCTTCGAGATGAAGGCCATGTAGGCGAGCAGGTCGGTCATCTCGCGGCTCCCCACCGGGATCGCATTGCCGGCGAGCGAGCGGGTGAAGCAGTAGTTCACGCGGTCGGCGAGCGCGATCACGGCGCCGGAGCGCGGCATGTACTTGGGGAAGCGCGCATGCGAGCCGGTGAGCGGGGCCGCCGTCGGCTTGAGGCCGTCGTCCTGATGGCAGCTCGTGCAGCGCAGGTTCCCGGTGGCGTACGCGGGGAGGCTCTCGGGAGTGAAGCGCAGGAGGTAGAGCCCGCGGCGGATCGACGCCCCCATGGAGTCGTTGGGGATGTCGGCTTCGCGATGCGGCTTCCAGGCCGCCTCGTTGAAGGAGACCGCCTTCGCGTCCGCTGCGGCGACCGCGGGCGCCTTCTCGGTGGCGCATGCGGCGGTCGCGACGAATGCGGCCGCGACGATGATGCGGGGGGAACGCACGATCGAACTCCTGCTCATTGGAAGGTGGTGAGCCGGCGTCAGGATATCCTCTATACTCCGATACAGTAATATCCTGACTCGTTCCGGGCAAGCACAACGGGGTGGGCCTTGGGCCCACCCCGCCAAGATGCTTCACGGTGCCGGTCCCGGCGACCCTGGCGGAGTCAGCCGATCTCGGGCAGCACCAGGCTCGCCCCCGGGTGACGGGCCTGATAGCGCTTGGCCCAGGCCTCGAACGCGGGGACCTCGAGCGCGCGCGCGTAGCGGAAGCCCTGCACCTCGTCGCAGCCGACGTCGCGCAGGAAATGCTCCTGGGCCTCGGTCTCCACGCCCTCGGCGAGCACGGAGAGGCCGAGCGCGTGTGCCAGCTCGACGGTGGCGCGCACGATCGTCGCGCTGCTGGCGTGCGACTCCACGTCGCGCACGAACGACCGGTCGATCTTGAGTCGCGCGAGCGGATAGCGCTGGAGCGCGAACATCGACGAATAGCCGGTGCCGAAGTCGTCGATCGCGAGCTCGAAGCCCGACGCATGCAGCGTCCTGAGGCTCCGCGCCGCGCGGTCGGCGTCCTCTGCGAGCATCGATTCGGTGATCTCGAGCTCCACGCGCGTCGCCGACCGTCCGGCGGCGGCGACGGTCGCGGCGAGCTCCGTGGCGAGGTCGTGCGAGCGGAATTGGGCCATGGAGAGGTTGACCGCGATCCGCAGGTCGGCCAGTCCGTCCTCGTCCCAGTGGGCGGCCTGTCTCGCGGCGCGCGAGAGCACCTGCACACCCACGGGCCTGATGAGGCCGAGGCTCTCCGCGACCGGGATGAACTCCGACGGCGAGACCTCCCCGAGTTCGCGCGAGTGCCACCGGATGAGCGCCTCGGCGCCGATCAGCGCGCCGTCGCTGAGCCGCAGCTGCGGCTGGAAGACCACGCGGAACTCGTCGTGCGCGAGCGCCGAGTGGAGTGCGCGCTCGATCGACCCGCGACGCACCGCGAGCTCGTCCATGTGCCGGTGGAAGAAGTGCATGGTCTGCCGGCCGTCGGCCTTGGCGCGGTACATCGCGAGGTCGGCATGCTGGAGCAGGTCATCGAGGTCGCGGCCGTCGTCGGGGAAGAGCGCGATGCCGACGCTCACGCCGACATGGTGCAGGATGCCGCCCGCGGCGATCGGTTCCTCGTGGACGGCGAGGAGCCGCTTGGCGAGCGCCCCGGCCTCGGCGGAGTCGTGGATCGAGCTGAGCAGGACGACGAACTCGTCGCCGCCGAACCGCGCGATCACGTCGCCGGGTCGCAGCTGCGCCGCGAGGCGCGCGGAGGTCGCGCGCAGCACCGAATCGCCCACGGCATGGCCGAGCGAGTCGTTGATGTGCTTGAAGTGGTCGAGGTCGAGGAAGAGGATGCCGACCTGCAGACTGGCGCGATCCGCCCGCGCGATCGCGCCGCGCGCCTGCTCGATGAAGAGTTGCCGGTTGGGGAGGTCGGTGAGCAGGTCGTAGCGCGCGAGGTGCGCGATCCGTTCCTCCTGCCGGTGCCGTTCCGAGAGGTCCTCGAGCACGGCGACCGTGCAGGCCAGGGTGCCGTCGGGGCCGGGGATCGGCGAACACGTCATATGGATGTGGACCTCGGTCGCGCCCTGCCGCACGACGAACTCGCGACGCGACGGCGTCGCCGCGAGGTCGCTCCCGGGTTCGGCCGAATCGGGTTCCGGCTCCATCAGCGATTCGAGGTGCAGGCCGACGAGGGTTCCGGCGTCGCGGCGCAGCATCGCCGCGCACGCAGCGTTCGCTTGCACGACATTCCCCGAAGCGTCCAGGATCGCGATGCCGTTCGCCGAGCTCGCGACGGCGGCGTCGTTGAGCAGCGCCCGTTCGCGCGCGGTGGAGAGTGCCTCGACGAGCGCCGCGTCGGCGTCTTCGCGCGTCGGGCCCGGCAGAGTCCGATGGCGAACCTCGTCGCGCGCTTCGTCCCGCCTGAGGAGCAGGTGAAGGACGGCCGCCGAGAGCAGGACGAACAGCGTCAAGACGAGTGCATCCCGGTCGACTCGGAAGGAGCCGCCCTGCCGCCAGAGCGCGGAGAGCAACACCCAGGTCAGGCCGAATCCCACATAGATGCTTGGGATGCGGAGCGATCCGGCTCGGCGGCGCGGCGGGAGCGGGGGGCGGGGATTCATCACGGTTCCTCTGGGATACTGCGCGTTCCCCCGAGGGGTCGCAAGCGAGCGTCACTACGTTCACATTCCCTGACATGCTTCCCCGAACGCACAATGTGATACTCCTCCTGGCGGTCGCCTGCACTTGCGTGGTGCCGGGGGCGTCCGCGCAGCGACCGGCGGATCCGGTCGCCGCGCGCGCGCGCCTGCCGCGCGCGGCCGGGCCGGACGCCCGGGCCGCCGACGTGCTGGCGGGCCTCACGCGCGAGCAGAAGTTCTGGCAGCTGTTCATGATCCCGGGCGATCTCGACAGCGCGTCATTCGACTATTCCAAGGGCATCTTCGGCCTTCAGGTCGGCGCGGCGCCGGGAGTCCCGGCGCGCGACGCCGCGCGGGCACATGCCGCGCGCGTCGACTCGGTCCAGCGCTGGTTCATCGCGCGCACCGGGATCCCCATCATCGTGTTCGACGAGGCCCTGCATGGCCTCGTGCGCGAGGGCGCGACCGTCTTCCCGCAGGCGATCGCGCTCGCCGCGACCTGGGACTCACTGCTGGTGCGGCGCGTGCACGAGGCGGCGGCGCGCGAGACGGGGAGCCGCGGGATCCGGCAGGTGCTCTCGCCGGTGGTGAACCTCGCGACCGACGTGCGGTGGGGTCGCGTGGAGGAGACGTCTGGTGAGGACGTGCACCTCACGAGCGTCATGGGGCGTCAGTTCGTGCGGGCGTTCGAGGGGCAGGGGATCATCGCGACGCCCAAGCACTTCGTGGCGAACGTCGGCGAGGGCGGACGGGACTCGTATCCCATCGACGTGAGTCGCCGCGCGCTCGAGGAGCGGTACTTCCCGCCCTTCCGGTCGCTGATCGCCGATGCCGGCGCCCGGTCGGTGATGACCGCGTACAACTCGGTCGACGGGTCGCCCGCGACGCAGAGCCCCATGCTGTTGAACGACGTGCTCAAGCGCGACTGGGGACTGAGCGGCTTCATCATCTCCGACGCGGCGGCGACCGGCGGTGCGACGGTCCTGCACCGCACCGAGGCGTCGACCGCGACCGCGATGGCGCATGCGCTCGGTGCCGGACTCGACGTGATCTTCCAGTCGTCGTGGCCGCAGCACCGCCCGTACCTGCGGGCCGTGGAGCAGGGGCTCGTGCCGGACAACGTGCTCGACGCCTCCGTGCTCCGCGTGTTGCGGACCAAGTTCGCGCTCGGGCTCTTCGATGAGGGCGCCCGGATATTCCCGGAGTCGGCGGCCTACTGGGCCGGGCATGCGACGCACCGCGCGCTCGCACGCGAGGCGGCGCGCGCGTCGCTTGTGCTGTTGCGCAATGCTCCGGCGCGCAGCGCGCCCGGTCGCGATGCCGCGCCTCCGAGTGCCTCGACATTGCGTGCCGCGACGCTGCCGCTCCGCGCGGGCCTCCGCCGGCTGGCGGTGATCGGCGCCGACGCCGACTCGGTGCGGCTCGGCGGGTACAGCGGGCCGGGGATCGCGCCGGTGTCGATCCTCGCCGGGATCCGCGCGCGCGCCGGGACCGCAGCGACCGTGCGCTTCGCCCGCGGGCCGGGGCGACTCGCACCGACGTACGCGGTGGTGCCCGCGGCACATCTCTCGTCGTCGCAGGACGGGTCGCAGCGCCCGGGCCTGCGCGGCGAGTATTGGGCGAACAACGCGTTCAGTGGCCCGCCACGCCTGGTGCGCACCGACGCGCAGATCGACTTCGGCTGGACGCTGAGTTCGCCGGGGCCCGGCATCCCGTATGACTGGTACTCGGTGCGCTGGATGGGAACGCTGGCCGTGCCCGCCGGCGGCGCCACGCGACTCGGCGTCGAGGCGAACGACGGCTACCGGCTCTGGCTCGACGGCAAGCTGCTCGTGGACGCATGGGAGAAGCGTTCGTTCCGCGCGCGCCTCGAGAGCGTCGCCCTCGCGGGCGGGAGCCGGCACGAGATCAGGCTCGAGTACTTCGAGAGCACGGGGAACGCGCGCGTGAAGCTCGTGTGGGATGCGGGCGTCCCGCGCGATGCCGACGCTCGCATCGCCGAGGCGGTGCAGGCGGCGCGTGCCAGCGAGGCGGCGGTGGTGGTGGTGGGGATCGAGGAAGGGGAGTTCCGCGATCGCGCCTCGCTCGCGCTGCCGGGGCGGCAGGAGGAGCTGATCCGCGCCGTGGCGGCGACCGGCACGGCGACCGTGGTGGTCATCGTCGGCGGGAGTGCCGTGACGATGTCGCGTTGGCTCGATGACGTCGGAGCGGTGCTCATGGCCTGGTACCCGGGCGAGGAGGGCGGCCACGCGATCGCCGACGTGCTCTTCGGCGATGCCGATCCGTCGGGACGACTGCCGATCACCTTCCCGCTCGCCGAGGGGCAGTTGCCGCTCACGTACGACCACAAGCCGACCGGTCGCGGCGATGACTACCTGGACCTCACGGGGCAGCCGCTCTTCCCGTTCGGCTATGGACTCACCTACACGAGGTTCGAGTACTCCGATCTGCGGATCGAGCTCGAGCGCGGTCACGCCGGTCCGGTGGGCGGTGCCGATTCGGCGGCGGCGCAGCTGCGCGTTCGCGTCCGTGCCCGCGTGAGCAACGCCGGCACACGGGCGGGCAGCGAGGTCGTGCAGCTCTACCTGCGCGACGTGCTCACGAGCGTCGCCCAGCCGCTCATCGCCTTGAAGGGATTCACGCGCATCGCGCTCGCACCGGGCGAGTCGCAGGACGTGGAGTTCTTGCTCACCGCCGAACACCTGCGCCTGCTGAACGAGGAGATGCGCTGGGTGGTGGAGCCCGGCCTCTTCCGCGTGATGGTGGGCGCTTCGTCCAGGGACATCCGGCTCCGAGGGGAGTTCACGCTGCCATGACACTGGATCGACGGGAGTTCCTGCGCACGGCCGTGGCCGCCGCCGCGGTCGGCACACCGGCGGCGCGTGCGCTGGCCACGCGCGACGCGGGATCGTGGGGTGCGCAGGCCGCACGGCCGCGCCCGAGCCCGAGCCAGCTCGCCTGGCAGCGCGACGAGCTCGCGATGTTCATCCACTTCGGGATGAACACCTTCACCGACCGCGAATGGGGCGACGGCACCGAGTCGCCGCGCCTGTTCGATCCGTCGGCGCTCGACGCGCGGCAGTGGGCGCGCACGGCGCGTGCGGCCGGCTTCAAGGCGATGATCCTCACCGCCAAGCATCATGACGGCTTCTGTCTCTGGCCCACCGCGACCACTCCTCACAGCGTCGGCTCGAGTCCGTGGCGCGGCGGGCAGGGTGATCTCGTGCGCGAGTTCGTCGATGCCTGCCGCGCCGAGGGGCTCAAGCCCGGGCTCTATCTCTCGCCCTGGGATCGCAACCATCCCGCATACGGCGACAGCGCGCGCTACCTCGACATCTACGAGGCGCAGCTCACCGAGCTGCTCACACGGTACGGCGCGATCCACGAGGTCTGGTTCGACGGCGCCAACGGTGAGGGACCCAACGGGAAGCGGCAGGTCTATGACTGGCCGCGGATGTGGGGCGCGGTGCGACGGATGCAGCCCGAGGCGGTGATGTTCTCCGACGCCGGCCCCGACGTGCGCTGGATCGGGAACGAGCGCGGCGCGGCCGGGACCACGAACTGGTCGACGGTGGATCCGCGCATCGTCACGGCGCCCGGGGTGGAAGGTGCCGAGGTGATGCGCTCGCTGCAGGACGGCGACCGCGACGGCACCGTCTGGCGTCCCGGCGAGACCGACGTCTCGATCAGGCCCGGCTGGTTCCACCACGCCGCCGAGGATGCACGGGTGCGCTCGGTGGATGATCTCGTTTCGCTCTACTTCAGTTCGGTGGGGCGCAACTCCAAGCTCCTGCTCAACGTGCCGCCCACGCGCACCGGTCTCCTGCACGACGCCGACGTCGCGAGCCTGCTCGGGATGCGCGCACGGCTCGACGCGCTCTTCGCGCGCGATCTCGGAGCGGGGGGCTCCGCCGCGTGGCGCTCGACAGGTGCGCACGCCGCCGAGCTCGTGCTCGAGTTGCCGGTGGCGGCCGAAGTGGGCATCGTCGATCTCCGTGAGGACATCACCGCGGGGCAGCGCGTGGCGCGTTACCGGCTCGACGCGAGCGACGGCGGTGCGTGGCGGACGATCGCGCGCGGCACGACGATCGGCGCGCGGCGGCTCGAGCGCGTGACACGGCGGCAGGTGCGGCGGTTGCGTCTGACCGTCGAGGACGCCGTGGAGCGGCCGGAGTTCGTGCACCTGTCCTGTTTCGCCGGAACCTGAACTTCCATCTCAACGGTCGAGGAGCCTGCGATGCCCACCAAAGCCCGCATGGAGAACGAGGAGATCGTGAAGGTGCTGAAGCGCGCGCACGACGGCACGCCCTGGCACGGGCCGTCGCGCGGAGCGCTGCTCGCCGATGTGACCGCCGCGGTCGCGGCCTGGCACCCGGGCGCGGGTGCGCACAGCATCTGGGAGACGGTGCTCCACATGCGCAGCTGGACCGACGAGGTCGCGCGGCGCGCGCTCGGCGGCGACTGGGATCCCATCACGGAACCGGTGGGCGGCGATTGGCCCGACGTCACCGACACGAGCGACCGTGCCTGGCGCGAGGCCGTGGCCTCGCTCGACGCCTCGCACGCGGCGCTGGTCGCGGTCGTGCGTGCGCTGCCGGCGGCGCAGCTCGGTGCGCAGGTGGGGATCCCGGCCGAGAACCCCGACGGCAAGGGGATCTCGCATGCGAGCATGTTCCGGTCGCTCGCGGAGCACGACATCTACCATTCCGGGCAACTCTCGCTGCTCAAGCGGCTCGCGCACAAGGCGCTGCGGCCCTAGAGCAACGACCTGATCCACCCTCCATCCACGGCGATGCTCTGCGCCGTGACGTAGCTCGCCCGCTCCGACGCCAGGAAGGCCGCCAGCGCCGCGAACTCGCGCGGCTCGCCCACGCGCCCCATGGGGATCTGTTGCTCCCACGCGCCGAAGGCCTGCTCGGTGGTGATCCCCTTGGACTTCGCGTTGTGCGCGGCGAGCCCGTCAAGCCGCTCCGTGCGCGTGTAGCCGGGCAGCAGACAGTTCACCGTGATATTGAATGGCGCGACCTCGTTGGCGAGCGTCCGCGCGAACCCCGTGACCGCGGCGCGCACGCTGTTGCTCAGGATCAGCCCGTCCACCGGCTGCTTCACCGCGATCGACGTGACGTTCAGGATGCGGCCCCAACGCTGCGACTTCATCCCCGGCAGCACGGCGCGCGTGAGATTCACCACGCTGTCGAGGTTGAGCGCGACCGCCTTCTGCCAGGCCTCGGGCGAATGACTCTCGAACGGACCCGGCGGCGGACCGCCCGCATTCGTGACGAGTACCGAGATCGGACCGAACCGCGCGACCGCCTCGGCGACCGCGCGCTCGACGTCCGCCGGCACCGACACGTCGGCGACGATGCCCAACGTCTCGGCCCCATGCGCCGCGCCGATCTCCTTGGCCACGGTGAGGATGCGCTCGGTGCGCGCGCAGATCGCCACGCGCGCTCCTTCCCGCGCCAGCTCCTCGGCGATCGCACGGCCGAGCCCCTGACTCGCCGCCGCCACGAACGCGACGCGCCCCTTCAGCCCGAGGTCCACGGCTACTTCTTGTGGAAGTAGCTGTCGGTGTGATCGAGCCAGTCCGCGCGCGGCGGACTGAAGATGTCCACGTCGAGCGTGTCCTCCAGCGCCTCCGCCTTATGCCAGATGTTCGACGGGATGTGCAACACCTCGCCCGCCTTCACGTCGATCACCTCAGCGCCATCATCCCCCATCCAGAAACGGAGCACGCCGCTCAGGATGTAGGTGAATTGCTCGTTGTGATGCTGATGCTTGGGGACGATCGCGCCCTTCTTGAGATGCACGTGGGCGAGCATCATCTGCTGGCCGGTGATGAGCTGTCGCGAGATCTGGTCGGTGACCGTCTCGAGCGGGACGTCGGCCCAGCGGCGATGGATATGCGTAGGAGTGGTCATGCGCCGAATGTAGCGAATTCGGCGCATGGCCACACCCTGCCCCTCAGCGGATCACCGGCTGAGGCGGAAGACGAACTGCTGCTCCACGAGCTGCCGCACGCGCTTGCCGTTCCACTCGGCGGCGCGGAACCGCTGCTGCATGACCGCGGTGCGCACCGCCTGCTCGAACAGCGGATGCGTCGCCTCGCGGGCCTTGAACGAGGCGGGCTCCACGCGACCGAGCGTGTCGACCACGTACGTCGCGATCACGGTGCCCTCCAGACGCGACGTGCGCAGCGGGTCAGGGTACCGCGGCGCGCGCATGGCGCCGAGCGGCTTCGCAGGGTGCGCGAGGTCCTCGGCCCACATCGGACTGCCGTCGCCCTCGGGACCGGCGGGCGACGAGGGATCACCGGTCCCATCGGGCGTTCCCGGGGAGGTGGGGAGCGTGGTCCACGGGTCCATCGGCGAGGTGCCTGGCTCCGGCACCGGCGGCAGCGCGTCCGGCACCTCGATCGGCACGACGATCGGCACGACGATCGGAGGCACCGGGCTGGGCACGCTCGGCGTCGTCGTCGGGGGCGAGGGCCGAGCGGGCGTGGTCGGCGCGGGCCGCGTCGGGACGAAGACGATATCCCTGATCGGATCCAGTTCGGCGGGATCCTCCCGCGGATCGATCGCGGTCGCCGCCAGCGCGCTCCCCACGAGCGCCGCATGGAATGCCAACGACAGAACGGCGGCACTGCGGGTGCGTTGACGCTTGGGTGCCGACTCGAGCAGGTGGCGGAACACGTTCTCCTCCGGCGTGGGTGGTGGGACGGTCGTACCGCGACCGCCTCGATCCTTGCCTCCACGCTAGGATGTCAACCTCAACCGCTCATGACGCCGAGATGAGGAATCGGCGCGCGCTTCATTAAGCCTTGGTGAGCCTCTGGAGGGCCCGCCAGAGCGGAGCATGCTGCGCGGCGGCGCGTGCCCATGGCAGTTCCTGCGCCGCACCCTTGAGCGCGACGAGCTCCCAGAGCCGCACGCGGTCGGTGGGGGACCAGCGCGCGATCTCCTTCGCGAGTGCCGCGAGGATCGGCATGAGGTGCCGCGCGCCGACCGACTCGGCCGGCGTGAGCGCCCGCACGGCCCCGGTGCACCGAGTGAGCAGCGCGCGTGCTTCCCGCTCGATCCACTCGGCGCGCTCGCGGGCCGGCACCGCCGCCAGCGCGCGCGTCGCGTGCCGACCGGCGTCGACCAGCAGTTGCTCCGACAACGGTCCCGCGCCCTCCGCGTCGGGGAGCGTGAGCACCACATCGCCGCGTGCGAGCGCGCGCAACGTGGTGATCGACGAGCGATGCGTGCGGTCCCTGGCGATGGCGGTGCGCTCGCGGTCGGCAAGGGCCGACTGTGCGGCCTGCGCAGGACGGAAGCCGAGCCGGTCATAGAACCAGTAGGCCCCCGAGGCGATCGCCTCCTCGTTGCCGGCGCCGAACTGGTAGGGGTTCACCACGAAGCGGGTGACACCGAACATCGTGCGGAAGGCTCGGAGCGCTTGCAGGAAGAGGAACGGCGCCTCACTGCGCCGGAAGCTCTCGAAGATGTTCGCACCGGTGTTGGCCTGCGCACCGAACGGCGTGACGCCCCCGTAGCCGATGGGGACGCCATTGCTGAACATCACGTACCCGTAGTTGGCCTCGAGCGCCGAGCGATCGCCCGGCGACGCACCCAGCACACAGAGCGTCGCGCCCTCGCCGAGCGGCGCGAGATGGATCTCGCGCGGGTTCGCGTAGATGGTCGGGAAGACCTCGCGCGCGCGCGAGATGAGCGCGCCGAGCGCCGCATCGTGCCACCGCACCGCCTCGGCGCCGCGCGCGCGACGGATCCCCGGCAATGGCGTCATCACGTGCCCCACCGGGTCGCGCGGGAGCGCGCGGAACGCACTCCGCAGCTGCGGGCGCATGGGCAGGTGGTCGCGCGAGCTCGAGAGGGGCGAGTCGCCGAGCGTCCAACGCAGCGGCACCTCGGCGTCGTCGTAGAGCGTGCGCCAGGCGAGGTCGTCGTGGGCTCCCGTGGTCGGAGCGCGAGAGAGCAGCCAGGTCGCGGGATCGTCGCCACCGGCGGCCTCCCGCATCCACTCCAGCGTGCCCACCTCCCCTGACTCGAAGCGGTCCTGCTCGCTCGTGGTGAGGATCAGGTGGAGCAGCCGGTCGAGCCGTTCGGCGTCGCGCGCTTTCGGGAACGCCAGGGTGAGCGTCTGGCTGTGTCGCGCCAGCCATCGCGCGGCACCGAACATGAAGGTGTGCGTCGAGGTGGTGCCGGCCAGCCCCGAGTCGGCGAGCTGCTTCCGTTCCGGGGGCGTGAGCCTGGCGAC
Source organism: Gemmatimonadota bacterium (assembly GCA_021413975.1). GTDB lineage: Bacteria > Gemmatimonadota > Gemmatimonadetes > Gemmatimonadales > Gemmatimonadaceae > Pseudogemmatithrix. The sequence goes on from JAIOPJ010000054.1 coordinate 155,845, forward strand.
CTGCCCGGCGATGCGCTCCAGCGCCGCGCGCGCGGCCGCGTGAATGGCGACGGCGTCAGGGAAGGCGGCGAGGAACAACAACTCGTCATGCCAGGCGGCGATCGCGGCGGCATGGCGCCAGCGGACCCGTGCGAGCGAGCGCAGCAGGGCCAGTCTCTCGGCGGTGGACGCCGACCCGAACGTCCCGCGCAGCGCGTGGAGGCGTTCGAGCCGGGCGTCCATCTTCACATCACCCGAAGATCGAGCGGGCGACGAAGAGCACGTTCGCCGGACGTTCGGCCAGGCGGCGCATGTACCAGCGGAACCAGGCGTTGCCGTAGCTGATCAGCGTGGCGACCGCGTGACCCTCGCGGCGGAAGCGCGCCTGCTCCTTCTCGCGGATCCCGTAGAGCATGTGGATCTCGTACTTCCCCTTCTCGAGCCGGATCCCGTCGGCGTAGGAGATGAGGCGCTCGAGCAGCGGGATGTCGTGCGTGCCGAGGATCGGCGTGCACTCGCCGGTCTTGGCCCAGTCGAGCATGGTGCGCGAGATCGCCTCGAAGGCCGCGTCGGTGTCGCTCTTCTTGGGGAAGGCGACCGCGGCCGGCTCGGCGTAGGCGCCCTTGACCAAGCGGATGACGGGCTTGAGCGGCCGCAGCCGCTCGAGGTCCTTCGGCGTGCGGAAGAGGTACGCCTGCAGCGCGAGGCCGGTGCTCGGGTGCTTCTTCTTCACGGTCTCGTAGAGCGCGAGCGTGCGATCGACGTAGGTGGAATCCTCCATGTCGATCCAGAGCGCCGCACCGACCGACTCCGCCTTGGCGGCGAGCGCGAGGCAGTGCTCGAGGCACTTGGCCTCCGACTGGTCCAGCCCGAGCTGCGTGGGCTTGATGCTCACCTGCGCCGGAAGGCCGCGCGCCTTGAGTTGGTCGAAGAACCAGAGGTAATGATCGCGGACGGCGTCGGCCTCGGCGATGTTGGTGATCGCCTCGCCGAGCTTGGTGAAGAGGAGCTTGCGTCCGTCCTTGGCGAGCGCCGCGCCGGCGTCGAGGGCATCCTCGGGTCGCTCGCCGGGCATGAAGGCCTTGGTGGCGCGCTTCACCACGCGGCTCTTCAAGGCGAACTGGTTGATCGTGGGGCTCTGCGCGGCGGCGAGGAGGATCGATCGGGCGATTGACATGATCGGGGGAGATGGTGTTGGCGTGCCGGAGGGGCTCAGCGCCGCTGGCGGCACGGGATGAAAACTACTTGGGACGGACCGTTCGCGCCGACGCCGGCTGGCGCAGCCTCATGGACGCCCCGCAACTTCCGGTGCCGCAACCCTCATTGCACAGGGAGTCCAGATGCACCGTCTCGCCCTTCGGGCCGTCATCGTCGTTTCACTGGCCTGCCTGGCGACGCCAGCGGCCGCACAGGCCCCGGCCGCGCGGGGCACGGTCCTGGGCGACCTCACCTGGATCGAGGCCGAGAAGCTCCTCACGCCCGACGCCGTGGTGGTCATCCCGCTCGGCGCCGAGTCCAAGGAGCATGGCCCGCATCTCCGCCTCGACAACGACTTCCAGCTCGCCGAGTACTTCCGGGGCAGGGTCCTGACGGCGTCGAACGTGATCATGGCGCCGACGATCAACTACAACTTCTATCCCGCGTTCCGCGAGTATCCCGGCTCCACGCATCTCCGGCTGGAGACCGCCCGCGACCTCGTCGTCGACATCGTACGAAGCCTCGCCGCGTACGGCCCCAAGCGGTTCTACGTGCTCAACACGGGCGTCTCCACGCAGCGGCCGCTCGTCGCCGCCGCGGAGGTGCTCAGGGCCGAGGGGATCATGTTCTCGTTCACGAACATCCTCGAGGTCGCGGGTCCGGCCGAGGCGCAGGTGAAGCGGCAGGCACGCGGCACCCACGCCGACGAGATCGAGACCTCGATGATGTTGTACATGCACCCCGAGCGCGTGGAGATGTCCAAGGCCGTGCGCGACGACTCGCCGCAGGGCACCGGGGGGCTCACGCGGGTGGCAGGAGGGGCCGGGACCTATTCGCCGTCGGGCGTCTGGGGCGATGCCACGCTCGCGACGCGCGAGAAGGGGCGCGTGGTGGTGGAGGCGATGGTGGCGGGGATCCTGCGCGAGATCGAGGTGCTCCGCACCGCGCCGCGATAGGGAGCGGCACGCCCGCCGCCGACTGACGCCGAGGCGGTCTCATCTCGCCCGCTATGGACTGTCACCGTGCGGCCCCTCATCGTAAAGGATGAGCATTCCCCGTCTCCTCCCGTTCGCGGTCGCCGGGGCAACGGCGTTCGCCCTGCACGCGGCGCCGCTCCGCGTGATCCGTTCCACTCCCACCGGTGTCGCCGATCCGGTGACGGAGATCTCGGTCAGCTTCGACCGGCCGGTCGCCGGCTCGATCGAGCGTGCGGTGGATCCGGCGACGGTGCTCAGGATCACGCCGGCGATCGAAGGACGGTTCGAGTGGCGCGATCCCGTGACCGTGCGCTTCGTGCCCAAGGGCCGACTCCCCGCCGACCTGCGCGTGACCGTGGAGGTGGGCACCGACTTCGCGGCGATGGACGGCAACCGGCTCGCCGAGCCGCACCGCTTCGCGTTCCGCGTGCGCGGGCCGCGGCTCCTCACGGGATCGCCGGTGGGTGAGGACGCGTCGGCGGCGCATGTGACGCCGGCGCAGCGGTTCGAGGTGGTCTACTCCGATTCGGTCGACGCGGCGCGGCTGGCCGAGGTCGCGTTCATCGAGATGGCCGCGACCTGCACGCCAAGAGTGCTGCGGATGCGGGCCGCGGGCCAGCGGCGCATCGAACAGAAGGACGGCTGGGACTTCCTCAATGCCGGTGGCTACGCTCGCGAGCGCTCGCTCGACTCGCTCCGGCGCGTGATCGCCCTGGTGCCGCGCACGCCCGTCCCGCGCGGCTGCGCCGGCGAGTTGGTGCTCCCCGAGGAACTGTCGGCGATCGCTCCCGCGGTGCCGAAACGCTGGGGGTTCCGGTCGTATGGGGCGCTCGCGCTCAGCAGCGCGACCTGTGCGGCGGGCGGGTGGTGCCCGCGAGGCCCGGTCTCGGTCTCGTTCTCCAATCCGGTCTCCGGAGAACAGCTGCTGCGGTACGTGAAGCTCATCCCGGCGGTGCCGCTGGTGGTGCGCGACTCGACCGCCGTGAGCACCACCTGGGTATTGGAGGGACAGCTCACGCCACGCACCGCGTACGCGATCGTGGTCGACACCGCATTGCGCGACGTGTTCGGCCAGCGCATCACCGGCAACCCTGCTGCCGCGGTGCTGACCACCGGTTACGAGCCGTACGTGAACTATCCCTACGGCCGCCAGACGGTGGAGCGCGTGGGCTTCCGCACGCTGCCGGTGCAACATGCGAATGCCGACACGCTGGTGGCCGTGGTCGCGCCGGTGCCGCGTCGGCTCGAGAAGGAGTTCCTCGCGCGTGGCTCGTGGGGGTACGGCCAGATCTGGGACTCCGTCGCCGCACTCGGCGTGGTGCGACGGATCCCCGTCACGGCGGGGCGCGATCGCGGCTCGCTCACGGGTCTCTCGCTCCCGGTCGCCGACGCGACGCGCGCGGATGCGCCGACGCTCTACGCGGTGAAGGTCGGCGGCAGCGCCCTCGCGAAAGGTGACGCCGGCCTCGCCAACGCGACCATCGCGCTCGTGCAGGTCACCGATCTCGGCGTCACGGCCAGGCTCGGTGCGCAGGAGGGGATGGTGTGGGTGACCGGCGTGAGCGACGGCAAGCCGAGGGCGAACGCCGAGGTCACGCTGCACGGGCCGGACGGCGCGGTGCTCGCGACGGCACGTACCGATGCGCAGGGGCTCGCGCAGCTGCGCGACTTCGCCGAGACGCTCGCTCCCCCCGATGCCGAGGACGGCGAGTACGAATCGCCCGAGGGCGGTTACGTGGCGGTGCGATCGGGAAGCGACCGCGCGCTCGTGGCGGTGAACCAGTACGACGAGGACCTCAACTCGTGGAGCTTCGGTATCGGCTCGGCCTGGGGCGGTGACCGGTTCCCGATCGCCGGCGCGGTCTTCGCCGAGCGCGGGATCTACCGCCCGGGGGAGCAGGTGCATCTCAAGGCGATCGTGCGCGCGGGGCCACTCGGCGCGCTCCGTCGCCCGGCGCGCGTCGACTCGGTCCGCTGGGTGCTGAGCGACCGTGAGGACAACGACACCTTCACGCGCACGGCCGCGCTCTCGGACTTCGGGACCGCGCAGCATGTCGTCGAGTTGCCGGCGAACGCGCCCGTGGGAACGCACCGCGTGCGGATCATGCTCAAGCGGCGCGGCGCGTGGCGCGCGATCGCGAGCACGAACTATCGCGTCGGCGAGTACCGTCCACCCGAGTTCCTCGTGGACCTCGCCGCGCGCACGCCCACCGGTGCGCCCGGCGGCGACCTGCGGTTCGGCATCACGGCGCGCTACCTGTTCGGCGCACCGATGGCCAAGGCGCAGGTGAACTGGGAGGCGCGCGAGGAGCGCGTCTGGCCGTGGGAGCTCAGCATCCCCGGCCTCGATGGGTGGATGATCGGCAACAACACCTGGGACTCGTCCCGCGAGAGCGGGGTGGCGGGCAACTTCGCGAGTGGCGTCGACACGCTCGACGACCGTGGCGACCGGACGATCACCGTGCGGGTGCCCGCGCGGAGTTCGGGCGTGACCTCGCGCGTGGTGCTCGCGGGGGCGGTCACCGACGTCAACCGGCAGGTGGTCGGCTCCGTGACGAGCGCGATCGTGCATCCGGCGCGCTTCTACATCGCGAGTCGCGTGGCCGGTGCGAGCTGGTTCTGGCGCGCCGACGACACGCAGCGCGTCCAGGTGCGCACGGTGCGCCCCGATGGCGCGACCGAGACCGGCGTGCGGGTCACGGGGCAGATCGTGCGGCGCGAGTGGCACCGTGTGCGCCGCGAGCGCAACGGCGTCGCCGAGATGATCGCCGAGTGGGTGACCGACACGGTCGGCACGTGCAACGTCATCACCGCCGCCGAGCCGGTGGAGTGCGCGGTCACGCCGCGCGGCGGCGGCGTGCACACGATCGAGTTCCGCGCCGTGGACGCCGATGGGCGCGCCGCGGTCACCTCGTTCAGCCGCTGGGTCACCGGCCCCGGCTTCGTGCCTTGGAGCGACGAGACGCAGTTCAAGATGGAGCTGCTCGCCGACCGTGACCGCTACGCGGTGGGCGACACGGCGACGGTGATGATCGCCTCGCCCTTCACCGATGCCGAGGCCTGGGTGACGGTGGAGCGCGAGCAGATCATCGATCAACGCCGGATCCGCATCACCTCGGGGTCGCAGACGATCAAGGTCCCGATCACCGAGGCCTTCGTCCCCAATGCGTTCGTCTCGGTGGTCGTGGTCCGCGGGCGCAGCGCGCCGCCGGGGAAGCTCGACGACCCGGGCCGTCCGACCATGCGCGTGGGATACGTGGAGCTGCGCGTCACGCCCGAGATCAAGCGGCTGCGCGTGGGGCTCACGCTCAGCAAGCCGGACTATCGGCCGGGTGACACTGCGGTCGTGAAGGTCGCCGTGCGCGATGTGCGCGGGGTCGGCGCACGGTCCGAGGTCGCACTCTGGGCGGTGGATGAAGGCGTGCTGGCCCTCACCGGTTACAAGACCCCCGATCCGCTCGACCTGATCTATCGCCGTCGCGACCTCGGCATGCGCCTCGCGAGCAATCTCGTGTCCGTGACGCCGCAGGTGGCCGAAGGGGAGAAGGGACGTCGCGCCCCCGGCGGCGGCGGGGGCGCCGACGGTGCCGAGGTCCTGCGCTCGAAGTTCAAGACGACCGCCTTCTACCTCGGAGACGTCGTCACCGACTCGGCGGGCAACGCCGAGACACGGGCGAAACTTCCCGACAACCTCACGACCTTCCGTCTCATGGCGGTCGCGGTCACCGAGTCCGATCGCTACGGCAGCGGCGAGTCGCCGATGCTCGTCACGCGGCCCGTCGTGGCGCGGCCGGCACTGCCGCGTTTCGTGCGCCCCGGCGACACCCTGCAGGCCGGCACGGTGGTCAATCGCCGCGACGGCACCGTGGCGCAGGCGACGGTGAAGGCGCAATCCACCGGGGTGCGACTGCTCGGAGCGGCCGAACGGACGGTGGCGCTCGCCGCCGGTCGCGGAGGTGAGGCCCGGTTCCGCTACGTCGCCGTGCCGGGCGACAGCGCGGCCTTCCGGTTCGACGTGCGCTCGGCGCGCGACGTGGACGCCGTGCGCGTGGCGGTGCCGGTGAAGCCCGACTTCTTCGCTCGCAGCCACGTCATCGCCGGGATGCTCCGCGACACGGCCACGGTGGAGTTCGCGCTGCCGGCGGGGATCGATCCCGCACGCTCGCGGATCACGATCAGCATGGGCAACACGCCGATGGCGATCGTGCGCGGCATCCGTGGTGCGCTCAAGGTCTACGAGTACGAGTGCACGGAACAGATCTCGAGCCGGGTGACGCCATTGCTGGCGTTGCTCCGCGCCGAGGGAGCGCTCACGCCGGCCGAACGCGTGACGGCGCGCGCCGAGATCGCGCGCGGCATCGCCGTGCTGCTGGGGCGGCAGCGCGCGGACGGCGGCATAGGGTACTGGGGATCGGGCGACTGGACGACGCCCTGGCTCACCGCCTACGCCGCCGGCGTGATCGCGGAAGCGAAGGACCTGGGGATCGCGGTGGATTCGCTGCCGCTCTCGCGTCTCACCGAGTACCTGCGGACGGCGTTGCGCGAGGCGCCGGCCGACAAGGGCCCCCTCTCATATTGGTACGATCGGCGCGCGACGCGCCTCGCCGACCAGGTGGCCGCGGCCGATGTGCTGAGCCGCCTGGGCGCAGCCGACCGGCCGGCCGAGAACGAACTGCTGCGCAACGCGCCGCAGATGCTGCGCGAGGATCGGATCCGGCTCGCCGAACTGCTCGCGCGCCGTGGCGCGACCGACGATGCCAAGCGCCTGCTCACGCCGGTCTGGGCGCAGGTCCGCATGGACGGGAGGTCGGCCGCGCTCCCCGCCGACACCACGCACTGGTACTTCAACTCGACCACGCGCGAGACCGCGCGCTTGCTCACGGCGACGCTCGCCGCCGATCCGGGGCATGCGCTCGTGGGCCCGCTCGTGGAGTGGCTCAGCGTGTCGCGCGCCGACCGGTACTGGTCGAACACGCAGGATCTGGCCGCGGCCGTGCGCGCGATCGCGATGTACGATGCGCGCGTCCGCGCCGAGGCGCCGCGCCCGGTCGTCGTCCGCAGCGGTGCGCGGCAGGTGTTGCGCACCGTGACGGCGCGGGGCGACACCACGTTGGCGGTCGCGCCGCTGCTCGGGCCGGTGCGCGACGAGACGCGCACGTTGCGGCTCTCGCTGAGTGCCGAGGGTGCGTCGGCGCTGCCGAGCTACTATCACGTGACCGTGAACGAGGTGCCGTTGGCGCCGCCCGTCCGTCCCGCCGACGCGGGGATCCGCGTGGAGCGCTGGTACGAGCGGTACAACGACGCGCGGCCGGTGACGAGCGTGGTGGAGGGCGAGTTGGTGCGCGTCCGGCTCCGTATCACGGTACCGGTGGAGCGCCGGTTCGTCGTGGTCGACGATGCGTTGCCGGCAGGACTCGAGGCGATCGATCTCAGCCTGCGCACGTCGGCGGTGGCGGGAGGACCGGGAGCTTCGGCCGCGCAGTCACGCGATCCGGACGCGGAGGGCGACGCGGAGGGTGAGGAGGAGAGCGGCATCGGCTACGGCCGCTACGAGGGCGGCTGGTGGTCGCCATGGGACTTCCGGGAGATCCGCGACGATCGCGTGGTCTGGTCCGCGTCGTGGCTCTGGAAGGGGACGTGGGACATCAGCTACATCGCACGTGCGACCACGCCGGGAACGTTCGTGCGGCCGCCGGCGCGCGCCGAGGAGATGTATGACCCGGGCGTGAACGGTCGCAGCGACGGCGGTCGCTTCACCGTGACGCCAAAGGCGCCGTGACGCGGTATCGTCGGGTCGTGGCGCTCGTTCGCCGTGCATTGCGGATCGGCGTGCTCGCGGTGCTGGCCGCGATGGTCGCGGGTGCCGGTGCGCTCGCGGTATGGGTGGTGCTCCCGTTGCCCGACCACCTGCTCGATCCGCCGGTGGCACCGGGAGTGCGGATCCTCGACCGCAATGGCGTGCTCCTGCGGTCCACGCGCGCCGAGGACGGCACGCGTGGTCGCTGGGTGCCGCTGGCATCGATCGACCCCGACCTGATCGTCGCCTTCGTCGCCGTCGAGGACCGGCGCTTCTGGGATCATCATGGCGTGGACCTGCGCGCGGTCGCTCGCGCGGCGCGCGACGACTGGCGCGCCGAGCGGATCGTCTCCGGCGCGTCGACGATCAGCATGCAGCTCGCGCGGCTCCTCGACCCCGGCGCGCGCGGCTGGCGGAGCAAGCTCAGCGAGACCGCGTGGGCGTTGCGTCTCGAATGGCACCTGCCCAAGCAGGTGATCCTCGAGCAGTACCTCAATCGCGTGCACCTCGGTCAGAACACCGCCGGCGTGGCCGCGGCGGCGGCGTACTACATGGGCGCGGCCGCCCACGAGCTCAGTGTCGGCGAGGCGGCGCTGCTGGCCGGGCTCGCCCACGCGCCGTCGCGCGACAACCCCGTCACGTCGCCGCGACGTGCGGTGGCACGGCGGCGCGTGGCGCTCGCCCGCATGGTGCGCGCCGGGGCAGTGCCCGAGGAGGTGGCCGCGCGCGCGAACGAGGAGCCCGCGCTCACGCGGCGCGCGCGCGCGCCGTTCCTCGCACCGCACTTCACCACGCGCGTGTTGCAGGAGCTGCCGGCCATCACCGGTGACATCACGCTCGGCACCACGATCGACGCCGCGTTGCAGAGCGAGCTCGAGGGCGAGGCACGCCAGGCGGTCTCGTTGCTCTCGGAGCGCGGTGTGAAGCAGGCGGCGATCGTCGTGCTCGACAACGCGACCGGCGGCGTGCTGGCCTGGGTGGGATCGCCCGACTTCTGGGAGCCGGCGGCGGGGCAGACCGACATGGTGACATCGGCGCGCCAACCCGGCTCGGCGCTCAAGCCGTTCCTCTACGCGCTCGCGTTCGATCGCGGCGTGACCGCGGCGACCGTGCTCGCCGACGTGCCGACCTCGTTCACCACGGTGAACGGGACCTATCAGCCGCGCAATTACGACCGGCGGTTCCGCGGGCCGGTGCGGGCGCGCGAAGCGCTCGCGAGTTCGTACAACGTGCCGGCGGTGATCCTCGCGCAGCGCGTGGGGACCGGGGCGCTGCTGCACACGCTGCACCTCGCGGGGTTCGGGTCGCTCGCGCGCACGCCGGAGTACTACGGCCTCGGCCTCGCACTCGGCAATGGCGACGTGACGCTCATGGAGCTCGCGAACGGATATCGCGCGCTCGTGAACGGCGGGACGTACGAGGGGTGGCACTGGCGGCAGGATGACGCCGCGGCTCCCGGCGATGGGCGGCGCGTGGTCTCACGCGCCGCGGCGACGCTCGTACTCGATGTGCTCGCCGATCCGGCGGCCCGCGTGCCCGGCTTCGGCGTGATGACGCCGTTCGACTTCCCGTTCCCCGCCGCCGTGAAGACCGGCACGAGCCGCCACTTCACCGACAACTGGGCGGTCGCGGTCACGGGGACCTTCACCGTCGCCGTCTGGGCCGGTGACGTTCGCGGTCGCCCCATGGAAGGCGTGAGTGGCGTGACCGGGGCGGGTCCGTTGCTGCATCGCGCGGTGGTGCTCACCGCGGCGCGCTACGCTCCCGGCCTGCTGCCATCGCCGGCGGAGGCGTCGCTCACACCGGCCCGGATCTGCCGAGTGTCGGGTCTGCTCGCGACGACCGAGTGCCCGGGTATGCGTGAGTGGTTCGCCGCCGGCACCGCGCCGGTCGTGCGCGACGACTGGGTGCGCGCCGGCCGCGTGCGGTTGCCCGAGCAGTACGCGGCCTGGGTGGCTGACGCGGGACAGGGGTTCGTGATCGACCACGACCCGGACTGGGTCGACCCGCGCGATCGCGTCGATGCGCCGCAGGCCGTCGGGCCTGCACCGACCAGGCCGCGAGTGACCAGTGCTCCTCGCCCGGAGCCCGCGGGTTTCCGCATCACCTCGCCCGCCGATGGCGACGTCTACCGCATGCCGCCGGGAGTGCCTCGCGATTACGCGACCGTGGCGCTGCGTGCCGCAGGCGAGCCGGGCGAGGTCCGATGGTTCGTGGACGGCGCGCCGCACGAGGCCCAGCGCTGGGAACTGCGACCGGGCGCGCACCTGATCCGCGCGGTGGCGGCCTCGGGGCGCGTGAACGAGGTGCGCATCCGGGTGGAGGAGTGAAGGGCGGTCAGCTCGCCCGCACGTAGAGCGCGCCGGCCTGCTGCGCACGCAGCACCGCGAAGATCCCGGAAGGCTGGAGGATCACGCCGGGCACCAGCCACTTCCGCGCCTCCTCGGTCGCCTGCGCCTCGGGGACCTTGTCGGTGCGCTGGATGAGCGCCACGAGGTCCTGCAGGGCGAGGTTGCACGCGAGCGCGATGCCGCCGGAGGCGATGAATCGATCGAGCGCGAACGCGGCCTGTGGCTCGGGCACGCCGTCCCGCGGTCCCATCAGCGCCGGATCGCGTTCCGTCGGTTCCTCGGTCAGCGGGTGCAGCACGCCCTTCGCCTTGCCGATGCCGTAGCGATCCCAGAACCCCTGCTGCATGGCGAGGACGATCGCATTGTGGCGGATCACGAGCGCGGTCGAGAGGTCCCTCACCGGGATGCCGAGCACCTGTTCGTACTGGCGCGCCCAGATCGTGGCACGCCAGACGCCGTATCCGCTCTCGATCTCCGGCACGTCGAACACGGCGCGGACCTTGCCCGTGAGGCGCTCCTGCCACCGGGTGTCCCACCCGCCCTGTGCTGCGCCCTGTGCTGCGCCCTGTGCCACGTCGAGCCGGAGCTCGGCGGGCATCGCGGCGAGCGCGGTGGGCATGGCACCGACCGCGATCGCTCCGGTGGCGAGTGCATCGATGAACTCCCTGCGGGTCGTGCTCATGCGGCCTCCTTCGGCTCTCGTTGGGGTCGGAGGTGCGGCAGTCGAACCTCCCCTGCGCACGGCCATCACTCGCCCGGTCGCGTCTCCGCGAAGCGCGGCGCCATCAATCCCGCGAGCGACCGCCCGTGCGGGTCCTGGTTGGCCCGGACCCTGTTGACCATATCGAGCGCGGTCTCGTTGCACGGCGGCAGCGCGGCGTCGCTCGTGCCGAGCGGCGTCACGCGGCTCCCCCACTTCACGAGCAGCGAGCAGTACGTGAGGCCGCCGCCGAAGGCGGGCATGAGGATCCAGCTCCCGGGCTTCACGCGTCCGGTCTCGAGGGCCTCCACCAGTGCCACCGGCACCGTGGCTGCGCTCATGTTCCCGTACTTCTGCACGGTGACGATCACCTTCTCCATCGGGATGCCGGCGTACTTCGCCACGCTCTCGATGATGCGGAGGTTCGCCTGGTGCGGGATCACGAGGCTCACCTCCTCGGCGCTCACCCCGTGGTCGGCGAGGACCTTCACCGAGGCCGCCGCCATCGCGTTCACGGCACGCTTGAAGATCTGCTGTCCGTCGAAGTCCCAGAGCGTGTCGCCGAAGCTGATGTCGCGTCCGGCGTAGGTGCAGCCGAAGCCGCGCACGCGCAACGTCTGCCGCGCCTCGGCGTCGCAGCCGAGCACGCTGCCGAGCATCCCTTCCTCGTGGTCGCTCGCCTGCAGCACCACGGCGGCGGAGCCGTCGCCGAAGAGGACCGCGACGTTCCGGTTGCTCCAGTCCATGTACCGGCTGATCAGCTCCACGCCGATCACGACCGCGTTGCGGACCATCCCGGTGCGGATCATCGCGGTGGCGGTGGCGAGGCCGTAGCAGAAACTCGTGCAGGCGGTGTTGAGGTCGATCGCCGCGGCCTTGGTCGCCCCGAGCGCGAGCTGCACGCCGGAGGCGCTGTTGGGGCAGAGTTCGTCGTTGCTCACGCCGCCGTAGATGACGAGGTCCAGGTCGGCGGGGTCGAGGCCGGCGCAGGCGAGGGCACGCTTGGCGGCGACGGTGGACATCTCGATCGCGCTCACATGCGACACGCGCCGCTCCTTCATGCCCGTGCGCGAGGAGATCCACTCGTCGTTGGTGTCCAGGAAGGTCGAGAGGTCCTCGTTGGTGAGGACCGCCGGGGGCATGCAGGAGCCCCAACCCGTGATCGCGGCATAGGTCATCCGGGGAAGATGAATCGTCCGGGCCCGCACGGACAGGTCTACGGTTCCTCCCCGGGAATGCCGATACTTCCGGGACACCTTCGGTCCGGACCCCTTGAACATCATCCTCGCCATCTCCACCGTCGCACTCGCGGTGCAGGCCGCGGCCTGTCTCGTCGCGCTCGCGATCTCGCGGGCGCCGGGATGGCGACGCGCGAGGATCGCAGCGGTCCTCGCGGGCACGGCGGGTCTCTACAGCATCCTCAACATCCTCGGGCTGTACTCGCCGGCGACCGACGCGACGAACGCCTGGGTGTCGAGTGGCAGACTCGGCGTGGCGGCCGCTCACGTGGCGGCCTGGATCTGGTTCTCCTACTCCGACCACGAGGGACGCTGGCGGACTGTGCCGCGCACGGTGCGCTGGGTCGTGGTCGCCCACCTGGCGCTCACGTTCCTGTTGTCGGCAACGGGGAACGCCAACGACCCGTCGCGGCTCGCGATCGTCGAGATCGCGCGGCTCGGCGTGCGATTCGTCCAGCCCGCGCTCACGCCGGGCGCCATGCTCTCGGCCGCGACCTCGCTCGGCTTCCTCTTCGTCAGTTTCGTCGAGCAGGTCCGGCAGGCGCGGCGCGGAGTGGCGGGCGCGAAGTGGAACGTCCTGGGGTTCGTGGTCTTCGTCGTCTGCGCGGTGGACGAGATCCTCGTCGCGTCGAACGTCGTGAGTTTCATCTACCTCGCCGAACTCGGCTATCTCGGACTCGTGGTGCCGATGGTCGCGCAGTTCGTCCGCCGGTTCATCGGCGACGCGCACCGGTTGCAGGTCCTCACCGCGGTGCTCGAGTCCGAGATCCAGGTCGCCACCGGCGAGCGCGACAGTGCCCTAGAGGCGCTCGCGGCGCAGGAACGATTCGCGGCACTCGGACGGATGGCCGGTGGCGTCGGCCACGAGATCAACAATCCACTGCAGATCCTCACGCTCAGCCTCGACGAGCTGCGCGAGACGCCGAGCGTGACCCGCGACCCGGACGTCGCCGACATGGTGGAGAGCGCCGTGGCCGCGTCGGAGCGCATCCGCAGGATCGTCGCCGGGCTGCGCACTTATGCCTTGCCCGGCGAGCCCTCGTTGCGCGCACACGCGCCCGCGGCCGTCGTGCGGGACGCGATCGCGGCGGCGCGCCGCGAGCCAGGACCGACACCCGAGATCCTCGAGGATCTCGGTCCGGCGCCCGAGGTGCTCGTGGACCGCGAGCGGATGCTGCAGGCCCTCGGACACGCGATCGCCAACGCCGTCCGGGCCGTGTCGGCGCTCCCCGACGGCACCGGGCGCGTGGAGCTGCGCACGCGCACCACGACCGATGGCGACGCCCTGATCGAGGTCCGCGACACCGGAGGCGGATTCCCCGCCTCGGTCCTCTCGCGGCTCGGCGAGCCGTTCGTCACCACCCAGGCCCCGGGGGCCGGGCTCGGGCTCGGCGTCTTCATCATCCGCGGCGTGGTCGCCGCGCATGGCGGACTGCTCGAGCTCGAGAACGGACGCGGAGGAGGCGCGTGCGTGAGGATCCTGCTGCCCCCCGCCTCACGCGACTGATCGCGGCGCCGCACTATCGTTCCGGTCCGGATTGTGGATAATACAGTCGCCCTCATGCCCGAACTCCCCTGAACGTCACTCTCGCGCTCTCCACGGCGTCGCTCGCCGTGCAGGCAGCCGCCTGCCTGGTCGCACTCGCGATCTCTCAGGCACCCGGCTGGCGGCGCGCCCGGATCGGGTCCGCGCTCGCGGGGACGGCGGCGCTCTACAGCTTCTTCGACATCATGGGCGCGGTCTTCCCGCGCACCGGCCTGCCGATCTCGGTGGTGTGGAGCGCGAACCTCACGATCGCGGCCGCGCATGTCACCGTCTGGGTCTGGTTCTCCTTCTCCGACGATGACGGGCGCTGGAACTCGGTGCCGCGAGCGTTGCGCTGGCTCTCGATCGGCCACGTCACGGCGACCGCGCTGCTGGGGGTGACGGGGAACGCGGTCGACCTCTCGCGGATCCAGCGCGTGCAGGTGCCCTGGCTGGGCGTGGACTTCGTGCAGCCCTCGCTGATGCCGCTCGCGACGCTCTCGGCGGCGATCTCGCTGATCATCCTGATCATCTGCTTCGGCGAGCAGGTCCGACAGGCGCGGCGCGGCGTGATCGGCGCCAAGTGGAATGCCCTCGGGTTCGCCATCTTCCTCTCGTGCGCCGTCGAGGAGATCCTCGTGGCGTCCGACGCCCTGCAGTTCATCTACCTCGCGGAAGTGGGGTACCTCGGCCTCGTCATCCCGGTGATCGCGCAGTTCGTGCGGCGCTTCATCGACGACGCGCACCGGCTGCAGGACCTGACGCTCGCCCTCGAGGCGCAGGTGAGCGTGGCCACCGGGGAGCGCGACGCCGCGCGCGAGGCATTGGCCGCGCAGGAACGGTTCGCGGCGCTCGGCCGCATGGCCGAGGGCGTCGGGCACGAGATCAACAATCCGCTGCAGATCCTCACGCTCAGTCTCGACGAACTGCGCGAGACGCCGGCGGTGGCCGGCGACGCCGAGACGGCCGAGATGGTCGAGCAGGCGTCCACCGCGTCGGAGCGCATCCGCCTGATCGTCACCGGATTGCGGACCTACGCGATCCCAGGTGAGCGCGTGATCGAACGCCTCGGGCCGGAGGTGCTCGTGCGCGACGCGATCGAGGAGGCGAGGGCCACGATGGGACCACTCCCGGAACTCCACGCCATCCTCGACAACGTGCCGCGGGTGCTCGTCGACCGCGAGCGGATGATGCAGGCGCTCGGACACGCGATCACCAACGCGGTGCGGGCGGTGTCGGGGCTCCCCGAGGGCCGGCGTCGTGTGGAGGTGCGCACGCGCACGACGGCCGGGGGCGACGCGTTGATCGAGGTCCGCGACAACGGCGGCGGCTTCCCGGCGTCCATCCTCTCGCGCCTCGGCGAGCCGTTCGTGACGACCAACGATCCGGGGGCGGGACCGGGCCTGGGGATCTTCATCATCCGCGGCGTCGTCGCCGCGCACGGCGGGATGCTCGAGCTCGAGAACGCGCGTGGCGGCGGAGCGACGCTCCAGATCCTGTTGCCGCCGGCGCTGCGCGTCTAGCCGGGCGGAGGCACCACCGCCGTCGCCTCGATCTCAACGACCGCGCCGGCCTCCATGAGCGACTTCACCTCCACCGCCGACATCGCCGGGAAGTGGCGCCCGAGGAGTTCCCGGTACACGGCACCGAGCGCCGGGCCCGCCGCCAGGTACTGGGCGCGGTCGGTCACGTACCAGGTCAGTCGCACGAGATGCTCCGGGCGCGCGCCGTCCACCGCGAGGATCGCGACGATGTTGGCGAGCGCCTGCCGCGCCTGTTCGACCATCCCTCCATCGACGAGGCGTTGCCCGGCATCCCACCCCACCTGACCCGCGACGTAGATGGTGCGGCCGCTCGCGCTCATGCCGTTCGCGTATCCGCGCGGACGCGGCCACCCCTCGGGTTGCAGCACACGGATGCTCACTTGGTCTCCTTGAGCCGGAAGCGCTGGAGCTTGCCGGTGTCGGTCTTGGGGAGCGCGGCGACGAACTCCACCACGCGGGGATACTTGTAGGGCGCGATCGTCGCCTTCACGAACTCCTGGATCCCGCGCGCGAGTGCGTCATCCGCGGTCGTGCCGGCCTTCAGCACCACGAACGCCTTCACCGCCTGGCCGCGGTCGGCGTCGGGCACGCCGACCACCGCGCACTCGGCGACATCGGGATGCAGCAGCACGGCCGCCTCGACCTCGGGCGCGCCGATGTTGTAGCCCGACGACAGGATGAGGTCGTCGGTGCGCGCCTTGAAGAAGACGTACCCATCGGCGTCCATGGTCGCGGCGTCGCCGGTGAGGTTCCAGCCGCCGCGCACGTAGTCGCGCTGGCGCGCGTCGTTCATGTAGCGGCAGCCGGTCGGTCCGCGCACCGCGAGACGGCCCACCTCGCCGCGCGCGAGGGGGCGCAGCGTGTCGTCGAGGATCGCGACGGTGTATCCGGGCACCGCGCGGCCGATCGCGCCGGGGCGCACGTCGGCGCCGGCCGCCGCGATGAAGATGTGGATCATCTCCGTCGCCCCGATGCCGTCGGTGAGCTCGACGCCCGTCGCCTCGCGCCAGAGCGTGCGCGTGGCGTCGGGCAGGGCCTCGCCGGCGGAGACCGAGGCGCGGAGCGAGCGCGTCGAGAACCGCGCCGGCTCCTTCGCGATCGCGAGCGCCATGTGGCGGTAGAAGGTGGGCGCGGTGAAGGTCACCGTCGCGTCGGTCGCGGCGATCGCCTCGAGCAGCGACTCCGGGGTGGAGCGCTCGAGCAGCACCGTGCTGGCGCGCGCGGCGAGCGGGAACGCGAGCAGCCCGCCCAGCCCGAAGGTGAAGGCCAGCGGCGGCGTGCCGATGCAGCGATCGATCGCACTGAGGCCGAGCACCTGCGCCGAGAAGCCGTCGCACATGGCGATGACGTCCCGATGGAACTGCATGCAGCCCTTGGGGACGCCGGTGGTGCCGGAGGTGAAGGCGATCAGGCAGACGTCGTCGCTCGAGGTGTCGCAGGCGGGGAAGGGCGCGGAGTGCGCGCGCATCCGGGCCTCGAGTCCGTCGGCGCCGGCGGTGCCCCAGCAGTGGATCGCCTCCGGCGCCAGCGACCCGCCCGCCGCCTGACGCAGCTCGTCCGCGAGTCGCGCATCGCAGAGCGCGGTGCCGCACCGGGCGCGCTCGATGATGACACCGAGTTCCTTGGCGCGGAGCAACGGCATGGTGGTGACGGCGACGAGTCCGGCCTTGAGCGTGGCGAGCGACGCGACCGCCATCCACCGGCCGTTGAAGCCGCGGAGCAGCACGCGGTTCCCCGGCACCAGGGCCAGGTCATGCACGAGCACGTGGGCGAGCGCGTCGACGTCGGCCTGGAGCTCGGCGTACGTGGTGTGCGTCCATCCGCCCGCCGCGTCGGCGGTCACCAGGGCGGTGCGCGCGCCGTGACCTTCGCTCACCGCGTCGTCGAGGAGTCGCACCGCGGCGTTGAGCCGGGGCGGGTACGCATAGGGTGGTTCGAGGTGCAGCTCGGGCCACTCCGCAGCCGGGGGCAGTTGCTCCCGCGGCCAGGTGTCGAGATGCGCGCTCGGGTGGAGCGTGGGATTCACGACCGGTCCTCCGCGTTCACGTCGATGAGGGAGCCGCGCTCCTCGCGGCCTTGAGCACTTCACGCCCGACCAGCAGCCGCTGCACCTCGGTGGCGCCTTCGTAGATCCTCAGTGCCCGGATGTCGCGGTAGAGCCGCTCCACGACTTCGCCCACCCGCACGCCGCGTCCTCCGTGCAACTGCACCGCGCGGTCGATCACCTGCTGCGCGAGCTCGGTCGCGCCGAGCTTCGCCATGGCGGCGACGGCGGTCGTGCGCCCCTCCTGCGTGTCGCGCTGCCAGGCCGCGCGGTACGTGAGGAGCGCCGCCGCATCGAGGTCGGTCGCCATGTCGCCGATGATCGCCTGCGCCAGCGGCTGGCTCCCGAGCGTCGCGCCGAACATCGCGCGGCCATGCGCCTGCGCGAGCGTCTCGGCGAGTGCGCGCCGCGCGAAGCCGACGGCGGCGGCCGCGACCGAGGTGCGGAAGATGTCGAGCGTGCGCATCGCGAGCGCGAAGCCCGCGCCGGCCTCACCGAGCAGATGGTCCTCGGGGACGACGCAGCCGTACAACTGCACGGTCGCGAGCGGATGCGGCGACATCACCGCGATCCGGGCGCTCGCGTCGAGGCCCGGCGTGCCCGCGGGAACGAGGAAGGCGCTGATGCCCTTCGCGCCCGTCGAGGCCGCGTCGGTGCGCGCGAACACGCAATAGAAGTCGGCGATCCCCCCGTTGGAGATCCAGGTCTTCTCGCCGTCGATCCGCCAGCCGCCGGCGACGCGCTCCGCGCTCGTGGTCATCGCGCCGGCGTCGGAGCCGGCGTCGGGCTCGGAGAGCGCGAAGGCGGCGATCGCTTCACCGGCCGCGACACGCGGGAGCCAGGCCCGCCGCAATGCCTCGCTGCCCCCCAACGTGATCGCGCCCGAGCCGAGTCCTTGCATGGCGAACGCGAAGTCGGCGAGGCCGTCGTGCGCGGCCAGCGTCTCGCGCAGGATGCAGAGCGCCCGGGAATCGAGCCCCTCGAGCGCGCCGCCCCAGGCGCGAGGCACGGTGTAGCGCAGCAACCCCGAGGCGCCGAGCGCACGCACCCAGGCACGGCAGGCGGCGTCGGTGTCCGCAGGGTCGATCTCCTGGTTCGTGACCCACGCGGCGGCCTCTGCCGCGAGCGCGCGGTGCGTGTCGGCGAAGAAGGGCCAGGCGAGGTGCGACGGCATGGCGGCGGTCACGTCAGTTCCCCTCGAACAGGGGCGACCGCTTGGCGGCGAAGGCCTCGAAGGCCCGGCGGAAATCCTTCGTCCCCATGCAGAGCGCCTGGGCCTGCGCTTCCATCTCGATCGCCTGGTCGACGGAGACGCTCCACTCCTGCTGCAGCATCGTCTTGGTCATCGCATGGGCGAACGCGGGACCGCTGGCGAGGTCGGCCGCGCGCCTGGTCGCCTCAGCGAGGAGCGCGTCGGGCTCGACGAGCTGCGTGTAGAAGCCCCAGCGCTCCGCCTCGGTCGCATCCATCGGCCGGCCGGTGAAGAGCAACTCGGCGGCGCGCCCCTGGCCGATGATGCGTGGCAGCAGCGCGCAGGCCCCCATGTCGCAGCCCGCGAGCCCCACGCGCGTGAAGAGGAAGGCGGTGCGCGTCCGCGGCGTCGCCAGCCGGATGTCCGACGCCATCGCGAGGATCGCCCCCGCGCCGGCCGCCACGCCGTCGACCGCCGCGATGATCGGCTGCGGACAGGCGCGCATCGCCTTCACGAGGTCGCCGGTCATGCGGGTGAAGGCGAGCAGCTCGGGCACCGCCATGCGCGTGAGCGGCTCGATGATCTCGAAGACGTCGCCCCCGGAGCAGAAGTTGCCGCCGGCGCCGGTGAGGACGATCGCGCGCACGTCGGAGGCGTACGCGAGGTCGCGGAAGAGGTCGCGCAGCTCGGCGTACGAGTCGAACGTGAGCGGATTCTTCCGCTCGGGCCGGTCGAGCGTGATGATGCCCACGCGTCCGTCATGCGCGGTCGACCAGCCGAAGTGCGTGAACGAGCGCGAGGCCAGGGGGCGGCGCATCGCGAGCATCGGATCGGGTGCTGACATCAGGCGGTCCTCTCGAGTCGGAGGTGCTGCTTCACGGTGCCGAGCAGGGAGTGCATGGTGCGGCGTTCGGTCGCGCTGAGTCCGTCGAGGAGCTCGATGATCAGCGCCTCGTGCTGGCGCGCCATGGTGGCGAAGTGACGTCGTCCGGCGGCGGTGAGCCGCACGATCGTCGCGCGACGGTCGTCGGGGGCGGTGCGCCGCCTCACATGGCCTTCGGCCTCGAGCGCGGCCACGAGCCAGGTGACGTTCCCGTTGGTGGTGAGCGTGCCGGCGGAGAGCTCGCCCATGCGCAGGCCGTCGGGGGCGCGGTCGAGCTGGGCCAGGACGTCGAAGCGCGCGAGCGACGAGCCGAAGTCGCGCTTGAGCACCTGGTCGATCGTGCGTTCGACCATGGTCGTGCAGGTGAAGAGCCGGAGCCAGAGGCGCAACGCCTCGTGGTCGTCGCCCTGCAGGCGCGTCTCGGGATCGAGCAGGGGCAGCGTCACACGACCTCGCCCATCACCGTCGTGTGTTCGCCGCTGACCGTGCAGGCCGGGACCGCGTACGCGAGCACCGCCGCCGCGACCTCGTCGACCGTCGCGAGACGCTTCTGTCCCGCGTCGCGGATGATCATCGCGAGCGCCTGCTCGGCGGTGATGCCCGAGCGCTTCACGATGCGCTCGAGCGCCGTCGCCACCATGTCGGTGTCGACGTAACCGGGGCAGACGGCATTCACCAGGACCCCCGCCTCGCGGAACTCGGCGCCGATCGAGCGCGTCATCCCCATCTCGGCGTGCTTGGCTGCGGCGTAGGCGGTGATGTACGGGGCGCCACCGAGGCCGGCGACGCTCGCGACGTTCACGATCCGTCCCGCGCCGCGTGCGACCATGCCCGGGAGCACGCAGCGGATGGCATGCAGCGGCGCGAAGAGATGCACGTCGAGCATCCGATGGAAGGCGGCGTCGTCGAGCTTCAGGAACGGCGCCGACTCCGCGGTGCCCGCGTTGTTGACGAGAGCGAACACCGGTCCGAGCACCCCCTCGGCCTCGGCAATCGCCGTGCGCAGGGCCGTCGCATCGGTGACATCCGCGCCGACCACGGCGGTGCGCACGCCCGACCCCTGCAGCTCGGTCGCGAGCGCCGCCGCGCTCGCGGGCGTGCGCACGAGGAGCGAGACGTCCGCCCCGGCCTGCGCGAGGTGCCGCGCGATCGCCGCGCCGATGCCGCGATTGGCGCCCGTCACCAGCGCGTGATGTCCCTTCAACGGCTTCACGTGAGTTCTCCCTTTGGCGGCGCGGGCGCGGCCGCGGCGATCGCCGCGCGCTCCCGTTCCATGAGACGTTCGAGCTGCACCTTCGCGGCCCGGTACTGCGGTGGCCAGAGCGCGCCGGTGCCGTTGAAGCCGAGTCGCGCGGACTCCGCGAGGAGCCAGGCGGGATTCGCGAGATGCGGTCGTCCGATCGCGACGAGGTCGGCCCGCCCCGAGGCGATGATCCCGTTCGCCTGGTCGGCGTCGCTGATGGCGCCCACGGCGATCACCGGCACGGGGGCCTCCTGCCGCACGCGGTCGGCGAGCGGGGTCTGCCACATCCGACCGTAGACGGGCTTCTCCTCCTTCACCACCTGGCCCGCCGAGACGTCGATCAGGTCGGCCCCCGCTTGGTGGAAGAGGCGCGCGATCGTGACCGCGTCGTCGCCGGTGTTGCCGCCCGGCATCCAGTCGTGCGCCGAGATGCGCACCGACATCGGACGCTCGGCGGGGAAGGCCGCCCGCATCGCGCGGAAGACCTCGAGCGGGAATCGGGCCCGGCCCTCGGGGCTGCCGCCGTACTCGTCACTGCGCCGGTTGGTGAGCGGCGAGAGGAAGGCGGAGAGCAGATAACCGTGCGCGCAATGGAGTTCGAGCCAGTCGAATCCCGCCGCGGCGCCGAGGCGCGCGGCGTGCACGAACTCGTCGCGCACGCGATCCATGTCGGCGCGGGTCATGGCGCGGGCGCGTTGCGAGATGCCCTTGAGGTATTCCGTCTCGGAGGGCGCGATCAGCGGCCAGTTGCCGTCGGGGAGCGGCTGGTCGATGCCGTCCCACATCCTCCTCGTGGAGCCCTTGGCGCCGGCGTGTCCGAGCTGGAGTCCGATGCGCGCCGGCGAGTACTCGTGCACGAAGCGCACGATCCGCGCCCACGCCTCGCGGTGCGCCTCGGTCCAGAGACCCGGGCACCAGGGGGTGATGCGCGCATCGGCGGCGGGGCAGGTCATCTCCGTCATCACGAGACCGGCGCCGCCGGTCGCGCGTGCGCCCAGGTGCACGAGGTGCCAGTCGCTCGGCGTGCCGTCGGTGTGGGCGCTGTACTGCGCCATCGGCGAGACCACCACCCGATTGGGCAAGGTGCAGCCGCGGACCGTGTACGGCGTGAGCAGGGGCGGGACCGACGCCGGGGAGTCGCCGGTCCCGCTCGCCGCGTTAACCGCCGCACCATCGTCGGCGGCCCGCTGCGCGAACCAGCGCTCGAACGCCGCCACGTACGCGGGGTCGCGCTGCCGCAGGTTCTCGTGCGAGATCCGCTGCGACCGCGTGAGCAGCGAATAGGCGAACTGCTCGGGTGCCAGCGTCGCGTAGCGGTCGACATGCTCGAACCACTCGGTCGAGTTGCGCGCGGCGTTCTGGAGCTTGAGCACCTCCACCGCACGCTCGGCCTGGTACCGCTCGAGAGCCCCGCGGCGGTCCTGCGGCGTGGCGGCGATGCAGGCGTCGAGCGCGATCGCATCCTCTAGGGCTAGCTTGCTGCCGGAGCCGATCGAGAAGTGCGCGGTGTGTGCCGCATCGCCGAGCAGCACGAGCGGCACGGTCCCCCGCGCCGTGACGAGGTAGTGCACCCACTGCGCACAGGTGATGCGGGGGAAGCGGATCCACTGCGCCGAGCCGCGCAGGTGCGCCGCGTTGCTCATCAGCGGTGCCCCCGCGAGACGTGCCGCGAAGAGCCGCTCGCAGTACGCGATCGACTCGGCCGCATCCATCCGGTCGATCCCGGCGCGCTCCCAGACCTCCTGCGGCGCCTCGACGATGAAGGTGCTCATCCCCTCGTCGAACTGGTACGCATGCGCCTGGAACCAGCCGTGCTCGGTCTCGACGACGTCGAAGGTGAAGGCGTCGAAGGTGCGCGGCGTGCCGAGCCAGGTGTAGCGACAGCGCCGGAGGTCGGTGTCGGGCTTGAAGGTGCTCGCGTACCGCTCGCGGATGCGGCTGTTGATGCCGTCGGAGGCGATCACGAGGTCCCAGTGCTCGGTCGCGACGAGCGCTTCGAGGTCCACCGGGGTCTCGTGCTCGAACCGGAGCACCACGCCGAGCGCCTCGCACCGCTGTTGGAGGATGCGCAGCATGGCCTTGCGGCCGATGCCGCTGAAGCCGTGCCCACCGGAGCGGACGGTGCGGCCGCGGAAGTGCACCGCGATGTCATCCCAATGGTGCAGGGCGCGGGCGATCTCGTCGGCACTCGCCGGATCGGCGGCCCGGAGGTTCGCTACCGTCTGGTCGGAGAGGACGACCCCCCAGCCGAAGGTGTCGTCGGGGCGGTTGCGCTCCTGCACCTCGACGTGCGCCCGCGGGTGACGCCGCTTGAGCAGCAGCGCCGCATAGAGTCCGCCCGGACCGCCTCCGACCACCAGCACGCGCACGTCATGGCTCCTGTGGGATCGCGGCTATGGTACGGCAGAATGCTTGAAGTTTCAAGTAACGAGCGATCATGCCCGGCGGCGGGATCCGGTGCAGGGCCTCCCGGGCCGTTCGATCGGGTCAAGGGAGGGTGCTGTGCGGGGCGGCTCGGAGGTACCTTTCGACCCGATGACAACCAATCCACCCTCGGACCGCGTTCGCTGATGGCGACCTCACGTGGAGGACGCGGACGGCGGCGCGGTGGTGCCGCGTCGGCCGCGGCCACGCCCGCGGCAGCGTCGGCGAGTCCCAAGAAGAAGCGGCGGCGCGGCGGCGGAGGCGGCGGAGGCGGCGGAGGCGGCGGAGGCGGTGCCGCCCGCCAGCCGCAGCTGACCTCGGTGCCCACGGGCCGTGCGGCGTACGTCGAGACCCGCCGTTGGCTGCTCGAGCGATTCGGACCCACCTGCGCCTACTGCGAGCGCATCGTGCCCGAGCGCACCATCACGCTCGATCATGTGACGCCGCGCCGCGGCCAGACCGCCTACGACCGGCGCGACAACCTCGTCCTCTGTTGCAAGGTGTGCAACGCGGCGAAGGCCGACAAACCGATCCTCGTCTTCCTCCTCGGGAATCGGGCTCGCGTGGTCGCCCTCTTCAAGTACGGCCAGCATCTGAGCCATCAGCTCGTGGAGATGGTGAAGGACCTCATCCCGCCCGACGAGTGGCCGGCGATCCCGCCGCCGCACAGCGCCGGCCGGCCCAAGGGACGGAAGTCCTCGCGCGAACTCTTCGGCCCCGACGATCGCGGGCCGTCGCCCTACCTCGACGTCTGACCATCCTGCCGCGCCCCTCGGGCACGGCGCCGAGACCACGCCGATGTCGATCCGCTACGTCCTGACCGCTGCCGCACCCTCTCCGGCCGGTCACTACTCGCAGGCCACGGTGCACGGCGGTCTCGTCTACGTGGCCGGACAACTCCCGCTCGACCCCGTCACGCGTGAGCTCGTCCCCGGCGGGATCGAGGAGCAGACGACGCGCACCCTCGCGAACGTGCGGGCGGTGCTCGAGATGTCCGGGAGCGACCTGGCCCACGTCCTCAAGATGAATGTCTACGTCAGCGACATCTCGCTCTGGGGCGCCGTCAACGCGACCTACGCGGGCATCATGGGTGAGAGCCGTCCGGCACGGGCGGTGATCCCCACGCGCGAGCTCAAGGCCGGCTGCCTGCTCGAGATCGACTGCATCGCCGCGCTCCGTGAGTGACCTGAGCGCGCTCCCCACGCCGAGCCTGCTCGTCGACCGGGCGCGGGTCGAGCGCAATGTCGCGCGGATGGGCGCTCGGATCGCCGGACTCGGCGCCGCCCTTCGTCCGCACGTCAAGACCCACAAGAGCATCGAGGTCGGGCGACTGCAGGCCGCGGCGGGGATGCGCGGCATCACCGTCTCCACGCTCGCCGAGGCCCGCGCCTTCGCGGCGCACGGGTTCGACGACATCACGTACGCGGTGCCGATCGAGCGGGGGAAGTTCGACGCCGTGGCGGGGATGAACGCGGCCGGCACGCGACTCGGCGTGATCACCGACGACATCGCCGTCCCGGGTCCGCTCGGCGAGGCGGCACGCCAGGCCGGCGTGACGATCGACACCTGGGTGAAGGTCGACTGCGGATACCACCGCTGCGGCGTGGATCCCGAGGGGCCGGCCCTGGCGGAACTCGCGGCGCGCATCGGCGAACGCACGCACCTGCGCTTCGCCGGCATCCTCGCGCACGCGGGGCACTCGTACCAAGCGCGCGGCGCGGCCGCGATCCTCGCGGTCGCGCGCAGCGAGCGCGACGTGATGGTCGCAGCGGCGGGGCGGCTCGCGGCGGCCGGCGTGCCGGTGCCCTCGGTGAGCATCGGCTCGACGCCGACGGCCGCGCATGTCGACCATCTCGACGGCGTGACCGAGGTGCGCACCGGCAACTACGCCTTCTTCGACGTGACGCAGGTGGCGATCGGCAGCTGCGCGCAGGAGGACTGCGCGCTCTCTGTGCTCGCGGCGGTCGTGCATCGCGACACGTCGCGCGGGAAGGTGATCCTCGATGCCGGGGCGATCGCGCTCAGCAAGGACACCGGGATCACCGATCCCGACGGCGTGACGCACTTCGGCCGGGTGCTCGACCTCGAAGGGCGCGACCTCGGGCTGCGCGTGACCGGTCTCTCGCAGGAGCATGGCGTGGTCGGGGTCGGCGACGACGCCCTGCTGACGCGCCTCGGCGTGGGAACGCTCGTGCGCGTGCTCGTGAACCACTCCTGTCTCACCGCGGCGCAACACGCCGAGTACGTGGTGTGCGACGGGCTGCAGGTGGTCGACCGCTGGGTGAACCATCGCGGCTGGTGAGGAGGCGCGGGCGGGGCGCGTCCGGCCGGCTCCCGTGCTGAACAGACGGAGCCGGGTTCGCGTAGTGCACCCGTGACCCATCGACGAATCGCCGCACTCGCGGCCCTGCTCTGCCTCTGCGGTCCGGTGACGGGACGCGCCCAGACCACCGGGCGCGGCGCCACCGCCGCGCGCGCCGTGCGAAGCACGGGCACCGTGCGGCTCGACGGCCGCGCCGACGAAGCGGTCTGGCGCACCGCGCCCGTCACCGACGACTTCCGGCAGTTCTCGCCGGGCGAGGCCGTGCCCGCGCGCTTCCGTACGGTCTTCCAGGTCGCGTACGACGACCGCACGCTCTACGTGTTCCTGCGCATGTACGATCCGCAGCCCGACTCGCTGGTCGCGCTCCTCAGCCGGCGCGACGTCCGCACGCCGTCGGAGTGGATCAAGGTCGTGATCGACGGCTTCCACGACCGGCGGAGCGGTCTCCAGTTCATGGTGAACCCCGCCGGCGTGAAGCGCGACGCCACGATCTTCTCCGATGCGGGAGAGGACTCCGCCTGGGACGGCGTGTGGGACGTGGCCGTGCAGGTGGACACGCTCGGGTGGACGGCGGAGTTCGCGATCCCGTTCTCGCAGCTGCGCTACGATCCGAGTGAGGAACTGACCTTCGGATTCGGTGTCTGGCGTGACGTCGCCCGGTTCGGCGAGCGCGATGCCTGGCCGGTCTATCGCACCTCGCTCGGCACCTTCGCGTCGCAACTCGGCGACCTCACCGGCATCTCGGGCATCGGGCGCAACCGCCGGCTCGAGGTCATGCCCTACGCCGTCAGCAAGAACGTCACGCAGCCCACGGTGGGCGGCTGGACGCATCCGCAGCAGCAGGCCTACGGGCTCGACCTCAAGGCGGGACTCACCAGCAATGTCACCGTGGACGCGACGATCAATCCCGACTTCGGACAGGTCGAGGCCGATCCCGCGGTGCTGAACCTGAGCGCGTTCGAGGTGCGATTCGAGGAGCGGCGTCCGTTCTTCCAGGAGGGCGGCAACCTCTTCCGCTGCGGCGGCCCCTGCGAGGGGATCTTCTACACGCGCCGGCTGGGACGCGCCCCGCAACTCGCGACGAGCGACCGTGACCCGCGGTCGAGCACCATCCAGGCCGCGGCCAAGGTGACCGGGCGCTTCTCCGGCGGAACGCAGTTCGGGATCGTGGCGGTGCAGTCGGCTCGCGAGCGCGGCATCGCGGGCCAGACGATCGAACCGGCCACCACGACGCTCGTCGGGCGGCTGGTGCAGGACTTCCGCGGGGGACGTTCGCAGCTGGGGACGATGGTCACCGGTCTGACCCGCGACCTCGACGCGGGGACCGAACCGTACCTGCGGCGCGACGCCTACACCCTGCTGCTCCAGGGGTATCACCGGTTCGCCGAGCGCTGGGAGGTCTCCGGCTACGCGGGGCGCTCGACCGCGCGCGGCAGTGCGGCCGCGATCGCGCGCACGCAGCTCTCGAGCGTGCACTACTTCCAGCGCCCCGACCACGAGGAACGGTACGATCCCACCCGGACGTCCATGGATGGAGGGGTCACCTCGCTGTCGATCAAGCGGTTCGCGGGCCGCGTGCGGTGGGAGACCACGGGGCGCTACGCCGAGCCGGGGACGGAGTTGAACGACCTCGGGTTCGTGCCGCTCGTGAACGACGGGATGATCAGGAACCAGCTCTCGGTCTCGTCGCTGGTGCCGACGTCCTGGTACCGCCGCGGCAATGCGGTGCTCTCGCTCGAGAATCACTGGACGACCGGCGGCCTGCCGACCGGCGCCGCCGCGACGGCCCACGCGGCCGCCGAACTCGCCAACTTCTGGAGCGCGTCGTTCACGTACACGCTCTCGAACCTCGGCAACACCATGTGCGTCAGCTGCGCGCGCGGCGGTCCGCTGCTCCGGGTGTCCCCGTACCATCGCATCTCGGTCACGTTCGATGGCGACGCGCGCAAGGCGATCGTCCCGGAGCTGGACTTCCGGATCGCGAAGGGTGACGAGGGCCGGTCGTGGGCGGCACAGGTCTCGACGGGCGTGCTCGGGCGCGTCGGGTCGCGCACGTCGCTCGAGGTCAAGGGGAGCTTCGAGCGCCGCTCCGACGACACCCAGTGGGTGCGCAACCTCGGCGCGACCTTCAGCGACACGGTGCACTACACCTTCGCCGCGCTCGGTCAGAACATCTTCGTGCTGGAGACGCGCGCGAACGTGACGCTCACGCCGGCGCTGAGCGTGCAGCTCTACGCGCAGCCGTTCGTGGCGACCGGGGCCTTCAGCGATTGGCGCGAGATGGTCGACGCGCGCAACGCGTCGTACGCCGCGCGCTACGCGCCGTACGGCGGCGGGGCGACGCCGGCGGGGTTCAACCAGAAGCAGTTCAACTCCAACGCCGTGCTCCGCTGGGAGTACCGGCCCGGGTCGGTGCTCTTCGTGGTCTGGCAGCAAGGGCGCAACGATGCGCGTGATCCCGGGACCTTCGAGGCGGGGCGCGACCTGCGGAACCTGTTCTTCACGCATCCCGACAACACGCTGCTGGTGAAGTTCTCGTACTGGTTCAATCCGTAGGGAGCCACGGTCGGGGGAACTGCGCTCACCACCGGGGCACAGAGGACACCGAGAACAGCTGCGAGTTCTGTCGAGGCGCGCATGAGGGAGCATGCGGCTCCGGTATCGTCAGCGCCCACGGTGGTCCGGTACCCGACGGACTCGCACGTCTCGGTGCCCTCGGTGCCTCGGTGGTGAACGCCGGCGCCGTTCGGCCCCTGATGCGAACCGACCGGACGCCGCATATTCCGCCCCCATGCCACTCTTCCCGGACACCACGCGCGACGCCCGTCGCGTGATCCTCGCGTCGTCACTCGGCACCGTCTTCGAGTGGTACGACTTCTATCTGTACGGCTCCCTCGCCGCGATCATCAGCCGGCAGTTCTTCTCCGGCGTGAATCCCACCGCGGCCTTCATCTTCGCGCTGCTCGCCTTCGCGGCCGGCTTCGCGGTGCGGCCGTTCGGCGCACTCGTGTTCGGGCGGCTCGGTGACCTCGTCGGCCGCAAGCACACCTTCCTCGTCACGATCGTGATCATGGGCGTGTCGACCTTCGTCGTCGGCGTGCTCCCGTCCTACGCCTCGATCGGCATCGCCGCGCCGGTGGTCCTGATCCTCCTGCGCCTCCTGCAGGGGCTCGCGCTCGGCGGCGAGTACGGCGGCGCGGCGACCTACGTGGCCGAGCATGCGCCGCACGGTTCACGCGGTGCGTACACCTCGTGGATCCAGACGACGGCGACGCTCGGGCTCTTCCTCTCGCTGCTCGTCATCATGACCTGCCGCATCGTGCTCGGGACCGAGTCCTTCGAGGCCTGGGGGTGGCGCATCCCGTTCCTCGTGTCGCTCCTGTTGCTCGGGGTCTCGGTCTGGATCCGTCTCAAGCTCGACGAGTCGCCCGTCTTCAAGGCGATGAAGGCCGAGGGCACGCACTCCAAGGCGCCGCTCACGGAGTCGTTCGCCAAGTGGCCCAATCTGAAGATCGTGCTGCTCGCACTCTTCGGTCTCACCGCAGGCCAGGCGGTCGTCTGGTACACGGGGCAGTTCTACACGCTCTTCTTCCTGACCCAGACGCTCAAGGTCGATCCGCAGACGGCGAACATCCTCGTCGCGGTGTCGCTGCTGCTCGGCACGCCCTTCTTCGTGGTCTTCGGATCGCTGTCGGACCGGATCGGCCGCAAACCGATCATCCTGCTGGGATGCGCGCTCGCGGCGCTCACCTACTTCCCGCTCTTCAGGGCGCTCACGCATTACGCCAACCCCGCGCTGGAGTCGGCGCAGGAGCGCGCGCCGGTGGTCGTCGCGGCCGATCCGGCGGATTGCTCCGTGCAGTTCAATCCCGTCGGCACCAGCAGGTTCACCTCCGGCTGCGACGTGGCCAAGGCCGCGCTCGTCGCGCGCGGCGTGCCGTACTCCAACGAGGTGTCCGCCGCCGGGAGCGTCGCCGAGATCCGCGTGGGCGCGGTGCGGATCCCGTCGTTCGTCGCCACCGCGCCGGACGCCACGGAGCGCCGCGCGTCGTTCGCCGCGGCCCTCGGCACGGCGCTCAGCGACGCCGCGTACCCGGTGAGCGCCGATCCCGCGGGCATCGACAGGCCGATGGTCGTGTTCGTCCTCTGGATCCTCGTGATCTACGTGACGCTCGTCTACGGTCCGATCGCCGCGATGCTCGTCGAGATGTTCCCCACGCGCATCCGCTACACGTCGATGTCGCTGCCCTACCACATCGGCAACGGATGGTTCGGCGGATTCCTGCCGACGACCGCGTTCGCGATCGTCGCGGCGAAGGGGAACATCTACGCCGGGCTCTGGTATCCCGTCATCATCGCCAGCATGACGTTCGTGGTGGGCGCGCTCTTCCTGCGGGAGACCAAGGACGTGGACATCATCGGGGATCGCACGCCGCGCGGCGCGCGAGCGGACGGCTGACGCGCGTGCGCTCGTCCCGGCCGTTCCGGCTCCTCGTCGCGCTCGCCGCGTTCGCCGTCGCCCGTGCGCCCGCGGCGCGCGCGCAGTCGCCGTCGCCGCTGCCTCCGGCGGATCCCGCCGGACCATCGTCGGAGTCGCCGCCGCCGGTGCCCACCGCGGCCCTGCGTCAGCACGGAGCCGTGGAGATCTGGGGCGGTCTCGCGCAGGCGTCGCCACAGTGGGGCCTGCTCGGTGAGGCCCCCGACATGCGCTTCGGCCAAGTGGCCGTCCGGCTTTCGCGCGCGCTCGGCGCGCCGCCCGCCGCGGGGGAGCTGCCGGCGTTGGAGTGGACCGTCGACCTGATCCCGTTCGCGCGGCTCTCGCCGTCCCTGGTCAGCCTGCGCGGGACCGGCCAGCCCTGCCTGACGGCCGTGCTCTGCGTGCTGCGGCCCGCGGCGCGCAGCGGTTCGTCCTTCTTCCCCCCGGGGTCACCCGTCGGCTTCGGCTTCACGCCGATCGGACTCACGCGCCGGTTCAACCGCGCGTCGCACGTCGCGCCGTTCGTGGGCGTGACCGGCGGGGCGCTCTGGTTCGACCGGGCGGTGCCGACGACCAAGGCCTCACGCTTCAACTTCACCGCGAGTGCGGAGTTCGGCCTGAGGCTCGGGCCACCCGGCGAACCCGGGATCACGCTGAGCTACCGTTTCCATCACATCTCGAACGCCGGGACGGCGGGAGAGAACCCCGGCGTCGCCTCGCATCTCTTCTCGGTCGGGATGCACCGGCCGCGCTTCGGCGGTCGACGCGACGGGAAGTGAGCTCGCTCAGCGCTTCGGCGCCGGAGAGGTGCCGGACGCCGTGCCGGACGCCGTGACGGACGCCGTGCCCGATCCAGCGGGCGCGCGGAAGGTCTCCCGCCCGCCCATGACCGTGAGGACCGGCTTCGCGCGGAGCAACGCCGCCGGGTCCACGCCGATGATCTCCTCCGAGAGCACCACGAAGTCGGCGAGCATCCCCGGTGCGAGCACGCCGAGCTCCTGCTCGCGGAAGGCGGCGTAGGCGGCGTCGCGCGTGTAGTGCCGGAGCGCCGCGTCGAGTCCGATCCGATGCTCGGGGAACCACCCGCCGGGCGGTGTGCCATCGGGCATCTGCCGCGTCACCGCGATCGAGATGCCGAGCATCGGGTCCATCGAGAAGACGGGATAGTCGCTCCCGAAGGCCTGCACCGCGCCCGCGTCGTCGATCTCGCGGAAGGGCATCGCGTGCGACGCACGCACGGGGCCGAGGATCGGCGCGTAGTTGGTCAGCGTCGTCTCGTCGGGCCCGGCGAAGATCGCCTGCGACGACGCGATCACGCCGAGTCTCGCGAACCGCGGGATGTCCGCCGGATCGGGGACCTCGAGATGCTCGACGCGATGTCGGCGGTCGCGCGCGCCATTGCGCGATGCCGCCGCGCCGAACGCGTCGAGCGACATGCGGATCGCCCGGTCGCCGATCGCGTGCAGCTCCACCTGGATCCCCGCGCTGTCGTAGCGCGTCACGGCCTCGGCGAGTTCCGCATCGGTGAAGCGCGGCAGGCCGGTGCCGCCTCCGATCGCGTAGGGGGCGAGCATCGCCGCGGTGCCGGCGTCGACGGTGCCGTCGATCATCCCCTTCGCGATCCCGTAGCGGAGCAGGGGGCCTTGCTCGCCGTCGCGCAGCGCGACGTACGCGCGGAGCGCCGAATCGCTCGCGTCCTTGCCGAACGGCACGGCGATGCGGAAGCGCACGAGCATTGAGTCCTCGGCGATCGCGCGCTTGAACGCCCTGGTCTCCGACGGCGAGAGCGCGTTCGCGAGCTGGAGTGCGGTGAGTCCGAACGCTGCGGCGCGATGCATCTCGTACCGGAGCGCGGCGTAGATCTCGCCCTCGGAAGGATCGGGGAGTTGGCGGCGCACGAGCGCGCTCGCGGTCTCCTGGAGGAGTCCGGTCGGGGTGCCGTCGGCATCGCGGATGATGGCGCCGCCGGCGGGCTCCCGCGTCTCGGCACTCACCGCCGCGAGCGAGAGGGCACGCGAGTTGGCGAGTGTCTGGTGGCCATCGCGATCGGTGAGGACCACCGGCCGGTCCCCGAACGCGCCGTCGAGATAGCGGCGGTGCGCGACGTTCCGCGGGAACATGTCGGGCGTCCAGCCGCGTCCGGTGATCCAGGCGTCGGGCGGAAGCGTCGTCGCGAACTCCTGCAGACGGCGCACGACCTCGCGCTCGTCGGTGGCGCCCACGAGGTCGGCGGTGCGTCGCGTGGGGAGATGCCAATGCGCGTCGTGGAAGCCCGGGAGCAGGCGGCGCCCTCCGAGGTCCTCGACGGACGTGGCGGCGCCGGCCAGTGCGCGGACGGTGGCGTCGTCACCGATGGCGATGATGCGGTCGCCGCGGATCGCGAGCGCAGTGGCGCCGGAACGGCTGGAGTCGCCCGTCCAGATGCGCGCGTTGACGAGGATGCGATCAGGTGGTGCGTCGCCGGTGCAGGCGAGCGTGACGGCGGCGAGCAGCGAAACGACGAACGGCGCAGTGGCGCGGCGGGCGGGACGCGGGTTGGTCATCGGGGAGAGTTATCGCCGGCGGGGCCGCGTCGGAAGCGGGGCGGGGCATCGACGGCACTCGCGCGACGCGGTATCGTGAGACAGCCTCCTTCCGGGACCGCTATGCGTCCATCCTCACTGATCCTGCTCGTGGCGATCGTCGGCACCGCCTGCGCCCGCCCTGCGGCGCGTGCCGACCGGCCGGAGATCGCCTCGCCCCAGCCGGAGTCGACCGAGGGCGTGGTGCGCGCCGAGACCTATGCGACCGGCCTCGTACATCCATGGGCGCTCGCGTTCATGCCCGACGGCCGGCTGCTCGTGACCGAGCGGCCCGGTCGGCTGCGCATCGTGGGAACCGACGGCACGCTCTCGGCGCCGCTCACGGGCGTGCCCACCGTGAGCGCGGTGGGGCAGGGCGGCCTGCTCGACGTCGCGATCGATCCGGCGTTCGCGACCGATCGCCTGGTGTACCTCTCCTTCGCCGAGCCGGACGGTGACCTCGTCGGCACCGCGGTCGCCCGCGGCACGCTCGGCGCGAGTGGCCTCGAGAACGTGACGGTGATCTATCGTCAGCGACCGAAGGTGAAGGGGAACGGGCACTTCGGCTCGCGCCTCGTGTTCGCCAAGGACGGCACGCTCTTCATCACGCAGGGCGAGCGGCAGAACTACCGCGACCGTGCGCAGGACCTCCGGCAGGGGCTGGGGAAGTTCATGCGCATCAATCCTGACGGCTCCATCCCCGCGGACAATCCGTTCGTCGGGCGCGACGACGCCCAGCCCGGGATCTGGTCGTACGGGCATCGCAACGGTCAGGCGGCGGCGCTCGATCCCGTGACGGGCCAGCTCTGGACGGTCGAGCATGGCGCGCGCGGCGGTGACGAACTGAATCACCCCGAGCGAGGGAGGAACTACGGTTGGCCGGTGATCACCTACGGCCGCGACTACTCCGGCGCGTCGATCGGCATCGGCACGGCGAAGGAAGGCATGGAGCAGCCCGTCTACTACTGGGACCCGGTCATCGCGCCGTCGGGCATGACCTTCTACACCGGGGACGCGATCCCCGGGTGGAAGGGGAGCATCCTCATCGGCTCGATGACGCCGGGTGCGCTCGTGCGCCTCGAACTCAGGGACGGGCGGGTGGTGAAGGAGGAGCGGTACCTGGGCGACCTGCGGGAGCGGATCCGCGATGTGCAGCAGGGGCCGGACGGGTTCGTGTACGTGGTGACCGACAACCCGAACGGACGCGTGCTGCGCGTGCGGCCGGTCACTCCCTGATCAGCGGCGATCGCGGCGGTCTCTCCGCCCCGGCCGTGCCTCAGGTCAGCAGCGCCGTCGCCAGCCCGAGGAAGAGCCCCATGCTCGCCACGTCGGTCGCCGTGGTGAGGAAGATGCTCGACGCCGTCGCCGGGTCGGCGCCCACGCGGCGGAGCGTGAGCGGGATCAATGCACCGGCGATCCCGCTGACCACGCAGCTCGCCGTCATCGCGAGGGCGACGATGCCGGCGAGACCCAGGGCGTTGGCATTCCCCTGCGAGCGCGCGACGACGAACATGCCGGCTCCCGCGGTGAGTCCCACGAGCGCGCCGTTCACCAATCCGAGCAATGCCTCCTTGGCGACGAGCGCGCGCTCGGTGCCGGCCTTGAGCTCGCCCAGCGTGAGCCCACGCAGCGTGACGGCGAGCGCCTGACAGCCGGTGTTCCCGGACTGGCCCGCGAGCACCGGCAGGAAGAGCGCCAGGATGACCATCTGGTCGAGCGTCTGCTGGAAGATGCCGACCACGCCGGCCGCGAGGAACGCCGTGAGCAGGTTGAGCTGCAGCCAGGGGTGACGGAACCTCAGGCTGCGCGACCAGGGCGTGAGCAGGCGCTCCTCCTCCGCGACACCGACCATGCGGCCGGGCTGGGCGCTGAACTCGACGGCCTGCTCCTCGAACATCGCACTGCCGCGCACCTGACCGACGAGCAGGCCGGCGTCGTCGGTGACCGGGTAGACCGGATAGTGGCGGTGCACGACGAGGCGCATCGCCTCGTCGAGCGGCATCGAGGCCTTGAGCGCGAAGACGTCGCGCAGCATGAGGCTCTCGAGCGTCGCGTCGTCGTCCTCGGAGACGACGAGGTCGCGCATGGTCACGACGCCGACGATGCGGCCCGCGTCGTCGAGGACGAAGAGGTAGGTGAGCATCACCCGCTTGGCGAGCTCGCGCACCCGCTGCGTGGCCTGTCGCACGGTCTCGCGCGGACGGAAGATCGCCGGCGTCGGCTCCATCAGCCGCCCGATGCTGTCCTCCGCGAACGTGAGGTTGCGCGACCACTGCGCCGTGACCTCGTGCGGTGCGATCGCGAACATCGACGTGCGGCGCTCGGGTTCGAGCTCCGGGATGATGTCGCTCGCGACCGACGGATTGATCTGTTGCAGCACCTCGGCCATGAGCGCGTCGGGGTACTGCTCGAGCGCGTCCGCGGCCTCGGCGGGACCGAGCTTCACGATCTGCGAGGCGAGGCGGTCGGCCTCGCCGGGGTTCGCGGACTTCACGCCGCGCGGCTTCCCTTCGTCCACAGCCCTGCTCCGGTAGAGGGTCGTCTGCGGGGAGGAAGATGGGCGATGCACGCGAGCGACGACAGGGGAGCGCCTCGCCAATCGCGAGCCATTCGCCGACATTATTGCCATGCGTCGTCCTGCGGTGGTCCTCCTCGCCCTGCTCCTGCTCGGCCTCGTCTACCTCGCCGCCTGGCCGGTGCCGGTGTCGCCGGTCGCGTGGACGGCACCGGCGAACCCCGGACTCGTCGGTGCGTTCGCCGCGGACTCCGCGCTCTCGGGTCTCACGGCGCTGAGCCTCGGCGGCCACCAGGGCCCCGAGAGCGTGGCGCGCGACCGGGCCGGCCGCATCTACGTCTCCACGCGCGACGGCACGATCCTGCGCTTCGCTCCCGACGCCGGCGTCGGCGACCCGGCCCAAGCCTGGGCGAACACCGGTGGCCGTCCGCTGGGCCTCGTGTTCGACACGGCGGGCACGCTCTTCGTCACCGATGGCGAGCGCGGTCTCCTCGCCGTCGACACCAGCGGCGCGGTGCGTCTGCTCGCCGACTCCGCCGACGGCACGCGGATCGAGTTCGCCGACGACCTCGACGTCGCCGCGAACGGGAAGGTCTACTTCTCCGATGCCTCGACCAAGTTCGGCGTGCGTGCGCAGAGCGACGAGGACGCGAGCCTCCTCGACGTGATCGAGCATGGCGGTCACGGCCGCCTCATCGAGTGGGACCCGGCGACCGGGAAGGCGACCGTCCTGCTGGCGGGGATCGACTTCGCCAACGGCGTCGCGATGACACCGGACCAACAGGCGGTGCTGCTCTGCGAGACGGGCCACTACCGGATCCTGCGCGTGGGCGTCGCCGGCGCGGACCGCGGGCGCTCCACCCCCGTCATCGAGGCGCTGCCGGGCTTCCCCGACAACATCTCGCGCGCCGGCGACGACCGGTACTGGGTCGCGCTCTTCGCGCCGCGCAACGCGCTGCTCGACCGGCTCTCCGGATCGCCGAACCTGCGGAAGGTGCTGCTGCGCATCCCGCGCGCGCTGCGTCCGAAGGCGGAGGAGTACGGTCACATCATCGTCATCGATGCCAGCGGCAAGGTCCTCGACGACCGACAGGATCCCACCGGGAGTTACCCCAAGATGACCGATGTGCTGGAGACCGAGCGGTATCTCTACATCGGGAGCCTGCAGGGCGGCGTGCTGGCGAGGGTGCCGCGATGACCCTGCCCGACACCCGCGCCTACGACGGCGACTTCTATGCCGACCACGCGGAGAGTTCCCCGCGCTCGGCGGCCGCGGTGCTGCCGCTGGTCTACCGCATCTTCCGGCCGGAGCGCGTGATCGACATCGGTTGCGGTCAGGGCTCGTGGCTCGCCGCCGCCGAACAGTTGGGGAGCACGGTGCTCACCGGACTCGACGGCCCCTGGGTCGACCGCGCCCAGCTGCGCAGCGCGCGGATCGATTTCCGGCCGACCGACCTCGCCGGCGCGATCACCATCGAGCAGCGCCACGATCTCTGCATCTCGGTCGAGGTCGCCGAGCACCTCCCGGCAGCGAGCGCCGACGGGTTCGTGGATGCGCTCTGCGGCGCCGCCGATGTGGTGCTCTTCAGTGCCGCGGTGCCGCTCCAGGGTGGGACCGAGCATGTGAACGAGGAGCGCGCGTCCCGTTGGGCCGCCAGATTCGGTGCGCGCGGATACGAGTGCTTCGACCTCGTGCGCGGCGCGGTCTGGGACGACGAGCGCGTGGCCTGGTGGTACCGGCAGAACGCGTTCGTCTACGTGGCGAGGTCGTCACCGCGCTTCGCCGCGTTCGCGGCCGCTCCGCTCCCGCCTCCGCCACGCGACGTCGTACATCCCGCCGCGTTCGAGGAGAAGGTCGCATGGCTCACCGCCGAGCAGGCGCGCCTCCGGCAGTGGGTCGAGCATCCGTCGCTCGCTCAGGCGCTGCGTACCGCCTGGCGGGCGATCTCCGGCGGATAGCTCCACGTTCGAAGCGGTCCAGCGCGACGTCCACCGTCCTTTCCAGTCGACCCGAGGTACGCCCGATGCCCACGCTCCCGCCGTTCGCCCGTTCGTTCGTCGCCGTGATGGCCGGCATGGTCGTGGCGGTCACCGTCGTCTCGATCGGCGATCTCGTCGCCGGGACCTTCCACCCGCTGCCGGCCGGATTCGACATGGGCGACATGGCGCAGGTGCGCGCCCACGCCGCGGCGGCTCCCTTGTCGGCGATGCTGATCGTCCTCGCCGGCTGGATCCTCGGCCCGTTCGCCGGGGGACTCGTGGCGTCCAGGGTCGCCGCGCGGAGCCGCCGCCAGTACGCCTGGATCATCGCGGGCGTGCTGCTCGCCGCGACACTCGCCAACCTGCGCGCGCTCCCGCATCCGGCGTGGATGGTGGTGGGCGCCCTGATCGGCGTGCCGGCCGCCGGATGGTCGGCGGCGCGTCTCGCTCCACGCGACGAGGCCTGAGGCGATCCCCCCGCCTCGCGATCGCCGTCAGGCGGTGCGTCGCGGGTCGAGCCAGGCGTCGAGCGCGGCGAACACCGGGGTCGCGTCACGCTCGTTGAGGATCTCGTGATAGAGGCCGTCGAAGCACTTCGCGCTGAGTGCCACGGCCGGCGCCGCCGCCGCGAAGGCGGCGCTCCCGCGCGGAGACACGAGCTTGTCGTCTCCCGCCCACAGCAGCAGTGTCGGCACCGGCCACCGACCGGCGCGCGCGAGCACCGCCTTGCCGCCCTTGACCAGCGCGTGGGCGAGCCGGGCCGTGACCCGGTCATGCACGAGCGGATCGTCGATATAGGCCCGCACCACCGCGGGGTCGTGCGAGATCCTGGTCGCGTCCAGATGGTTGCTCATCGCGAGGTCTGGGACGAGCGCGAACCCCACCGCCAGTTGCAGTCGCTGGGCGAAGCCGAGCCCCGCGTCGAGGGCGGGTGACGAGAGCACCAGTGCATCCACCGCGCCGCGCGACTCGGCGACGAACTGCGCCGCGACGAGCCCGCCCATGCTGTGGCCGAGGAGGACGAAGGGGCGCGCGGGCGAGGCGGCACGCACGGCGGCGATCACGCGCGACAGGTCATCCAGGAGGTCGTCGGCCTCCCTCAGGGCCCCGCGCTTGCCCGGCGAGGCGCCGTGCCCGCGCTGGTCATAGCCGTGCACGTCCCAGCCGCGCGCGACGAGGTGCGCCGCGACATGGTCATAGCGCCCGATGTGCTCGCCGAGACCGTGGACGATCAGCAGGGTCCCGCGCACCTGGCCGACCGCGGGCCAGTGGCGCAGGACGAGGTCGAGCGCGTCACGGGTGCGGACGGTCGTCGGAAGGGGCGTGGAGGATGTCACGATGTGTGCGGCTGGCGTCCGCGGGGGACGCTGGTGAGTTTTCGGGGTAGCACCGGGTAAGATGGCGCGTGCCGCGCCCTCGTGGACAGGTCTCCGACGGAGTCAGCGATGATCACATACGAGGTCACGGCCACGGTGCGCGACGATCTGCGGTCGCGCTACGAGGTCTTCATGCGCGAGCGTCACATCCCCGACGTGCTGCTCACGGGGCTCTTCGCGGGTGCGCACTTCTTCCGTGGCGACGACGGTCGGTTCCGGACGCGCTACGAGCTGGCCGATCGGCCTTCGCTGGAGCGCTACCTCGGGACCCATGCCGCGCGATTGCGGGCCGATCTCGCGGCGCACTTCCCGGAGGGCGTGGAGCTGGCGCGCGATGTCTGGAGCGAGCTGCGCGCGTGGCCGCATTGAGTCCTGGGCCCTTCCGTGCCGTGCTCTGGCGGGTCGTGCTGATGCTCGCGTGGATCGCGCCCGCACTGCGCGCGCAGGGGCGCACCGCGCCTCCCTCCGCGTGGCCGCACGATCCGCTCGCGCCGCACGAGCTGGTGGTGCTCGCGCACGGCATGGGACGCACGCCGGTCTCCATGGCGCCCCTCCGGCGTGCGCTCGAGGCCGAAGGCTACGAGGTGATGAGTTTCCGCTACTCGAGCTACTGCTGCACCATCGCCGAGATCGGCGAGCGTCTGCGTCGCGAACTCGCGGCCACGATCGGACCGCAGCACACCCGTGTGCACTTCGTCGGTCACAGCCTCGGCAACATCGTGATCCGCTATGTGCTCACGCGCGACACGCTCCCGCCGCGCGTGGGCCGCGTGGTGATGCTCGCGCCGCCCAACCAGGGGGCGCATGCGGCCAACACCTTCGCGCCGATCGTGGGGTGGCTCCTCCGGCCCGTCTCCGAACTCGGCTCCGACAGCGCCTCGACCGTGCGGCGACTGCCGCGAGTGAAGGACGTGACGATCGGCGTGATCGCCGGGCGCGACGATCGCACGGTGAAGATCCCCGAGACGCACCTCGCCGAGGAGTCGGCGCATCTCGTGGTGGGGGGCGGGCATTCGTTCATCATGAGCCGCCGGGACGTCAAGGAGCAGGTGATCGTGTTCCTGCGAACGGGCGCGTTCGCGATGGGCACCTCGGTTCCTGTCGCGACCTCCCGGGTGCCCTGAGGCCACGGAGATCGCCGTGACCGCCACTCCAACCACCCGGGGGCTCCCCACTGCCGGCCCGATCCTCGTCTACGACGGCGATTGCGCCTTCTGCTCGCGCAGCGTGCAGTTCATCCTCCGGCACGACCGGCAGCGCTCGGTCCGCTTCGCCGCGCGTGACGGGGCGGCCGGGCGCGCCGTGCGCGAGCGCCATCCGGCGCTGCTGCAGGTCGACTCGCTGATCTGGGTCGAGACGCGCGACGGGCAGGAACGGCCGCTCGTGCGGTCGGCGTCCGTGCTCGCGATCGCCGCGTACCTGGGCGGCGGCTTCGGAGTGTTGGGAAGCCTTGGCCGGCTGATCCCTCGTGCGGCGCGGGACTTCGGATACGACGTGATCGCACGGTTCCGGCGTCGGCTCTCGTTCGGCGGGGACGCCTGCGTGCTCTTCACGCCCGAGGAGCGTTCGCGCGTACTGGACTGAGCGCTCGCAGCAGGGCCGCCCTGGCCCGGTCGAGCAGCGGCCGAAGCTCGCCATCGGCGCTGATACGAACGATGCGTCCGCCTACTCCGCGCTCGGGACGCTCGACGCCTGCGCGCGTGCGCAGCCCATCCCGGACGCGGCGTTGGTCTGCTTCCGCGCCTTCGCGGCGCAACGCGGGACGGCGATGCCGGTCGGCGCCGAAGCGGATGCGCCGGTGCGTGGACTGCTGGTCCGCACCGTCGCCGGCGTGGGGTGGGGCAGCGCCGGCCCGTACTCGGTCGAGGCGCGTCTCGATCCCGCTGTGCCCGACGCGACCCAGCGGTTCGGGGAGTTCCCGGGTCGGCCGTGAAGGCTCCGGGTTGAACGTGCGGGCGCGGGGTGCGTATCAATCGTGATGCGTTCCGTCGCCCCGACCCCGTATGCCTTCGCACTCGCGCTCCTCGTCGCCGGAGCGCCGGTCGCGGCACAGTCGCCCGGGCGCGCGCCGCTCACGCCCGACTCCACGCTCGCACCCGGTCCCACCGGAGAGGGCTTCGCCGCGTGGCGCGCGGCGATCGCCGCGCGCGGACGGACCGGCGCCTCGTTCCTGGTCGACGGCGACCGGTACCAGATCCTCGTCATGACGCCGATGGCTATCGATGCGCTCGCACAGGACTCGCTCATGGTCAAGGCCACTCGCGGCTGCATGCGGGCGCTCGCGCTCAACGAGGAACAGGTCCTCTACACCGCGCAGGTCGACCCTTGGGTCGCGTTCGACTCCGCCGCGTATGCGCGGCCGGCGGTCGCTCTCGCCGTCTATCCCAAGGAGCAGCGGCGCTACGACTGCCATGCGGGGAACCTCGCGCGCTTCGCCGCGATGTCGCGCGGCGCGCTCTACGGGGCGTTCGGCTCCGAGACGCCGCAGGAGATGGTCGGCAGTGTCGAGTTCCGCCGCGACGGACTCGTCGAGCCGGTCCTCCTCTCCGGCCGTGCGAAGGTCACCAAGGTGACGCACACGCGCCTGCTCGACGACGGCACCGAGCACACCCGCATCTACGTCGATCCGCAGGCCTTCTCGCCCGACGCCGAGGGCCGCGTACCGCAGCTCGAACTGCATGTGTACAATCCCGTCGATCCGGAGCCCGACGTCATGCGGTTGCCGGAGCGGCTCGTCCGCGCGGTCTGGCAACAGCTGCTGCCATGGCAGGCACGGGGACTCGACGCCGCCGGCGCCGCGCCGACGCCGCCGCCGATCCACTTCGCGGCGCCGCGCGACTCGGCGCTCCTCGCCGCGCACGAATCGTACGAGCGCGGCAACATGGGCACGGCCGCGTCCGCGGCGATGACGCGTCTCATGTTCATGCCGCGGCCGCCGCAGGCGGAGATCCGTAACGCGATGCTCCTCTCGGCCACCGCGTTCACCCTGCGTGGCCGCGACGCCGAGGCCCTCTCGCTCATGACCGACATCATGGAGGTCTATCCCTGCCTCACGCTCGCTCCAGAGGCACCGGAGTCCATGCGCGAACTCGTGGTCGCGCTGCGCAAACCCGCCCGCTGTACCGCGATCCCGCTGCGCGTCATCGCGCTGCGCTCGGTCATCCCGGGCTACGGACAGGCGACGGGCCCCCTGCGCCGCAGGCTCGCGCTCACGGTCTTCATCTCGACTGCGGCGGCGTATCTCACCGCGGAGCAGTTGCGCGCGTACGGTCGCCGCTCGTACGAGAGCTATCTCGCGTACCGTGGCGGGACCTCTCCGCGCACGTTCACGCTCTACGCGCGCGCGCAGAACGCCCGCACCGCGGGCAACGTGCTGACGATCGCCGCCGCGGCGACCTGGATCGGTGCCGGGGTCGAGGCGCTCTGGACGGAGCATCAGCACGCGCGTCGGCTCGAGGAGGTCCGCGAGGTGGGTCGCAGGGACACCAACGGCTCCGGCGGCCGTCGCGCCGCGGCGGGCGCGCACGGAGCGCTCGTCATCGCGCCGGCGCTCGCGGCCGATCGGGTCGGTCTCTCGGTGTCGTTCCGATGACGGGCGCGTCCTCGCAGCGCGTTCGTCCGGGCGGCCGACCGCTGCTCCTGGCCCTCGTCCTCGGTGTGACCGTCGCCTGTCACATCGAGGAGCCGTTCGCGCGCACCAACCTCTGGGACGAGAAGGGGAGCGCCACCAAGACCCTCAGCGGCCCCGACTCGACCTTCTCGATCGGTGACCGCATCCGCGTGACCCTCGTCACCGATCCGCCGCTTCCGCCCGGTGCGCAGTTCGAGTGGATGTCGATCGGCTCGAGCGACACGGCGGTCCAGGTGTTCCCGTCGGGGGATGGCGAGTTCCTCGTCACGCGGTCGAACGCCGGGTTCGCTCTCGTGCCCGTCTCGGCGAAGTTCGACCAGTCCGTCGTCGTCAAGCACGTGTGGGTCGGACAACTCGTCGCCTCGCTGGACCTCTTCTGCGGCGCGGGCGTGCCGTGCGAGACGTCGCCGGTCACGGCCGGCGCGACCTTCGTGGTGCGATCCACCATGAGCGACGCGAACGGGAATGACATCCGTCGGCGCAACGAAGCGATGAAGCGTGCGGTCACCATCGTGAGCGATCCCGCCGTCGCCTCGGCGGTTCCGACCCTTCCGAACGCCGCCGGGAACTGGACGTTGCGCGCGAACGCGCCGGGGAGCACCTGGCTCGTGGTGCGGATGGACCGCGCGACCGACTCCGTGCGCGTCGTCGTCGTGCCTTAGGGTGTGAGCCCCGCGTAGTCGTCAGGCGTGTCGATGTCCCGCAGCGCCTGCTCGGGCCAGTCATGCAGCCCCGCCTCGGCCCGGTGCGCGCGCACCACCGCCTTGCCGCACCCCTCGCCGTGCCACGAGAGCAACTCGGGCCAGAGCGCGCGCGTGAAGAGCAACGGCGGTGCGAGCACGTCGCCGTAACGCGAGACCTCGAGTGGTGCCGCACCATGCGCGGACGATTCGACGATCGCGCGCAGCATCGCTTCGGTGACATGCACCATGTCGCTCAGCATCACCACCGTCGCTGTGACCTCGGGGCCGAGCGCTCGGAGCCCGGCGTGCAGGGACGCGCTGGTGGGGCCGGTGGGGTCCGGGCTCGTGGAGAACGCGACGCCCAGGTCGCCGAGCGCGGCGCGGACGCGATCGCCCTCGTGCCCGAGCACGACGACCACCGGCGAGAGCCCTGCGGCGAGCGCGCGCCGCGCGGCACGATGCACCATCGCCTCGCCATCCACGGGCAGCAGCAACTTGTTGCGCCCCATGCGCGTGGAGGCGCCGGCGGCGAGGATCACCGCCGCGACCCGGGGGCTCATCCGCCGCTGGTGTGGATCGGAGCGCTCCGCTCCCGCAACGACCGGGGCCGGCGCCCGCTGCGCACCGCGAGCACCTCGGCCACCACCGCGAGCGCGACCTGCTCCGCGCCGTCGGTCCCGATGTCGAGCCCGACCGGTCCGAAGATCCGTGACTCGTCCACCGGACCTTCCGAGCGGAGGAGTCCGAGGATGCGGTCCGTGCGCTGCCGGGGACCGAGCACGCCGAGATAGCGCACCGGACTCTGCAGCAGCGCTCTCAGGTAGTCGGTGTCGTCGGCGAAGTGATGCGTCATCACGACCGCGAAGCTCTCGGGGTCGAGCACCACCCGCTCGCCCAGACGCGCGGCGTCGGTCTCGACGATCCGTGTGCCCGGCGGGAAGCGCTCGGGCGCGAGCAGCCCGGGACGACGGTCGGCCACGACCACACGGAACCCCACCGCATCGGCGAGGCGTGCGAGATGTCGCGCGTCGTCGCCGGCGCTGACGATCAACAGGCGCGGCGGGGGCACGAGCACGTCGATGAACAACTCGCGACCGCCGCGCGTCTCGAGCCTCGACGCACCAACGCCGACCCAGTCCGCGGCCGCGGCGCCGTGGATCACGCGGCGAACAGCGGCG
Source organism: Gemmatimonadota bacterium (assembly GCA_021413975.1). GTDB lineage: Bacteria > Gemmatimonadota > Gemmatimonadetes > Gemmatimonadales > Gemmatimonadaceae > Pseudogemmatithrix. The sequence goes on from JAIOPJ010000054.1 coordinate 199,663, forward strand.
CGCGTGCCGTCGCCGGCCTCCGCGAGTGCCGCACCGACATCCGTGACGATCACGAACGCCTCCTCGGCCGCGACCAGTCCGCGTTCCTCCGCATGATCGCCCGCCACCGGCTCGATGAGGATCTCGACCTCACCCTCGCAGCCCACGCCGAGGTCCCAGGCGGCGACCTCGTTCGCTCCGCCGCAGTACGACCGCCGCTCGGCGACCCCCGACGCGATCACGCGCCGCGCCACCTCGCGCACGTCCTCCTCGAGGCATCCACCGCTCACGTTCCCCGTGATCGCCTCGTCCTCACCCACCACGAGCTTCGCGCCCTCGTGCCGGTACGCCGAGCCGCGCACCCGGATCACCGTCGCGAGCGCGGCGCGCTTCCCCTCACGGGAGAGCGCGCCGATCGCGTCGAGCACCTGTCGCGTCTCGAGCCACTGCTTCACCGCGTCAGCTCCAGCTCAGGTCGTGGCGCGAGAGCGGGAGTGAACGCACGCGCTTGCCGGTCGCGGCGAAGATCGCGTTGGTGAGCGCGGGGATCACCGGCGGCAGCGCCGGCTCGCCCATGCCGGTGGGCGGGAAGTCGGTGGTGCGGAAGTGCACCTCGACCGGTGGCGCCTCGGTGATGCGCAGCAGTTCGAAATCGTCGAAGTTGCTCTGCACGGCGCGACCGCCCTCGATCGTGATCTCCTGCTTGAACGCCTCGGCCAGGCCGTCGAGCGCGGCGCCCTGCACCTGTTGCATCGCGCCGCTCGGATTGATGATCTGGCTGCCGACGTCGCCGGCGACCCAGACCTTCACGACCTTCGCCTCGCCGGACTTGCTCACCGTCACCTCGACCACCTCGGCGAAGTACCCGCGATGGCTGTAGTGCATGCCCACGCCCATGCCCGATCCCTTGGGCAGGCGCCGAGTGCCCCAGCCGGACTTCTCGGCGACGAGCTGGAGCACGCCGCGCATCCGTTCGGCGTTCACCGCCACCGGTGGCGCGCCGGCGGCCGGCGTGATCGTGGCGGCCTGTGCGAGCAGGTCGAGCCGGAACTGCACCGGATCCTTCCCCGCCGCGAGCGCGAGCTCGTCGATGAACGACTGATAGACGAATGCGATCGCGTTGCTCGTGGGTGCGCGCAGGAATCCCGTGGGCACACCGAGCGGCATGGTCGATACGCCGAAGGTGAGGTTGGGGACGAAGCCGATCGGGAACTCGGTGCCGCCGATCGAGGCGGCGGGGGCGAACCGCGTGCCCTCGCCGAAGGTGACGAAGTGGTTCTCCCAGGCGACGACCTTGCCTCGTGCGTCGACCGCGCCCTTGAGCTTGTGGAATCCGGCAGGCCGGTAGAAGTCGTGCGCCATGTCGTCCTCGCGCGACCAGGTGAGCTTCACCGGCACGCCGGCCTGCTTGGCGATGAAGGCTGCTTCGATCATGTAGTCGTTGTTGAGCCGACGCCCGAACCCGCCGCCACCGCGCATCATGTGGATCGCGATGTCGGCCTCGGCGATGCCCATCGTGGTGGCGACGAGCTGCCGGCCAGCCTGCGGGTTCTGCGTCGGTGCCCAGATCTCCATCTTCCCGTCGGCGAAGCGCGCGGTGCAGTTCTGCGGCTCCAGCGGGGCATGTGCGAGGAAGGGATACTCGTAGTTCGCCTCGACGACCTTGGCTGCGCCGGCGAAGGCTGCGGCGACGTCGCCGTCCTTTCGCGCCACGGTCTGCGGGGCCGCCGCGAAGAGCTCTGCGGCCTTGGACGCGAAGCCGGCGCTCGACTGCTGCGCCGTCGGATGATCGGCCCACGTGACGCGCAGGCGCCGGCGCGCCGACCGCGCATGCCACCACGTCTCCGCGAGGATCGCGACGCCGGGCATGAGGCCGGCGAGGTTGGTGGTGCCCTCGACGACGAAGGCCTGCTTGACGCCCGGCAGCTTGAGGATCTCATCGAGGTTGGCGCTCGCGACCTTCGCGCCGAAGACCGGTGCCTTCTCGAAGACCGCGTGCAGCATGCCGGGTACGGTCACGTCGATGCCGAAGAGCGGTTGCCCCGTGACGATCTTCCGGTTGTCGATCCCGGCCGTGAACTTGCCGATGATCCTGAAGTCCTTCGGGTCCTTGAGCGTGACCGTGTTGAGCGCCGGCGGCGTGAGGGTGGCCGCCTTGGCCGCGAGTTCGCCATAGCTCGCCTTGCGGTTCGACGCGCGGTGCAAGACCACGCCGGCCTCGGTCGTGCAGTCAGCGGCGCTCACGCCCCACGTCTCGGCCGCGGCGGCCACGAGCATCTGTCGCCCGGCCGCACCGGCGCGGCGGAGCGGTTCCCAGTTGGTCGGTGTGGCGGTGCTGCCGCCGGCGACCTGTCGCCCATACGCTGCCTCGTTCGACATCGCCAGCTCGATCGTGATGCTCTCCCACTTCACGTCGAGTTCCTCGGCGATGAGCATCGGCAGCATGGTGCGTATGCCCTGACCCACCTCGGGGTTCTTCGAGAGGATCGTGATGGTGCCGTTGGCCGCGATCCGGATGAAGGCGTTGGGCATGAACTCGCCGGCGAGCGCGCCGGCGTTGCCGGGTTGGGCGGCGCCGAGCAGGGCCGGGCCGTCGAAGTCGAGGAAGGTGCCGAGCAGGAGGCCGCCGCCGGCGAGCGACGAGACGCGCAGGAAGTCGCGGCGGTCGAACCGCGTGTGCGCGGGGGCGTCGGTGCCGGGGGGCACGCCTCGGTCGGTGTCACGGGTGTCGGTGGTCATGGCGGCCCCTACTCGTTGTTCGCGGCGATGGCCGCGGCGCGGTGGATGCCGGCGCGGATGCGCAGGTAGGTCGTGCAGCGGCAGAGGTTGCCGTACATCGCCGAATCGATGTCCTCGTCGGTGGGCTTGGGATTCTTGGCGAGGAGGTCGGCGGCCTGCATGATCTGGCCGGCCTGGCAGTAGCCGCACTGGGGCACGTCGAGCTCCTGCCACGCGACCTGCAGCGGGTGCGACGCCTGCGCGTCGAGGCCTTCGATGGTGGTGACCTTCCGGCCGTTCATGGTGCTCGCCGGGAGCTGGCAGCTCCGCACGGCCTCACCGTTCACGTGCACCGTGCACGCCCCGCAGAAGGACTGGCCGCAGCCGTACTTGGTGCCCTTGAGGTCCAGGACGTCGCGCAGGACCCAGAGGAGGGGCATGTCGGACGGGACGTCGACCGTGCGCGACGTCCCGTTGACGGAGAAGGTGACCTTCATTGGAGCGGCTCCTGAGAGGGGTCTCACACCAAGTTCGCGCGGCGGCAGGGGGGCCGCAATGCGAGGGTGGTCCTCAGGGCCGGTCGTGGGGGCCGGGGTGCCGCTCCCGACGCCGGATCCTCAGGGCCTCGTCAGGCGATAGGTGCCGCTGACGGCAGGAGCCGCGGTGAAGAACAGCATCTGCTCGACGGTGCTCAGGACTCCCGGCGTCGTGACCGAGGCGGAGAACGACCGGACGCGTACGGAGGAGGAGAACGTGAATCCCGGGCCCCCATCGCCCCAGATCCCCTTGTCGAAGACCACTTCACGCCGATCGATGATCCCCGTCAGCGTGATGGTCATGTAGTAACGCTGTTCCCATCCGCTGTTCCCGTCGATGACGATCCTCGCCGAATCGAGAGTCGTCTCTTCCACGGCGACCCCCACGAAACGCGTGGAGATCACGGCGGGAAGATCGGTCCCGTTGGCTTGGTGCATGTACCAGGTGCCCTCGGTCAGGGATCCGGTGATCGGAGGCGTGACACCCCCGGATGTGCCATCGCCGCAGCCCACGATGAGCGCCAGCACCAGGGCGGACATCACGGTCACTGACGGCGCAAACCGGATCCTCGGGAATCGCATATGCATGTCGCTGGATGGGGGTTCGCAGAACGTGGGCAGACCTCACCGATCTCCTCATTAATGATACGACCGAGGGCGGTCGGACGTCTCATCCCCGGGGGGCGCTGCGGCGTCGTTCCCGGGCCGTTGCGACCGGACCGGACGGCCCTCGCGGTCGATGGTCCCCGGGGTGGTCCGCGCCACGTCCTCACGCGAGGATCGCGGCCCGCTAGATTCCGTCGCACACTCGATGACTGATCCGCTGTTCCAGGCCTACGTGAGATCGCTCCCCGTCTGGTGGCCCTACGCCGCCGGCACCTTCGTCGCCCTGCTCAGTCTGGCCGCCACTGCTCACGTCGTGGTGCGCAAGCGCGACGTCCGCGCCGCCATCGGCTGGGTGGGGCTCATCTGGCTCGTCCCGTTCTTCGGCGTCGTGCTCTATGCCGCCTTCGGGCTCAACCGGATCCAGGTGCGCGCGTCGGAGCTCCACGTCATCCGCCGCCGGCTGCCGATCTCGACCCCGGCCGCACTCAGCATCGCGCGGCTCGGCACCGCCTCCGCCGTCTCGGCCGACCTGATGCCCCTGGCCCGCCTGAGCGAGAAGCTCTCCGGGCGACCGCTCCTGCGGGGCAACCGCGTGACCTTCCTGCAGAACGGCGACGAGGCCTACCCGGCGATGCTCGAGGCGATCGCCGGCGCCCGTCGCACCGTCGCCCTCTCGAGCTACATCTTCGGGGACGACCGCGCCGGCAAGCGTTTCGTCGAGGCGCTCGCGGCGGCCACGGGACGCGGCGTCGACGTCCGCGTGCTCGTCGACGGCTTCGGGGCGCGCTACACCTGGCCGCCGGTGCACAAGGCGCTGCGCCGCGCCGGCGTGAACACCGAGCTCTTCCTGCCGCGCGTGCGCGAGGCCGGCCTCGCGTTCTTCAACCTCCGCAACCACCGGAAGATCCTCACCGCCGACGGACGCGTGGCGTTCACCGGCGGCATGAACATCCAGGCGCGCAACATCCACGCCGACGATCCGCCGCACCGTGTGCGCGACGTGCACTTCCGGATCGAGGGTCCCCTCGTGGGGCAGCTGCAGGAGGCCTTCGCCGAGGACTGGGCCTTCACCACGCGCGAGGTGCTCGAGGGCCCCGACTGGTTCCCGTCGCTCACCGAGGTCGGGGACACGACCGCGCGCGTGATCAGCGACGGGCCGGACGGCGACATCGAGATCATGCGCACCGTGCTATTGGGCGCCCTGAGCTCGGCGCGCGAGTCGGTGCGGATCGTGACCCCGTACTTCCTCCCCGACCCCGGGATGATCTCCGCACTGGGCGTCGCGGCGTTGCGCGGGGTGCGCGTCGATATCGTCCTCCCTGAGCACGTGAACATCTGGGTCGCCGGCTGGGCCGCGACGGCGCAGTTCTGGCAGGTCCTGCAACCGGGATGCCGGGTGCATCTCACGCCGCTCCCGTTCGACCATTCCAAGATCATGGTGGTCGACCGCAAGTGGGCGGCGGTGGGGTCGAGCAACTGGGATCCGCGGAGCCTGCGGCTCAACTTCGAACTCGACGTCGAGGTGTACTGCACCAAGGTGGCGGTCGCGCTCGACGACCTCGTCGCCGCGCGGATCGCCGAGGCGCGGGAGATCACGCTCCAGGAGGTCGACGCCCGCGCGATGCCGGTCAAGATCCGCGACGGCGTCGCGCGGTTGCTCTCGCCCTATCTCTGACGGCGCTACAGCAGCGCCGACGCGATCACGATCACGACGACCACGACGCCGAGCGCGACCTTCATGCCGGTGGCCACCACGCGGCCGATGAGCGCGCCCCACGCCACGCGTCCCGCACGATCATGCTCGCCATGCACCGAGTACTCGAGTGCCAATGCTCCGAGGAACGCCCCGGCGAACGACCCGACGATCGATCCCACCATCGGGATCGGCACGCCGACGATCGCCCCGACGATCCCGCCGATGAGCGCCCCCCACCCGGCGCGCCGTGAACCGCCGTACTTGGTCGTGTAGCGCGAGGCGAGGCCCCACTCGATCAGTTCGGCGATCAACGCGAGCACCACGCCGGCGATGATCGCGCCCCAGGACACGCTGGCGGCGGGATCGAACGACTTCCAGAGTCCCACCCCGGCGAGGAAGGCCCAGGTGCCGGGGAGGCCGACGGCGGTGAGCGGGAGGCTCAACAGGGCGCCGAGTGCAAGGAGGACGATCGTCACGATGAAGGTTGAAGGTTGAAGGATGGAGGATGAAAGATGAACTGCTTCGAGCGACTCCGCATGACGTCCCATCTTACATCCTTCATCCTCCCACCTTTATCTTCTGTCGATGTCAACTCGCGTCCGCCAGACCCTCACCCGCGTCATCGTGATCCAGCTGATCACGCTGGCCCTCCTCTGGCTGCTCCAGCAGCGCTACGCGGGCTGATCGCGCATGCATTGGGTCAACTGGCTGATCGTGGTCGTCTACCTCGTCTTCGTCGTCGGGGACGGGCTGCGTCGCGCGCGCGGGGCGAAGGACATCGAGGCCTACTTCCTCGCCAACCGTTCGCTGCCCTGGTGGGCGGTCGGCCTCTCGGTGATGGCCACCCAGCTCTCGGCGATCACGCTCATCGGCACCACGGGGCAGGGAGCGACCGACGGCCTCAAGTTCGTGCAGTTCTACTTCGGCCTGCCGATCGCGATGGTGATCCTCGGCGTCACGATCGTGCCGTTCCTGCACGGGGCCAAGGTCTACACGGCGTACGAGTACCTCGAGCGGCGCTTCGACGCGCGCACGCGCACGCTCACGAGCCTCCTCTTCCTCGTCTCACGAGGGATGTCGGCCGGCGTCATCATCTCGGCGCCCGCGGTCGTCCTCTCGGCGATCTTCGGCTGGTCGCTCACCTGGTGCGTCGTCCTGATCGGCGCGCCGACGGTGCTCTATACGGTGATCGGCGGCGTGCAGGCGGTCACCTGGGCCGACGTGAAGCAGATGTTCGTGATCGTGGGCGCGGTGCTCGCCATGCTCTACGTGCTCGTCACGCGGATGCCGGTCCCGCTCGACGACGCCTTCGCGATCGCCGGCGCCGCCGGACGGATGCAGGTCTTCGACTTCTCGTTCGACCTCACCAACCCCTACACGTTCTGGTCGGGGATCATCGGCGGCACCTTCCTCATGCTGTCGTACTTCGGCACCGACCAGAGCCAGGTGCAGCGGTACCTCACCGCCAAGTCGGTCGACGAGGCGCGCAGTTCGCTGCTCATGAGCGCCTACTGGAAGATCCCGCTCCAGGCGATGATCCTCCTGCTCGGCGTGCTGGTGTTCCTCTATTACACCTTCCAGCCGACGCCACTCTACTTCAATCCGACGCACGACCAGGCGATGCGCGCTTCCGCGCCGGCGACCTACGACTCGCTCGAGGCGCGCTACACGATCGTCACGCGCGCGCGCGCGGATGCGGCGCTCGCGGCGGTGGCGGCGCGCCAGTCGGGTGACGCGGCCGCCACGACCGCCGCACTCGACGCCTACCGCGCGCAGGAGAGCGAGGCCGGGATCGTGCGCACCGCCGCACTCGCCGCGGTGGGCAAGGTCACCAACGCCCAGACGCGTGACGTGAACTACGTCATCCCGCGCTTCGTCCTCGACCACCTCCCGCTCGGCTTCGCCGGCATCTTCCTCGCCGCCGTGCTCGCCGCGGCGATGTCGAGCATCGCCGCCGAGCTCAACTCGCTCTCCACCGCCACGGTGGTGGACTTCTACCAGCGGCACTACAAGCGCGAGGGGAGCGACGCGCACTTCCTGGCCGTCTCCAAGTGGGCGACCGCGATCTGGGGTGTGTTCGCCTGCATCGTCGCGACCTATGCGGCGACGCTCGGATCGCTGATCGAGGTGGTGAACCGGTTCGGCTCGTTCTTCTATGGATCGATCCTCGGCGTGTTCATCCTCGCGATGATCCCGCGCGCCCGGGCGCCCGGGGCGTTCGTGGGCCTCATCGCGGGCATGACGACCGTGGGGTTGATCAGTTGGCAGGTGCCGAGCATCGCGTTCCTCTGGCACAACGTGACGGGAGCGGTCACCGTGGTCACGGTGGGATTGTTGCTCAGCCTGGCGCCGGCACCGAAGACGACGTAGGCGGGTTCGCGCGGCCTGCAGCGCTCTCCACGGACCGCTGCACAGTGACAGCTTATGCTCCGCTTCACGCATACGCCGCGAATCCGCTGCATGTGCATGCGTCGGCCCACCCTTCGCATGCCCGCCGTGTATCCTCCGGCCCATGACTTCCATCCGACTCATCGGCGTCCCCATGGACCTCGGCGCCTCGCGCCGCGGTGTCGACATGGGCCCGTCCGCCGTCCGCTACACCGACCTGCGCGACCGCCTCGAGAAGCTCGGCTGTCAGGTCGAGGACACCGGGAACGTCCCGGTCCCCTTCCGCGAGGACGCCGCCAAGGGCGCACAACGAGGCGCCCGCTATCTCGGTGCCATCACCGAGGTCTGCGTCGAGGTCGCGAACCGCACGCGGTCGGCGCTCGAAGCCGGGCAGATCCCGATCGTGCTGGGCGGTGACCACGCGCTCGCCGCGGGCAGCATCGCCGGTGCCGCCGCGCATCTCGCGGCCAAGGGATCGCATCTGGGTGCCATCTGGGTCGACGCCCATGGTGATCTCAACACGCCGGCCTCCTCGAGTTCCGGCAACGTGCATGGGATGCCGCTCGCGGCGCTCCTCGGGTACGGCGACAAGGCGATGTCGGGCATCGCCGGCGTCAAGTCGGCGCTCCGCGGCAGCGACGTCGCGCTCGTCGGTCTCCGTGATCTCGACGGCCCCGAGCGTGCCCACATCAAGAAGTGGGGACTCTCCGCCTTCTCAATGCGGGCTCTCGACGAGCGCGGGATCCACAAGGTGATGGAGGACGCGATCGCGGTCGCCACCCGCGGGACCGCCGGCATCTGGGTCTCGTTCGACATGGACGTGATCGATCCGAGCGAGGCCCCCGGCGTCGGCACGGCGGTGCCCGGCGGCATGACCTACCGCGAGGCGCACCTCGCCATGGAGATGCTCGCCGACTCGGGCAAGCTCGTCGGCCTCGACATGGTCGAGGTCAACCCCGTGCTCGACGAACGCAACCGGACCGCCGAGATCGCCTGCGAGCTCATCCTGAGCGCGATCGGCAAGCGGATCCTCTGACCGACATCACCAGACCCCACATGTCCGAGCCGATCCGCTATCGAGCGCCCGACTTCACGGCGCCGCACCTCGTGAACGCGCCTGCCGCACGCACCGTCGTCGCCGAGCGCGACGGCGTGCTGCCGGACGGATTCTTCGCGACGACCAATCTCCCGACCTACGTGAAGGGCGCGGACGGCCGGTGGACGCTGCCCAACGAGCCCCGCATGGACGGCGTGCTCGTGCGCGATGCCCAGGGCGCCTGGTGGGTGCGCGAAGGCCGCCGGGTGAAGCAGGGGGATGCGGTCGTGGTCGGCACGGCCGAGGACGGGAGCGAGGGGATGCTCGTGCACTCGAGCGGGTTCGCCGGCGAGGCGGCCGCGCACGGGGACTTCCACTTCATGAGCAGCCAGGTCTCGCGCGAGAAGCCGATCGACTACCGCGCGATCGCCCGGATGCTCGTCGAGGAGAAGCGCCGCGGCGGGTACACGCTCTGGGTGACCGGTCCCGCGCTCGTGCACTCGCGCGCCCGCGACAACCTCGTCTGGTTCATCCGCAACGGTTACGTGCAGGCGCTGCTCGCCGGGAACGCGGTCGCGGTGCACGACATCGAGGCGGCGATCGTCGGCACCACCCTCGGCATGACGAGCGAGGGCGAGCCCACCGCCGGCGGCCATGCGGCGCACATGCGGGCGATCAACGCGGTGCGGCGCGCCGGCTCGATCGCGAAGGCCGTGAAGGCGGGGCTGATCACCGGCGGCATCATGCACGCCTGCACGGTGGAGGAGGTCCCCTATGTGCTCGGCGGCTCGATCCGCGACGACGGGCCGTTGCCGGACGTGTACACCGACAACGTCGCGGCACAGGAGGCGACGCGGAAGCACACGATCAAGGCGACCATGGCCGTCATGATCGCGACCGCGCTCCACTCGATCGCGGTGGGGAATATGCTGCCGGCCTACTATGCCGACGCGACCGGCGAGCTGCACGAGCTGCCGACCATCTGCGTGGACGCGAGCGAGTTCCTGGTGAGCAAGCTCAAGGACCGCGGGACGCACCAGGCCGTGGGCGTGGTGACCAACGCGCAGGATTTCATGAGCATCCTGCGCGCGGCGGTCGAGCGGGAGGTCGCGGGGGACGTCGGGTAGCGGTCGCCGGATCGGCGACCGCAGGGAGATCGACTACCCGACGCGCACGCCGGCCGCGCTCCAGCCTGCGGCGTTCGCCTCGGCATCGATCACGGTGCCGGTGTCGACCACCACCTTGCCGCCTTCGATGCGCACCGCGTAGCGGTCGAGGCTGCGCGGCGACTTCCCCTGGATGCGCGTCCCCTCGGCCTTGAAGGTGCTCTTGTGCTTCGGGCAGTAGAACCGGTTCTGCTCCGGCTGCCATTGCACCGCGGTCCCCTTGTGCGGGCACTCGAGGTCGAAGGCGTGCACCATGCCCTGATAGCGGACGAGGATCACCTTGTTCGTGCGGTCGATCGTCGCGCCGTCGCCGGCGGGGATGCCGTAGCTCACCATGCCCGCCGCCCCGGCACGCCCCGTCGCATACTCGCGTGCGAGGGCATGCAGCGGCGCGGCCGCGCCGGCGATCGCCGTCAGTGCGGCGACCGCCATGAGTCCGTCGCGCAGGAACGTCCGGCGACCAGTCGTGACCTCGCACTCGTCGGTGCCACAGTCGCCTTCACCTGCTTGCGTCGCCTCGCGGGACATCGGGACTCCTCGACTCGGGTGCATATTGGACTCGGGACCTCATTCAACGTTACCCCGCATCATGCCTATTGTGCCACGACGCGCGGCGATCGCGTTCATCTTCGTCTCGATGGTGCTCGACATCGTCGCGCTCGGGATCGTGATCCCGGTGCTGCCGCAGCTCATCAAGGGCTTCCTCGGCGGTGACACGGCGAGCGCGGCCGCCTGGTTCGGGATCTTCGGGACCGCCTGGGCGGCGATGCAGTTCGTCTTCTCGCCGTTCCTCGGCGCGCTCTCCGACCGCTTCGGGCGGCGGCCAGTGCTCCTGCTCTCGATCCTCGGCCTCGGGATCGACTATCTGATTATGGCGCTCGCGCCGACGCTCACCTGGCTCTTCTTGGGGCGCGTGCTCTCGGGAATGACGGCGGCGGGCTTCGCGACCGCCGCGGCCTACATCGCCGACGTCACGCCACCGGAGAAGCGCGCCGGTGCCTACGGCCTCGTCGGGGCGGCCTGGGGCTTCGGCTTCATCATCGGTCCGGCCATGGGCGGCTACCTCGGCGCGATCGACCTCCGGCTGCCGTTCTTCGTCGCCGGCGGGCTCGCGTTGCTCAACGCGGCCTATGGGTTCCTCATCCTCCCCGAGTCGCTCCCGCCGGAGAAGCGAGCGCCCTTCCGGCTCGCGCGCGCCAATCCGGTCGGTTCGCTCACATTGCTCCGAGGACACCCGCAGTTGTTCGGCCTGGCCACGGTGAGCCTGCTCTATCAACTCGCCCACACGGTCTTCCCCAGCGTCTTCGTCCTCTGGGCCGGCTACGAACTGGGCTGGGATGCGCGCCAGGTGGGACTCGCGCTCGCGGCGGTGGGGGTCGCGGGGGTGACCGTGCAGGGCGGACTCGTGCGGCCGTTCGTGCGGCGACTCGGCGAACGGCGCGCGCTCGCGATCGGCGCCTTCTTCGGGACCGCCGGCTTCTTCCTGTATGGGGTCGCGGGCACCGTCCCCGTCTTCTGGATTGGCGCGGCGGTGTACGCGCCGGCCGGATTCTTCAACCCGTCGCTGATTGGGCTCATCTCGCAGCGCGTCGGACCGTCGGAGCAGGGGCAGGTACAGGGCGCCAACAGCAGCATCATGGGGATCGCCGGGATGATCGGGCCCGGGCTCTTCACCACGGTCTTCGCCTGGTCGATCCGCGAGGGTGCCGGCTGGCACCTGCCCGGACTCCCGTTCCTGATCGCATCGGCGATGTTCGCCACCGCAGGGTTCCTCGCGCTGCGCGCGACCCGGCACTCCCCGACTGGCGCGGCGGCCCCCCGTGCGGCATCGTAGCAGTGCAGCCTCACCCGCGCGGAGACGATGATGACATTCACCACTGAGGCCCAGGCGATCTGGGACCAGGTACCCGAAGCCACGCGCGTACGGCTCCTCGACAGCGGTTTCTGCGCCCACTGCCTGGCCACGCGGCACATGGAACTCGCCGAGGGCGAGATCCGCGGCAAGGAACTCGCCCTGATCGGGAAGTGCGGGACCTGCGGGCACCGCGTGGTCCGGCTGATCGAGATCTGACCATGCATCCCTTCGCACGTCTCCGACTGTTCGCCCTGCTCGTCACGCTGACCCCGCTGGTGGCAGGGGCGCAGCGATGGAGGCCGATCGGCAAGACCGTCACCGGGAACGAGGTCTTCATCGATCCGTCGAGCATCTCCAAGAAGGACAGCATCATCACCGCGACGGTGCGCGTCGTCTTCAAGGAGCCCACGCCGACTCCCAAGGGACCGATCACGGGCTCGCGCGCGATCGCGATGTTCAATTGCGCCCGCAAGACCGTCGCCGTGAAGGAGAACATCATCTGGCACGACGAGCGGAAGGGGACGATCTTCGAGAAGCGGACGCCGCGGCAGCCGGGGTTCGGCCCGGTCTTCACCTCGAACTTCTCGGGCGTGGCGCTCACGTATCTCTGTGCACCGCCGACCCCGGCCGCTCCGACGACCCCGGCAATCCCGCGCCCGGCCCCGCCTCACATCCCCCCTCTCCTCTCTCGCATCAGAATCTGAGGAATCGCTCCAACCGCGAGACCTCCTTCGCGCCCACGTACTTCCCGATCTCCTTCCGGAACTGCTCGGCGCTGCGCCACGGCCGGTACTCCTTGAACTCGCGCAGCATGCGCGGACCGAAGCCGGGGATCGTGTTGAGGTCCTCGTCACTCGCGGTCGTCGGATCCATGGGGACGAAGACGTACTGCTCCAGTCGCGCGACCTCGTCGGCGGCGACGTACTTCCCGATCTCGCGCCGGAACACCGCGAGGCTCGCGTAGGGGCGATACTCGAGGAACTCGCGCGTCATGCGCGGCCCCATGCCGGGCACGAGTTGGATCTCCTCGCGCGACGCCGAGTTGAGGTCGACGTGCACGAAGAGCTTCGGGTAGAGCTCGACGCGCTGCTCCCTGGTGAGCCTGGGGGCGAGGAATGCATCGTACGAGGTCGCGTTCGCGAACGGCCGGGCGGCGACGAGCTCCTTGGCGAGCGCCGCCGTCATCGGCGGGATCGCCCCGATCTCGGCCTCCGTGGCGGAGTTCGCGTCCTTCACGGTGACCGACTTCCCGACCTGGGCGGCCGCGGGCACGGCGCACAGGATGGCAGCGGCGATCAGAGCCAGCGCACGGGTGCGTTCGCGAGTCATCTCAGTCTTCCTTCTTGGAGAGGGCGGGGTGGCGGTAGGCGTACAAGAGGCCGAGCAGGCCGAACTGCACCAGCGTCCCGGGCGCGAGCATCGGGGCCTCGCCCCGGATGACCTCGAGCCAGAGGTCGAGGCCGAGGACGGAGGGATCGAACTCGCGTTCGGCCGCGTAGTTCCCCTTGAGGTGCAGGAACATCCCGATCGGCCCGGCGATCACGAGCAGGAGCATCACCGTCTGGAAGGCGCGCAGGCTGCGCTTCTTGCCATCCATCCAGTGCCAGGCGGTCACGATGAGCGTGAGCAGCAACAGGCCGAAGGGGATGAACTGTGGCGCATCCTCGTAGTGCTCCAGCAGCACGAGCTCGGCGACGAGTCCGGTGGCGCCGATGACGAGTAACACCAGAAGACCGCGGCGGAGCAGGGAGAGCATGTCGTCGGTCGTCATGGGAGCCCGTGGAGGGAGGTCGCGGCGGTGGTTGGACGCCGGTCCGGGTTGAACGTACACCAAACGCGTCCCATGTTCACGTTGCCTCCGGGTCCCGGAGCCGTTCCCACGCATCACGTTCATGTTCGCCGGGTCCCCCGAAGCCGTCGCGAGCGCGCGGGCCGGGTTCGAGACCCGCTACGGCCGCGAGGTCCCGTCGGACGCGAGGCGGCGCAGCGCCACCTCCCCGTTCATCGACCGTGCATGCACCGTGCGTGACCCGGCGCCGAGCACGGCGCGGATGCTGCGCTTGCTCGGCTGGTCCGTGATCGTCACCGGGAACTCGATCGTCACGCTGCCATTGCCCACGCTGAGATCGACCGCGGCGTCGACCGGTTCGGGCAGGTAGACGTAGGCGCTACCGTTGAGCGTCGTCGCGATCACCGAGTCGGTGCCCACGAGCGAGGACATGCGGATGTCGACGCTGCCATTGAGCGTCTGGCCGTCGACCGGCCCCACGGCGGTCGCCACGCGGACGTCGCCGTTCATGGTGTGCGCCTTCACCGGCGCGCTCGCGGACGCCGTCACGTTCCCGTTGATCCCCTGCAGGTCGAGCTTCACGCCGGCGGGCACCGTCACCTTGAAGAAGACCTTGGCGTCGGTTCCCTTGCCGTCGACCTTCGCGTTGTAGTTCTCGCGGCTGCAGCTCCCGTCGCCCCAGACGGCGCAGATGAGCGCATCGTCGCCCTGGCGGCTGCCGGACATCCGGAGCGCCTTGTCAGGGTCCCCCTTCCGCCATTCGATCCGAGCGCTCACGCGCACGGTGTCGTCGGTGCCGACCGCGACCTCGATGTCGCCGTTCATGGAGCGCACCGCCACGGTCGCGCCGGCCGGGACCCGATCGGACCACATGAAGGCATTCTCCCGGACCTGCAACGGACCAGCCTCCTCGTCGCATCCCGCGGTGAGCAGGGTGGCGACGAGGAGGCTGGCGAGGAACGAAGGACGGCGCATCGGGACTCCGAAGTGGGCGATGCCCAATGATACGGCTCCCGGCGGCCCGCGGTTTCTCCCGGGGGCGCTGCCGTCCCGGCTAGAGCTTCCGCAACCGGATGCTCCCGTTCACGGTGTTGGCGCGCAGGGTCGGGCCCCCCTCGCCGAGCTTGGCCCGGATCCGGCGCGGATTGATCGTGCCGTCGAGCGTGAGCGGGAAGTCGGACGAGATGCGGCCGTTCACCGTGGAGAGGTTCACGTTGGCGTTCGTATTCGCCGGCAGTTCGATCGTGATCGAGCCGTTCACGGTCTCGTACTCGAGTCCCGAGGCATTGCTCGCGGTGGTGCGCACGGTGATGCTGCCGTTCACGGTGGTCGCCTCCACGCGGCCGCCGTTCGAGCGGGCGTCGACATCGCCATTGACGGTCGTGGCCTCGATGTCCGCCGTCGTCCCGTCGACCACGAGTGCGCCGTTCACCGTGGAAGCCTCGACCTTCGCGGTCGCCGGGATCCGGACCACGAAATGCACCGAGACGTCATTGCGGTTGTTCCAGCCGCGGTCGCGGTCCTGGTTGCCATGGTAGCCGCTCTCGTCGCAGGTCGCTCTCTCGCCCCAGAGCGCGCAGATGATGATGTCGCCGCCGCCGTTGCCGGCCATCCGCGCCTCGATCCGGACGTCCTCCGGGTCGCCCCGGCGCCACCGCTTCTCGGCGCGCACCTCGACGGTGTTGCCGGTGCCCTGCTCGAAACGCACCTCACCGTTGATGTTGCGGAGGTAGACGGTGCGGCCGCTGCCGAGCTGGCCGCTCCACTTCCATTCCTTGGTCTCCTGCGCCCCGGCACTGGCCGCTCCGAGCGTGAGCAGGGCCCCGACGAGCATCGCGCGATTCATGATCTGCATGGTCACTCCTCTGTGCCGCGCGCCGGGGCGCGTCGGATGGTGATGTTGCCGCTGAAGGTCTCGGCCGACACGCGTCCGCCGCCCGAGCCGATGTTGAACTGCATCCGCCGGTTGCGGCGGCCCACGTCCTGGCCCGGCTGCAACGTGAGCGGGAAGTCGCTCGCGATGTTGCCGCTCCAGGTCTCGAGCTCGAGTGAGGCGTTGCCGTTGGGCGGGATGGTGAGCATGACGTCGCCGGAGTGGGTGTTGAGGCGATAGTCGCCGTCGTTGGCGAAGGACCCGTCATAGCTCACGTCCCCCGACACGGTCTCGGTGCGGAGCCCGCGTAGCCGCGATCGTCGCGCGACGAGGTTGCCGCTCACCGACTCGGCGTCCAGGTCGCCGCTCACGTCGGTCAGGTCCATCTCGCCGCTGACCGTCGAGAGGTCGATCCGCCCCGAGGCCTTGGTGAGCATGATGTCGCCCGAGACGCTCTCGAGTTCGACGACGCCGTTCGCGTCCTCGACCGTGAGCTGGCCACTCACCGAGTGCGCCTCGACCTCGCTGCCGGTGCCCCGCACGATGATATCGCCCGACACGGAGCTGGCCGTCACGCGCGTGCCGGCGGGGACCGTGAGCTCGTAGAGCGTCGCTCCCATGCGGTTGTTCACCGAGCGGGCCTCGATCGACACAAGACCGCGGCTGAACGAGGTCTCGAGCCGCCCGCGCTCGATGGTCGCGAGGATGCGGATCTCGTTCCCCGTGCCGGTCCGCACGCGGATCTCGCCGCTCACGAGTCCGAGGTTCACGCTGCCACCGCGGTCGAAGGTGAAGCTCGTGTCGACGCGCTGGCGCGAGACCTGCGCCGGCAGCGCGCTGAGCGGGAGGAGGAGTGCGCCGAGGACGACTCGGCGGATGCTGATGTTCGTGTTCATGGTGGTCTTCCGGTTTCAGTCGCCCACCGGCATGGTCGCCGTGGCGCGCAGCAGGGTGAGCTTGGTGCTGTACGACCGCGCGAGTTGCGCGGCGAGGAACTGGCTGGCGGGGTCATTGAGCAGGGCCGCGCGGCTCTCGCCGATGGCCTGGTCGATCAGCGTGAGGCTCCGCTCGAGGACCGCGATCGTGCTCGGGTCGAGCTCGGCGCGGCGCTCGTTCAGCAGGGCCTGCATGGTGCGGATCTCGGCGTCCATCGCGGCGAAGTCGGATTCGTAGGACGCCTGCGTGTACCGCGGCGAGCCGGCTGGCGCCTCCGTGAGCGCCGCCCGGACCGCCGCGGCGGAGTCGCTCATGCCCGTCGCGACGTCGGAGGGCGACGAGTCGATCCGGTCCGTGGCGACGCGCCACGTCACGGCCGAGGAGGCGACCACCAGCACCGCGGCCGCAGCCGCCATGCGAAGTACGGGAGCGCGGAACCACCGGCGTTCGGCGCGGCCGAGGGCCGTGCCCGACGATGTCACGTTCGCGTCGATCCGCGCTTCGATCCCGGCCCACAGGTCCCGGCTCGGCGTGAGCCGGGGCAGGACCCGCGCCTCGGCGCTGATCGCGTCGAGCTCGGCCCAGGTGGCCGTGCACTCGCTACAGGCGGCGCGATGCGATTCGTTGGTGAGGTCGTGTTCGGTCATCGGGTCAGCATCCTCCTCAAGAGCATCCGGGCGCGGTGCAGCTGCGCCTTGCATCCACCAGCGGTCACGCCGAGCGTTTCGGCGATCTCCTCGTGCGTGTAGCCCTCCACGTCGTGCAGGACGAAGACCTTCTTCGCCCCCGGCGGCAGTGCGGCGATCGCCCGCTCCAGATCGAGCGAGAGCCCCGGAACGGGGAGCGGACGCACATCGCCGTAGGGGATGCTGTCCAGGTCCTCGATCCCATCGTCGTGCCGGTCCCGCCGCCGCGACTCGGATTCCCGTTCGTTGAGCACCACGTTCACCGCGAGCCGGTGGAGCCAAGTGCTGAAGAGCGAGTCCCCGCGAAAGGTGCCGAGCTTCTCCCACGCCCTCACGAAGGCGTCCTGCGTCAGTTCCTCGGCTCTTCCCCGGTCGCCCACCATGCGGACGCAGACCGAGAAGATCCGGTCGACGTTCTCACGGTAGAGCCGCTCGAAGGCGCGTCGGTCGCCGCTGGCGGCGAGCGTCACGTCGTCGGAGGGACCGGCGGGGGGAGGGGAGAGGGTCAGTGCGTGGGTCATTCGGCGCCGTGTCTTGGCACCGGATAGGATGGGGCGGGGGCCCGAAAGGTTTGAATCGGGCCCACGTGGGATGCGGGACGTACGGAAAAGCTTATCGTTGGGTGTCCCCCGGGGGCGAACGGAACCAGGTTCCGGTCGCCGACGTAGGGGAATACGGCACCCCGTACCCCGAGGAGAACCACCGTGACCGCACTCCCACCACCGATGCAAAGCCCTGCCCGCCCGTCGGCACCGCCACCGATCCCGGCCCTGCCGGGCGCGCCCGGCGCGGCGACTGGATCAGGGGGGAGCGGTGGAGGGGCCGCGCCCGAAGCGCCGTTGCCGGCGCAGATCTCGCGGGACGCCGCCACGGCCGCACAGGATGCTGCCACGGCCGCTCGGGATGCCGCCACGCTGGCCCGGGACAACGCGACCGCCATCCGCGACGCACAGGGGACCGGATCCGAGGGATTCACCACCAGCACCGGGGTGCCGATCGACCCGGAGGCGATCATCCGCGAGGCGATCCCGATCGTCGGGATGAGCCTCTCCATGATCGTGGTGATCTTCATCGGCTGGCCGCTCGCGCGCGCGTTCGCGCGTCGGCTCGACCGCCGCACCGAACTGGGCATGGTGAGCGCCGCCGAGCTTCAGCCGCAGATCAGGCAACTGCAGGAGAGCATCGATACGATGGCGGTCGAGCTCGAGCGGATCAGCGAGTCGCAGCGCTTCCAGGCGAAGCTGCTCGCGGAGCGGCCGCAGGCGCTGCCGGTGGAGCAGAAGCGCGCCTGAGCAGGAGCAGGGGGGTGGCGCGCGCCGTGTCGCGCGCCGCCCGGGCAGGGGCGCCCGCCGCCGCGCCGGCCGACCGGTCCTTGAGCAACGCGCCGAGCCGCCGAGCGAATGCGGCGTCGTCGGGATCGCGCCGCAGCAGATCGTCGATCCGCGCTTCGCGCGCGGCCTCGAGCGGCAGTGCGAGAATCCGCAGGATCTCCGCGTGACGCTGTGCGACCACCGGCCGCACCAGCGCGGGGGCGCGCTCGAGCAGCCGCGCGAGGCGCTCCCGCACGCGCTTGAATCGTCGCGCGCCGCTCGATCGAGGAACTCCGCCACAGGTCGCGCCCGTGACGTCGAGGGCGAGTCGCCGCGCCAGCACGCGCGCGAGCAGCCGCCGCACACGGCGCGCGGTGATCGCGGACGGACTCCCGTTCGTCCCCGGGCCCCCCTCCGGCGAGAGTGACGCCGCGGATTCCGGGGCGCAGCGGTCGGATGCACGCAGCACCGAGAGTACCCGACGCGGCGCCGAACTCACGCGCCACCGCGTGCCGTCGTGGACGCCGCAGACGAGCTGCGCCTCATCGCGCTCGTATGCCACGGAGATGAAGCCGTCGACGCCGGCCAGCATCGTCGCACTGGGGCCGCGCCGCGACTCGAGGCGGCCATGGCCTCTCTCGCGCGGCAGCGGTCCCGTCGCGAGCCACGTCTCGAGGATGCCGACGATCTCCCCGCGCGCATCGCCCTCGCGCACGGCCAGCCGCCTCAGCCGCGCCTTGCGCGCGAGCCGCGCGCCGAGCCGCACGAGCGCACGGGCGCCCGGCGGGGCCGCGAACCAGGTCTCGAGGACCTCGCGCGCGCCGCTCCCCACCCGCACCACGCGCCCGACCCGTTGCTCGAGCCGTGCAGGCGTCCACGGGAGGTCCGCGTGCAGCACCATTCCCACGCCCTGCATCTCCACGCCCTCGGCCAGGGCGTCGGTGCTGAGCACGAGCCGGATCGCGCGCGGGTCATGCGCCTCATGCGCCCGCGCCCCGGGACCGATCGCACGCAGCACCTCGTCCCGGCTCCACCGGCCCGAGGCCGCCCGTACCCGCGCGCCCACGATCGCCACCACGCCCGGCTCTCCCCGCAGCGCCGAATGGAGCGCGTGTACCGTCTCGGCGTGGCGGGCGAAGGCGACCAGGCGTTGGCCCGGACGAGACGCGAGCAGTGCGCGGATGGCGTCGGCGCGCTGCGCCGCATCCCGCGCGCGATGCGGGCCGATCAGATCGCGCAGCATCCGTATCGCCGCGAGGTGCCGCTCCAGTGCCGCGAGCATCGTACGCGACGTCGCGGCCGCCGGGATTCCCGGGGCCGGAGCAACGAGCAACGGCAGTGCGAGCTGAGTCGCGTCGTCATGCAGCACCCAATGCCGCAGCGCGGCGTGCGAGGGCATGAGCCCCGCGCGCAGGAGGTCGCCGAGCGCGCCTCCGCGCTGCACACGCCGTCGCAGTGCCGCGTCGAGGGCCGCAAGGCTCGACTGCCAGGCCATCGCCAGCGACATCACGACGAGCGCGGTCGCCGTGGCGCCTCCGGCAACGGGGATCGGCGGCGGCAACTCCCGCAATGCCTCGCCGATCCCGTCGATCGCGACATGCGCCACGACCGGTCCGAGGCGTCTCAAGGTCGGTCGACCCTCGCTCACCTCGCGCCGCCGCACCACGCACCGACCGAGCTCCGCCGACGTGAGCCGTTCCGCGCGCGACCCCATGAACAGCGCGAGCAGGGCGTCGCGATCGGCCGCCCGGTTCACGACCGGCGTGGCCGAGAGGAGCAGCACCTTCGCTCCCAGGCACGCGACCGCGGCATTGGCATAGCGTCGCGTGGCGACCGTGCGCAGATGGTGCGCCTCGTCGACGATGACGAGATCCGCGGCCTGCTGCGCGCCCCCTCGGCTCAACGCCTCATGGCTCACGAAGACGATCGGCACGGCCGCCCGTTCGGCGGCGGAGCGCCACTGCGTCCGGAGCGTCGACGGACCGAGGACGAGCACCCGGCCCGCGCCACGCGCCGCGGCGAGCGCGAGGACGGTCTTGCCGGTGCCAGGCGGGTCGGCGAGCAGCGCACCGCCGAACTCGGCGATCGCCGCGCGGACCTCGCTCAGCGTGCGACGCTGGGCCGGCCGCAGGGTGAAGCCGCCGAGATCGGGACCGCGTCCCCGCGTCGGGGTCGCCTGAGGCTGTTTCCCCAGCACCGCCGACGCGATGAGCGCGCGCACCTCGCTCGCGGTCATCCGTCGTTCCATGCGAGCAACGCCGCCACGACCCGCCGCTCGATCCCGTAGGCCTCGCATGCGACCCGCACGAGCCGTTCATCGCTCGGCGGTCGGCCGGCGGCGCCCTCGCGCCCGAGCGGCGAGAGCAGCGCGCGGGCGCGCGGCCAGTCCGTCGGCACGGGCAGGCGCGCACAGGTCCAACCGAGATAACGATGGTAGCCACCTCGTGCCGGCTCGGCGATCGCGTTGAGCCAGGCGGCGGCGAGCGGCGAGTTGATCAGGGCTGCCAGTGCGTGCGCGTCGTCGGCAACGGTGGTGCGGATCACGTAGCAGGTGTTGAGCGGAACGGTGCGGTCGCCGGTCTCGAGGACGAGTGCACGAGGTGATCGTCCGATGTCCCCCCAGACCACGCGCGGCCGATCGCTGCGCGCCGCCTCGGTGCGGAAGAGCGCCCACCAGCGTGCGCCGCGCGCGTCGCTGCGACCTTCGAGGCGCTGGCGCCACGGCGTGAGCCAGGCGCGCGCGAGTGGCCGCAAGGACTCGGCGGGAATGCCGCGTGTGTCGTGCGTCCAGATGATCGAGGAGCGCTGCGCCTCCTCGGTGAGCGACCAGGCGCGTACATGCTCACCGCGCGCGAGCGGCCGGAGATGCGAGGACTCCACGGTGCCGCAGAGCGCCCCGCTGCGTACGGCGACGGCGTCGGAGGGCGCTCGGGTCGCGGAGGCCTCCATCGCGGAGGCCTCCACCACGAAGGCCTCGTTGCAACCGCTCTTCACTCCGAGCATCGGTCGGCCGAACGGCGTGTCGGCGAGCGGTCTGCCCGCGGCGGCGAGTGCGTCGAAGCCCGCGCGCACCGGTGGAGGGATCAGGAGCCAGGGCGCCCCGCGGCTCGCGTCGAGCGCGAGCGACGTCGCCGGCGTGTCCCACGCGCGCGATGCGCCTGTGCAGTGCAGCGACACGCGTACCGGCGAGCCGCGCAGAGGCGCGCCACGCACCGGCGAGCCGCTCGTGTCCGGGCTGCAGCGCGCGATGAGCGCCGACGGATAGACCACGGCATCGAAGCCGGCACCTCCGTCCATCCACAGTTCCAACCCCACCAGCGTCGTTCGCCGTCGCAGCAGGTCACGCACCCCACCGCCCGCGAGTGCGTTCCAGAGCTTCGCGGGCAGCAGGAGCGCGATCACGCCTCCAAGCCGCGTGAGTTGCACTGCGCGCTCGGTGAAGACCGCGGCGAGGTCGGCCTGGGAGGCGAAGCCGCGCCCGGCGCCCGCGGATTCCGCACCGCTCTCCCACGCCGCCTGGCGGAAGGTCACGAACCGCTCCCTCAAGGCGTCGCGCATGGCCGGGTCAACGTCATGCGGGCGTACCCATGGCGGGTTGCCGAGCACGAGATCGAAACCCGCCGCCACCTCGGGGAAGTGCGTGGCGAAGGAGAACGGGAGCGCCCCGCCATCGCGAAGCCGCCGAATGGACGCGCGTTCCCTGCGTAGCGACTCGCGCACCGCGTCGAGTGCTCTCCGTGTGGCCGCGTCGGGCATGCGACGCGACTGGAAGAGATCGGGGGCGCGCGCGGCGAGGAGGAGTTCCCGCCGCTCGTGCGTGAGACGTTCGACCCGTCGTGCCGCGGCACCGAGCGCGCGCTTCCGTTCGGCGACGTCGAGCGCGCGTGCGAGCGTGCGCTTGCGCACTCCGCTGGCGCGCGCGTACCGCAGGCGCATCGGTGCGAGGTCGGCACCGTCGGGGACGACGGCCTCGTCGAAGCCTGGTCCGGAGAGTGCGTCTCCTTCGCGTACGTTCCGGTCGAGGTTGGGCAGGGGAGGGAAGTGCATCGGATCGTCGCGATCGTCCTCCACCACGACGGAGAGCCAGAGCCGCAGTTGGCAGAGCCAGACCGCCGTGGGGTCGATGTCCACGCCGAAGATCGACCTCGTGAGCACCTCGCGTCGCACCGTGCCGAGGGAACGTGCGTCCCCCTGCGCGATGCGAAGCGCCGCGATCGATTCGAGCGCGTGCACGAGGAAGGCCCCCGACCCGCAGGCGGGGTCGAGCACGCGGATCGCCTCGAGCCGGCGGTCCCCGCCCGCGGCGGCCAGCGCGGCGAGCGCACGCTCGGTGAGCCGCGAGATCAGGGGGTGCGGCGTGTAGAACGCGCCCTGGCGACGACGCGTCTCTCCGGCCATGAGCGACTCGAAGGCGCGGCCCAGCATCTCGGGATCGACGGCGGCGTCGGAGAGCTCGGTCGTGGTCTCTCGCGCGGTGAGGCGATACCGGGGCAAGAGGTCGCCGATCACCCCGGCGATCGCGTCGTCGGTGAGGCGGAGTCCGCGGCAGCGGGTCTCGACGCCACTCCGCTGGAACAGACCGCCGTTGAGGAACGGCACGCGCCCGAATGCGCGCGCCGCGCTCGCACGTCGCGGGACCGGCGTGTTGAGGGTGCCGAAGAAGAGCGGGTCGAGCAGGCGGTCGTGCAACCGCTCCGCAGCCGCGACCCGCTCCATCTGGTGGCGGAGGAATGCGCGGTCGCGATCGAGCCAGCCCTTGGCCTCGAGGAACGAGAGGAAGAGCAGGCGCGATGTGGTGAGCAGGGCGATGGTGCGGCGATCGTCGGCATCGGCGCGACCGGCGGCGGTGCGCGCGAGCGTACTCACCGCGGACTCGAGGTCACGATAGAAGCGCCGGGTGAGCGCGTCGCGGCCGAGGGTCTCGCGCCAACGCAGGTGCACGAGCGTCGCTGCGCCTGCGGCGCCGAGGTCAGCCGCGGCCGAGAGCGCCGCGAAGGTCTCCGCATCCGATTCCCGCAGTTGCCTTGCCTCCATCAGCAGGGCGGGCACGGCATCGCGGGACGCGGCGTCGGGGGCCGCGATCAGCAGTTCGCCGCGCGTGCGGTGCGCCGCGATCACGATCCAATGGAGCTCGGGCGATCGTCGTGCGACGGCGCGGGCGGTGGTGGCGATCCGGTCGCGGAGTGCGGGGCCGGCGTCCCACTCCAGGAGCAGCGCCCGCAGGGACTCGCGTCCGGCGGCCACGCGCACCCGGCGAGGAGGGTCGTCGATGCCGAGTCGTGCGACGTCGCGCGGGAGGATGCGCAGCGGATCGGCGAATCCGAGCGCGGTGGAGAGCGAGGCGAGCGGCGCCTCGTGACCGGCCGCGGCGAGGAGGCGCGCGGCATCGCGGGTGGTGAGCACGCGCGCACGGTGCGGTCACCGGCGCGCGAGGTCGCCATCACTTCATCGCGAGCCGCTCCACCACATCGCGCAGGTCCGCGAACTCGTGCAGCCAGTAGGTCGGGCCCGCCGTCTCGAGTTGCGCGCGGCTGAACGGCCCCCAGAGGGCCGCCGCCGTGGCGACGCCGGCCGCGTTCCCGGCGTGCACGTCGTGCGTGGAGTCGCCAACGAAGAGCGCGTCCGCGGGCGGCACACCGCCGATCCGCGCCAGCGCATGCAGCACCGGCTCGGGGTCCGGCTTGTGCCGCGCCGTGGACTCGATCCCCACGACGGCGGAGAAGCACTCCTCGATCCCGACGAAGGCGAGCGATCGGCGCGCGCCCACCGCGAGCTTCGACGTCACCACCGCGAGCGGATTCCCCTCGGCGTGCAGGGCGCGCACCATCTCCACGGCACCGGGATAGGCCGTAGTCATCGCATCGTGGTTGGCGAACTGGAACTCGCGGTAGCGCGCGCGGAGCAGTTCCACGTCGGCGTCATCGCGCGCCCAGCGGCGGAGCATCCCGTCGAGCGGCGTACCGATCGCCGCCTTCCACTGGTCGACCGGCGGACGGTGCTCACGGTCGCCGAAGGCGTACTCCATCGACGCCACCAGGAGGCCGATGGAGTCGATGAGCGTGCCGTCGAGGTCGAAGAGGATCGCGGGTCGCTTGGTCACTTCAACAATCTAAGCAGTGAGATCTTCCATCCTTCATCCTTCGACCTTCATCCTCTAGGATGACTCGTATCTCCGCCCCTTCCACTCAACCTGGCTCCCCTTCCACGCCGCCTCCGCGCAGATCCCGCTGAAGACCACGCTCGCGAGCGGATGCGACAATCCCCAGAGCGGATTGAGCCCCGAGAAGGCGTAGACGCCGATCCAGAACAGCAGGTTCACTGCGCCAGCGATCACCCCGAACCAGAGCGCGCCGGTGCCGAGCACGCCGAGCAACGCGAGGACGAGAATCACCGTGGGCACGAGCGGCACGAGTGCCGGCAGCGGGAAGATGAAGGGCAGGATCCGGCTCGTGATCGGGCCGAGCGGCAGGGTATCACGACCGCCGGCGAAGAGGTTCTTCCCCCATCCGCGCCGGATCTCGTCCAACGAGGTGTACATGCGCGTCGAGAGGTGCTCGCGCGCGAGCAGCATGTGCGCCGCGAGCCCCTGTTCGGTGAAGACCTGCGCCAGCCGGAGGTCCTCGGACACGTGCCCGCGGACCGCGGCATGGCCGCCGATCCGCTCGTAGGGTTCGCGTCGCACGAGGATGAACTGCCCGTTCGCGATCTTGTCGAGCGGTCGCGTCGATCGGCTCATCGCCTCCAGGCCGCCGTAGCGCGCGAGCAGCAGCGCGAAGACGCTCGGTTGCACCACCTTCTCCCAGAAGCTCACCATCTCCTGACGCCCGGCGACCGTGAAGAGGTCGGCGCCGCGCGCGAGCACCGCGTTCACGCTGCGGGGGATCAGTTCGGGGCCATGCGAGGTGTCGGCGTCGGTGAAGCATAGGAGCGGACCGGTGGCCACCTGTGCCCCGGCCTGGCAGGCCCACTGCTTGCCGAACCAGCCGGGCGCGAGATCGGGGGCGGGGATCACGCGCACCCGCGGCGCCGGCTGCCGGCTCGCGCGCGACTCGCCCGGCACCCGCCGTGCGGCGGCGTCCTCGGCCGCGATCGCGCGCGCGATGTCGCCGGTGCCGTCGCTGGAATGATCGTCGACCACGATCACCTCGAGCGCAGGGTACGCCGAGGCGAGCACCGACCGGAGACAGCGCGCGATGTTGGGCGCCTCGTTGCGCGCGGGGATGATCACGCTCACGAGCGGCGCATCGGCGGGCGGCGCGGGCGGATACTCGTCGAGCGACCGCGTGTCACGGAACCGCCAGACCACCAGGACGATCGGCGCGCACCACGCGAGCGCCAGCCCGATCGCGAGCCAGTGCCCGGTCACGCCGGCTCTTGTTCGCCGCGCGCGAGGATCACCGCGGCGGTCATGTGCCCGGTGACGTTGGTCGTGGTGCGGAACATGTCTGGGATGGTGTCGGCGCCGAGCAGGATGCCGACGCCCTCCACCGGGATCCCCGCCGCCATGAGCACCGGCACCATGATGATGATCGAACCTCCGGGCACGCCCGGCACGGAGAACGACGTCACCGTCGCCGTCACCGCGATCGTGAGCAGTTCGGTCGCGCCGAGGTCCACGCCGTAGAGGCGCGCCAGGAAGATCACGCCCACGGTCTGCCCGATGCCCGCGCCGGCGCGGAACATCGACGAGGCGAGCGGGATCAGGAAGCTCCCGATCGCCGACGGCAGGCGCAGCGTGTCGCGCACGCTCTCGAGCATCGCCGGGAGGGCCGCGAGCGAGGAGCGGCCGCTGAAGGCGATCGTCTGCGCCGGGAGCGCGGCGCGCGCGAAGGTGCCCAGCGGCACCTTGCCGAGCGCGACGGCCGCCGGATACAGCACCACGAGGCAGAAGAGGACGCAGATCGCCGAGACGATCACGATGTAGCCGACGATCGCGCCCAGCGCGCCCGTCCCCATCTTCGCCGCGAGCGGCACGGCCAGCGCGAACACTCCCACGGGGGCGAAGCGCAGGATCGTGCGCACGAGCGCGAGCGAGGCGTCCATCACGCCCTCGACCACGCGCACCACGGCGGCGCGACGCTCGGGTGCGACCTGCATGAGCGCGACCGCGAACGCCACCGAGGTGACGATCAACGGGAGCATCGCGGCGTCGGCGGCGGCCTTGACCGGGTTCGCGGGGACCAGCGAGACGAGCCACTCGCTCGCCGAGGGGATGTTGCGCGCGCCCTCCGCGGCGGTGGTCGCGCCTCCTGCCACGCCGGCCCGCAGCGCGTCGACCGAGGCGGGATCGAGCGGGATCAGCGCGAGCAACGGCGTGCCGAGCAGGGCGCCGACCGCGGAAGCCACCGACACCACCAGAATGAAGAGCCCGATCGCGCGCGCGCCGATCCGGCCCACCGCGCGCGGGTCAGGCGCCGAGGTCACCCCGGAGATCAGGCTCGACACCACCAGCGGGATCACCGTCATGCGGATCGCGTAGATGAAGACCGTCCCCACCGGCCCGAGGATCGCGAAGAGGGCAGTCGCCGCGGCCGACTGGTTGCCGGCGAGCGGGATCCCCAGGGCGAATCCGGCGCCGAGCGCGATGAGCACCTGCAGGGTGAGCGACATGGCCGAAAGATGGCGCCGTGGCGGCGTGGCGGATACATATGAAGAGCTCCGCTCGACCCACCTTCATTCCCGACCTCCCCGATGCGCCTCGCCCGTGCCTTCCGTGCGCTCCGCGCCCCCCTCCTGATCGCCTTCGCCGGCGCGATCGTCAACTCCCCGTTGGCATCGCAGACCCCCGCCGCGCCGCCCGCCGCTGGCCGCGCCAGCACCACCGATCCGCGCGCCGGCCTCCGCGCCGGGCTCTTCGACGCCGGCACGGCCGTGCGCAACATGCAGCTGATCGCGGAGGTGCACCGGCCGGCGAACTTCACGAATCCGGCCGACTTCGGCGACTTCGGGTTCATCAACGCCGACCTGGCCTTCCGCGGCAACCTCGTCTTCCAGGGCGGCTACTACGGCATCCAGATCTGGGACGTGAGCGATGCGCGCAGCCCCAGGCTACGGGCCACGCTCCCCTGCCCGGGCGGGCAGGGCGACGTCTCGGTGCATGGCGACCTGCTCTTCATGTCGGTCGAGGAGACGCGGGGCCGGCTCGACTGCGGCACGCAGGGCGTGAAGGAGCCGGTGAGCACCGAGCGCTTCCGCGGCGTGCGGATCTTCGACATCTCGAACCTCGACGCGCCCAAGGTGGTCGCGCAGGTGCAGACCTGCCGCGGATCGCACACGCACACGCTGCTCTCGAGCCCGCACGACGCGAAGAACCTCTACGTCTATGTCTCCGGCACGAGCGTCGCGCGCCCTGGCGAGGAACTCGCCGGCTGCGTCGCGAACGAGGCCGACATGTCGGCCAACTCCTCGTACTTCCGGATCGAGGTCATCCGGGTGCCGCTCGCGGCGCCGCAGGAGGCGAACGTCGTGAACTCGCCGCGCATCTTCGCCGACGCGCGCGGCAACGTCGCGGGACTCTGGCGCGGCGGCAAGATCGCCGAGGGCGCGCAGGAGACCGCGCGCACCGACATGTGCCATGACATCACCATCTACGCCGAGCTCGATCTCGCGGCCGGCGCCTGCTCGGGCAACGGCATCCTGCTCGACATCAAGGACCCCGCCAACCCCAAGCGGATCGCCGAGGTGAGCGATCCGAACTTCGCCTACTGGCACTCGGCGACCTTCAACAACGACGCGTCGACCATCCTCTACACCGACGAGTGGGGTGGCGGCACGGGGCCGCGCTGCCGCGCGACCGACAATCTCCTCTGGGGCGCGAACGCCTACTTCACGCGTGCCGGCCGCACCCTCACGCCGGCCGGCTTCTACAAGATGCCCGCGGCGCAGACGGCGCAGGAGAACTGCGTCGCGCACAACGGCAACCTCATTCCCGTGCCGGGGCGCGACATCTTCGTGCAGTCGTGGTACCAGGGCGGCATCTCGGTGAGCGACTTCACCGATCCCAGGAACGTCCGCGAGATCGCGTACTTCGACCGCGGACCGGTCGATTCCGCGCGGATGGTGCTCGCCGGGCAGTGGTCGTCGTACTGGTACAACGGGCGCATCTACGGCTCCGAGATCGCGCGCGGGCTCGACGTGCTCGAGCTCGTGCCGAGCGGCGAGCTCACGCAGAACGAGATCGACGCCGCCAAGAGCGTCGTGCTCGACGCGAACAATCCGCAGGACCAGCGCCGGATCGTGTGGCCGGCGACGTTCACGGTGGCGCGCGCGTACTACGACCAGCTCTACCGCTGGAACGGACTGCCGGCGGCGCGCCTCGCGTCGCTCGCGGCCGATCTCGACGCGGCCGAACGGGCGAACGGGGCCGAACGGAAGCGGCTGCTCGACGCGCTGGGCAAGGCGCTCGACAAGGACGCCACGACGGCCGCCGATGCCAAGCGGGTGCGGGCCATCTCCGGCGTGGTGAAGGCGATGGCGAAGGCCGCGCGCTGACGCGCGACCAGCCCATGATCGACGTCGACAAGCTCACCAAGAACTACGGCGACTTCACCGCCGTGGACGGCATCTCCTTCTCCGTCGCGCCCGGCGAGGTCCTCGGCCTCGTCGGGCCCAACGGGGCGGGGAAGACGACCACGCTGCGCTGCCTCGCCGGCATCATCGCGCCGTCGGCCGGCAGCGTGGCGCTCGCCGGGCACGACATGCGCACGGACGGCGTCGCCGCCAAGCGGGCGCTCGCGTTCATCCCCGACGAGCCGCACCTCTTCGACCATCTCACGGTCGAGGAGCACCTGCGCTTCATCGCCCGGGTCTTCGGCGTCGCCGACGTGGAGCAGCGGATCGGGCCGGTGCTCGCTGAACTCGAACTCACCGACAAGCGTCGCTCGCTCCCGGACGAGCTCTCGCGCGGCATGAAACAGAAGCTCGCGATCGCCTGCGGGCTCCTGCACGACCCCACGGCGCTGGTGCTCGACGAGCCGCTCACCGGACTCGACCCCGGGGGCATGCGGCGCATGCGGGCGACGATCGCCGCGCGTGCCCGCGCCGGCGCTGCCGTGATCCTCTCGTCGCACCTGCTCACGCTCGTCGAGGAGCTCTGCACCAAGATCTTCGTGATCCGCCGGGGGCGGTGCGTGGCCTACGGATCGCTCGCCGAGATCGTCGGCGCGCATCCCGAGCTCGCCGGACGCTCGCTCGAGGACGTCTTCCTCGCCCTGACCGGCGAGGGCGAGGGACCGGCCGCGCCGTGACCGGCGCCCTCTGGTACCTGATCCGCACCTCGATGCGGAACCAGCTGCGCCGCCAGGCGTCGCGGCTCCGCAACCCGCGCTATGCGGCCGCCTTCGCGCTCGGCATCGTCTACTTCTGGTTCTTCTTCCTGCGCAACACACGCTCGGGGGCGATGGACGCGAACACCTCCGCCGCGATGCTCGCGTTCGCCGGTCTCGCGGTGCTCGCCTACCTCGCCTGGTCCTGGGTGTTCGGGACCGATCGCACCGCGCTCGCCTTCACGCGCGCCGAGGTCGCGATCCTCTTCACCGCGCCGGTGAGTCGACGGGGACTGATCCTCTACAAGCTCGCGCGGTCGCAGCTCGGCATCCTCGTGTCGGTCGCGATCTGGTCGGTGATCCTGAACAGGGCCGGCGACCCGGTCGCGAGCCTCATGCGCGGCGTCGGTCTCTGGGTCGCGATGAGCACGCTCTCGCTCCATCGGCTGGGGATCGGCCTCTGGCGCGCCGGTGCGACCGAGCACGGCGCGGGCGGCGCGAAGCGCAGCGTGCCGGCCATGCTCGTCTTCGCCGCGGCGGTAGGCGCCGTGGGTTGGAGCTTCTGGTCGCACTGGGAGTGGGTCGCGGGAGCCGGGGACGCGACACGCACCTTCGAGGCGGTCCGCGGGATCATCGACCTGCCGCCGGCGGCGATCGTGTTCTATCCCGTGAAGCTCGCCTTCGCGCCCGTGGTGCTGCGCGAACCGGGGCCGTGGGCGATCGCGCTCCTGCAGGCGCTGCTCCTGCTGGCGCTGCACGTCTGGTGGGTGCTGAGCAGCGACTCGGCGTTCGAGGAGGCGGCGGCCGCGGCGTCGGAACACCGGGCGAAGGCGCTCGAGCAGATCCGCGCGCGGCGCGGCGGCACCGCACCGGTGTCGGTCAAGTCGACTCGGCGCACCATCCCCCTCGCCGCCACGGGCCTGCCCGCGGTGGCGATCGTCTGGAAGAACGCGCTCTGGATGCTGCGCACCAATCAGCTGCGCGCGTTGCTCATCCCGCCGGTACTGCTCCTGGCCGGGCTCCTCGCGTTCGGCACCGGCGATCCCAAGAGCGGGATCGTCTTCGCGATCCTCAGCGGCATCTTCATCCTCACGCTGTTGCTCTTCGGTCCGATGAGCATGCGCAACGACCTGCGCAGCGACTTGCTGCATCTCCCAATGCTCAAGACGCTGCCGATCCCGGGGCGCGACGTGGTGCTCGCGCAGGTCATGAGCGGCGCGCTCTCGGTGGTCGTCTCGCAGGGGCTGCTGGCCTGCGTCGCATACGCGGCGCTCACGCTCTCTCCGGGCTCGTCGCCGGTTCCGGCGCAGGTCCTCGTGGCCTGTGCGATCGCCGCGCCGATCCTCCTGCTCGCGCTCAATGCCGCGAACTTCACCCTGCACAACGGCGCGGCCCTGCTCTTCCCCGGCTGGGTGAAGCTCGGTGAGTACGGCCCCGGCGGGATCGAGGCCACGGGGCAGATGATGCTCACGACCGTCGCGACGTTGCTCGGACTCGTGCTCTTGCTCGTCCTGCCGGCGGTCGCCGGCGGTGTGGGGTACCTCGCCTTCAGCGCCGAGCTGGGCACGGGCGTTCTCATGGGGCTCCTGGTCGCGACCGCGATCCTCGCCGCGGAGACCTGGTTGATGGTCTCCGGACTCGGGCGCGCGTTCGAGACCGTGGAGCCGACGCAGATCGGCTGAGCAGGCGCGTCGGCGACGCTGCGTGCGTCGAGCGCGCGATCGGATCCTCTCATGCGAGGCACGAAACGATGCAGCTCCGGTTCTCCCATCGCACCAAGGGCTCGCGCAGGGTGGTCGCCGCGTGCGTCGTCGTGGCCGTTGCCACGTGTGTAGCCACGTGCGTAGCGACTCCAGTGGCCGCCCAGGGCTCGAGCGTGCGGATCTCGGTCGCCGGCCATGGCGCTCCGGTGCTCGTTGATTCCGCCGCGAGCGTCTACACCATCGCGGCGTCGCGTCCCGCCACCTTCGCCGCGACCGCGCGCGCGCTCGCGCAACTCGGTATCGTCGTCGACCGGCGCGACTCGGTCCGTGGGATCGTCGGCATGACGAACGCACCGAGCAAGAGGACCCTGGCCGGGAAGCGGATGTCGCAGTGGTTGAACTGCGGCAGCAATCTCATGGGCGCGAACGCCGACAACTGGCGCGTGATCCTCACGGTCTATGCCTTCGTCGACGCCGTCGATTCCACCTCCACGAGCCTGCGGATCGCGATCCTCGGTGGGGCGCGCGACCTTGCCGGGAGCTCCACCGAGACGGTCCGGTGCGCGAGCACCGGACTGTTCGAGGAAGTGGCGGCGGAGCGGGTGCGACGGCTGATCGCGGTGCCGGAGCCGTAGGGCGGCGCTCAGTCGGTTTCGACACGGGGCCACCACCGGCGCGAGTTCCCGGGAACTCTTGCGCGCCCCGGCGATTCCGTCCAGCGTGACCGCATCCGTGGCCGACTCCCCTCCGCACTCCTTCGACACCGTCGCGCTGCCACACCTGCCGGCGGTGGCCCGCGTGGCACGCGCCCTCACGCGCGATGCCGTCGACGCCGACGACCTCGTGCAGGAGACCTTCCTGCGCGCGCTCCGCCATTGGAACACCTTCGTCCCGGGTTCCGATTGCCGGCGCTGGCTCGCCACCATCTGTCGCAATGCCTTCCTCGCTCAGGTGGGCCGCGGCCAGATGGTCACCGCGGTCGAGGACGATGCGCTCGAGGCGTATGCGGCCGCCGACGCGCATCTCACCGCGCGCGGCGCCGGCTTGAACGATCTGTTCGACCGGTTCGAACTCGGCCCCGCGATCCGCGCGGCGATCGCGGCCCTCGACCCCGTCTTCCGCGACGTCGTCACGCTCTCCGATGTCGAAGGCTTCTCGTACGAGGAGATCGCCGAGCTCCTCATGATCCCGCTCGGCACCGTGCGTTCGCGTCTCTACCGCGCGCGGCGCCAGCTGCAGGAAACGCTCATCGCGCACGCGATCGACCGCGGCTTCGCTTCCGCCCCCAGGACCACCCCATGAACACCGTTCCCAGCCGCCTCGAGTGCGAGGAGGTCGTCGTCCGGCTCTGGCCGCACCTCGACGGCACGCTCCCCGAGACCGAGCGCGAGCGCGTGATCGCGCACCTGCAGGAGTGCGCCGGGTGCCGCTCGCACTATGACTTCGCGCGCGCGTTCCTCGTCGCCGTGGATCGCGCCGGTCGCGAGGGCTCCGAGTTCGCGGCGCTCCGGGAACGCGTGAACCGCGCCGTGGCCGCCTCGCGACGCTAGCTCCGGGCCGTTCGGCGCGGCCGCGACGGGTGCCGAGCCCCTCGCGGCCGACGTAACTTGAGGGGTCCCCCAACCAGCCCCCGAGATGCCGAACAAGTCCGGCGCCGACCTCATCACCGAAGCCAAGAGCCGTACACGCCAGGTCTCCATCGACGAGATCAAGGGTTCGCTCGGTGCCGCCGATGCCCCGCTGCTCCTCGACGTCCGCGAACCACAGGAGACGAATCTCGGTCGCCTCCCCGGCGCGATCGTCATCCCGCGCGGCACCATGGAGACGCGGGTCGAGGCCGTCATCCCGCGCGACGCATCGGTCGTGATCTACTGCGCCAGCGACAATCGCTCCGCCCTCGCCGCCGACACGCTCACGCAGATGGGCTACGCTCAGGTCGCATGGATGAAGGGCGGCTTCAACGGATGGGCCGTTTCCGGCGGACCGGTCGCGAGCTGACGTGACCGCCGTGGCGAAGCATCCGCTGGTCGCGCGGCTCGAGCGCGCACTCGCAGGACGCGCGCCGCAGTTGGCCGAGCGCGACGAGCCGTTCAAGGAAGCCGCCGTCGCACTGATCCTCCGCCCCCGCGAGGACGATGATGCCGACCTGCTCCTCATCCGCCGCGCCGTGCGCGCGGGCGATCCGTGGAGCGGGCAGATCGGGTTGCCGGGCGGGCGCTTCGAGCCCGCCGACGCATCGCTCGAGGCGACGGCACTGCGGGAGTCCTTCGAGGAGGTCGGCATCGACCTGCGCACCGAGGGACTCGTGCTCGGCGCGCTCGACGAGATCCGCCCGCGCACGCCGGTCCTCCCGCCGATCATCGTGCGCCCCTACGTCGTGGTCCTCGACCGGGCGCCCACCCTCGTGCTCAGCGACGAGGTCGCCGAGGTGCGGTGGGTGCGACTGCGCGAGCTCTTCGTCCCCGGCGCGCGCGTGAACACGACCGTCACGGTGCGGGAGTACCGCATGCAGGTCGATGCGTACCAGCATGGCGACTTCACCATCTGGGGGATGACCGAACGCATCCTCTCGACCTTCGACGGGCTCTGGCGATGACCGCGTCCGACGCGACGGATCACTCACGCACCGACCTCACTCCCGCCTGGCGCGCGCTCGGCCTCACGGCGGTGGCGTTCGCAGCGGCCTGTCTGGTCGACCCCTGGGTCTACCAGCACGTGCACGATCCGAAGGTCTACGAGCGCGATTGGGGCCGCCTGCTGCGCATCATGGGTTTCCTTGGGACGTGGGCCGCCTTGGCGGTCGCCGTCGCCCTGCACGAAGGGACCGCGCCGGTACGTCGCGCACTCGCGAGGAGGCGCGGCTTCCTGCTCTTCGGCTCGGCCGCGCTCGGCGGGATCGTCGCCGAAGTGGGGAAGCTCCTGTTGCGGCGTGAACGGCCGGAAGCACACGACGGTGCGTACGGTTTTCGCGCCTTCGCGGACCACACCTGGAGCACGTCGGGACTGGCGTTGCCGAGTTCGCACACCCTCGTGGCGATCGGTGGCGCGGCGATGCTCGCGCGCCTCTTCCCGCGTGCGCGCTGGGTGGGGTACACGCTCGCGGTCGGCTGTGCCGCCACGCGCGTGATGGCGAGAGCGCACTTCCTCAGCGACACCGTGCTCGCGGCCGGACTCGGCTGGCTGGTGGCATTCGCGCTCACTCGGCGCTGGTCGCCCGCTGACGATGCGATGCGCCGGGACGCGGTGGTACCCGGGTGACGGTCGTGGCCGTGCCGGGGTAGTCTGGTCATGACGGCCACGTCGATCATTCGCGCCGTGCTCCTGTCGAGTCTGCTCGGCTGCGACAGCTCGACCGGCCTCGAGTCCGGAGCGGAGGCTCGGACCCTGGCCGCCGCCGCGGCCAAGTGGGAAGCCACCGCGACCCCGTCGTACCGGTTCACGCTCCAGCGGTTCTGCGAGTGCCTCTACACCTCACCGTTGCGCGTCACCGTCCGGAACGGTGTCGTGTTGCGCGCGCAGGTGATCGACACCGGCGACTTCCTCCTCGATACGGAGCTGGGCGCGGTGCAGACGGTCCCGCAGATCTTCACCATCCTGGCCCGCGCCCTCGACCTGCCGGCCGCATCGTTCTTCGCCCGCTACGATCCCACGTGGGGATTCCCGACCGAAGCGAGCATCGATCATTCGAGGCAGGTCGTCGACGACGAGTTCTCATTCCGCCTGAGCGACTTCGCCGCGATCCCCTGAAGCGACCGCGGCACAGGCACCGGCACCGGCCCGAACACATGAGAAAGGGCCGCCCGAACGGGCGGCCCCCTCCCATCTCCCCTCTGCCCTTCGTTCACATCGCGATCTTCTTCGGCTCCACCTTCGCCTTGGGATCGAGCAGCGGCTTCCGCTCGCGCAGGTGCTGTTCCATCTGCAGTCGCGGCACCCCCTCCTGCATCCAGGCCGGCGCCGGCTTCCCCTGGAGGAAGTGGTCGAACCACTCCTGCATGCGCACCGCGTAGTCCTTCTGGTTGATCGGCCGCGCGAGACCATGGTTCTCGCCCACGTACTCGAGCAGCACGACGTCCTTCCCGAGCTCGCGCAGGGTGTTGTAGTACGTGATCCCCTGGTTGAAGTCGACGGCGCCGTCGCGGTCGTTGTGCAGGATCATGAACGGGATGTTGAGATCGTTCGCGAAGCGGTTGGGTGAGTTGCGCAGGTACGCGTCGGGGTCGCGGGCGTAGCTCGACCGGAACCGCCCCTGGCTCGAGATGAAGATCCCCTGGTTGGTGTTGCCGCTGTTCCAATAGACCGAGCTGAACATCGAGACCATGTCGGTGAGCGGCGCGCCGGCGATGGCCGTCTTGAAGATGTTCGTCTGCGTCGTGATGAAGCTCGTCTGGTAGCCGCCCCAGCTGTGGCCCTGCAGCGCCACGTTCGCCGAGTCGACGATGCCCGACGCGATCGCGGCCTTCACCGCCGGCACCACGCACCAGACCGCCGAACGGCCCGGATCATCCAGCTTGTAGGTGATGTCGGGCATGAAGTACGCGTAGCCGCGCGACGTATAGACGCTGGGATTCGCGTACCGCGTCGCGTTCGGTTGCGCATAGGCGTGGAGGCCTTGCGAGAGCCGCTCGTAGATGTACGTGAGCGTCGGGTAGCGCTTCCCCTCCTCGTATCCCGCCGGCAGGAAGAGCGCGCCTTGCAACTCGTCGCCGTTGTTGTCGCACTTGTAGTTGATCAGCCGCGCGCCCGCACTCCACGCCACCTCGGACTGCTGCGGGTTCGCATCGGTGAGCCGCCGCTGGTTCGCGAGCCCCGCGTCGGCCACGTACCAGTCTGGGAAGTTCACGAAGGTCTGCCGCGTGAATGCCCAGACCTCGGCGTCGCGTGCGCGCCGGAAGTCGATCTTGGCATCCTCCCAGGCGAGCGAACGGGCACCGCCACGCTGGGGGTCGATCTGCACGAGCCCCTCCTTCTTAGTGCGCTCGCCGTAGGTCTCGACGAAGATCGGTCGCGCGAGATCGATCCCGCGCTCCTTGGGGTCGGCGCCCACGCGCTGCTGATACCGCGTCCCCTCGCGCCGTCCGTTCACCGTGATGTTCAGGGCCGGCCCGGCCGCGACGCTCAGACGCCAGATGTCCCAGTTGTCGCGGACGAACACGAAGCGCGAGTCGCGCGACCATCCGACCGGCGGTCCGACCGGCGGCTTCACGACGTTGTGGTCGTCCTCGGCGTCCCAGAAGGTCGCCGCCACGCCGTCCGTGAGGCGGCGCGACGACC
This sequence comes from Gemmatimonadota bacterium, assembly GCA_021413975.1. GTDB lineage: Bacteria > Gemmatimonadota > Gemmatimonadetes > Gemmatimonadales > Gemmatimonadaceae > Pseudogemmatithrix. The sequence continues at coordinate 236,478 of JAIOPJ010000054.1, forward strand.
TCGTCGCGAACTCGTACGCATTCCAGTGCCCGTCGTCGTACCAGGCCGCGCGTGCGCCGTCGGGTGAGATGAGTCCTGCGAAATTGCCGCCCGGCTCCTGCAACGCCTTGGCGATCACCGAGCGCTCGCCCGTGAGCACATCGATCGCGTAGAGGTCGCGAAGGCTGCGACCGTCGACGCTCGCCTGACGCTCGTACGGGGTGACGTCGGCGCCGAGGGCCCAGCGATCCCCGTACCCCACAGTGACCGAGCGCACCGCGTCGTCGGCCAGCTTCACCACCTTCGGCGCCGCCACGTGCCAAGCGGCGAGGTAGCTGAAGCTCCGGTCCTGCGCCTCTTGCACCTGCTGCGCACTCTGCAGTCGCGGGTCCTTCCAGTGCCAGAGGATCAGCGAGGGCGTCTCCTCGTCCTGCCGCGCGGGTGCGACCTGTCCGCCGGCCCCGGCCCCCGGTGCGGGCGCATTCGCTCCCGCGCCCACCGGAGCGGCCGTCGAGGCCGGCGGTGCGGGACGCGGCGCGCGCAGGCCGAAGTAGATCGTGCCCTGCGCGTCGCTCCACTTCGGTGCACGGTCGGCGCTGACCACCAGCCCGCCCGTGATCCCCGCGCTGCGTTCGTGGATCGCCACGGTCACCGGCGCTCGCGATGCGAGCCGCGACCAGCCGAGCACCGTCGTCAGGGTGTCCCGGGTCGCCGAGTCGGCGACCGAGCGCAACACCGCGAGCGCGTCGCCCGTGTCGGCCCACACGAGGCGACGATAGAGCGCCCTCTCGGAGTCGAGCGCCCGGACCACCCCGGTCGCGATCTCGCGCAGTTGCACGCCATTGCCGAGTTGGTCCCGCTGGTCGAGCGTGTAGGCGAGGAACTGGCCCGCCGCGTCGAAGGCGAACTCACCGACACCGACCAGCGTGATCGGCATGCCACCCGAGAGATCCACGATCTGGACGACCGAGCCGATCGGTGCGCCGCCGGGCGCGGCCGCACCGACCGCCCCTGCGCCCGCCGCACCACCGGCGACGCCACCCGCCGGCGCGTCGGGTGGCATGAACTGCAAGGCGAGCGCGTCGGACCGATCACCCGCGAACCGGAAGCTCCGCACACGGTCGAACTCGCGCCTGGTGCCGGTCGCGAGCTCGATCACGCCGACCTTCGTCGCCAGCGTCCGCCGGTCGCGCCGCGCTTTCTTCGCGTCCTCGGCCTTGGGATACACGGTGTACGCGACCCAGCGACCGTTACCCGAGATGGCGACGCCACCCGCACCGCCGAATCCGGCCGGCGGCTCGCCGATCGGGACTCGCGTCTCGCTCGCGCCCGCTGCCGTCGACCGCACGACGAACTCGGCATCTCCTTCGTTCGGCGCGAGTACGTAAGCCATCCAGCGGCCGTCGTTGGAGAGGGTGGGGTTGCGGATCCCCTTCCACGAGAGGAGGTCCTCCAGAGTCAGGGCACGCTTGGCGGGCGGAGTGGTCGTGGAGGTCGCGACCTGCGCCGACACCGGCGCGGTGGCGAGCAGAGCGAGCGCGACGAGCGCGCCACCGACATGGAATGTGAGTCGCGGCATGGTCATCATCTCGCGAAGCAGTAGAAGAGTCCGTTCCCACCGGTCGCCACGAGGTTCTGCTGGCTGCACCCGCGGGAACCGTGTGCCGAGTTCCAGGACGTCGGTCGTGCACCGCCGCCCTGCCGGTCATGATGCCCCACCATCGCGCTGCCGCTGCCGGCGGTGTTGCTCGTCCAGTTGCCGCAGGTCGTGTCGAGCGTGTCGATCGCCACGGTGCCGTCGGGAAGGGAGCCGGTGAGGATGTCGTGCGTGTTGGGCGTGTCGCCGCGCCCGTTCACCGGAGCGCCTTTCTCGTTGAGGCTGGTCTCCTTGCCGAGGAGGTTCTGCTCGCCGTGCAGCTGCGCCAGGTTCGCCGCCACCAGCACGCCCTTCGCGTTGTACCATGGTCCCGCGCCGATGCGATCCCGCGCGTTGACCGCCGGCCGTCCGCCCGACGCCGTCGCGCTGAGGTACGCGTGCCATTCACGCCCGCGCACGCCGGCCGCCTCCGCGAGCTGGGTGCAGAACCGATCGGCACCGGCGAGCCCCCCGAGAGCGGCTCCGTCGCCCGGTCCGACGCTCGTGATGAAGAAGCTCATCGTGCCGGGCTGCGGGGGAGGATCGGCGGCGGCGCCCATCAGAAGGCCGGTCGCGCCCGCGAGGACGGCGAAAGGAAGGAGATGTCGCATCGTGATTCCCGGTGAAGGATTGAGGGATGAGAACATGCCCCACGCGCGCCCGGTTGGGCAATAGATTCCGTTGGGTCCGCCACACTCAACTCCCCGTCAGACCGGACCGGAGGCCCGCCATGCCGAGACCCAAGCGCATCAGCCGGCCAGTGATGCTGCAGCCCCCGCCGGAGCCCGCCTCCACCGGCCCGCTCACCGGTCAGGCCGAGGACTACCTCAAGGCGATCTACGAGCTCGAGCAGCGTGGCGCGGCCGCGGGCACCAACGACATCGCCGCGCGCCTCGGCATCGCGGCCGCGAGCGTGACGGGCATGGTCCAGCGACTTCATCGTCTCGGACTCGTGCGCGCCGAGCGCTATCGCGGTGCGCGCCTCACCCAAGGTGGTCGCGCCGCGGCACTCCAGCTGATCCGTCGGCACCGGATCATCGAGTGCTATCTCGTCGAGCGACTCGGCTTCGGCTGGGACGACGTGCACGACGAGGCCGAACGGCTCGAGCACGCGGCCAGCGACGACCTGATCGCGCGCATGGCGGACGCCATCGGGAACCCGACCGAGGACCCGCATGGCGCCCCGATCCCCACGGCAGCCGGCGAAGTGGACGAGACGCGGCTGCCCAGCATCGCCGATCTGAACGACGGCGAGAGTGCCACGGTGGTCCGCATGTCCGATCGCGACCCGACCTTCCTGCGCTACCTGGACGAACTGGGCGTGCGTCCCGGCGCGACCGTGCAAGTCGTTGCCAGAGCACCATTTGATGGCCCGATCACGGTCCGCGTCGGCGCGGTGGAACATGTCGTGGGAACGACCGCCGCGGAGCAGGTATTCGTCAGGCCAGAAGCCTGATAGTTCACCTGTTCACCGCTGTACGGAGAAACGCTCAGATGAAGGCCTGGCACTCGGCACTCGCGGTCGCACCCTTCCTCGTCGCCGCCGGCGCGGCCATCGCGCCCCGTCCGTTCGTGCGCGACGTCCCGCACTCGCAGATCAACTTCGTCGCCGAGTCGCAGCTCGTCGACGCGCACGGCACGTTCGATAAGTGGGACGCGGAGATCATGTTCGACGCCGAGCACGTCGAGGCCTCGTCGGTCGTCATCACGATCGACGCGAAGAGCATCAACACGCGGATCGCCCAGCGCGACAACCACCTCAAGAGCAACGACTTCTTCGCCACGGACTCGTTCCCGACCATCACGTTCAAGTCGGCGTACGTCAACGCGCTGGCCGACGACCGCATCAACATCACCGGTGACCTGACGATCCGGGGCCGCACCAAGCGCATCACGATCCCGTCGCGCCTGGTCTTCTTCGACACGACGCGGAGCATCGGGCGCGTGAAGGGGCAGACGACGATCGACCGCAACGAGTTCGGCGTCTCCTATCAGCCGCCGCTCAACAGGATCAATCCCGAGATCCAGCTGCAGTTCGACATCTCGTTCAAGGCCAAGCCGTAGGCGACGCGCGGAGTCGGTCGCGGGGCGCTTCGAGACCTGTCGGCGGACGGGCACCCGTCGCGGTTAACGTTGGGTGCCGTGGAGCGTCTGCCAGACGACCTTTCGCCCTCCCATGCTCACTCCCGCACCCCTGCGCACCGCATCGCTCGCCGCTGTCCTGATCCTCGCTGCCGCATGCGGCGCGAACGACCTGACGACGACCGCGGTGATCCCGACCGAGCCCACCGTGCCCACCGTGCCGGTGGTGCCGAGTGTCGACACCGCCGGGGACCGGCTGGTCAGGGCCGCGCTCGACATCGATCCGGCCGCGCTCCCCGACTACGCCGGGCAGAGCTTGCCCGCCTCCTATACGGCGCAGGTGCTCCAGCGCGAGGACCGCGCCGCCGCGGGCAACCCGATCACCGACGCGGGCGCGACGCTCGGACGCGTGCTCTTCTTCGACCGCCGGCTCAGCCGCAACGACAGCCTGTCGTGCGCGAGCTGCCATGCGCAGTCGAGCGCCTTCGGGGACACGGCCCAGTTCAGCCTCGGCTTCGAGGGCGTGGCGCGCGCCGGTGCGCACACCATGCGCCTGGCGAACGCGCGGTTCAATGCGAGTGGCGAGTACTTCTGGGATCGCCGGGCGCCGAGCCTGCAGGCGCAGGTGATCCAGCCGATCCAGAACACCGTCGAGATGGGCTTCGACGCCGCGCACGGCGGTCTCGCGGCGGCGATCGCGAAGGTGAGCGCGGTGCCGTTCTACGCGCGGCTCTTCACGCTGGCGTTCGGCAACGCGGCGGTCACCGAGGACCGCGTGCAGCGTGCCCTCGCGCAGTACGTGCGCAGCATCGTCTCGGTGCAGAGTCGCTGGGACGTCGCGGTCGCGGCCTCAGGCGGCGGCGCGCCGTTCCAGCAGCCGATGCCCGGATTCAGCACGCAGGAATCACGCGGGCAGCAGCTCTTCCTCGCGCCTCCCCAGGCCAACGGACTCGGCTGCGCCGGGTGCCATGTGCCCCCCACCTTCTCGATCGACCCCAACTCGCGCAGCAACGGGCTCGACGCCGGCGAGACGCGGATCTTCCGTTCGCCGTCGCTGAAGACCGTCGGCATGGGGAACCGCTATATGCATGACGGACGCCTCGCGACGCTCGAGGAGGTCGTGGAGTTCTACGACTCGGCGGTGCAGGCGGGACCGGCCCTCGACCCTCGCCTGGCGAACCCCAACGGCACGCCGCGCCGTCTCAATCTGTCGGCGGCGGACAAGGCGGCCGTGGTCGCGTTCCTCAGGACGCTCCGCGATTCGTCGGTCGTGACCGATCCGCGGTTCCGCGATCCGTTCCGGCGGTGACCGGCCGGCGCGCTACGGCTGCCGGGCCAGCGCGCGCAGCCGTGAATGCAGGAACTCGACGCGGCCGCCGGGACTCCGCACGAGCAGCAAGGTGTCCTTCTCGGTCGGCGAATCGATGACCACGATGCGCTCGTCACCCACGAGACGCACCGGCAGGTCCTGCGTCCCCTGCAGGAAGCGGAGCGCGCCGTTCCGTTCCGCGAGCGTCAACGTCGTCCCACCCTGGCTGTAGGTGCCCACGAGCTGCGCGCGTTCGGCGGCCGACGCGTCGCGTTCGGGTGGAAGGGCGGGCGGCTTCGCCGGCGCGATGCCGCCCGCGCGCTGCGCGACGAGGTCGATCAGTCCCTGCATCGGGGCGCCGCCGCGATTGTCGATCACGATCACCGCGAGCTTCCGGTCGGGGAACATCGTGACCTGCGCGTCGAATCCATTGATCGCGCCGCCATGCTGCCACACGCGCTCCGCACCGACCACGCCGATGTTGAGCCCGTAGCCGTACCGCACCGTGGTCGATCCGGGGATCGCCTGGTGCCCGGTCGTCATGCGACGCACCGCCTCCTCGGCCAGCACGCGACGGCCGTCGAGCATGCCGCCGGCCATGAGCGCGATGGTGAATCGTGCGAGCTCGCCGGCGCTCGCGAAGAGGAAGCCCGCCGTCCACTGGGCGGTGTTCTCGGTGAACGGGCGAACGATCGTGCCGCGGGTCCCGGGCGCACCGACATGACCCTGCGAGAAATCGTACGTGAGCGCCTCGAGTGGACGGAAGGTCGCGTGCGGCATGCCCATGTTGCGCAACACGAGCTGATCGACCGTCGTCCCGAATCGCTGCTTCGCCGCCATCTCGGCGACATAGCCGGCCATCGAGTAGCCCGGATTGGAGTACGAGATCACGCGGCCCGGCTCGGTGAAGAAGAGCGTGTCGTTCACCACGCGCATCACCTCGCCGAGCGCCCCCTCGCCCATCCGGCCGTAGGCGACGGCATTGTCGACCCATCCCGCCGTGTGGGTGAGCAACTGATGCGAGGTCACCGCACCGACGCGCTTGCCGGCCAACTCGGGTACGTACGTCGAGATCGGAGCCTGCAGGTCGAGCTTCCCGTCGGCCGCGAGCTGGGTGAGCGTGGCTGCGGTGATCATCTTGGTCACCGAACCGACGCGGAAGAGCGTCCGGTCGGTGACGACGCGCCCCGACTCGATGTCGGCGACGCCGTAGCCACGCGTGTACGCGAGCTTGCCGTCGACGACGACGGCGATCTGCGCCCCCGGAGTCAGGGTGCGCGACATCTCGGCGCGCATCGCGGAGTCGAGCGCGGCCGCCCACACCGGTGCCGGAGTCGCCGCAGACGCCTGCGCCCGCGCGACTGTCGGAACGGCGAGTGCCAAGATGACGAGGGCGAATGCCCGCGCGGGAACGGTCTTCATGAGAGTGGCACCTGTGGGATGGGAGAGGATCCCCATCCTACGGCTCAGCGCGCGATCGGTGTCACGCGCAGGGTGGTGGCGAGCCAGTCGGCGAGCGTGCCGAGCACCTCGCTGTCGACGCGTGGATCGGTGAGGTTGCCGTAGCCGCCCGGGAAGCCGCTCGGATCGCGCAGGAACAGGTGATTGTGGTCGACGAACACCCGTTTCGTGACCTGTCGGTTGCCGCCTGTCACCATTGCCCGCTCGAGCATCGTGGCTTCTTCGGGGCGCACCTGCTGATCGGTGGCGCCCTGGAGGATGAGCACGGGTTGCTTCACGGCACGGGCCGTTGGCATCGGATCGTACGTCAGGAAGAACTTCATCCAAGGGGCTTTGCCCGACGTCGAGTCGAACGCCGCACGGGCGGCCGCTGCGGCCGAGTCCTTCGCCGCGGCGCGGATCGCGGTGTCGCCCATGACGAGGTTGCGCACCTGGTAGTCGATGATCTGGCGGCCCGTGTACGCGGGACCGGCCATGAGCACGATCGCCGCGAGCTTGGCATCGGTGCGCGCGACCATCGGTGCGATCACGCCGCCCTCGGAGTGTCCGACCAGCGCGATGCGCGCCGGATCGATCTCCGGACGCGTGCGCAGGTACGCGACACCGGCACGGATGTCGTCGGCGAAGTCGGCGCTCGTGCCGTTCACGTCACCGCCCGATCCGCCCACGCCGCGGTCGTCGAGCCTGAGCACGGCGATCCCGCGACGCCCCAGCGTGTCCGCGACCTGACGGAAGATCCGCACTCCGCCCGCGAACGGGAGATACTCGTCGCGGTCCTGCGCGCCGGACCCGGTGATCGTGACCACGGCGGGCACGCTCGCGACCGCGTTGCTCGGTCGGGTGAGGGTCCCGGTGAGCAGGTGGCCCGCCGGCGTACGCACCGTGACCTCCTCCGCCGTGTAGGGCGCGCCCGCAGGTGCCGAGTAGTCGGCACGGCCGAGCTTGATCGCGTTCGCGGCGGCACCTTCGAGCACGACGAGCCGCAGCCCCGCCACGGGGATCGTGCCGCCGATGACATTGCCCGCGGCGTCGAGCGCGACGTCGATCACGCTCGTCGCGACCTTGAACCGGGCGGAGTCGGCGCCGATGAACTCGAGCGAGCCGTCGACCGTGGCACCGCCGGCCATGGCGAAGAGCGGAAGTGCGAGGGAGCGCACGCCTCGCGCGCGCGCCATCCGCGCCATCTGTTCGATGATCACGAAGTCGTTGTTGCTCACCGGAAGAGCGCCGGGCCTGGTGCCCAGCCGCATCGACCGCGAGTTGCCGCCGGCCCGCATCTCCAGGTGCGCGCTGTCGGCGATGATCGTGATGCTCCCGGTCTGCAAGGGCGCCGCGTCGGCCGTGGCGTTGGCGCCGCGGAACACGAACGACGTCGCCGTGATCGCGTGATCGGGGCCGAGCGTGAACACGAGCTCGATGCTCGGCTGGTTGGGCGACGCGACGATCGCCGTGACCGAGGAGGCGCTCCGCCGGACCCGTTCGACCGCGATGGTGTCGTTGCCTCGGAGGATCAGGTAAGCGGCAGTGCGCGTCGCGTCCTGCCCGTGCAGCGTGCCGGCCGTCAGCAGCAGCGTGAGCGGGATGGCCGACAGGAAGACGGCCGCGGGGCTGCGAAGGGCAGGGAATCGGATCAGGTACGACATGTCAACGTTCTCCATTGCGAGTGTCTTGCCTCATTCCACTTCGTGCTTCGTGGACTCGTGCGGGGCGGCACCCTTCGACGCCCGCCCCGCGCGCTTCAATGCATCCCGCAGCAGGTACTCGATCTGCCCGTTCACGCTGCGCAGGTCGTCGGTCGCCCACCGCTGGAGGGCATCCAGCAGCTCGCGGTCGACACGCAACAGGAAGGGCTTCTTCTCCGCCACGGCGCGATCACCCTCAGGTGTAGAGGGAGCCCGCGTTCACCACCGGCTGGGTCGACCGCTCCGAGCAGAGCACCACGAGCAGGTTGCTCACCATCGACGCCTTGCGCTCGTCGTCGAGCGTGACGATCGCGCGCTCGGCGAGCATCGCCAGCGCCATCTGGACCATCCCCACCGCGCCCTCGACGATCTTCTGCCGCGCCGCGATGATCGCGCTCGCCTGCTGACGCTGCAACATCGCCGCGGCGATCTCGGGGGAGTAGGCGAGGTGCGAGATGCGCGCCTCGATCACCTCGACGCCGCACTTGAGCAGCCGGTCGACCAGCGCCTTCTCCAGGGCCTGCGAGACCTCGGTGGTGTGCGTCGAGAGCGAGAGCTCGCCGGTGGAGTGCGAATCGTAGGGGTACTGCGTGGCGACCGCGCGCAGCGCCGACTCCGACTGCACCGCGACGTACCGCGTGTAGTCGTCGACCTCGAACAGCGCCTCGGCCGAGTCGATCACCTTCCAGACCACGATCGCGCCGATCTCGATCGGATTGGAGTGGTTGTCGTTCACCTTGAGCTTGGCGGTCTCGAAGTTCCGCACGCGGAGCGAGATCGCCCTCTTGGTCATGAACGGATTCGCGAACCAGAACCCGTCCTTGGTGACCGAGCCCTTGTACGTGCCGAAGAGCACGAGCGCCTTGGCCTCGTTCGGGTTCACGATGAAGAGGCCGGCGAAGAGGAAGGACGCGACGGTGAGCACGAGCGTGGCCAACAGGCCGGTCCCCTCGCGCTGCGCCTGGAATTCGCGCACCATCATGAACAGTGCGCCGAGGTCGACGGCGATGAGGGTGATGAGGACGCTCAGACCATTCGAGGCGGGGTACGGCTTCTCGCGGTACATCGTTCGGGCTCCGGTAGGGTGGTAGCGTTATGATATCACTTCGGTATCGATTCGTCAATACGGCATCTCCCACTTGGGGCCCGCGCACCATAACCTGTTACGCACCATGAACATCGGCCGACTCGTCCTCTTCGCCGTCGCCGCGCTCGCCCCGGCGTCCGCCGCGCTCGCTCAGGACCACAGCGCGCACGCCGGGCACGCACAGCAGCCGCTGCGCACCCTCGGCGGCAGCTTCGTATTGCGCGTACTCAACGGGACCGCGATCCCTGCGTCGAACCCCGATGGTTCCGGCTCGATGATCCTCGGCGGCACGCTCGAGCTGCGTCTCGCGCGTCCGGACAGCGGCCGCATGGCACTGCGATTCCGGTCGAACGTACCGGCGACCGATGAGGCGCGGCTCGACGCCGAGGGACGGGTGCAGGTGACCGGCGACTCGCTGCTCTTCTGGCCCGACAGCCGCGCGTCACGCCCGCCGGTGCCGATCCGCTTCGCCTGGACCGCCGAGCGCGCGCTCGACCTGATGCCCGCGCCTGGCGTCGTCTGGAGCTTCACGCGGGCCGCCGACTCCGACACCGCCTTCGCCGGCGTGCAGGCGCGCGGCGCTGCGGTGATGGGTGTCGATCAGTACACCTCGACGCACGTCTTCGAGCCGCTCGCAGACGGAGGCCGGATCGCGCTGCAGACCGATTCGATCGACACGGCGGGCGAGGAGACGATCCGCGCGCACATGCGCGACATCGCCGAACGGTTCGCGAAGGGCGATTTCACGCTCCCCGGCATGGTGCATGCCATGCCGAGCGTGCCGGGGACCGCCGTCATGACGGCGCGCCGCGCCGCGATCCGCTACGTGGTCGAGTCGCTGCCGCGCGGGGCGCAGGTGCGGATCATCACGCGCGACGCGGAGGCCATCAAGGCGGTGCATGAGTTCCTCGCCTTCCAGCGCATGGACCATCGCGCGATGTCGCACGACCCGCGCTGAGCGCGCGGGCCGTCCGGCGGCGCTACCGCGGCGCTACCCCGGCGCTACCCCGGCGCTACCGGGGTCCGGCCGGCACCGCGCTCAGGTGCGGTGCGCCTTCGCGTCCGCCGCGCGCGCGACGCGTTCGCCCTCGGCCGTGTCGACGAAGAGCAGCACGAAGCCGCCGATGATGAAGAAGACGATCACGCTCAGGATGGCGAGGTTCGACTCGCCGCCGAATCCCGCGACGATCCCGAACAGGGCCGGCCCGGCGATCCCGCCGAACTTCTCGAAGACGGAGAAGAAGCCGAAGAACTCGCCGCTCTTGTGGCGGGGGATCATGTTCGCGAACATCGACCGGCTGAGCGCCTGCGTGCCGCCCTGCACGAGCCCGATCACCACCGCGAGGGTGTAGAACTCCCGCGTGCTGTCCATGCCGTACGCGAAGATGCAGATGCCCGCGTACACCACGATGCCGATCAGCACGCCACGCTTGGCGCCGATGAACTTCGCCAGGTACCCGAAGGCGAAGGCGCAGGGGATCCCCACGAACTGCACGATCAGGATCGCCGTGATCAGGTCGCTGCGCGGGATCCCCGTCCGGTCGCCCCACTGGGCGGCCATCTTGATGATCGTCTGGATGCCGTCGTTGTAGATGGTGAACGCGACCATCATCAGGAAGGCTTGCTTGTAGCCGCGCAGTTCGCGCAGCGTCTCGCCGAGCCGCGTGAACGCGACCGCGAACGGATTGGCGTCGGAGCGCTCGTCGGACTCGATCGTGCGCGCCGGTTCGGGGACCTTGCGCAGCACCGGGATGGAGAAGAGCAGCCACCAGATGCCGACGCTCACGAACGAGAGCCGCGTGGGGAGGCTCGCCTGCTCGGGGGTGAGCCCTTCTCCGGCGGGGAGCCCGATCAGTCCCGGCGCCTGGATGATCGCGAGGTTGAGCGCGAGCAGCAGGCCGCCGCCCACGTATCCGAGCGCGTAGCCGGCGGTGGAGACGCGGTCCATCTCCTCCTCGGTCGCGATGTGCGGCAGCAGCGCCTCGTAGAAGGTCGTGCTCCCGGTCGCGCCGGCGAGCGAGACGACGAGCAGCACGCAGGCGAGCATCACGTCACCCTGGCCGATCAGGAACATCGCCGACGTGGACCCGACGCCGAGGATCATGAACCAGCCGAGGAACTTCTTCTTGGCCGCCTTGTAGTCGGCCACCGCCCCGAGGATCGGCGCGAGGATCGCGATCAGCACGGCGCCGATGGTCTGCGCGAAACTGAACCACTGCGTCTGCTCGACCTTGGTGAGGCCGTGGGCGGCGTACTGGTTGAAGAAGATCGGGAAGACGGCCGCCATGATGACCGTCTGGTAGGCCGAGATGCCCCAGTCGTACATCGCCCACGCCCGGAGTTGCGGCGTGTGCAGGCCAAGGTGGTTGAGCAGGCTGCGCTTCTCGGTCATCGACGGGGCGGGGAGGGGGGCGTGCGGGCGGTGAGCGGCGCTCGGACGCTGGGGAGAATGCGCCCCGGCCCGTTTGGGCGCAAATTGCGCGCATGAGCACGAGCCCCGTTCCGCCCCGCACCGAGACGGCCGCCGCCGCCGCGCTCTACGGCTTCGACGCCTTCTCGCCGCAGGAGATCAGTGAACGGATCGAGCGGATTGGGGTGACGAAGGCCCGACTGCCAATGCATCGCATGGCGATGCTGGGCGCGCTCGCCGGGGGGTTCATCGGGTTCGGCGCGCTCTACTTCATGATCGTCGCGTCGGACCCCTCGATGGGCTTCGCCGCGCGCCGCGTGCTAGGCGGCGTGGTCTTCTCGCTCGGGCTCCTGCTCGTGGTCGTCGCCGGCGCGGAGCTCTTCACAGGGAACAACCTCCTAGTCATGGCATGGGCCGACGGCAGGATCGGCACCGCGGAGTTGCTCCGGAACTGGGGTGTGGTGCTGCTGGCCAACGCCGCCGGCGCGATCGGGCTCGCCCTGCTCGTGGTCCTCTCGGGTCACCTGGCCATGAACGATTCGGCGGTGGGCGCCGCCTACCTGCGCGTCGCCGAAGCGAAGGCGTCGATGCCGTTCGCGCGGGCGTTCGTGAGCGGGATCCTCTGCAACGCGCTCGTCTGCCTCGCCGTCTGGATGGCGACCGCCGGCCGGAGCGTGATCGACAAGGCGATCGCGATCGTCTTCCCCGTCTCGGCGTTCGTGGCGGCGGGATTCGAGCATAGCGTGGCGAACCTCTTCATCATCCCTGCGGCGATCGTGTACAAGTGGATGGCCGGGGTCACCGCCGGGGCCGACCACGTGACGATCGCGGGACTCGTCGCGAACCTGGTGCCGGTGGTGCTCGGGAACATCGTCGGCGGAGGGGTGTTCGTGGCCCTCATCTACCACGTCATCTACAGGCGCGGCCGCAGCGAATGAGCACGCCGCCGGCGATCCGTCTTGGCGCACAGGGGTGGAACTATCCGGCGTGGGTCGGGCCGTTCTACCCGCCGCGCACCCGCGCCGCCGACTTCCTGAGCGTCTACGCCAGGGCCTTCGACACCGTCGAGGTCGACTCGACCTTCTATGCCGTGCCTGCCGCGAAGACCGTGCGCGGCTGGCACGATCGCACGCCCGACGGATTCACCTTCGCGCTCAAGCTGCCGCAGGAGATCACGCACGAGCTGCGGTTCGTCGAGGCGCAGGAGGTCGCGCAACGCTTCTTCGACGTCGCGCGCGAACTCGGCCCCAAGCTCGGGCCGGTGTTGATCCAGTGCGGGCCGGACTTCGCCCCGTCGGAGCGCGACGCGCTCGAGGAGTTCCTGTTCCAGCTGCCGGCCGACATCGCGTTCGCGATCGAGTTCCGGCAGAAGGGGTGGATCAACGAGGAGACGCACGCGCTGCTCACGGCGCGCAACGTGGCCCTGGCGCTCGTCGACGCGCGGTGGATCCCGCGCAAGTGGATGCTCAAGCTCGCCGAGCGCCCGACCGCACCGCATGCGTACGTGCGATGGATGGGGCCGGACCGTAGCATCACCGACTACTCGCACGTGCAGGTCGACCGCACGGCCGAGATCGAGTCCTGGGCGGCGATCCTCCCGTCGCTGGCCAAGTCGGTGAAGGTGTACGGCTACGTCAACAATCACTTCTCCGGGCACAGCCCGGCGAACATCCGCGCGCTCCAACGCGAACTGGGCCAGGTCCCGAAGGACCCGGCCCAGTTGACGGACCAGCTGGGATTCTTCTAGCCCTCAGGGACGGCGCTTCGGCGGGAAGATGAGCGTCACGCCGCCCCTGCTGGCGCAGCGCGCGCGCACGGTGTCGGCCACGATGAAGGTGCCGTCCGCGCACATGAGCGTCGCGTCGGGAGGGGGCGCCGGCGCCGGAACGACGGGGTCCGAGGCCCGGCGGATCGGGGCACGGAGTTCCGCGTCCGTCGCGGGATCCTTCGGTGCCTCGAGGACCGGGGCCTTCACGCGCCCGGGGGTCGGGGCGCGCGCCGGCACGCGCTGCAACGGGAATCGGACGAGGATCCCGCCCTTGGCGTCGCAGGCGGTGTCGGCGGCGTCGGGTGACGGATATGACCCGTCGCGGCAGCGCATCTTCGCGCCGTTCGGACCGGTGCCCGTCACCACTTCCGTCGGCCTCGGCGGACGCGCGGGTGCGACGGCATTCGCGGTGTTGGCGCTTGCCGGCGTCGTCGCGGTCGTGGACTGCTGCGCCACGAGTGGGCCGCTGCAGACGACGGCGATCGCGAGCAGACGGATCATCTCGCGGCGCGCGCGGAATGGTACGGTGGGAAACATGGGATTCGGCCCTTACGGTCGGGTGATCATGGTGAAGGCGCGTCGGTACGCGACCATGTTGGGACCGGTGACGGTGATCTCACCGTCCCCGGGAGCGGTGGCCTTCAGACGGAAGTTGAGCGCATTCACCCCGGCCGGGACCACGATCGAGGTGATCGGCGCTCCGGTCGCGGCATCCAGGAACTGCAGCCCAGCGGTCGCCGAGAGCGAGATGGTCCGCGACGGATCGGTCAGTGTGAGGACCCCACCGTCAGCTCCGGTGAAGTAGAGGGTCACGGGCACGGAGTCGTTCACTCCGAGCGTCGTCGGCGCCTGCTGTGCCGCGAGACTGAGTCGCCCGGGAACGACGGTCACGATCGCGGTGTCCGGCGGGTAGCCCGGCGCGGTGAAGACGACCGTGTCGAGACCGACGCTCACGCCGGTGAGCGCGAAGTACGCGGCAGTGCCGGTGATCGTCGAACTCAGCACGCTGTCGGCGTTGAACGTGACCTTGCCACCGACCGAGCGCAGGCGGATCCAGAGGCTGTCGCCGTACGAGACCGGCGTCACATAGTCGCTGAATGCGTAGTTCCTGAGGCCGACCGAGGCGGAAAGGAGCCGGCTGCTCATGCGCAGTCGCGGCGCCGCGACTTCGACGGTCACGCGGCTCGGCAGCAACTGTTGGAAGGCCCCGACGCGCGGATCCTCGACGATGATGTCCGTCACTCCCAGTCCCATGCCGCGGACCGGACCCACTCCTTCAGGACCGTCACCAGGCGAACCGGCGGGAATCGTGAACAGGGAGTCGGCCCCGATCGCGGCGATGCTCGGGTCGGTGCTGCGGATGCGCAACTGGGTCGGCGTCTTCAGCGACGTGAGATCGCGCGAGACCGAGTTGATCAGATAGACCTGAACGCCCTGATCCGCCCCCACGCCGAGCGAGCTGTACGGGGCGAAGGTCTCGACCTCACCGCGCGAGACGAACACGTCGAACGGTTGAGTCAGGTATCCCGGCGCCGAGGCCGTGACGCGCGCACTCCCGACGCTGTCGCCAGCGGAGAGACTGAAGTAGGCGAAGGACTCCTGCGGCGCCATCAGCACCGAGTCGGGGGCCTGCACCAGGTTCGGTGCCGACGACGTGAACTTCACCCAGACCGAGTCGAGCGTCGAGAAGTCCCGGTAGATGTAGTAGGTGGGGCCCTGGGTGTCCTGCCCCATCGACAGGAAGATCTGGTTCTGGCTGCCGCTCAGGGTCTGCGGGAAGCCGTAGAGCGTGACCGAGTCAGGAGCGAAACGTCCCGAGGGGTCGACGAGCCGAACCCTGCCCTGGCCGGGTCGACGGAAGCGGATCAGCGCATTCCGGTAGGGCGAGTACTCCGACGCGGCGATCCGCATGGTGTCGTCGACGAGCGCGATCATCGCCGTGTCGATCACCTGCAGCAGCAGCGTCGTCGAATCCGCCACCGGGTACGAGGTGGAGGTCCCGACGGGCCGGATCGTCGCAGCGACCTCGACGTCCTGGCCGACGAGGCCGTTGAACGCGAATGGAGTCGCGACCGCACCGACCACGACCATGCGAACGGTATCGGACTGCAGGCCCGGTGACTGCAGGATCAACGTGTCCGTTCCGGTGCCGGCTCCGCGGGCGAGCACGCTCATGGTGCGGAACGTGGTGCCCGCCGGGAACGAGTCGGCCGGTGCACGCACCGTGACGCCGGCCGGTCCCGTGGCCGCGACGGTGAACGGGGTCACCCGACCCGTGGGAGCCCGCCTGGACACGCCGAGGTCGTACTGGGTCCCCCGACCGATGATGTAGGATGCGAGCGGGATGTCGAGACGCATCGGCCGCACCGTCACGAGTGCCGAGGTGTCAGGCACATAGCCCGGCGCAGCGATGATGAGGCGGGCGGTTCCGGGCGCGATCGCACGGTAGCGCCCCTCGAACGACGAACCGCTCCCATCCGGCCGGAAGCGCACGATCGAATCCGAGACGAGGAGCACTGCCGGATTGGTGGACCGCAGGCGTGCCTGCAGCGTGTCGGCCGGCGCACGCGCGACGCTGAATCCGTCGGTGGTCGACGCGAAGATGCCGGTGGCCGCGCTGTCCGGCTCGATCAGGGCCGTGAACGCGAACGTCCCGAGCACGAGCGCGGGCGGGGTCACGGTGAAGGTGCTCGTGAGCGTGTCGTACCCGGAGGCGGCCAACTGCAGCGTCACGGTCCCGGCCGCGCGGCCGACGAGCACGGCGGTCTCGGAATAGCCGTTGCTCCTGATCACGACCTCCGGCGTCATGACGCGCAGGATCGACGGGTCGCTCGAGGTGATCGACACCGGGACCGGGGCCATGCTGCCGTCCCCTGGCAGGGTCGCCCCGACCGAGAGACTGGTGTGGACCTGCCCGACGCCGACCCGGGCGCCCGAGTTGTAGATGGTCATCGTGGCGGCCGAGACGTTCACGGTGATCGTATCGGTCGCGGCCCCCGGTGCGGTCACGAAGATCCGGGCCAGCCCCGCGCCGATCGCGCGGATCGACGCCGGCACGTAGCGCTCACCGCGAGCCAGCACGACGGTCGACAGGTCCGGGACCGCGACGGTCGGGTCGCTGCTCGTGAGGGTGATCGTGAGGTCGGTGGCTCGCGGCGCCGACGTGAAGATGCTGGTGAGGTAGGAGGCCGGACCCGTGAACAGGTTCGCCGTCGCTCTGCTCCCCCTGGAGATGTTGATCGATCTGGCGTCGGAGTTCAGGCGCTGCGTGGTGACCCGCACGAAGACCGAGTCGGGAGCCATCCCGGGAGAGCTCACCACGACCCAAGTGGAATCCTCGGAGAGGCCGTCATAGTAGATCGCACCGGCGTAGGAATCGAGCGCCGGGATGGTCGCCACCGAGTCGACGCGCACGACCGCGGGGTTACGGCTGGTGATACTCAGTCGCACGTCCCGCGTCATGGACCGGCTGGTGTAGGCCGATAGCGCGCTGCGCTCCCCGATCGTGATGGGCGTGGTGAACGGTGCGTAGTAGGAGTACGTGAAGAGGATCGGTACCGCGATGTCGAAGGAGGCCGACCCCGAGGCGTAGCCGGGCGCCGAGAAGTCCACCGTTGCGTCCAGGCCATCCGCGTCGAGCGGCAGGAGCACGACCTGCCCTGCGAGCTGCCCGGCCGGGATGGCCACGAACGCCGTCTCCGCCGGCGTCGCGAGGATGCGGAACGGTTCGTCGGCGGCGCGCAGGCCGTAGCAGTAGTAGTCACATTCGTCCGCCGGCCGGCCGCGACCCGAACCGGGGGCCACGAGCATCGCGTCCGGATTGCTCGACACCACGGTCACGATCGTCCCGCCCGGCGGGGCCGGCTCACTGAGATAGACGACCTTGCGCAGGGTGTCGCCGGCGCTCACGACGTTGAAGCTGCTGTACCCGGACATCGAGACGGATGCCGAGTCGACGGTCACCAGCAGCGAGTCATCCCCCGCCGACGAGGTCACGACCGCATAGGTGCTCCCCGCGCCGCGCCCGACGAGCGTCGGGTTCCGCAGCGTCGAACCGGGCGTGAAGATCGTCGAGTCGATCGTCCACTTCGCGATCGTCGTGTCGCGCGTCACGAGCCGGGCCACGATCGACGAGGCCGGCGCCGGGCTCACGAACACCGGCACGCTGCGCGTGCCGAGGACGGTCGTGGAGAGGAAATCGAGGCCGATGAAGAGCGTCGGCTGCCCCTGCGGGACGAAGATGCTCGCCGAGATCGGCAGCGGCTGCAACCCGGCGACGCCGGCGGTGATCTGCTGGGCCCCGGTCGCACCGATCGTCCACTGCGTCGCGGCGCGGCCCGCCGAATCGGTCACCGACGTCGCGGGCGAGCGCGTGCCGCCACCCGACGCGATCGTCCACGTCACGGTCACGCCGGCCACCGGCGACCCGAACGTGTTCGTCACCCGGACCTTCACCGAATCCGGGAGCACCGTCGACGCCGGTGCCGTCTGGTTCGCACCGCCGATCACCGTGATCGAGCTCGGCGGCGCCGCGGTCACGTTGAAGACGTTCGTCTGCGCCGGTGGCACACCGGCCACCGTCGCGCGGATGCGGAATGCGGTCCCGCCGCGATTGACGGTCAGCCCCGCGAACTGCGCGACGCCATTGCTCGCCGCGACGACCGCATTGCCGACGATCGCCGCGCCGGCCGTACCGCCGGTGAGATCGAGCGTCACCGTCCCCGCGAAGCCGGCCACCACGGCGCCGGTGGCGTCGAGCACGTTCACGCTGAACGGCGGGATCGTGTCACCCGCGGTGAAGTTCGGCGGTTGGGCCGTGAAGGCGAGCGAGGTCGGCGCCGACGAGAGCTGGGTGCCGTTCGTCGAGATCTCGATCGGCTGCCCCACCACGCTGGCGCGCAGGACGCCCACGCCGGCCGAGTCGCCCGCCGTCCAGGTCGTCTGGGCGAATCCCCCCGCATCGGTCGTGGCGATCGCCGGACTCGGCGTCCCCTGGCCGCGCGTGACCGTGAAGGCCACCTGCACCCCCGCCACGCCGACGTTGTCGGCCGCGTTCACCTGCACCCGCACCGGCAGCGGGAAGGCGGAGTTCTGCCGTGTCTGTTGGTTGCCGCCGCTCACGAGGATGATCGTGCTCGCGGTCGGCGTGATCGTCACCGGCGCGGTGTCCGCCTGACCCGTGAGCGTCTGCGCGATCACGAGCGCGCCGCCGCGCGCGCCGAGCAGCGTCGTGGCGCCGGTGCGCAGGTTCACCTGCACGCGCGTGGAATCGGTGGAGGTGTACGCGACCGGCACGCCGGTGATCACCGTCTGCGCCGCGTCGGACACGGTCGAGCTGAAGGTCACCGTCTGGTTGATCGTCCCCGTGAAGGACGCCGGCGCCATCACGAGCGATGCCGCGTTGGCCCCGCGCCCGGTGTAGAGGATCGGGATCGGGGGATCCTCGGCCGGCGGGCTCCCGGGATGCGTCGCCGTCACGGCGGCGGGGCCGCCGGTGAAGACGGTGTCACCCGTCGCATTGATGTACTTGAGCGTGGCGGCGAAGGTCTCGCCCAGGCGCGTGGCCGACTCGCCGAGCGTCACGTTCAGCGCGAGCCGCACGCTGTCGGAGTTGAGCGGGAAGTCCACGATCCGGTCGATCGCCGTGTCGCCGTTCGTGCGCAGCAGCACGATCCGCACCTTCGTGAAGTCCACCACCGACCCGATGCTCTTCACCTCGCCGGTGCCGCCCAGGCGGATCTCGCCGAAGACCGGGTTGAGCGAGACCTGGGCCATCCGTCCTGCGGCGCGCGGTCCCGTGACCTCGCGCCCACAGCTCAGGAGGCTCGTGAAGACGACCAGGGCGGCGAGAGCCGCGGGCCGGAACTGGCGGCGCGAAATCGGCATTGAGGTGCCAAGCATAGGTTTCACGACGGGCAGGAGGCCGGGACCCGGCGCTCCTCACCGACCGTGGAAACGTGCGTGATTACCACGATACCTGCAATGTTCGGGCCGGTGTCACCCGGCACCGTGACGCAACACACACTCCTCCTGCCTCGTGCGCCCCAAAGCCCTGCTCGGCCTCGCCATCCCCCTCGCCTGCGCCGCCCTCTTCGTGCGGCTCGGCTTCTGGCAGGTCTCGCGCCACAAGGAACGCGCGGCATACAACGCCGCCGTCGCGGCGCGTCTCGCCGAGGCGCCCGCGCCCTTCGCATCGCTCCCGGGCGACAGCGGTGCCGTGCGCGGCCGCCGCGTCACCCTCACCGGGCGGTTCCGCTACGACCTCGAGCAGGTGCTCGCCGCCCGATCCAACGGCGGTGCGCCGGGGGTGCACCTGCTCACGCCCCTCGAGCGCGAGGGGAGCGACACGCTCGTGATCGTCACCCGCGGCTGGGTGTTCTCTCCCGACGCCGCGGGAGTGGATCGGGCGCTCTGGCGCGAGGCTGATACGGTCACGCTCTCCGGGTACGCCTCACCGCTGCTGCCCGAGGGCCCGCCACCGCCTGCGGACCCGCTCCGGCCGCTCCGATCGCTGAGCCAGGCGGCGCTCGCGGCGCGCCTCGGAAGGCCGGTCGCGGCGGCGCAGATCGTGATGACCTCCGACTCCGCCGGGCCGGCCGGCTCGGTCCCCCGGCGCCTCGGCGTGCCCGAGCTGAGCGGCGGACCGCACCGGTCCTATGCGATCCAATGGTTCTCCTTCGCGTTGATCGCCGTCGTGGGTGGCGTGCTGCTCTTCCGACGCGGGATTGTCGCCGACGGCGCACGCGCGTAGCTATCAGGCACTCTGCGGGAAGCCCTGCGACCCGCCATCGCCGGACCCATAGCCACTGGAGGCCTTCAATGGCCGAACAACCGCACACCGCACACGCCTCCGAGAAGGAGGCCCGCGACGTCGCCGAGGACGCGCGCGAGTCCGCCTGGGACCACCCGAGTTTCGTGAAGGAGCTCTTCCTCGGCCGCTTCCGGTTCGACCTCGTGCACCCGCATCCGGTCGAGGATCCCGCCGCCGAGGCCGCGGCGAAGCCGTTCCTCGAGACGCTCAAGCGGTTCCTCGAGCGCTACGACGCCGACATGGTCGACCGCACGGGCGACATCCCCGAGACCTACGTGCAGGAACTGCGCGAGATGGGGGCCTTCGGCATCAAGATCCCCACCGAATACGGCGGGCTCGGGCTCTCGCAGACCGCCTACGTGAAGGCGATGGAGCTCGTCACCTCCAAGTGCGGTTCGCTCTGCGCGCTCCTCTCGGCGAGCCAGTCGATCGGGGTGCCGCAGCCGCTCAAGTTGTTCGGGACCGAGGCGCAGAAGAAGAAGTTCTTCCCGCAGATCGCCAAGGGCGGCATCACCGCCTTCGCGCTCACGGAAGTGAACGCGGGTTCCGACCCCGCGAACATGACGACCGCCGCCGTCCCGAGCGCGGACGGCGCGACGTGGACGATCAACGGCGAGAAGCTCTGGTGCACGAACGGGACGCGCGCCGATCTCTTCGTGGTCATGGCGCGCACGCCCGACCGCGAGGTGAACGGCAAGCTCCGCAAGAAGCAGATCACGGCCTTCATCGTCGACGCGAGGACGCCGGGGGTCTCGGTGAAGCACCGGTGCCGCTTCATGGGCCTCAAGGCGATCGAGAACGGATGGATGTCGTTCAAGGACGTGAAGGTCCCCGCCGAGAACATCCTGTGGGGCGAGGGGAAGGGCCTGAAGCTCGCGCTGATCACGCTCAACACCGGGCGCCTCACCATCCCGGCGTCGGTCGCCGGCGCGAGCAAGGCGTTGCTGCGCGGCGTGCGCGCCTGGGCGGCGGAGCGCGTGCAGTGGGGTCAGCCGATCGCCAGGCACGATGCGATCGCGCAGAAGATCGCCCGGCTCGCGGCCAACACCTTCGCGATGGAATCGGTCGCGATGATGTCGACGGCGCTCTACGAGCGTGGCGGCACCGACATCCGCCTCGAGGCGGCGATCGCCAAGATGTTCAACACCGAACTCGCCTGGCGCTCGGTGGACGACGCGCTGCAGATCCGCGGCGGCCGCGGGTACGAGACCGCGGACTCGCTCCGGGCGCGCGGCGAGAAGCCGCTGCCGATCGAGCGCGCGATGCGCGACAGCCGCATCAACCTGATCTTCGAGGGGTCGAGCGAGATCATGCGGCTCTTCATCGCCCGCGAGGCGGTGGACCTCCACTTCTCGATCGCCTTCCCGATCGTGGCACCGGAGTCGTCGCTCGGGACGCGCCTCTCGGCGCTGGTCAAGGCGGCGCCCTTCTACCTCACGTGGTACCCGGGCACCTGGATCTCGTCGATGAAGTCGTACGCCGGATTCGGGCGGCTCGAGACGCACCTCGAGTACCTCGACCGCGCGACGCGTCGTCTGGGCCGCACGATCTTCCACGCGATGGTGCGCTTCGGGCCGAAGCTCGAGAAGCGGCAGATGGTGCTCTTCCGTGCGGTCGACATCGGTGCCGAGCTCTACGCGATGGCCTCGACGATCTCCCGTGCGAAGATGCTCGCCGAGCAGGGGAATGCCGAGGCGATGGAGCTCGCCGAGGTGTTCTGCCGCGAGTCGCGCGACCGCGTGGAGGCGAGCTTCCGTTCGCTGTACGGGGAGCACGACGCCGCGCTGTATCGGGTGGCGCAGCGCGTGGTGAAGGGGGAGCATGCGTGGCTCGAGTCCGGGATCGTCGAGGATGTCGATCGCGGGGCGCCGGTCGAGCCTGTCGTGGCCGGGGGGCGGGTGGTGGCCGGGGTCTGAACGGCGACAGCGTTCACCACAGGGGCACAGGGGGCACAGGGAACTGCAACCGCTCTCACCACAGAGGCACCGAGGGCACCGGGAACGGCAACGGCAACTTCGTGGGGAACGGCAACTGCGTCGGCGATTCAGGGGCTGAGCGCTGGCTCTCGACTGGGAGAGTCTGAACCCTCAGGAGCGATGCCTAGGTGCCTCGGTTGCGAATGCAGTTCGCACTCGGGTCGGGAGACTCTCCCCCTCAAGATCCTGCAGTCGCAGTTCCCTGTGCCCCTGTGGTGAACGCCGTTGCCGTTCTCGGTGCCCCGGTGGTGAACGCCGTTGCCGTTCTCGGTGTCCTCGGTGCCTCGGCGGTGAGCGCCGTGGCAGAGGAGGCTCAGGCCACGCGCTCCCGCCGGAACTGCAGCACCACCACCGCCAGGATGATCAGCGCCCCGCCCGCGAGCGTCGGCCACGCGAGCGGCTGCCGGAGCACGATCACCGCGAGCAACGCCGTGAGGAACGGCTCCACGGTCGAGACGATCGCCACGCGCACCGGCCCGAGGCGGATCAACCCCATGAGGAAGAACACGCTCGGCAGCACGGTGCTGAACACCGCGAGCGCGCCGATCGTCATCCAGGCCGCCGGCTCGAGCTGCCAGGTGAACGACTTGTCCGAGACGCTCAGCATGAGGAAGGCCAGCGACGCCCCGATCTTGGAGTAGGCGCTCGGCGGCGCGACCGGGTGGTCCTTCTGCAGGACCCGCATGACCGGGATGTAGATGCCGTACACGAGGGCCGCACCGAGGGCGAGCGCGACGCCGCGCCAGTCGATCGCGGCGGCCCCGGGCATGCCGACCATGACGGCGATGCCGGTGAACGAGAGCGCCAGTGCCGTGACGCGTCGCCGGTCGAGCTTCTCGGCGCCCCGCACCGCCTGCGCGAGTGCGACCCAGGCCGGATACGTATAGAAGAGGAAGGCGAGGGTCGCGGCCGGGATGAACTTGAGCGACGAGAGCGCGAGGTAGACCAGGAGCGCCTGCCCGAATCCGCCGATCGTCACGAAGCGGAGCATCTCGCGCGGCGGGATCCGCTTGTAGTCGTGCGTCCCCACCCAGATCGTGAGGATCACCGCCGCGAAGACGTAGCGCCAGGCGAGGACCGTCGCGAGCGAGAGCCCCGTCGCGACGGCCTGGGACGTGAGGATGCTCACGGCGGCGAAGCCGGTCGCGGCGAGCAACGTGAAGAGCGTGCCCGGGCCGACCTGCGGGGAGTCGGAACGCGCGGAAGGAGAGGTCATCACTCTGGGGGAGGAGCGTCGGGGATGGCGGGATGCGCGGAGCGCTGCAACAGCACGATCGCGACGATGATGAGGAGACCGCCGGCGAGCGTCATGGGGCCGATCGCCTGGCCGAGCACGAGGGCGGCGAACAGCGCCGTCCAGAAGGGCTCGACGGTCGAGAGGATCGCCGTGCGCACCGCCCCCAGCACTTCGAGCCCGCGGAGGAAGGTGATGAACGCCACCGTCGTGCTGATCACCGCGGCCGCGAGCGCGATCGCCCACATCGACGCGGTCATCCCGGTGAGGAGCACGCCTTGCCAGAGGGCCCAGCCGCCGAAGACGATCGCCGCGCCGCTGATGACCCACGCCGACGCGACCGCGGCGTCGTGCCCTCCGCGCATCCGGTGGAGCAGGGGGATGTAGGCCGCGTAGATCACGGCCGAGCCGAGCGCGCGCGCCACGCCGGCGAGCGGGAGCGCCGCACTCCAGGGCGTGCCGACCATCGTCGCGATGCCGCCCAGCGCGACGATCAGCGCGACGATCCGCATGGGCGTGAGCCGCTCGATGCCGAGCAGCGCCATCAGCACCGCGACCCAGGCGGGATAGGTATAGAAGAGGAAGCCGAGTTGCGCCGCCGAGAGCCACGCGAGCGACGAGAACGAGAGATACGTGATGAGCGTCTGCCCGCCGCCCCCCAGCAGCAGGAGCGCGAGCGCCTGCGATGCGGGGATCCGCACCCGCGCCGGACCGCCGGCCGCGAGCACCAGGAGTGGCGCGGCGATCGCGTACCGCCAGGCCATGAGCGCGATCAGGGCGACGCCGGCCCTGGTCGCGAGGGTGACGCCGATCGAGAGCGACCCGAAGGCGCAGGCCGCCACGAGCACGAGCCCGGCCGCGCGGCGTTCGCGGCTCAACGGTCGCCGCTCACAGGAGCGTGCCGCGGAGCAGCAGGAGGGCGAAGCTGAAGTAGATCACGAGGCCCGTCACGTCCACCAGCGTCGCGACGAACGGCGCCGAGGCGCTCGCGGGATCGAAGCCCAGGCGCCGCAGCACGAACGGGAGCATCGCGCCCGTCATGGTGCCGAAGGTCACGACCCCGACGAGCGAGAACCCGACCGTGAGGCCGATCCGGATGTAGTACGGGCCGTAGTCGTACAGCCCGAGCGACTGCCAGAGCAGCACGCGTCCCACGCCGAGCAGTCCGAGGATCGATCCGAGCGCGAGTCCGGCGGGGAGCTCGCGCATGACGACGCGCCACCAGTCGCCGAGCCGCACCTCGCGCAGCGCCATCGCGCGGATGATCAGCGACGTCGCCTGCGACCCCGAGTTGCCGCCCGAACTGATGATCAGCGGGACGAAGAGCGCCAGGACCACGGCGGTCGCGATCTCCTCCTGATAGTACGCCATCGCCCCCGCGGTCATCATCTCGCCCACGAACAGGATCATCAGCCAGCCGGCGCGCTTGCGCAGGAGCTCGCCGAAGCTGCTGTTCATGTAGGAGTCCTCGAGGGCCTCCAAGCCGCCGAACTTCTGGACGTCCTCGGTCTGTTCCTCCTGGATGACGTCGATGACGTCGTCGACGGTGATGACGCCGAGCAGGCGCCGTTCCGCATCGACGACCGGCACGGCGACGAGGTCGTAGTTCGACGTGAGCTGCGCGACCTCCTCGCGGTCGGCGGTCACGGGGACCGTCACGACCTCGCTCCAGGCCACATCGGCGACGCGTGCGCCCTCGGGGGCCGCGAGGAGCTCGCGGAGCGAGAGCACGCCGGTGAGCGCGCCATGCGCGTCGACCGAGTAGACGGTGCCCATCGCCTCACGCCGGCCGGCGCGCGCCATCCCGCGCACGGCGGCGAGCGCATCCTCCACGGTCTGCGATTCCGGCACCGAGACGAACTCGGTGGTCATCAGGCCGCCGGCCGTGTCGGGCTCGTACTGGAGCAACCGCTCGGTCTCGGCGCGCTCCTTCGCCGGGATCGCCTCGAGGATCTCGTCGGCGGCCTGCTCGTCCATCTCGTCGAGCACGTCCACGCGCTCGTCCGGCGTCATCCCGGCGAGCAGGACCGCCGCTTCCTCCGGATCCATCGCCTCGAGGATCTCCGAGCGGAGCTCCTCGTCGAGGTACTCGAGGACCGCCGCGGCCCGCGGCCCGGCGAGGGCGGTCAGCAGGCGAGGGACGAGCTCGCGCGGCAGCAGCTCGGCGACGTCCGCGAGGTCGGCCGGATGCAGTTCCTCCGTCTCGGCCGCGATGCTCGACGGCTCGTTCTCGAGGAGGTCGAGGATGTCGGGTGCGACCAGCGCCGCGACCGACTTCTCCTTTTCGCGCCGATCTGGTGTCACGGGGTGCCTCCCCGGGTGACGAAGGTGGTCGCGCGCGCGCGTACCATAGCGAAGTGCCCCGAAGCTAACCGGATGTCGGCGCCCCCAACAAGCGCGCGCGTCGATCGGTCGTCGGCCTCGAACGCGGTTTTCGCGTCGGACGCAACGTTCCGGCCACTCGCACTGTCGAAACCGTTGATCGGCCGGAGGCGTACTCCTCCGGCAGCGCAGGGCCCTCGGGCCTTCCCCCACCGGGACCTCAAACCCGGACGCGCTCATGTTGCTCCCGTTCCTGTTCGCCCTGCAGGCCACCGTCGCCCGAGGTCCGGCGCCTCCGCCCGACGCGCTCCCCTCGGCGAGCGCGTCGCGCAGCGTCCCGGCGCCGACCGCGAACTCCGCCACCGCGGCTCTCGCCACGACGGCCCCCGTGCTCGACGGCAAGGACGACGACGCGCTCTGGCGCGACGCGCCGGCGATCACGCAGTTCCGCCAGCACGATCCCGTCGAGGACGGCGATCCGCGCTACCGGACCGAGGCGCGGGTGGGCTACGATGCCAGGTACCTCTACGTCTTCGTACGGGCCTTCGACCCCGCCCCCGACTCCGTGATGGCGTTCCTCTCGCGGCGCGACGCCCGCACGCAGAGCGACTACATCCACCTGATGGTCGACGCCTACCACGACCGGCGCACCGCCTTCCGCTTCAGCGTCAATCCGTTGGGCGTCAAGCGCGACTTCTACCTCTCGGGCGACGGCGACGAGGACGCCTCGTGGGACGGCGTCTGGGAGGTCGCGACGGCCGTGGACTCGCTGGGCTGGACCGCCGAGTACCGCATCCCGTTCGGCCAGCTCCGCTTCCCCGAGGCGCCGTCGCACACGTTCGGCTTCGCCATCTGGCGCGAGATCGCACGGTACAACGAGCGGATCTCGTGGCCGCTCTACCGCCGGAGCCGGACCGGACTCGTCTCGCAGTTCGGCGACGTGTCGGGCTTCGACGGCATCACCGCGCCGCGGCGCCTCGAGGTGCTCCCGTACAGCGTGGCGACCAATGCGCCGCGCCCGGTGGGGAACGCGTTCGAGCGGCAACAGGACTTCGCGTTCGGCGCCGACGTGAAGTACGGGCTCACGAGCAACCTCACGCTCGACGGCACGGTGAACCCGGACTTCGGGCAGGTCGAAGCCGATCCCGCCGTGCTCAATCTGACCGCCTTCGAGCAGTTCTTCCAGGAGCGCCGTCCGTTCTTCCTCGAGGGCGCCGGCATCTTCAGCTTCGACGCGCAGGGGGGCGACGGTGACGTCTCCAACGCGCTCTTCTATTCGCGTCGCGTGGGGCGCGGGCCGCAATTGAGCGGCCGGTACTACGACCAGGACAATCCCTCCAACAGCACGATCCTCGGCGCGGCCAAGTTGACGGGGCGGACCGCGGGCGGTCTCAACGTCGGCTTCCTGGACGCCGTGACCCAGCGTGAACAGGGCGCGCTCGGCCGCACGATCGAGCCACAGAGCAACTACCTCGTCACGCGGTTGCAGCAGGACTTCAAGGGCGGCAACTCGGGGGTCGGGATGATGCTCACCGCCACGAACCGCTCGCTCGACGACGACTCGCGGGCGTACCTGCGCGAGAGTGCCTACGCATTCGGCATCGACGCCCGGCACCGCTTCCGGGGGAACAACTACGAGGTGCGCGGATCGGCGGTCGCGAGCCGGGTGGCCGGCAGCGCGTCGAGCATCCTCGCCACGCAGCGCAGCGCCGTGCACTTCTATCAGCGTCCCGACTCCCGCCTGACCGTGGACAGCAACGCGACGTCGCTCGACGGCAGCCGCGTGAACCTGAGCCTCGGCAAGACCGGTGGCGGCGTCGTTCGCTTCCAGACCGGCGTGAGCGAGACGAGCGCCGGGTACGAGATCAACGACGCCGGCTTCCTCCCGCGCGCCGACGAGCGCAGCCAGTACACCTGGGTCGGACTGCAATTCCAGAAGCCGACCAAGTACTACCGTCGCGCCAACATCAACATCAACCAGTGGAACGGCTGGAACACCGAGGGGCTGCACCTGAATTCGGGCGGGAACATCAACATCAACGGGGAGTTGCCGAACCAGTGGTTCGTCTACACCGGCTTCAACCTGAACGGCATCGGCACCGGGTTCGATGACCGTGCGTCGCGCGGCGGTCCCGCCCTGCGCCGCAATCAGCGCCGCAACACCTGGTTCGGTGTCCAGTCGGACCGCCGCAAGCCCACGAGCTTCACCATGCAGGGCTTCGTCGTCTTCAAGGACGTCTCCGGCTCGAAGGAGTGGGGCATCGACCCGTCGGTGAACTTCCGTGTCGCGAGCCGCGTGCAGGCCGAGGTCGGCATGCACCTGAGCGCCGAGACGAACGACGCCCAGTGGTACGACAACGTGACCGACGGGTCGGGGACGCACTACACCTTCGCGCATCTCGACCAGCGCACCAGCGCGATCACCACGCGCCTGGACTTCACGCTCACGCCCACGCTGTCGTTCCAGCTCTACGCGCAGCCCTTCATCACGGCCGGTGACTACTCGGACCACCGCGAACTCGCCGACCCGCGTGCGGCGCGCTACGCCGACCGGTTCCGGCCGTACACCGGGGCGCCGTTGGAGGACTTCAACTTCAAGCAGTTCCGGTCGAACAGCGTGGTGCGCTGGGAGTACCGGCCGGGCTCGGTCCTCTTCTTCGTCTGGCAGCAGGGCCGCGGCCAGGGGGACCGGAATGCCGGTGATTTCAACCTCGGGCGCGACTACGGGGACCTGTTCAAGTCACGGTCGGACAACACGTTCCTGATCAAGGGGTCGTATTGGTTCAGCCTCTGATAGGAGGAAGGATGGAGGATGAAGGATGAAAGTGCCCGGCGAGTGCGGACTGCCCTCTCTTTCCACCTTCATCCTTCCTCCTTCGTCCTCGTCTGAAACCCTGTAAACCCTTTTCACGTACCGAGTGTCAGATACCGTGAAGGCCGACGACGAGTAGACAGTGGGTGCGGGTCGGTGCTGGTGGGGGGCCGGCCGGCCCTCTGTCGACTCTCGTCGGAAGCAGGGGACAACCGTACCGAAGGCAGACGCGCCGGTGGATGAGGTGAAGGGCATCCACCGGCGCGTCGCTTCTTGCCCTGGATCGGGCCCGCTCAGTACTCCAGCGTCGGCAGCGTCCGCGGCAGGGTGCGCACGTCGCTCACGCGGAAGCCGGCCGCCTCGATGGCTTCGTGGATCGCTGCCCGGGCCGCCGACTCGCTCAGCGGCCCGTCGAGTTCGACCTCCGCCCGCCCCAGCTCCACGTCGGCGCGCGTGATCCCCTCCACGGCGCCGAGCGCCGTGAAGACCGCATGCCGCGCATGCACCGCGAGCATTCCCTCGATCGTCACCTGGAATCGCATCGGCGGGGAATCTACCACTGCCGCACGCGCCGGGATTCTGCGACCTTCCTCTCGTCGCTCCCCTCCACCCGTCATGCACATGCCCATCGTCGCATTCCTCGGTCTCGGCGCCATCGGTACTCCCATGGCGCGCCATCTCGCCCGCGTGGACTGGGGCCTGCGCGTCTGGAACCGCACCGCGGTGCGCGCGTCCGAGTTCGCGACGAAGCATGCCGCGCATGGGGTCACGCACGCCACGACGCCGGCCGCCGCCGCCCGCGGCGCCGACGTCGTGATCACCTGCTTCCCCGTCTCGAGCGACGTCGAGTCGCTGCTCGACGGCCCTGACGGTGTCCTGGCCGGACTCGCGCGTGGCGCCACGCTCGTGGACTGCACCTCGGGCGACCCGGCGACCTCCAAGCGGATCGCCGCGCGCCTGGCCGAGAGGGGCGTCGGCTACCTCGACGCCCCGGTCTCCGGGGGAGTGCTCGGCGCCGAGGGAGGCACGCTCACCGTGATGGTCGGCGGCGACTCGGCGACGCTCGAGAAGGTGCGGCCGGTCCTCGAGGCGTTCGGCAAGAAGATCGTGCACTGTGGCGCGATCGGGACCGGGGACGCGGTGAAGGCCGTGAACAACGCCCTGCTCGCGATGCACCTCTGGTCGACCGCCGAGGGTCTTGCGACGCTCACGAGCGCCGGCGTCGATCCCGCGGTGGCGCTCGACGTCATCAACACCTCGAGCGGCCGTTCCAACGCGTCGATGAACCTCTTTCCCGAGCGCGTGCTGACCCGCGCCTTCCCGCGCACCTTCCGGCTCGCGCTGCTCGACAAGGACGTCGGAATCGCCGCGCAGGTGGCGCGCGAGCAGCGCATCCCCTCGCCGCTGATCCAGCTCACCGCCGAACTCTATCAGGCCGCCCACCGCGCCCTGGGCGAGGAAGCGGACCATGTGGAAGTCGTGAAGTGGGTAGAGCAGCTCACCGGCACCGTGATCGAGAAGCGGTAGCCCCGAGCGCGAGCGAAGAAGGACCGCGACCTCGGGTCGACCGCCGTTCGTCTCTCATCCTCCATCCTTCAGCCTTCATCCTACGACCGTGCTCAACCAGATCCGCTCCCGCTTCCCCGCACTCCACCGCCAGCACCTCGGCCACCCCGTCGCCTACTTCGATGGACCGGGCGGCACCCAGGTCCCGCAGACGGTCGTGGACGCGATGGCCGATTACCTGCTGCACCACAACGCCAACACGCACTGGGCGTACCCCACGAGCAACGAGACCGACGCGCTGCTCCTCGAGGCGCGCGAGCGGCTCGCCGACTTCCTCAATTGCTCGGCGCGCGAGGTCTGGTTCGCGAACAACATGAGCACCGGCACCTTCCACCTCGCCCGGGCGCTCGGGCGCGGATGGGGACCGGGGGACGAGGTCGTCATCACCGACCTCGATCACCACGCGAACGTCGCGCCCTGGCGCGCGCTCGAGAAGGAGCGCGGGATCACCATCAAGCAGGTGAGCGTGGACCTGAAGCGGGGACAGCTCGACTGGCCGTCGCTCAAGGCCGCGCTCGGCCCGCGCACCAAGCTCCTCGCGATCGGCGCGGGATCCAATGCGCTCGGCACGATCTCCGACGTGACCGCCGCCGCCAAGCTGGCCCACGCCGCGGGCGCGCTCGTATTCGTCGACGCCGTGCACTATGCCCCGCACGAGCTCGTGGACGTCCGCGCGATCGACTGCGACTTCCTCGGGTGCTCGGCGTACAAGTTCTACGGCCCGCACATCGGGGTGCTGTACGGACGCGAGACGCTGCTCGCGGGCCTCGACGTCCCCAAGCTGGAGCCGGCGCCCGACGACGTGCCCGACCGGATGGAGACGGGGACGCAGAATCACGAGGGGATCATCGGCGCCGGGGCGGCCGTCGAGTTCCTCGCGTCGATCGGCGAGGGCGGGACCCGCCGGGCGCGGTTGGAGAGCGCCTTCGGCCTGCTGCATGGCCGCGGGATGAAGCTCTTCACCCGACTCTGGGACGGCCTCGGCGCCATCGAGGGTGTCACGCGGTACGGTCCCGGTCCGGATCAGCCGCGCACCCCGACCATCGCCTTCACGGTGAAGGGCCATACCGCCGAGGCGGTGACCCGGGCGCTCGTCGGGCGCGGCATCTTCACGAGCCACGGCGACTTCTACGCGGCGACCATCGTGAGGCTCCTTGGCCTCGAGGTCGACGGGCTGGTCCGCGCCGGCGCGGCCTGCTACACCTCCGAGGAAGAGGTCGAACGCCTCATCGCCGGCGTCGCCGAGGTGGCGTCGCGGCGGTGATATATTGGGGGATGCGCGCGCGCCTCGTCCCCCTCGTTCTCCTCTCGGTCGCCTGCCAGCGCGCCAGGCCGCCCGTCCCCGCGCCGCCGGCCGAGTTCATCGTGGCGGCGGCCGACTCGGTCTTCTGGATCCGTTCCGACGCCGACGGGATCCGCGTGCGCGGCGCGCCGATGGTGCTCGCGCAGATCGGCGGGCGCTTCGCCGAGCTGTACGTCTCCGACGCCGACTACTCGTTCTACGACGCGGTCTTCATCGGACAGCGGCTCTTCAAGCGCGACATCGTGAGCGGCGACTCGGTGCAGCTCGTCGTCGACACGCTCATGCCGGCGCTCGCGCGCGCCTATGCGGCCGCGAACCCCGAGGAGCGTCCGCTGGATGCGGACGAGCAGGGGAGCGAGAACCCGCGCACGGTCGCGACCGGCGACGTGACGGTGCTCGACGTGGTCGGTCCCTGGCTCTCGTACGAGCACCTCACCGACGTCGACGTGGTGGGCGGCGCGAACTCGCACGGCGCGCGTCGCGGGGTCGTCGACCTGCGTACGGCGAGTGCGGCGCCGCTCGATGCGATCATCGGCGCGGCGGCAGCGAGGCGCGCCGTCGCCGCGGCGCGCACCGAGTGGGGTGCGTTGCGCGATTCGCTCGCGCTGCTCGCGGCCGATTCCACGCTCGCGGCCTCGTCGGGTGCGGATCGCTTCGCCTTCGACCCGCGCAGCTTCTCCCTTGGCGTGCTCGATCGCGCATTGCAGGTGCGGTTCGCGGTCACGCAGACGGGCGCGGAGGAGGAGGCGGGCGTGCTCGAGCTCGGTCATGTGGAGGTCGACCAGCCCGACTGGTGGGCGGCCGTGAGCAACGGGTATCCGATCGATGCCCAGGCGCCCGACGGCGCGGTCGAGCGCGTCTGGGCGCGCGAGGATTTCGTGCTCGTCGGCCGGGCGGCCGACTCGCCGCAGGCGCGCGTCTCGCTCGCGATCCGCGACGCCGCCGGCAGCGAGTGGCGCCTCGGATCGGTGCCGTCGCCCATCCAACGCGTGATGTGGATCGGCGACACCGCCGACGTGCCGGGGATGCGCGCCGCGCTCACGAAGGCCTTCAACGATGCCTCGTTCTACTCGGGCGAGAACCGGATCGTGAATCACACGCTGCGTGGGCAGCGGCCGGAGTCGTTCGTACGGCCGGCGTCGCGCCGGCGCGCCGCGCCGCCGACGCCACGCCGGATCGCGCCGCGCGCGCGCGTGAGGACGGGCGCATGAGCGGATCGGCCGTGCGCGCGGCGTTGCCGGTGAGCGCATCGCGACATGAGTCGTCGGCCCTCATGATGCCCGAGGACGCGAACCTGCTCGGGAACGTGTTCGGCGGTGCGGTGATGGCGCTCATGGACAAGACGGCCGCCGTCTGCGCGATGCGCCACGCCCGTCAGCAGTGCGTGACCGTCTCGGTGGACCGGATCGAGTTCCGCGAGCCGATCCACGTGGGCGAGCTCGTGGTGCTCAAGGCGAGCGTGAACTTCGTGGGCCGGAGCTCCATGGAGGTCGGCGTGCGCGTGGAGGCCGAGGACCTGCGCACCGGACTCCGCCGTCACACCAACTCCTGCTATCTGACGTTCGTGGCGATCGACGCGGCGGGGCGCCCCGCCGAGGTCCCGGCGATCATCGCCGAGTCGCACGAGGAGCGGCGTCGCTACGAGGCCGCGCAGGCGCGGCGCGCGCGGAGGCTGGATGAACGCGCCGCCGAGGCGCAGCACACGAGAGCCCATGCCGCCGCGCACGCGGCCACGGAGCCCGCGACATGACCGCACCGCAGACCGTCACGCTCTGGACCGCCGAGCGCGCGAACCGCGCCCTGCCGCTCGTGCGCCGCATCGCCGATGATCTCGTGCGCACCTATGACCAGTGGCGCAGGCTCGTGGCCGAGTTCGAGCTGGTCTCCGTGGGCATCACGTCGGCTGCGACCGCGGAGGCCGAGCGGTTGCAGCGCGAGGTGCAGCGCGCCGCGACCGACATCGAGGAGTTCGTGAAGGAGCTCACCGAACTCGGCGTCGAGTGCAAGTCGCTCGAGAGCGGACTCTTCGACTTCCCGTCCGAGCGTGACGGCCGGATCGTGTATCTCTGCTGGCTCCACGGCGAACGGACCGTCGGGCACTGGCACGAGGTCGACGGCGGGTTCGCCGGACGGCAGCCGATCGAGTAGTCCTGCGCCGTCCGTCGGATCAGGGAGCGGACGGACGGGTCAGGCGGACGCGCCTCCGTGCGGCACCGCATCGCGGTACGGCACCTCGATCTCCATGCCGTCCTTGGCCATCACGAGCGTGCCGCTGAAGACCTCGCGCGCCTCGCGCGCGAGGTCGCTCGGATCGCGCGAGTAGCGCGCCGAGAAGTGCGTGAGCACGAGCGTGCCCACGCCGGCCATCTTCGCGACGGTCGCCGCCTCGCGTGCGGTCGAGTGCATGGTCTCGGCGGCGCGCGCTGCGTCCTCGTCACCGAACGTCGACTCGTGCACCAGCAGGTCGGCGCCGGCGGCCTGCTCGATCGTCGCCGCGCAGGGCCGCGTGTCGCCGGTGATGACGATCGTGCGGCCCGGCCGTGTGGGACCGACGAGCACCGACGGCGCGATCACGCGGCCGTCGGCGAGCGTGATCGACTCGCCCTTGTGGATGCGGCCCCAGAGCGGGCCCTCCTCGATGCCGAGCTCGCGCGCGAGGTCGGGATCGAAGCGGCCGCGTCGCTCGTACTCCGCGAGCGCATAGCCCACGGCCGCGCCATTGCGATGCTCCACGGCGAACGGCCGGATCTCGTAGTCCTTCCGTTTGATCGGTGTGCCGGGCTCCACCTCGGTGACGGTGAGCGGGAAGGTGAGCTTCTCGTTCCCGAGCCCTTCGGCGCGCTTGAAGAGCGCGGCCGCGCCCTTGGGGCCCCACACGTTCAGCGGCTCGGTGCGTGCCTGCAGCGCGAGCGTCTTGAGCAGACCCAGCGCGCCGAGGAAGTGGTCGGTGTGGAAATGCGTGAAGAAGATGTCGCCGAGCGTGAAGCCGACCCCCCAGCGCATCATCTGCCGCTGCGTGCCCTCGCCGCAATCGAACAGCATCGTCTCGCCTTCGCGGGTGACCGCGATCGACGAGAGGCCGCGTTCCACGGTGGGGCGCGAGGCGGAGGTGCCGAGGAAGCGGAGCGAGAGCGACATGGCGGAAAACTAACGCCGCCAAGGGGACCGGGCCGGTGCTATCCTTCGACCGTGAGGTCGATCAGCGGCGCGCGCCTGGAGGGGCACCAGTGTCGAGAGCATTCCTGCGGGACGACGCGGAGGGGGAGATGCCCCGCCGCAACTACGGGCTCCCCGAGCGGGATGATCCCGGCTACGATCGCGCGGCCGCGCGGGCGCTGCTCGAGGCGGCGCGCGTGAGCGAGACTCAGCTCGCCGAGCGCGCCACCGGCTACTACTGGGGCGAGCCGGTGCTGCGGCCGTACGTGGAGGAGATGCTCGCCGAGGCCGAGAAGGCGCAGGATGACCGGCTCGAGCAGGTGGCGCGGCGGTTCCTGCGGTGACGCGCTCCTCCCCCGAACCGCGCGTGGCCTCGGGGCTCCGCCGCACGCTCACCGCCCGCGACGTCGCGGTGATCACGGTCGGCACCGTCATCGGCTCCGGGATCTTCCTCACGCCCGGCGGCGTGTTGCGGAACTCCGGCTCGGTCGGCGTATCGATGCTCGTCTGGGTCGGCGGCGGTCTCCTCACCCTGCTCGGCGCGCTCTCCTACGCCGAACTCGGGTGTTCGCGCCCGGGAGCCGGCGGGCTCTACGCCTACATCCGCGACGCGTTCGGTCCGGCCGCGGCCTTCACCTTCGGCTGGACGCTCTTCGTGGTGATCGCGAGCGGCAGCGTCGCCACGCTCGCCGTCGCCGCGGGGGACAATCTCGGGGCGGTCATGCCGCTCGGTCCGGTGGGCAGGAAGATCGTGGCCCTGACGATCATCGGCGGGATCGCCGCGATGAACGTCCGCGGCACGCGCGGGAGCGCCAATGCGCTCGGCGTCGCGACCGCGCTCAAGGTCGGCGTGCTGGCGATCCTGATCGTCGCGCTCCCGCTGATGGGCACCGGCTGGCAGCAGGTGGGCGCGGTCTGGCCCGCGCAGGTCACGGGTCCTGTGCTCTCGGGCGGGCTCGTCGCGATGGTCTCGGTGCTCTGGGCGTACGAAGGGTGGCAGTACGCGACCTTCGTGGGCGGTGAGGTGATCGACCCGCAACGGAACTTCCCGCTCGGGCTCGTCCTCGGGACCGGCCTGCTCCTGGCCATCTACGTGCTGGTGAACGTGGGCTATCTCGCGGCGCTCGGGCCCGACCGGTTGGCGCAGTCGAGCGCGGTCGCGTCGGAGTCGGTGGGCGCGGTCTTCGGTCCGGTCGCGGCGCGTCTCGTCGCCATCCCGGTGCTCGTCTCGATCATCAGTGCGGCGCATGGCCTCACGCTCACGGCGGCGCGCGTGTTCCACAGCATGGCCGCCGACGGTGCCTTCTTCGCCAGGCTGGGCGACGTGCATCCCCGCTTCGGGACGCCGGCGACCTCGATCATCGCGCTCTCGGCGTGGAGCGCGATCCTGGCGCTGAGCGGCACGTTCGACACGCTGCTCACCTACGTGGTCTTCGTGTCCTGGATCTTCTACGGGCTGGGGGGCGCGTGCGTGCTCGTCTTCCGGGTGCGGGAGCCGGACCTGCCGCGGCCGATGAAGGTGCCGGGGTACCCCCTCACGCCGATCCTCTTCGTGCTCTCGGCGCTGGTGATCGTCGTGAACACCATGATCGACAACCCGCAGCGGGCGCTGATCGGCATCGCGGCCACACTGAGCGCGCTCCCGGTCCACGCGGTCTGGGTGCGGCGCGCGCGACGGTCGCGCGCACCGGCGGCCTGAGCTAACTTCGCGTCATGGACCGCCGCCGATTCTTCCTGACCGGGGCCGCCTTGGCCGGCGCCATCGTGATCACACCGCGCAGTGCCCGGGCCGCGACGCGCGTGGTGACTCGCATGGTGACGGGGACGGACGAGCATCCCAAGCCCAGGCCGGGGATCACCGCGGCCAAGGTGACGAGCCGCGAGCAACTGGAGCGCACCCCGCTCGTGGCCGACGCCTTCGAAGCGGTGCGCGCGATCCCGCAGATCGTCGACGGACTGCGCTGTCACTGCGGCTGCGCCGGACTCCCCGGTTTCTATTCGTTGCTCAGCTGCTTCGAGGGCCCCAACGCGATGGCGCTGGCCTGCCCGATCTGCCCGGGCGAGGGTCGCATGGCGGCGCGGTTGCACAAGGGTGGCGCCACGCTCGACGAGATCCGCGCCGCGCTCGACGCCAAGTTCGGCTGAGGGCGCGGCTGCCCGGATCGGGCAGCCGCGTCGCGCCGGTTGGTCATCGGCCGACACACGGCGTGTGCCGGCCGATCACCAGAGACTACGGCTTGCGCGTCGCCTCGATCATCAGGTTCCGCACCGAGTCGGCCGTCGCGACGTTGCTGTAGTGCGCGACCATGGTGCCGACGAGCTTGCCGTCGACCATGTGCAGCACGCCGCTCGTGGTCACCTTCACGCCCTTGCGGAGCACGCTCTCGTACTCGGCGACGGTCGTCATGAGGCTGTCGCCGCTGACGGTCACCGTGAGCGGCATCACGGGACGGTTCGGGAGGAGGATCGTCCAGGCGGCCGGATCGGCCGAGGCCGTCAGCTCCGCGGTCACGAGGACCGAGTCGCCGGCCATGTTCTTCGCGACGTAGGTCCACGTGCCCGCCGCATCGGCGAGCGAGAAGGCAGGGGCGGCGGGTGCCATGGCCGCGGGCTCGGGCGTCTTCTCCTGCTTTCCGCAGGCGAGGGAGAGCAGGGCGATCAGGGCGAATCGGGTCGAGCGCATGGGGATTCCTCGTGGCGTGTGATCGAGCAATGGGGGCGAGGCGCACCAACATACGATTCCCCGTGACCGTTGTCGAATGGGCTGCGAGCTGGCGACCCCGTGCCCCGGTGATATTGTTGGATACCGGCCCCTGAACGGAGGATCCGCATCATGAGGCGTCGCCTCTTCTGCACACTGCTGCTCACGGGCGCCTGGGCCTGTGCCACCCAGCCACCTCCCCAGATCGCTGGCGAGAAGGAGATCATCCGGGACTGGGTCCGCGCCTATGAAGAGGAACTGCCGGGCGACAGCGTGCAGGTCTTCCGGCCCGATGGCTCGGTGACGCTGCCGCCCAGCCGCTTCCGCATGGCCTACAAGTTCGTCCGCGGCGGCACCTGCGAATGGCTCTTCCTCTCGCCCGACGACAACCACCGGTTCAAGCCCGGAACGTGGGCGATCGAGCCGGGCGCGGAGCCGCGGCTGCGCATCACCGCCGAGGGCACCACCACGACGTTCCGGATCGTCGAGCTCTCGTCGTCCGTGCTTCGACTCGTTCCGCGGTAGATCGAGTGCGTCTCGCCTGGGGCGGCTGGCGTACGCTCGCGGTGCTCGCCCTGGGCGCCGCCTGCGCCGCGCCGCGACCCACGCCTGCCGAACCCCGCGAAGTGACGGTCGTCGGACTCGACTACGCGTTCCAGCTGCCCGCCGAACTTCCCGCGGGATGGGTCACCTTCCGCTTCCACAACGCCGGCAAGGTGCGACACGAGTTCAACATCTCGCTCCTCAAGTCCGACGCGACGGTCCAGCAGTTCATCGCGGCCGCCAATGCGGACCAGCCCGTCACGCCGCTGCGCGACGCGACGGTCGGAGTGCTCTTCGCCGAGCCCGGCGGTGACTCGCCTTCAGGGTTGACCACCGAGCTGCTCCCGGGCCGCACCTATGTCGTGCATTGCATCTTCCGTGACAGCGAAGGCGCCCCGCCACATCACGCGATGGGGATGTACGCCGAACTCCGCGTGACGACCGCTCCGCCGGTGGTCGTCGCGGCACCGCGGATCGACACGATCACCGGCATGGATTACGCGTACCGCGCGCCCGCCACGCTCCCGGCGGGCGTGCACCACCTCGCGTTCATCAACGTTGGTTCGCAGCGCCACGAACTCACGGTGACGCTGCTGCGCGCCGGCGTGACGGTGCAGCAGTTCATGGACGCGGAGATGGCGGAGCGCGACGTGGCCGACCTGGTCGAGAGCGATCTCGGGCTCCTGCACTCCCCCGGCCGGACCGCGCCACGCGGCCTGCTACGCGTCGATCTCCTTCCCGGCCGCGAGTATCTCCTCGAGTGCGCGTTCGCCGACAGCGATTCGGCGCCGCCGCACTTCCGCCTCGGGATGTTCGGGAGCATCCGCGTCGATGCGGCGCCGGCGCAGCCTCGGCGGCCCACGACCGGCGGTTGAGCCGTCAGCGGTACGGATACACGAGGTAGAACACCAACGACATCCCGGCGAGCAGCCACATCGCCGCCGGCACCTCGCGCCCTCGCCCGGTGAGCACCTTCAGCACCGGGTGCAGCAACAGGCCCGCCGTCATGCCGACGCCGATGTTGAAGGTGAAGCTCATGAGCACGATCGTGAGCAGGGCGGGGATCCACTCCGTCTGGTCGTTCCGGTCGAGCGTGGCGATCGGGCCGACCATCAGCAGGCCGATCGCCACCAGCGCCACGCCGGTCGCGTGGATCGGGACCGCCGTGAGCAGCGGCGCGAAGAAGAGCGCGCCGAGGAAGAGCAGGGCCACCACGAGCGCGGTGAACCCGGTGCGTCCCCCTTCCTCGATCCCCACCGCCGACTCCACGAACGCACCGCAGGTGGTCGTGCCGACGAGGGGCGCGAACATGTTCACCAGCGCATCGGCGAGCATCGGCTTCTCGATGTCGGGGAGGTTGCCCCGCTCGTCGAGCAGTCCCGCACGCGCCGAGAGTCCGATGAGCGTGCCGATCGTGTCGACGAACGCCATCACGAAGACGATCACCACCACCGGCAACGCCTTGAGCGTGAGGGCACCGGCGATGTCGAGCTGCGCGAACACCGGCGCGAGGCTCGGTGGCAGGCTCACGATCGCCTGCGGCAGGCGGGTGACGCCGACGAGCACGGAGAGCGCGCTGGTCGCGACGATGCCGATGATCAAAGCCCCAGCGACGCGCTTCACGAGCAGCCAGACGGTGAGCAGCAGTCCGGCGAGCGCGAGCAGCGTGGTCGGATGACTGAGCGCGCCGAGCGCCACCGGCGCGCCCGGCACCCCGAGTGCCACGACGCCGATCTGGTTGAGCCCGATGAAGGTGAGGAAGAGCCCGATGCCGATCGCGAAGCTCTGCTTGAGCGACAGCGGCAGGGCGTTGGCCAGCCAGCTCCTCACGCGCAGCACCGTCAGCAGCGTGAACATCACCCCGGCCAGGAAGATCGCGCCGAGCGCCGTCTGCCAGGGGAAGCCCATGCCCTTCACCACGGTGAAGACGATGAAGGCGTTCTCGCCCATGTACGGCGCGATCGCGAAGGGGCGCTTGGCGTAGACACCCATGATCAGCGTGCCGAACGCCGCCGAGAGGATGGTCGCGGTGATCGACGCGTCGCGCGGCATGCCGGCCGCCTCGAGGATCGCCGGGTTCACGACGATGATGTACGCCATCGTGAGGAAGGTCGCGATGCCGGCGCGCGTCTCGGTGCGGTAGGAGGTGCCGTGGCGCGCGAACTCGAAGTACCGCTTCACCGGCGCTCCGCGCCGCGGGCCGGCGGCAGGGCCTTGAGATACTCGATCACCACCGCGGCCGAGTTCTCGGCCGCCAGGCGTCCGAAGACACGCGCCTCGTTCTGACCCGGGCCGCCGCCCGCCAGGTCAGAGAGCGAGCGGAAGGCGATGAACGGCACGCGGTTCTCGTACGCGACCACGGCGACCGCCGCGGTCTCCATGTCGAGTGCGTCGGCGTGGAACGTCGACCAGGCCCATTCGCGGAAGGAGGCATTGTCCACGAAGGTGGGACCGCTCACGCCGCTGCCGCCGACGACGATCCGCGGTTCGTGCGCGAGGCACTCACCCGCGCCGGTGCAGCGCTGGAGCCGCACCCGCTGCGCCACGCGGCGCGCGGTGGCGAGGGCGCCCGAGTCCGCAGCGAACCAGAACCGGCGCTCGAGCGAGTCGGCCGGCCCGCCCCGCATCGTGACCCACTTGGCTTGCGGGTACATCATGCCGAAGTTCGCGAACGGCGTGGTGACGCGCGCCGGAGCGAAGCCCGTGGACGTCTCGCGGGCGAACACCATCTCCTGATAGTCGCCCCACTGCGCCGGGACGGTGACGTCGCCCACGTTCAGTCCGGGGTTCACGCCGCCGGCGATGCCGGAGAAGACGATGCCGGTGATCGTGTAGCGGTCGAGCATCGCCTGCGTGGTCATGGCGGCATTCACCATGCTGATGCCGCTGAGCATCAGGACCACGTCGTGCCCGGCGAGCGTGCCGAGATAGTGGGTACGGCCGTTCACGACGCGTGTGGCGGTGATGACGGTCGCGGCGCGCAGCGCGACGAGTTCGGGGTCGAAGGCCGACATGACGGCGAT
The DNA here is from genome assembly GCA_021413975.1 of Gemmatimonadota bacterium. GTDB lineage: Bacteria > Gemmatimonadota > Gemmatimonadetes > Gemmatimonadales > Gemmatimonadaceae > Pseudogemmatithrix. The sequence goes on from JAIOPJ010000054.1 coordinate 277,339, forward strand.
GCGCGGCCGGTCGTCGGGCGCGGCGGTCATGCCGGTCGCTCGGGCGCCGGCGGTCGCGCAGGAGGAGAGGGCGGTGACACCCGCCGCGAGGAGGCTCGCGACGCGGAGCATTCGGATGTTCGGCCTGTGCATCGCGTGAAGATGGACTGTGCCACCGGCGACCGCCATGGGCGGCGTGGGGTTCACTTGGCTCCGTCGCTCTCCCAGTGGAACGTGTGCAGCACGCGATGGACGATCGGGGCGAGCACGATGCCGATCGCGACGAGGAAGACCAGGCCGGAGTAGAGCGCGAAGCTGCCGGCGAAGAGCTTGCCGCCGGGGGTCTGCGGGACCTCCACCGGTCCCATGCCGCCGAGGAGCATGGCTGCGTTCAGGTAGGCGTCACGCCAGCCGAGACCCTCGTAGAAAGCGTAGCCCGCCATGCCGCCGCCGAGCGATGCGGCGATGACCGCGCTGGCGCCGGCGAAGTGCCAGAGCACGCGGCGCACGAAGTGCCGGGCCGGGATGGGGCGGTGACGGCGGGACTCGTACATGTGGTGCTCCGGGCGATGAGCGGGAACGGTCGACCCCTTCGGAACGCCAGCGACACACCCTCGCGAATATATGCCCAGCGGATGCCGTGTGATGGGCGGTGTCGCCTAGCAGAACCCGACCGGTCGCTGCATGTTCTCGCCGACAGAGGCGTTCCACCGGTCCACGAGGAGTCACGGCATGAGGAAGCGAGCGGCGCGGCACCACGAGAAGACCGGTGCGCTCGGCGCACGGAAGCTCGACGCCGAGGTCAAGGCGCCCAAGGCGAAGGACGACGGCCGCGTGCACGTGGAGCACCCCCTGCCGCACAAGCCGTCGGAACTGGTCTGGCGCGACTACCTGATCCTCCTGCTGCACGTGGCCGCGGAGCTCGAGCACTCGCTCATGGTGGAGTACCTCTACGCGGCGTACTCCCTCGGCGGCCCTCAGGCGCGCAAGCACGAGGCCGCGGTCGATCGGTGGCGCAACGCCATCCTCGGCGTCGCCAAGGAGGAGATGGGGCATCTGCTGACGGTGCAGAACCTCCTCTGCCTCATGGGTGGTCCCATCAGCTTCGAGCGCGACGACTACCCCTGGGACACCGTCTACTATCCGTTCGCCTTCTGCCTCGAGCCGTTGACGCTGCACTCGCTGGCCAAGTACGTCTTCGCCGAGATGCCGCCCGACATCAGGGACGACGAGGGCCAGGACGGGCGCACCGCGCGCGACGCCATGCGCCTGCTCAAGATCCGGAACGGGCACCCGGTGGGCGAGGTGTACGACCTCATCATCCGCATCATCGGTGACGAGACGCTGATCCACGACTCCGACTTCAATCCCGACAGCTATGGATCGCAGGCGACATTCGACGACTGGGGCCGCAACTACCGCCCGGGACCGTTCACCCCGCACCCGGCGCCCGACGCGTCGCAGCCGCGCGATCGCGACACGCGGTTGATCATCGCCCGCATGGCCACGCGCACCGAGGCCCTCGCCGCGCTGCGCGAGGTGGCCGGGCAGGGTGAGGCGCCGCAGCATCGGCTCAAGGCGAACACGGAACCGTCCCACTTCGACCGGTTCGCCACGATCTTCCGCGAGCTGCAGGAGATCCTCAAGAGGGAACCGCGCTGGTCGCCGTCGCGGCGCGTGCCGACCAATCCGGTGGTCTCGCACGGGGCCAGGATCCCCGGCGTCACGGACATCGAGGCCGCCGCGTCGCGCCTCTGGGCGAACCTGTTCAACGTGCGCTACCGCATGCTGCTCACGTACCTCACCCACAGCTACCGCATCCCGAGCCGCACCGACGGCGAGCGCAACGGGCTCTTCGGCGCCGTGATCGGCAACATCTTCGGCGAGATGTACAACCTCAAGACGCTCGCGGGGATCCTGGTGCAGCTGCCGCTCAAGCGCGGCGGCAAGGGGCCCGAACGCGCCGCGCCGCCGTTCGAGATGCCGTACACCCTCACGCTGCCCAATGCCGACATCGACTGCTGGAAGCATCACCGGGCCCTGCTCGGCGCCTCCAAGGATCTCACCGATGCGCTCCTCGACAAGTCGAAGGCGAACCTGAAGGATGCCCCCGAGGGCGCACGCGAGTACCTGCGGACGCTGCGCCAGCTCGACGAGGAGTCGATGGCCATGATCGACCAGGTGATCATCGGCCTGCGTCCCATCAGGAGGAAACGGTAGATGACCATCAAGGCCCTGCGCATCCTCCCGCCGTTCGCGATCGGGCGGCTCGGCTCCGCGTCCGAGCCGCTGGACAACTACTCGATCGAGGTCGATGAGGATCGCCCGCTCGACTTCCGCAGGATCGTGCCGCAGGAGACACTCGTCGTCGACCCGCGGACCGGGGAGATCTCCGCGAAGCGCACGGCGGAGTCGATCACGTTCAAGACCGACGGCAGGATCCACCCGGTGGCGCCCTTCCTCGAGGTCTTCGCGCGCGTCGACAACGAACGGGCCTGGCGCCCGCTCACCGTGCCGCTGCTCGCCGCGCACGGACTCAAGCCGTCCGATCTCCGCTGGAACGTCACCGTGGCCAATCGCAAGGTGGAGCGGCGCACGGGGAACGCGCACGATCGCGTCGAGGCGCGCACGGGGTGGTTCCGCGGGCACGCGCCCAAGCGGCTCGAGGGTCACTGCGAGAACTTCGTGTCGAAGAGCAAGGGCATCGACTTCGGCAGCGTCCGGTACATCAAGCCGACGAAGGAGTTCCCGGAGATCCGCTTCCGCTTCACGCCCGCGACCGGACTCATCTACGGTCCGGTCCTGAGCCCGGCCCAGGCGAAGAAGCTGAAGAAGGAGTTCCCGGACATCTACGAGGTGCCCAAGGCCCGGCAGGTGTACGACACCAGGAAGCCGGGAGCCAAGTGGTTCCGGTTCGAGGTCCCGTCTGGGATCGACAATCCGGCGCCGGGGTTCGACGGCCCCTTCGTGAACGAGACCCTGCCGCCCTCGCTCTTCGCGATCATCCCGCCGGCCCCGAGCTGGCTCAACGACAACGTCGCCGTGAGCCGCGGCTACTTCGACGACGCCTGCGACGGCGTCGTGGAGGTGGCGCTCGTCCCCGCGCCCGGCGCCGAGCGCCTCACGGCCGTCGCCCGCATCACCGCGGGACCGCCGGCGATCGTGCCCGATGCGCTCTTCGTGCGCAGCCTGGGCGACGATCTCGACCAGGTGATCTTCGGGCCGGCGATCGACGGCGCGGAGGATGCGGCCGAGACGCGCGCACGCGCCAAGGACATCGTGCGCCGGGCCTTCGAGACCGTCCGGTTCCTCAACGTGGCGGTGATGAACGGCAATCCGGTCGAGGCGCGCGATCCGCTCGACATCGACACCATGCCCGCCGAAGAGGCCTTCGACGTGCTGCGGCCGATGCGCCCGGTCTTCGGCCCCAACACCGTCGACACGCGCACGATCATGCGCCTGCACCAGCAGGTGTACGCCGCGCTGCGTGGCGGGGCCGCGCCCTGGTTCCCGCCCTTGCTCCGCCTGCCCGAGCAGGTCGCCGACTTCACCGACAGCGGGCGTCGCAAGATGCCGGCGCTCATGTGCGGCGCCGACGGCAGCTACCTCGCGCTCACGCACCGCCAGATCAACACGATCTACAAGGCGGCCGGGCTCCACCGGGACATGCAGTACGAGAAGAAGAAGCTCCCGGCCGACGTGAAGCGGCCGGTGCCGGCACTCGCGCCCCGCAACGCCTCGGCGCGACGGCATCGCAACGACCCGGGCCGGCGTCACGAGGAAGTGAACTACGTGGCGGCGGGCAACCCGGTCAGTTCGCGACCGGAGACCTCGGTCGGCAACTGCACGCCGGGGCTCGAGGTCGACTTCCGTGCCGTCTGGCGCCGCCTCTTCGAGGGGATCGTGATCCGCGAGTACGACAACCTCGTCGTGGAGGTCGAGCATGACTCGCTCAAGCATCTCCTGGGGTGCCGCCTCATGCGCGTCCGGTTCGGCGAGGGCAACAAGCACTACTTCTACACCATGACCACGCAGGTCGGCCCGTCCCCGGCCGACACCGTCAACCAGTCCGTGGTCTACGCGACCGACGCCAATCCCCTGGGCCTGGCGCCGCTCGAATGGTCGAACGCCCTCGCGCGGATGCTGCACGAATGTGTCGGCGGCGTCGTGGTGGGCGACTTCAGCAGCAAGCCCTCGTGGTTCGCGCAGCTCCCCTGGAGCGACGCGAAGGAGTCGTACGTCTCGCACGAACTCCGGGTCCGGCATTTCTTCGAGGACGACACGGCGGTCATCTCGCGCGAGCTCGCCCAGCCCGGTGAGCTCACGCAGGGACTCTGCTCCCCGTGGCAGAACGACTACCGCGAGTGTTCCTGCTACTACTGGGCGTCCGCACGGCCGGACTTCGTGAACATGGAGCCGAGCTCCGACGCCCTGAGCGCGGGTGACAACTGGCTCCAGAAGCGCCGCACCGGCGAGTACGTTCCAGACGACTACGTCGACGCGCGGATGGTGCTCTACGACGATCTCTTCCACGACTGGGAGCAGTGGGTGCGATTCGCCGTCAGGGGACGGGATGCGGAGGGCGAGTTCGCCGGATGAGGCTCACGCTGACCGACGCCGCGGAGCTGGTGGGGAGGTTGTATGGCATCACGGCGGTCGCGTCCGAGCTGCCTTCCGAGCGCGACCAGAATCTCCTCATCCGCGCGGCGGGTGGTGAGCACTTCATCCTCAAGCTCGCCAACGCCGCCGAACGACTCGAGGTGCTCGAGGCCGAGTGCGCCGTGATGCGCCATCTGGCGCCGACGGGACTCGCGCCCGAGCTGCGCCGTACCGTCGACGGGCGCGAGATCGCCACCCACGGACCGCACTTCGTCCGGCTCATCACGGCCCTGGTGGGCAGCACGCTCGGGACCACCGCACTCCATACCGACGCTCTCCGCCGCGATCTCGGACGCGCCCTGGGTCAGGTCGACCGCGCGCTCGAGAGCTTCGACCACCCGGCCTTCCATCGAGACTTCCACTGGGATCTCGCCAACGCCGAACGCGTGGTCCGTGCGTACCTCCCGCTCGTCTCCGACGGTGCGCTGGCGGGCTGCATCGACAGGCTCACGCGCTACCACGAGACGGTGGTCGCGCCCCTGCGCGCGGGCTTCCGCCGCAGCGTGATCCACAGCGACGCCAACGACTACAACGTCCTCGTCGACGGTGCGCGTCAGACCGTGACCGGCATCGTCGACTTCGGCGACATGGTGCACAGCCAGACCGTCAACGATGTCGCGATCGCCATGGCCTACGTCGCGCTCGGCTCGGATGATCCGCTCGCGGCTGCGGCCGAGGTCGCCGCGGGGTATCACGCGACGCAGGCGCTCACCGAGCCCGAGATCGAGGCGCTCTTCAGCCTCATGTGCATGCGCCTCTGCATGAGCGCCTGCCTGGCTGCGAAGCAGACGGCCGAGCGTCCCGGCGACGACTACCTCGCGATCAGCCAGGGCCCGCTCGAACGGACCCTGCCGATGCTCGCGGCGATCCATCCGCGATTCGCGCACTACACCCTGCGCGCCGCCTGCGACCTGCCGCCGGTGCCGCACCAGCCGCGGATCACCCGCTGGCTCGCCGCGCACTCGGCGGAGTTCGCGCCCTTGCTCGGTCGCGACCTCCGCACGGCCCCCGTCGCCGCGCTCGATCTCAGCGCCGGCAGCACTCTGGTCTCGAGCGAGCCCGCCGAGAACGCACCGACCGAACTCGACCGGCGGGTGCAGCGACTGCTCGCCGAGCGCGGTGCGGCGATCGGCGTGGGGGGCTATGACGAGGCGCGGCTCATCTACGCGTGGCCCAACGAGCCGGCGGCCGCAGAGCCGCGCACCATCCATATCGGACTCGACCTGTCGCTCGCGGCGGGGTCGCCGCTCTTCGCGCCGCTCGACGGCACCGTGCACGCGTTCGAGAACGCGGCCGGGCGTCATGACTATGGCCCGGTGATCGTCCTGCGGCACCTCACCGACGACGGCGAGCCCGTGGAGTTCTTCACGCTGTACGGTCACCTCAGCGTGGACTCGCTCACCGGACTGCAGGTCGGTCAGCGCATCGCGAAGGGGGCGGAGTTCGCGCGCATCGGCAGCGCGCCGACCAACGGCGACTGGTGGGCGCATGTGCATCTGCAGCTCGTGACCGACATGCTCGACGTGCCGTGCAACGTCGACGGTGCGGTGCGCGCGAGCCAGCGTCGCGTCTGGCAGAGCCTCTGTCCCGACCCGAACCTGCTGCTCGGCATCCCTCCCGAGAAGCTGCCCCACCACGTGGCCAAGACGGGGATCGCAGCGTCGCGGCGCGCCCATATCGGCGGCAACCTCAGTGTCTCGTACGGCGCGAGCCCGCTCAACATCGTCCGAGGGTACAAGCAGTACCTTTACGACGACGCGGCCCACCGCTACGTCGACGGCTACAACAACGTCGCGCACGTGGGGCACGGGCACCCGCGCGTCGTGCGCGCGGTGAGCGAGCAGCTCGCCCTGCTCAACACCAACACGCGCTACCTGCAGGAGCAACTCACTCAGTACGCCGAGGCGCTCACGGCCCTGCTGCCGGAGTCGCTGACCGTCTGCTACTTCACCGCCTCCGGCAGCGAAGCGAACGAGCTGGCACTGCGCCTCGCGCGCGCCCACACCGGCGCCCGCGACCTCGTGGTGATGGACTCCGCCTACCACGGGCACACCACCACGCTGATCGACATCAGTCCGTACAAGCATGCCGGCCCCGGCGGCGCCGGCGCGCCCGACTGGGTGCACCGCTCGCCGATCCCCGACGTCTACCGCAATGGCGGCGGGCGTGCCGACCCCGGCGCCTGGTTCGCGGGGCAGGTGGGGGAGGTGATCGACGGCATCCTGGCGAAGGGCCGGCGTCTCTCGGGCTACATCGCCGAGACCTGTCCGAGTGTCGGAGGGCAGATCATGATGCCGGCGGGGTTCCTGCCCGAGGTCTACCGGCGGGTGCGCGCGGCCGGCGGGCTCTGCATCGCCGACGAGGTACAGACAGGCTTCGGCCGGCTCGGCACGCACTTCTGGGCGTTCGAGGCGCACGACGTCACGCCCGACATCGTCGTGCTCGGCAAGCCGATCGCCAATGGCTATCCCATGGGCGCTGTGATCACCACGCGTGCGATCGCCGGGAGCTTCGACAATGGGATGGAGTTCTTCAGCACCTTCGGCGGGAGCACTGCGGCCTGCGTCGCCGGGCTGACGACGCTGCAGGTGACGCTCGACGAAGGGCTGCAGCAGCATGCGCTCGGCGTGGGGGAGCGTCTGCTCGGCGGGTTGCGGCCGCTCGTCGACCGGTTCGACGTCGTGGGCGACGTGCGCGGGTCGGGGCTCTTCCTGGGGGTCGAGCTCGTCCGCGACCGTCGCACGCTCGAGCCGGCGGCGGACGAGGCGACGTTCGTGGTGAACCGGATGCGCGCCCGCGGCGTGCTGGTGGGGACGGACGGGCCGTACCACAACGTGATCAAGATCCGCGGGCCCATGCCGCTCACGTTCGCGGATGCGGATCGGATCGTCGACGCGCTCACGCGATCGCTGGGGGAGTTGCCGCGCTGATCGTCTGCGGTATCGCGCGCTGGGCGGCTCCCTCATCCAGGGTGAGTGCCGGCGAGCCCTACGAGAGTGGCAGCGGAGTGGAGCGAGAGTCGACGGCAGGCGGGTGTCGTCCTCCCGCGTGATCCTACGGCACCCTCGGCGCCGTCCGATCTCCCGCGAGCAGCTCCGGCTCGTTCGCAATCCGGCGCGGCAAGTGCCCGTCGGCCACCTGCGCGAGCTTGAGCGCTCCCGCCGCGGCCACGCCACGGAACGCGAAACCGAGTGCGAAACCGAGCGCACCCGTGCCCAGCAGCTTCGTGAACGTGAGCATGTCGTCGCCACTGAGGGCGCGCAGCGCGCTGGCGAGAGTCGGGAGAACGAAGAACGACACCGCTCCCCCGGCGAGGCCGAAGCGATTCCACTTGAGTTCCGAGAGCCCCCGCCCGCGGAGCAGGAGCGTGATCACTGCGGCGAACGCGACACCGGCCAAGGCGAAGAGGATCCCGCCCGGCATGGCGAGCTCCCAGCCGGCGAGGCGGTGACCGCGCCCGTCGATGAAGTCCGCCGTGGTCGTCATGATCATCACGACAAGGAATCATGCCCCGCCCCAGAGGAGGCCGTTCAGGGCGATGGCTCGGAGGCGGCGGAGAGGGCGAATCGCGGACATGGGTCCAAACCAGAGTCGGTGTTCGGTCGCGAGTCTCTGCAAGGACCACGTCATCTTCCACGACGAGCTGAACGCGCGCACCGTGTCGAACGTCAAGCGCGCGGAGCAGCCGCGTGTGGCGAGCGACATCCAGGCATGGGATCTCGGCCCCGGTGCGGTGAACGTCACGTCGTGCCGCGGCGAATCGACAGAATCCGCTGGCGCAGCCGCCGCTTCGATCTCATGGCCGACCGCACCAGCTTCGGTCATGTCGCTCGAGTCAGGAGGCAGGCCGAGCCCAGACGCCATCGTACGCAGCGAGCTCGTGTAGCACCACATCACCAGCCAGCGGCGTCATGCAGGCCAACCCCTTCTTGGCCGCCTCCTTGATCGCCTGACGTAGCAGCCGGCTTGAAGCGCCGACCACGAAGACGGCGCGCTCGTGAACCCCTGCGGCGATGCGAATCCGGACATCTCGTCCGGATTGCTGCACGAACGTCTGTGACGACGCGCGTAAGGAGTTCGCGTTCCGCCGAGCCAGTGGGAGGTTGGTGCAGACGACCGGGTCAGGCAAGCAGGTTGCCGGTCGCGCTTCAGCATACCTTGACTCACGGCGCGGTCGCCCACCTGCACGATGTGAGAGCGGCCGCAGCAGAACCGACCGCTCGCCGCGCACGCGGCGCACCGCCAGACTTCGCCGCCATCGCGTGCTGGTCGATTCTCAGCGTCTGATCGCGCCCTCGACGACGAGGATGGAGCGGCTCGCGGGGTCCGCGCTCTGCGCGATGAAGACGGCATTCGGTTCGTAGAGTGTGCAGCGATACCGCGTGGCCTGTCGCGCCTGCCTGCCGGCCTGCGCGTTGAACGCGATCCTCACCGTTCGGTTGCCTGAGTCGCCGCCCACTGGAATTGACACATCCTTGTCGCCAATTCCCACGGTGGCACCACCGGCATCCAGAGCTACGCAGGTGATCCGCATGGTCTTGATGGCACTCGGGAGTCCGCTGATGTTGTACGGCACATCGAACGTGAAGTCCTCCGTCCGCAGCGCGCCCGGAGGGAAGGTGACCAACGTCAAGCCGAGCAGAAGGCTGCGCCTCATGGTTTGCTCCGGATGGGTACGGCGTTGAGGATGAGCGGATCAGTCCGAATCACCAGAGGCGCGTCGAGGTTCACCGCAAACAAGAGCAGCGGCGGTGTCACCAGCATCACGGGCGCGGCAGGATCCACCGCGTTCAGAATGAGCGGTGCGGTCGTGATGACCGCAGGCGGGACCACAGCCGGGGTCTTGGTTGGGAGCGGGACGGGCGGCTTGGACTGCGCGGGAAGACGGCCGGTCGCGGTTGTCGCGGGCAATCCCTTCGGCTTCGGCGCCGATTGCTGTTGCGCCGCGAGCGGTGAGGAGTGACAGGCACCGATCACCGCGATGATGCCCAGCAGACGAGCGCCGGGAACCGAACCGCGCAGTGCAATTCTCCGGGATCGCATCATCGGCTTCGCCTTGTCGCTGAGGATGCTAAGATAGCTAAGGCGGGTCTCTCCGCTGCGCAAGTCGCACCGAGGCGATGCTTCAAGAGAAGCCGACCTCTTCGGGCAGCCCGAAGTCTCGTGCGCAACTCGCACACAGGAGTCCGAGCAGGTGAAGGTGCACTCGGGTCGTGAGAACCGGCGTGGCGTTCCGCAGCCGGCCATGGGCACCAACCGCCGATATGCGCGGCCGGGCTATGGCGTGGCCAGCACACGCCGCACTGCTGCAAGCACGACGTCACGCCGCGTCTGATGAATACCGAAGCACCGCTTGCCGCAACGAAGCGTATTGATGCGGATCGTCGACCGGCCAGGTTTCGAGTAGTTCGTAGGATCGCAGTATGCCTGTGCAGTTCATCCGTTTCTGCTCCGTTCGCCGCACCCGGGCCTGCCGTGTCGGAACACCGTAGCGCTCCGCGCGCGCCGCAGTCTTCGCATCGATATGCATTGGTCAAGGTGATGAGTCCCGCTCGTGACTGGTGGAATCGGGCTTGGCGTTCGGTCGTGCTGCGGTCACCCACCTGCTGCATCAACGCCGCCGACTGCACCGACCTTCGTCAGCCGGCGGATCGCGGAGCCTTCGGCATCGCCGCCACCGCGCGCTCCGACTACTGGCACGGCGCGGCAGGCGCGCGGCTGGGCGCGGGCTCCCCCGGGCGCCCGACGACGAAGGGCACGCGGGACTCATCCTGCATCGCGAGCCGCCCGACGACGAGTTGCCGCACGGGGACACCGTCGCGCGTGGCCGGCGCGTAGCGCCACTGACCGAGGCGCTGACGCACAGCGTCGCCGAAGGCCGGAGTCGTCGCCATGAGCACGATAGCGGTCGCCGGCACTGGTGCGCCCGTTTCGTCGACCACGAACTCGAGCTCGGCGATGAGACAACGCACGCCGTTCGGGAACTCCACGCGTGGCTTCGAGTTCCGCTTCAGCTTGGCCGGGGTCTGGATCTCGCACGCTGCGTAGACCGGGGCGCCACCGAAACGCGCCGTGTCCGGCGCGAGGGGCGAGCACGATGTCGCCGCGCCGGACGACTGCGCCGGGAGCGAGAGCGTCGGAGCCGACAGAGCGGCGAGGAGGAGGAGCGTGCGCATTCTCGAGTTGTTCAAGGGTAGTTCCATCACGCTACACCAGCCGAGCCGCCCAAGCGCCGAGTAGCGCACCGAGACTCACCATGGCGAGAAGGAACAGTGCGGCCGCCGCGGGGCGACGACTGAACCCGCCGGCGCGACCCACGATGGCGATGTTCTGTCCGCCGAGGAACACCGCGCCGAAGAGCGCCATGGACCACATCTCGCCGAGCGGCCGGGCGGCGAGGCGGACCGCGATGGCCGCGCCACCGACGAGCGCGACGTGCAGCAGCGTGCGCGCGTCGATCAGCGATTCCTTCACGACCGGGACATCTTCTGTCACGCGCACTCTCCGAGTTCCATGGGGTGACGTCTTGCACCGGGAGCATGATGCTAGGGCCGCACAGTTCGTCGCCAGCGGCCCCCGAGGAAGAAGACGTTGGCCTCCACTCCCGGATTCTCCGGCGCAGAGTAGACGTTCGAGAGATGATGGAACTTGTAGCCGAGTTCGATCGCGGGTCCAGAGCTCCGGGCCCACTCGAGCGAGCCACCCCATTCGAGGCTCACGTTGAACGCGCGCGCGTCCGGAATGGGTACCACGCGATCGAACCAGAGCGCGCCCACGGCGGTCGATCCGATCACCCGGACCGTCCGGCTGAACGGAATGCCGAGTGCGATCCCGAACGGGGCAATGCCGACGGCATGCGCCGGAGGCTCCTGGGGCACCGTGCTGCCGGCGGATCGACGGTGCGAGAGACGAAGGAACGGCGTGATGTTCGGCGCATAGAGCAACTGAACACCGCCCACACGCACGACGGGCGTGCGGAAGTGGATCCCGATGAACAGGTGACTGCGGTCTTCAGTGACTCCCCAGTCCGCGCCGACCGGCGAGTGCTGGGCAACTCCCACGTAGGGAGCGATGTCCCACCTTGCGAGAAGTGGATCGGGGCTCGGCTGCGCGGCTGCGACCGACTCCAGTAGGGTCAGTCCGAGGAGCACCGCACAACATCGGGTCTTGATCACCGTCTCCGCGAAAGAAAGGTAGGCGTGAGCGTAACGTGTGGTTGTGCTGTCGCCGTTCAGATCAATGGCGGGGCGGCGGCCACGCCGTACCATAAGGTACGATGAAGCGTGGCCGCCCACCTGCTTTCGCTACCGCGGCCACCGGTGGCCGACCTCCGTCATGCTGCCGCCGGTGGATCCTTCTGACGCCACTTGGCCATCGACGCGCGAATCCGGGCCTCGACCTCGTCGACTGGAGGACCGATGCCGACCTGCGCCAGCATGTGCGCGTCCGTGAGATCGTCGAGTTCTCCATCGAGTTCTGCTGTCAGGGGCAACATGCTCCGCATCTGTCGAAGGAGATTCACGGTATCGGTGACATTCCGGCGCTCGTCCGCAAGGGCCAACGAAGCCTCGCGCAGCATGGCGAGCACGATCGACTCCGTCACGGGCTCGTCCGCGAGTGGCTCGAGTGCGATGCGCAGCGCGCTCAAGTCGGATGGCGGCGTCAGAGCGACTTCCACCAGCGCCGCCGGGGGCCCCGCCTCTGTGTGGAGTCGTTCGTCCGCCCACGAGACGACCGCGTGGCCGTTCGTGAGCCCGAGGAGCAGGGCCGTGCGGTGGAACGTCGCTTCTGCTCGCAGAGGCATCGATGGTAGTCTGGTCAGCATATGGTCAAGTCGTGCTGTGGACGCTTCAACAATGCGGTCGCGGAGCGGCCTCCATCAATGGCGCGGCCATCCGCACGCACTTACGTTCTACAGCGCGGGTCGGATCTAGGGCCGCTCCGGAAACGGCGCGACCACCTGGAGGCCGGAGACCTGCGCGCGCAGCATCGGCAGGTCGCTGTCGCGCGTGACGACGGCCCAGCCATGCTCGCGCGCCTGCGTCGCGAGAAGCACATCGTTCTGCCGGCTCGCACTCACGCTGCCCGTGCCCGTCCGCGCGAGTACGGCCCCGCCGCGTCGCCAGGCCGGCGACGACGGCGCGAGAATGCGGCCGCGGCGCTCGAATGGCGCGAGCAGCGCGTCGTCGAGGAGCCGCCGCGCCTTGGCCGTGCGCGCGCCGGCGGTGAGTTCCGCGGCGACGATGCTTGAGAGCACCGTCGACGGCAGCGCCCAACTGAGGAAGGTCTTCAGGCGGTCAAGCTCAGCCGGCTGCCGGAGCGCGGCGACGAGGACATTCGTGTCGAGCGTGTAGATCACCCGATGCGACGCAGAGGCTCGATGGTCGCGAGCCCACCGGCGGCCGCGAGCTCATCCAGGCCTCGAAACACCTCGGCCCGGAACACCACAAGATCCAGTGCCGCGTCCACGGCCGCGGTCTCCGACGACGCGCCGAGCGCCGCCTTGGCGGCGTCGAGCTTCCGCTGATCCATGAGCATGTTCTTGCGACGCATCGTCCGCCTGTCGCTTGCCATTCCGCGGCTCCTGTTGGAGACACCGAAGGATAGCTCTTGCATACAGCTACCAGCAAGTCTCCGTCTGTATGACGTGTGGTCGCGCTGCGGCCGCCCACCTGCTTCCCTGACGCGGCCATCTGCACCGACCTCCGTTACGCCGAGCGCGCGCGCGAACGCAGATGCGACACGGTCGCACGGCACCAGCGCTCAGGAGTCTCGATGTGAGCATTCGCGTCGAACTCGCCGAGGTCCGCGATCGTCTCCGGAAACGGGCGGCCGGGGGCGCGCGGCGGTGGATCCGAGGCCTCCGCCCGTGCGTGGGGGGTACGAAACGCTCGCACCACTGTGTTGAGCGACTGGCCGCCTTCAATGACCCGCGCGAGCAGCTCATATGAACGGGAACGGGTTCCCTCCGGATACCTGGCAGGGTGCTGCAGCGCGAACACCGCGAACGCGAGTCCGTGGCGACTGCCCCACGGTTCCTGCCGAGAGTGGTCCAGCGCCAGGAGACGATCGAACCGCGTAGCGCAGGAATGCCCGCGATCAGTGGATCTCGCGCCGCACTCATCGCAGATCGACTCCATCTAGCTCCCGCGCATGTCGCATCTCTTCGGGATAACGAGTCTCGTCTCGACCTGCGTAGCGAGCGGTCTGCCCGAACGGTCACGTACGACGTCCCGATACTGCCCCCGGATCACACCCACGCAACCCCATACGAATCCACGACTCCGGATTGAGGGCGATTCGGCTTCGCGAGAAGTCCCGAATCAGGCCGGTCTGTCTGCTCCGGCCGCAAACCCCACGCGACTCCGAACGCACCCCCGAGAACCGGCCACGGCGCCCCACACCACCCGCCGCGTCCGCCAAGCGACGCTCAAGCCCCCGCCAGCCCCACCAACCCGCGCCACTTCGCCGCGTCGATGTTAGCCCCACTCACCGTCAGCACCGCGGGGAACGCCTGAGGCCTGAGCCTCCGCGAGCGGATCGCCGCGATTCCCACCGCGCCGGCACCCTCCACCGTCAAGCCATGCTCGTGGTGAGCCCAGGCGATCGCCTCGCCGATCTCACTCTCCTCGACCGTCACGATCCCGTCCAGCGCCGCCTGCCCCTGCGCCAACATCTCCGCGTCGACCAGGCCCGTGAGTCCGTCAGCGAGCGTCGGGAGGTCGGGGATGTCCGTCGGCACGCCGCTGGCGAGTGCCAGCGACATCGCGTTCGTGCGCACGCCCTGCACGCCGATGATGCGAACCGCAGGAGCCATGCCGCGCAGATAGCCGCCGATCCCCCCCGCGAGGCCGCCGCCGCCCACGCACACCACCATCGTCCGCAGCGAGGGCAGGTCGTCGAGCACCTCCTTCGCCACCGTGCCCGCGCCCGCGAGCAGCGTGCGACCGGTGCATGGACCGACGAAGGTCGCTCCGCTCGTTCGCGCGAAGTGACGTGCCGCCGTCTCGGCGGAGTCGTAGGTGGGGTGCGTCGCGTCCACGCGCGCTCCGTGCGCCGCGATCCCGTCGCGCTTGATCGCCGGCGCCGTGCTCGGCACGAACACCGTCGCCGCGACGCCGAGCAGTTCGGCCGCCATCGCGATGCCCCGCCCGTGATTCCCGGCCGATGACGCCACCACGCCGTAGCGGCGCTCGTCGTCGGTGAAGGTGAGCAACGCGTTCAGCGCGCCGCGGATCTTGAACGATCCGCTCACCTGCCGGCACTCGAGCTTGAGGAGGACCTCACCGCCGGCGATCTCCGACAGCGCAGGGGAGGGGATCAGCGGCGTGTGCGTCACCACACCCGCGATCCGCGCGGCGGCGTCACGCACCTCCGCCGGCGTGGGGAGTATGCCCGATGGACTCATGCTGGGAACATACTCATGTAGGCCTCGGCGTCGAACTTCTCCCGCGCCCGCGCGAGCGACATGGGACGGATCACGCCCCACACCGGCTTGTCGAACCAGGGCCGGTCGAACTTCCCGAAGCACCACTGGATGCCGCCGTAGCTCGACGGGTCGCGCCCGTCGAGTGCGTACTTGTTGTTGAAATGGATCAGGTGCTCCAGCGCGTGCTTGTACCGCCGGGTCCAGAGCAGCACCGACTTCCCCCAGAGCATCCGCGTGACGTTGTGCATGAAGCCCGTGCGCACGAGCTCGCGCTGAGCCGCGTTCCAGAGTTCGTCGTGCGTGCGCGCGCCCTCGAGTACCTCTCGGGTGTAGATCGCCTCTCGCTCGTCGTCCTTGTGCGCATCCATGGTGCGGTGCACCCAGTCGGGCAGACCCTTGAGCTTGCCATGGTCCGGGTTCATCAGGCAGAAGTTGAGCGCGAGCTCGCGCCAGGTGACGAGCTCGTCCTCGAACTTCCTCGCCGACTCCTCGTGGCCCGCGGCGCGCACGGTGCGCAGCACCTCGGCGGCGGAGATCTGACCGAAATGCAGGTAGGGCGAGAGTCGCGACGAGCCGTCGCTGTCGCTCGGCTCGTTGCGACGCGCGGCGTAGTCGGGGAGCGTGTGCGCGCAGAACCGGTCGAGGCGCGCGTGCGCACCGGCGAGTCCGCTCGCGAAGGCCACCGGCGGCACCGCGTGGTCGATCTCGCAGGCCGCGATCTCGGCGGCGAGGTCCGCGCGGTCGAGATCGAGTCGCTCGACCTCGAGCGAGTCCCAGATCCGGTCGGGGAGCGCGCGCTTGGCGGGACGATCCTCGACCGGCTCGAGGGCGAGGTCGAGCACCTTCGCGATCTTCGGGCGGATGGTGCGCGCCGCGTACTCCTCCTTCACGAAGTGGCCCGACGCGATGATGCCGTGCGACTCCACCGCGTCCACGCGGCAGGGCGCGCGCCCGGCGAACCGCCCGGTGCGCTCGGCGATGCCGGCGGTGGGGAAGCGGTCGGTCACCACGATCGCGGCGCGCGCGGCCAGCCGGTCGACCACGCGACGGTCGTCGTCACGCCGGCGCCGCAGCACGAACTGGTAGCGGAAGCCGAGCGACTCGGCGCGGCGCTGCAGGGCACGCGCGTTCTCGAGGATCACCGTGTGGATGCGATCGCTCGCATGCGCGTAGGTCGGGTCGAGCCCCTGGTGCACGAGCAACGGCTTCCCGAGACGATCGGCGTGGAGCACGGCCTGGCGCAGCGCCCAGTTCTCCTCGAAGCGGTGCGTGCTCTGCATCCAATAGAGGACGTACTCGCCCTCGGGCTGGGTGCGGACACCGTTCGCGACGACCGTCCGCTGGGCGAGCTGGTCGCGGACGTGATCCGAGTCGAGGGAGTGAAGTCGGGGGCGCATCTGCCGATAATGCTATCTCAGGGGGGTGGCGCACGGTTCCCGCGTCCGCTATTGTTCACCCATCGGCGGCCCCGCCAAGACCCATCAGGCGGGGCCGTATGCGTGACCGGAACCTTTCTGGGTCGTCCCGGGTATGTTGAGAAGCACCGGGTGATCGATGTCTGGCCGGAGCGCGATGCGGGGCTGTAGCTCAGCTGGGAGAGCGCTGCAATCGCACTGCAGAGGTCAGGGGTTCGATCCCCCTCAGCTCCACTTCGTTAGAGTTTTCGCTGGTTCGCGCGCTGGCACTTTGCCCGCCGCCGTTCGGTAGGACGTATAGTTCCAATGACGGCGCGCGAGGCGATTGCCTCCGCGAGACCAGCTATCCCAAACGCCGCGGACCCATGGGTCCGCGGCGTTCTGCGTTCAGGGCGCCTGCGGTCCGGCGGCGAGCGCGCCCGGCGGCGCTACCACTTCTCGCGCTGCCGCAGCATGGTGACATGGGCGGTGTGATGGCGGCTGTGCCAGTCGTACAACGCGCACCAGGAATCGATCGTCTGCGGCCCGCCCGCCGGGTGCAGGAAGGGCCGCGCGAACTGCTCGGGCGTGAGCGAACGGAGCAGGGCATCGAGCCGCGCGTGCACGCCGTCGAGGATCCCGAGCGAGAGCTCGACGGGGAGCTTGGAGTCGGGGAGTTCCGCCCAGGCGGCCTCGTCGTACGGCTTGATCACCGGGTTCTCCTCGGTGAGCGCGAGCTTCACGCGCGTGTAGCCGTTCAGGTGCGAGTCGGCCAGGTGATGCACGAGCTGGCGGACGGTCCAGCCGCCGGGGCGGTAGGGCGAGTCGAGTTGCGGCTCGGTGAGGCCGCGGAGGGCGCCCCGCAGGTTGGCCGGCAGCGCGGCGAGGTTGGCGAGGCGCGTGGCCCGGTCCGCCGAGGAGCTCGACGCGGGGCGCTCGAACCTGCCGATGGGGTAGGAGAGGTCGGTGGTCATGCGGGAAAACTACTGCGCCCGGCCCGCCGCGCGGGCGCGCTCACGACCGGGCCAGTGTGGCCCGCGAGGGGTTGCCCCGGTAGTACGGGACCCCTAGTTTTCCCCTCTCGCGGAAGGTCGCGGGTCAGTGCCCCTTAGCTCAATTGGCAGAGCGTCTGATTCTGGATCAGAAGGTTCTTGGTTCGATTCCAAGAGGGGCAACTCGAGCGCATCGAAGGGACGGAGCCCCGGCCAGTGGTCGGGGCTTCTTTCGTCCCGGTCCGCCCGCGGCGGACGGCCTCGGTGGCCTCCCCGCAGTGGGCCGCCCGCGCGGGTTAGATTGCCCCCCTCCCCCTCAGCCCGTCGGGAACCCGTGTCCGAGCCCACTTCCCCCGAATCCGCCACCCCGCGCCGCGACTTCATCCGCGAGATGGTCGCGGACGACGTCGCCACCGGTCGGTTCGGTCGCGCGCCCGCCACGCGCTTCCCGCCCGAGCCCAATGGCTTCCTGCACATGGGGCACGCCAAGTCGATCTGCCTCAACTTCGGGATCGCCGCCGAGTTCGGCGGCAAGTGCAACCTGCGCTTCGACGACACCAATCCGTTCACCGAGGACGTGAAGTACGTCGACGCGATCAAGCGCGACATCCGGTGGCTCGGCTTCGAGTGGGACGGCGAGTACTATGCCTCCGACTACTTCGAGAAGCTCTACGAGGTGGCCGAGTCGCTGGTGAGGAAGGGGAAGGCGTACGTCGATTCGCAGAGCGAGGAGGCGATCCGCGCCGGGCGCGGCACGGTGACGACGGCCGGGGTGGCCGGCCCCGATCGCGGGCGTTCGGTGGAGGAGAACCTCGACCTGCTGCGCCGGATGCGTGCGGGCGAGTTCCCCGACGGCGCCCACGTGCTGCGGGCCAAGATCGACCTCGCGCACCCGAACATGATCATGCGCGACCCGCTGCTGCTGCGCATCCGTCATGCGCACCATTACCGCCGCGGGAACGACTGGTGCATCTACCCGCTCTACGACTTCGCCCACGGGCTGAGCGACGCGATCGAGGGGATCACGCGGTCGCTCTGCACGCTCGAGTTCAAGGACAACCGCGACATCTACGAGTGGCTGGTGGCCGAGGCGGGGTACACGGACCCGCCGACGCAGATCGAGTTCGCGCGACTCGAGCTCGACTACACGGTGCTGAGCAAGCGGAAGCTCCTGCGGCTCGTGAACGACGGCCACGTGAGCGGGTGGGACGATCCGCGCATGCCAACGATCGCGGGGATGCGCCGCCGGGGCGTGCGGCCCGAGGCGATCCGGAGCTTCGCCGAGACGATCGGCGTGGCGCGCAAGGACGCGCGCGTGGAGATCGCGGCCTTCGAGTACGCGGTGCGCAACGACCTGAACATGGAAGTGCCGCGCGTGCTCTGTGTGCTCAACCCGCTCAAGGTCGTGCTCACGAACTACCCGGAAGGGCAGGTCGAGGAGCTGACCGCCCAGAACTACCCGCACGACGTGCCCAAGACGGGGACGCGCACGGTGCCGTTCTCGCGCGAACTCTACGTGGACCGCGACGACTTCATGGAGGAGCCGCCGAAGAAGTTCTATCGGCTCGCGCCGGGGCGTGAGGTGCGACTGCGGTTCGGCTACCTGATCACCTGCACCGAGGTGATCAAGGACGCCGCGGGGGAGGTGGTGGAACTGCGCTGCACCTACGATCCCGAGACGCGGAGCGGCAACGCCCCCGACGGCCGCAAGGTGCAGGGCACCATCCACTGGGTCTCGGCGGCGCACGCGAAGTCGTGCGAGGTGCGGCTCTACGACCGGCTCTTCTCGCAGCCCGATCCCGACGACGTGCCCGAGGGACAGGACTTCCTCTCGGCGCTCAATCCGCACTCGCTCGTGGTGATCCCCGACGCGAGGATCGAGCCCGGGGTCGCGATGGACCCGGTGGGGACAAGGTATCAGTTCGAGCGGACCGGCTACTTCATGAGCGACGAGGAGAGCACGAGCGAGAAGCTCGTCTTCAACCGGATCGTGGGATTGCGGGATTCGTGGGCGAAGGAAGTCGTCAAAGGGCAGAAGTGAGAGGGAGAGGTTCTAGCTGGGAGGATAGAGGATGAAGGTCAGAGGTTGCGGGGCCGCCCCTTTCACGGTCCCCATCTTTCATCCTTCATCCTTCTGCCTTCTTCGGCCCCAGTAGCAGCCACTCCTGCGGCCCGCCCCGCCACTCCTGCACCGATTCCACGCACCGCGCCGGCATCACTCGCGGGAGCAGCGGCGCGAGCGAGGCCGGGAAATCCGCGAGCGTGCGCGGCCGCGGGACGATCGTCGTGATCGTGTGCGAGTCGCCATAGCGCGCCACGATCGCGTCGCGGCAGCCGGCGCGGAGCACGTCGTGGGTCTCGATCAGCATCGTGGTCGCGCGCAGCGAGGGCACCTGCGCCGGGTCGGTGAGTTCGAGCTCGGCGCCTTCCACGTCCATCACCACGAGCGTCGGGCCCGCGCCTGCGCAGGCCGCGTCGAGATTCCCCGGCTCGGCGGCACCGAGGATCCGTGTGCGGGCGGTGAGCCCGTTCCGTTCGACGGTCGCGGCGATGACCGCGCGCGCCTCGGCGGTGAGCTCGAACACCACGAGCTCCGCGGCCGGAACGCGCCGCCCGAACCCCACGATGTAGAACCCGTTGCCGCCGCCGACGTTGACGATCCGCCGCCACTGGCGCGCGCAGAGCGCGTCGACCGTCGGGTGCAGTTCACGCTCGTAGCTGCCGAGCAGATGCGGAAGGAACGGATGCGGCGCGAGCTCCAGGCCCCGGAAGGGGCCGGAGACCACCGCTCCCCCGGACGCCCGCCAGGTCACCGCGCGGAAGAGGGTGTCGGCGGGGTACATGAGCGGACGGAACGCGGCGCGCGCTGACTCGCCGAACAGCGCGCGATAGATCGGCCGAAAGGCCCGGCGGAGCAGCCTACTTCCGCTTGTCGGTCGTGATCACCTCGATCACGCCGGCCTCGTGCCCAGGACCGCGCTGCTGCATGGCGCGGTTCTGGTCGAGGTAGCGGATCTCGACGATCTTCGCGGCCGGGACCGTGACCAGCGACGACTCGAGGTCCGGCTGGCGCAGGTCGTCGATGTAGACGATGACCTGCGTGGCCGCCCCCGTCTCGCTGCCCATGTTGGAGCCTGCCACGCGGCCCATCGGCGGACGGAGCCACTGCGGCCGGAGCAGGCGCACCGCGTCGCGGGCGGTCACGATCCCGGTGCCGGCTTCGTCGATCTCCACCCTGGTGAGTTTGTTGCGGTCGCCGCGCGGACGCGACGCGCGCTTCTGCGGCGTGGAATCCTGCTGCTGGGCCGAGACGGCCGGCGCGGTGATCGTGAGCGCCAGCGCGAGCAGGCCAAGACGGATGAGCGGTGAGGTCATGCGGTCCTCCGGTCGGATGGAGCCCGACGGTCGAGCGACCGGGGCCATGTTCAAGATACGGTGCCGCGGCGGCCCCGCCAGCGCTCGGCCCCGTCCCGCGTCGAAGTGCCGTTGACCGATCGAGGGGCCGGCGGGGTAGACTCATGGATAACCATGCCCATTCACCGAAGCGGTCGGCCCTGCTGGCGCTCGAGGTCGCGAGACCTCGGCCGCGCGTTCGCCTGTGCGTTCGCCTGTGCGTTCGCCTTCGCGCTCGCCGCGGCCGCCACGGCCGCCGCGCCGGCCGCTCTCGCGGCGCAGTCGGTCACCGGACGCATCGTCCGCGCCACCGACAGCGCGCCGATCATGGGCGTCGTCGTGCTGTTGATCGATGCCGACGACGTCGCGCGCGCCCGGACGCTCTCGGACATGGAGGGGCGATTCGTCGTGCGCGCGCCGACGCCTGGGGCCTACCGGTTGCGCACGCGGCGGATCGGCTTCACCTCGACCACCGGCGCGCCCTTCGCCCTCCGCGCCGACACGACCGTCCGCCTCACGCTCGACCAGATCCCGGTGATCCTGCCCGCGGTCACGGCCGAGGAACGCGCCTCGTGCAGCGAACATGTCGGCGGAGGACTCGCGACGGCGATCCTCTGGGAGGAGGCGCGCACGGCGATCCTCGCCGCCGACATCACCATCCGGGAGCTCGACTACCGCTTCGACATGATGCTGCACAGCCGCAAGATGGACACGCGGCCGCCGCCGCTGCTGATCGAGTCGGTCTTCGGCCGCGTGCAGCACGAAGGGGTGCAGCCGTGGACCAGCTTCCCGCCTGACACGCTCGAGCTGCGCGGCTACGTCACTCCGACCGACTCGGGACTGCGCTACGTCGCCCCGGACCTCACGGTCCTGCTCTCGAGCTACTTCACGAGGACGCACTGCTTCCGGGTGCGTGAGGCGGATGCGACCGCCGCGCGCCGGATCGCCCTCGAGTTCTGGCCGGCGCCCACGATCCGCCGCACCGAGATCAGGGGCGTGCTGCTCTTCGACGCCGCGACGCGCGAACTCCGCACGGTGGAGTTCTCGTACGTGAACCTCCCCGAGACGGTGAACGACACGCTCGCCGGCGGCGAGATCGAGTTCGCTCAGCTCACCAACGGCGCCTGGATCATCCCGCGCTGGCTCATCCGCGCCCCGATCCCGGTGCGCTCGGCGCTCGGCGACACCGTGCGCAGCGCCGGCACCGCGGTGAACACCTGGCGCTCCGACTATCGGTTGGTGCCGACCACATCGCGGATGCGGATCACCGGCGGGGACCTGCTGGTGGTGCGGCAAGGGGCGGATCCCGCCGTGCTCTGGTCGCGACCGACCTCGACGCTCGAGGTGAACGTGGTCTCGCGCGACGGGACCGCGGACCTGCCGGCGCCGGGCGCCGCCGTGGCCTTCGCCGGCTCGACCCAGCAGGAGGTCACCGACCTGAAGGGCACGGTGAGCTTCCCCGGGATGGTCGGCGGTGACTACGTCGTGGAAGTGAGCACGCCCTACTACTCGGCGTTCGCGTTCGAGCCCGAGCACTTCCGCGTGAGCTTCACGCAGGAGCCGCGCAGGGCGGTGCAGAAGGTGCGCGTGCGCACGCTGCTCGAGCTCGCGCGCGACGCCTGCGGCGAGAAGCCGGGGCACGCGGTGCTGCTCGGGTCGGTCGCGCGCCCCGGGGCGGTGGTCGTCGGCGCCGCCGTGGTGGCGCGGATCCCGCGCGGCGCGACGTCGAACCTCGACGAGGCCCGCACCGCCCGTTCCCGCACGACGATCGACGGGCGCTACGCGATCTGCGAGATCCCCACCGGCGTGGAGATCTTCCTCACCGTCGTCGCCGCCGACGGGACGCGCGTCTCGCACTCGACGGTGATCGACCCCGGCGAGCAGGTGGCGTTCCTCGACCTCGCCTTCCCGGTGGATCCGGTCCGCCCCTGAACGACACGAGCGGCGATCCAGTGGATCGCCGCTCGCTGTCCTGACGGTTCCGCGGGGTCAGCCCCCGCCGCCGAGCTGGTAGGTGTACTTGAGCGTCACCGAGCGTGCATCCGGTCGGCGCCAGCTCGTGAAGCTGTCCGCGAGCTCGGCGTCGTTCAGCACGATGAACAGCCCGGTGTTGGCGGTCCGCAGCCACGCGAATCGCACATTGGCCGTGAAGACCTCGGCCTGGTTGTTGTACTGCGTGAGCGACTGCACGAAGATCCGCGGCGTGAAGAAGTAGGCGAGCTTCACCCCGATGAGGTCGCGCACGAAGGCCCCCTCGGGCAGGTCCACGTCCTGGTGATCGAAGGTGAGCGCCGACGAGAAGGCCGCGCCCTTGCGCGCCGTCACCGCGATGTTGCCCCCCTTCTTGTGCCCCGAGTAGAACTGGCCGATCTCGATGCGCGTGAGGAACGAGATCGGCGCGCTCGGGTCCGAGCCCCAGTCGAGACCCGGCAGCGAGTACTTGTACTGTCCCGGCTGCAGGATGACGCCCGGCGCGATCTCGAAGGGCGCCTGCAGTCCCTCGCTGTAGACGTTGATGTCGGGGCCGAAGCGCCCGCCGCCGTTGAACTCCACCTCGGTCAGGTCGACGTGCGCCCACGTCGACTGGAGGAAGCCGTCGGTGCCGACGTAGCGCCGCAGGCTGATGTGCGGGTTCCACTGTCGCACCTGCTTCCACGAGGTGTTGCGCACGAGGCGCATGAGCATGAGCTCGTCGAAGCGGTAGCCGGCCGGGCGACTCATGAAGCCGACCTCGGGGTTGAACGCGTCGCCGACCTGCAGGACACGAACGGAGTTGTTCCAGTCGCGCGTCTGGTATGCGAAGCGGGAGCTCCACGAGTTCGCGTCACCGTCGCGCCCCGGCGTCTCCGAGCGGCCGGCCCAGGCGTCGGCGGTCCACGCCTGCCCGATGCCGACGCGACCGTCCACGCCGTAGACGCGGTTGTGGTCGTCTGCGTCGCCCATGCGCTGGCGCTGCACGACCATCACGCCCACGCGCGAGCGCGCCGAGAGCTCGCGCAACGTGCGCAGCACGGTGTAGGAGTTCCCCTCCGTGCCGTTCTGCTCGCCGGTCATCATCTGCAGCGCGCCGACCGTGAGGCCGCCCACGCGTCCGGTGAGACGTCCGCCACCGAGTATCGGCACCGGCTGCCCGTTGGTGGCGTCGATGCCGATCCGGCGAGTGAAGAAGAGATCGACCGCCTGCGGCGTGCCCGCCGAGAAGACGCCGGCGTTCTCGAGGAAGAAGGGCCGTTTCTCGGGGAAGAAGAGCGGGAAGCGCGTGAGGTTCGTGCGCTGCTCGTCGACCTCGACCTGTGCGAAGTCGGTGTTGTAGGTCAGGTCGAGCGTGAGGCTCGGCGTGATGCCGTACTTGGCGTCGAGGCCCACCTCGCCGGTGCCGTTGAAGTCCGCCTGCGTGGCATAGGACCGTGAGGAGCTGCCGAGCACGTAAGGCGTGACCGTCGCGATGCGCTGGCTCGGCACGGCGAGGTCCACGAGCGTGCCGGCCTGCGAGAGCCGGTTGATGCTGAACTGGCGCGAGACGCGCGACCAGAGCGCCTCCTCGTTCCGGCGGCGGATGCCGCGCATGATGTTGAGGCCCCAGGTCTGCGTCGCGCCGGCGCCGTACCGGATGGTCGCGAAAGGGATCCGGAACTCGGCGTACCATCCGAGCGAGTCCTGCGACGTCCTGACCGTCCAGCTCGCGTCCCAGTTGAGGTTCACGCCGCCGAGCGAGCCGGCCTGCGCGCGGTTCTGCCCGGCGCCGAAGACGCCGCCCCCTTCGCCCTCGCGGATCACCTGCTCGTCATGCTCCACGCCCGAGGGTGTGGTGCCGAAGAGGAAGCCGTTCTGCTTGTCGTGATAGGTGTCGAGGATGAACGCGAAGTAGTCGCTGTTGGTGAGCGTCACGTCGCGGATCTTCTCGCTCGGCACGATCAGGTGCGCTTCGCGGTCGTAGAGCCAGGCGGCGACGTAGAGGGCCTCGCCGTCGGTGACGATGCGGACCTCGGTGCGCTCCGAGACCGGGCTCCCTTCGACGGGCTCGCGCTGGACGAAGTCGGTGAAGACCGTCGCGCTCCTCCAGGCGGCGTCGTCGAGACGGCCGTCGACCTGCGGCGGGACCTGCACCACGGTGGCCCGGCCGGTGCGACCGGTCGCGCCGGTCTGCGTGATCATCTGCGCATGGGCCGCCGAGTGGGCGGCGGCCGTCAGGGCGACGGCGACGGCGAGCTGGCGTGCGGTGGTCAAGAGCGGTGCGGTGGGGGAGATGTCGTCTCGGCTAGCACGCAAGATGGTCGGGCAGGTGCGGGGCTGCAAACCGGCTTTCCCCTCCGACTGCGAAGACCACCGAGGCACCGAGGGTACCGAGGAACTGCTGAGCCCCACTACGACGCTGCCGTCGCCCTCGTTGAGAATGCGCGGGGCCCAAGACCATGAACCGCGCGACCGCAGCTCTCGGTGTCCTCGGTGTCCTCGGTGCCTCGGTGGTGAACGCCGTTCCGGTTCACGCGCGAAGAATCGTCTACGGGAACCCCCGCAATAGCCGCTGGACCGCCTCGCGGATCGCCGCGTCAGGCCGCGTCTCCGCCTTGACCGGCACCTCGCCCGCGATGATCCCGCGCCAGGCGACGATCCTGCGGTCGGGCGTGAGGGCATCGATCACGAGCGTCCCTTCCTCCCAGGAGACGAGGCGATCCGCGAGCTCCTCGGGATTCCCGTAGCCGCCCCACGCGCCGGGCGTCCTGACCACGCCGCCGGAGGACGAGGGATCCTCGCGCGGAGGCAGCGTGTCGGTCACGCTGCGCCGGGCGACATGGAAGTGCACCAGGAACTGCGCTTGGTCGGCACTCACCACGGGAAAGCCCCGGGCGATGAGTTCGGCTTCGATCGCCCCCGAGATGCGACGCGCGGTCGAGTCCTCGGGGATCATGGCGCCCTGCTCGCGCTTGGGTCCGTCGGCGTCGGCCGGGCTCCACGCCCAGCGGGAGCCGGCGGCGATGCGCACATCGGGGGCGCGTTGGTAGCTCACCGTCGGTCCGCAGGCCGAGAGCGCTGCGGCGGTGACCAGGGTGGCGATGATGGAGGGTCTCATGGTCTGACGCTACGGGCCCCGCGAGCGCATCGCAGTCGGGGGAGCGCTCGTTCTGCTCAGGGAGACGCTCACACGGTCGTGAGGGGAACGGCGGAACCTTCCCGCCCCCCGCGGGAATCGGTACGTTCCCGCCGTTCCGGCACCTTCCCCGCTCGCCATGAGGCCTAGGATGTCCCTGCGATCCCTGCGCGCCGCCTTCGGGCTCGGCGCCCTCTGCATCTCCTCGCTCACCGGTTGCGCGCACGGACAGCCACTGCCCCCGGGCGTGAAGGCCGGCGCTTGGACCGACCTGCTCGGGCCCGACGCCGTGACCCACTGGCGCGGCTATCGCGTCGACTCGCTTCCCTCCGCCTGGGCGTTCGACCCGGCGACCGGCGTGCTCACCCGCTCCCGCCCCGGCGGTGACATCGTCACTCGGCAGGAGTACGCCGACTTCGAACTCGAGGTCGAGTGGCGCGTGGGGGAGAAGGGGAACAGCGGCATCTTCTACCACGCGACCGAAGCCACCGGGATCATCTACGAGAACGCCCCGGAGATGCAGATCCTCGACAACAAGGGGCACAACGACGGGAAGAACACGCTGACCTCCGCCGGCGCGAACTACGCGCTCGACGCGCCGGTGCGCGACGTGACCCGGCCGCTCGGCGAGTGGAACAAGGCGCGGATCGTGGTGATCGGCTCGCACGTGGAGCATTGGCTCAACGACGTGAAGCTCCTCGAGTACGAACTCTGGACGCCCGAGTGGACCGCCAAGGTCGCCAAGACCAAGTTCGCGCAGTGGCCGACGTACGGGCTGGCGCACCGAGGGCACATCGGCCTGCAGGAGCATGGCGACGTGGCGAGCTTCCGCCACATCCGCATCCGGGAGCTCTCGCGATGATCAAGGCCCGCCTCGCGGTCATGATGTTCCTCCAGTACTTCGTCTGGGGGGCCTGGTTCGTCACCATGGGCACCTACCTCGGGCAGACGCGCCAGTTCAGCGGTGCGCAGATCGGGGCCGCCTACGGGGCGACGGCGATCGCCGCGCTCGTCTCGCCCTTCTTCATCGGCATGGTCGCCGACCGGTTCATCAACTCGGAGAAGCTGCTCTCCGTGCTGCACCTCGCCGGCGGCGTGCTGCTCTACATGGTGTCGCTGCAGCCGGGCTTCGGCACGTTCTATCCGCTGCTGATCGTCTATGCGCTCTGCTACATGCCGACGCTCTCGCTCTCGAACTCGATCGCGTTCCACCACATCAAGGACCCCGCGAAGGAGTTCCCGCTCATCCGCGTGCTCGGGACGATCGGGTGGATCGTCGCCGGCATCCTCGTGGGCAAGGTGCTCAAGGCCGACGCGAAGGCGCTGCCGATGCAACTCGCCGCCGGCGGGAGCATCGTGCTGGGGCTCTTCTCGCTCCTGCTCCCGGCCACGCCGCCGCGCGGCGGCGGCCGTCCGTTCACCGCGCGCGACGCGCTCGGGCTCGACGCGCTCCAGCTGCTCAAGCACCGCGACTTCCTCGTCTTCACGCTCGGCAGCTTCCTGCTCTGCATCCCGCTGCAGTTCTACTACTCGTTCACCAATCTCTACCTCAACGAGATCGGCGCGCCCGACCCGGCGTTCATCCAGACCTTCGGGCAGATGAGCGAGATCGCGTTCATGGTGGTGCTGCCGGTGCTGTTGCTGCGCTTCGGCATCAAGGGGATCATGCTCGGCGGCATGATGGCGTGGGCCGTGCGCTACTTCGCCTTCGGCGCCGGCGACGCCGGCACCGGCATGTGGATGATCTACGCCGGCATCCTGCTGCATGGCATCTGCTACGACTTCTTCTTCGTCAGCGGCCAGATCTACACCGACCAGCGCGCCGGCGAGTCGATCCGCGCGGCCGCGCAAGGGTTCATCAACTTCGTGACCAACGGCCTCGGCTACTTCGTCGGCGCCTTCGTCTCGGGGCGCGTGGTCGACGCATACGCGTCCACCGACGCCGGCACCGGCCTCATGACGCACGACTGGTCCCGCATCTGGCCGATCCCCGCGTACGGGGCGCTCGCCGTGTTCTTCATCTTCCTCCTCACCTTCAAGACCGACTCGAAGGCTCCCACTCCCGCCCGCTGAGGACCAACCCATGTCGCCCAGGGATCTCGATCGTCGCACCTTCGTCGGCGGCCTCGCGGCCGCCGGCGCACTCGCCGCCGTGCCGCGGCCGCTCCATGCGCTCGTCGACCGCCAGCAGCCCACGCAGAAGCTGCGCGTGGCCTGCATCGGCGTGGGCGGCATGGGGTTCAACGACGTGCGCGGCATGTCGGGCGAACAGCTCGTCGCCTTCGCCGACGTCGACTGGAAGAGCGCCGAACGCGCCTTCCGCGCCTTCCCGAACGCGAAGCGGTACAAGGACTTCCGCGAGATGCTCGAGAAGGAACGCAACAACATCGACGCCGTGACCGTCTCCACGCCAGACCACGTGCATGCCGCCGCGGCGATGATGGCGCTCAAGATGGGGAAGCACGTCTACTGCCAGAAGCCGCTCGCCCGCACGATCGGCGAGGTGCGCGCACTCAAGAGCGAGGCGGCCAAGCGCCCGCGGCAGGCGACGCAGATGGGCAATCAGGGGCACTCTGCCGAGGGCATCCGGCTCATCCGCGAATGGGTCGAGGCCGGGCTGATCGGGCCGGTGCGGCGCGTGGAGTACTGGACCAACCGGCCGATCTGGCCGCAGGCGTTCAACCGGTCCAGCGTCGCGCACAACATCCCCGAGACGCTCGACTGGAACCTCTGGCTCGGACCCGCCAAGGAGCGGCCCTACAATCCGGCCTATGCGCCGTTCAACTGGCGCGGCTGGTGGGACTTCGGCACGGGCGCGATGGGGGACATGGCCTGCCACCTGATGGACGCCGCCTACTGGACGCTCGGCCTCAAGTACCCGTCGCGCATCACGCCCGAGAGCACGCTGCTCTTCTCGGAGACCGCGCCGACGTCGGAGCGGATCGAGTACGAGTTCCCGGCGATCGGGGACCGCCCGGCGGTCACGCTCTCCTGGCGCGACGGCTCGCTCTTCCCGCCGCGCCCGGAGGGGTGGCCCGAGATCGAGGACTGGCCCTTCGATCGCGAGGGCGGTCAGGTCTGGTACGGCGACAAGGGGATGTTGCTCGCCGGCACCTATGGCGAGAACCCGCGTCTCCTCGACCCGAAGGTCGCGGCCGAGATCGCGGCGACACCGCTGCCGAAGAAGTACCCGCGCACCGAGGGCGTCTACAAGGAGTGGATCTCGGCGATCAAGGACGGCAAGCAGCCGGGAAGCGACTTCGCCGGATACGCGGGACCGATGACCGAGATGATCGTGATCGGATGCCTCGCCACGCGCATGGGGCAGGCGCTCGTGATGGATCCCGACACCGGTGTGATCAAGAACGCGACGCCGCCGAGCGAGTGGGTGAACCCGACCTTCCGTGCGGGCTGGAGTCTCTGAACGAGTGAGACGATGAAGGCTGGAGGATGAAGGGAGGCGGGCCGTACGGCCCGCCATCTTCCATCGTTCAGCCTGCATCTTGTTCACAACACTCCACTCCCGGACGATGCTCGTCGAAGCGTACGTGGATCAGCTCGACACCGCCCTCGCCGCCGAACGCAACGGCGCCGGGCGGCTCGAGCTCTGCGGGCCGGGCGAGGGTGGACTGACGCCCTCGCCCGAGCTGCTCGCGGCGGTGCTGGCCACCGTGCGGATCCCCGTGCACGCCATGACGCGGCCGCGCACCGGTGATTTCGTGTACAGCCGCGCCGAGTTCGCGCAGATGCGCGACGAGGTCGCGATGATCAAGGCGGCGGGGGCGGCGGGAGTGGTGCTGGGCATCTCGCACGTCGACGGCACGCTGGATGTGGCGCGGATGGGTGAGCTGATCGCGCTCGCGCGGCCCATGCGGGTGGGTGTGCACCGCGCGTTCGACCGCACCCCCGATGCGGATCCGGCGCTCGATCAGTTGATCGCGCTCGGCGTGGATGTCGTGCTCGCGGCCGGACACGCGCCCACGGCCGAGGAAGGGATCGGGACGCTCGCCAGACTGCACCGCCGCGCCGCGGGGCGGACGGTGATCATGCCGGGCGGCGGAGTCCGCGCGGGCAATGTGCGACGTATCGTCAGCGGGACCGGCGTGGGTGAGGTGCACGCGCGCGCGTCGGACCCCGAAGTGTTCGCGGCGCTCTGCGCCGCGGTCCGTGGCATTCCCTAGCCAGACTCCCATGCCCACCACCCGTCAGCGCCGGCCAGCCGTCCTCCGCATCGTGTGCCTCACGATCGCGTTCTTCGTCGTGAGCGCCGGCGCGCTCGCCGCACACGACATGTTCCTCAAGCCCACCCGGTACTTCGCCCCGGAGAACTCCGAGGTCCGCGTGCGAGTGCTCAACGGCACCTTCAGCCGGAGCGAGAACTCGATCGCGCGTGCGCGCCTCGCGGACGCGAGCGTGGTCTCGCCGCGCGGGCGCACCGCGATCGACACGACCGAATGGTCGGTGCGCGGGGACACCAGCACCTTCCACGTCCACACGCGGCAGGCGGGCACCTACGTGCTCGGGGCGTCCACGCGACCGAGCGAGATCGACCTCTCGGCGGACGACTTCAATCTCTACCTGCAGGACGAGGGCGTACCCTACGTCCTCGCCGAACGGCGCGCCGCCGGCGAACTCGGGAAGCCCGTGCGCGAGCGCTACTCCAAGCATGTGAAGGCGTTCCTTCAGGTCGGCGACGCGCGCACGGCGCACTTCGCGACGGTCCTCGGGTACCCCGCCGAGATCGTGCCGGTCGAGAACCCGTATGCGGTGAGGGTCGGCGGCACCCTGCGCCTGCGCGCGCTCGTGGATGGCCGTCCGTCACCCGGGCAGCTGATGCTCTACGGGGGATCGGCCGTCGATGGGTCCGGCGTCGAGGCGCGGGAGGTGCGTGCCGACGCCGAAGGCGTCGCGACGATCCCGATCGCGTCCGCGGGCATCTGGTACGTGAAGTTCATCCACATGGCACGCTCCGGCCGCAACGGTGCGGACTACGAGTCGAAGTGGGCGACGATCACGTTCGAGGTGCGCTGAGCGCGGGCACGCTCAGCGCGGGCACGCTCAGCGCACCGGGCGGTGTGAGTTGGTGACGTCGAGCGCCGCACGGAGCCCGCGCGCGAGCTTGAGCGCGTCATCGTTCGCCCAGAAGTGCATGAAGAAGAGACGCGGCTCGTCGTCGAGCAGGTGATTGTGCAGGCTCGTGACCGCGATGCCCTGCGACTGCAGCACGCGGATCACCGGATTCACCTCCGATCCGAGCAGCACGAAGTCCCCGGTGATCGCCGCCTTGCCGTCGCCCGTCGGCTGGAAGTTGATCGCCGTGGCGAGGCCCATGGTCGGTGGGATCTCCACTCCCATCTCGCGGATCGTCTCGGAGCGCGGGACGCCGATCTGGAGCACGCCGCCGTTCACGGTGCCGTGGAATCCGATGGTGCTGCCGATCGCGGCGCTGTCGAGCGCGAACGGGACGGGGGCCGCGGTGGCCGTCACCGGCGTGTTCGCCGGAGCGCCGGCGGGGCTGCCCGTGGTCGCGGGTGCCGGCGTCCCCGTGAGCGCGAGTGCCGCGCGCACCGCCTCGGCGATCGGTCGCGCCTCACCATGCGCGTGCAGGTGCACGTAGAGCACGTGCGGTGATTCGCCCACCAGGTGATGATGGATCGCCGACTGCTCTATGCCGCCCGACTGCAGGCGCGCCAGCACCGGGCCGAGTTCGCTCTCGAGCAGCACCAGATCGCCCATCGCGACGGCACCCCCCGGCGCCACCTTGAACGCGAGCCAGGAGCCTAGCGCGAAGTTCGGACGGATCCGCACCTCCCCGATCCGAACGTCGAGGTCGGCGCGCGGCATGCCGAAGCGCAAGACTCCCCCGGCGAGTACGGCGCCGGGGCGGCCCATGACGCTCTCGAGGGTGCGCCGGTCGAGCGTGTCGGTCGGTGCCGATGCCACTGCCTGCGAGCGCAGGGGCACAGCACTGCAAACGATCGTGAGACCGGCGATCGCTGCGCGCCGGAGCGATCGCGACTCCACGCTCAGGGCTTCCACGTGCCCTTCGCGACGGCCGGCACGAACTTCTCGATCCCCTTTCCCGGGAACGCGACGGTGCGCCCGCTCTCGGCACTCTGATACGCGGTCATGAGCATCTTCACCACCTCCACGCCGTCGTCGAAGTCGAGCATCGCCTTCTCCTTGCCAAGGAATACTCTCACGAAGTGCCGGTCCTCACCAGTGTATCCATAGGCGAGATACTCCTCGGGCACCACCGGCATCACGCCCTGTTCGGCATTCTGCTTCTCCACGAGATCCTCGCCGGCCCGCCCCGTGACCTCACGCGAGAAGAAGAGCTGCAGGCCACTGTCCAGCGAGTTCCACTTCATCGAGTACTCGGGGCCGAGCAACTCGGCCGAGAGCCGCAGGCCGGCACCGACGAAGCTCCAGCTCGTCGTCGCCTCGCCGATCACCTTGTGACCGTCGTTCGTCTCGAACTCGATCATCACGCTCGCGAAGTCCTCGCTCGGCCGCTTGGTGTAGTCGGCGCCCATGGTCGCCTTGAGCTGCTTGGCGTACTTGGGCCGCGACCACTTGAGCGAGGCGATGTGCCCGGTGACGCGCACCGGCTTCACCGTGCTCAGGGGCTGGCCCGGCTCGCAGAGCAGGTGCCGCACGACGAGCGCCGAATGACACATCATGTCATTGAGCACGCCGCCGCCCTGCAATGCGCCGTTCCAGAACCAGGGCATGTGCGGCCCGGCGTGCTCTTCCGCAGCGCGTGCGAGGTACGGCCGGCCGGTGGTCGCCGCACCGCGCGCCCAGATGAGCTTCTTGCCGGCCTCGACGTGCGGGGCGAAGAGCTGGTTCTCGAGATAGCCGGTCTTGAGTCCGACGCTCTTCACGAGCTTCGCGACCTGCTTGGCCTCGGCGACGTTGCGCGCGAGCGGCTTCTCGCAGGCGATCCCCTTGAGCGTGCCCTTGCCGCTCTTGATGGCGCGCACGATCTCCTCGACGTTCTCGATGCGGGCCTGGTTGGGGCCGCAGAGCCAGAGTGCGTCGATGGCGGGGTCGGCGACCATGTCGGTGATCGACTTGTACGCCTTCGCCTGCCCGACGTCGAGCTTGCGCGCGAGTTGCGCGGCCGAGGCCGCATTGGCCTGGTTCGGTGACCAGACACCGAGCACGTCGGCGTCACGCACGCCCTGCCAGGCCTGGATGTGGAAGCGGGTGTTGAAGCCGGAGCCGATGAAGCCTACGCCGAGTCGTTGGGACATCGCAGGACGGGATGCGGGGAAGGGAACACGGGGTGGATGCGTTCACATAGAGATAGCGCTCCTTCCGCGCGGTGACTAGCGTCCACGTACCTCTCCGTCCTCTCGATCCCATGTCCGCCGCCCCGCTCGTTCCTCCCGCAGGCCGCCCGCACGAGTTCCGGTCGCTTCAGCGCTGGCTCGTCGCCTGCATCGTGGCCGTGTTCCTCACGGTGGTCGTGGGCGGGATCACGAGATTGACGGAGAGCGGACTCTCCATCACCGAATGGCGCCCCGTCTCCGGCGTGCTGCCGCCGATGAGCGCGGCCGAGTGGGATCAGGCCTTCGCCTCGTTCCAGCGGATCCCGCAGGCCGAGACGACGCACAAGGGGATCACGCTCCAGGGTTTCAAGCTGATCTTCTGGTGGGAGTGGTTCCACCGGATCCTCGCCAGGAGCGTCGGGCTCGTGTTCGCGGTCCCGTTCCTCGTCCTCCTCTGGCGCGGCGGGATCCCGGAACGCCTCCGGTACCGCCTCGCCGCGCTCCCATTGCTCACACTCGCCCAGGGCGCACTCGGTTGGTACATGGTGCGGAGTGGACTGAGCGTGCGGTCGACCGTGAGCGCCTACCGCCTCACCGCGCACCTGGCGCTCGCGCTCGGCATCCTCGTCGTCGCGGTCTGGACGCTCGCCGATCTGCGGCCGCGTGCGCGCGAGTCGTCGGTGCCGCCGGCCTGGCGCTGGACCGTGTTCGGAGCGGTGGCGCTGCTGTTCATCACGTTGCTCTCCGGAGGTTTCGTCGCCGGACTGCGGGCGGGGACGATCTTCAACACCTTCCCGCTCATGGGGGGAGCGATCGTGCCCCCAGGCTATGGACAGCTCACCCCATGGTGGCGCGACGCGTTCGAGAACCCCGCCTCGGCGCAGTTCCACCACCGGGTGCTCGCGCT
This sequence comes from Gemmatimonadota bacterium, assembly GCA_021413975.1. Lineage (GTDB taxonomy): Bacteria > Gemmatimonadota > Gemmatimonadetes > Gemmatimonadales > Gemmatimonadaceae > Pseudogemmatithrix. Next base: position 311,458 of record JAIOPJ010000054.1, read on the forward strand.
CACGACCGGCACGCTGGTGCTCGCGCTCGCCTGGCGCACGCGGGCGGGCACGCTGGGCGCCGACGCCTCGCGCGCCGTGCGCCTGATGGGTGGCGTCGTGCTCGTGCAGGTCGCGCTCGGCATCACGACGCTGCTGCTCGCGGTGCCGACCGTGCTGGGGGTGCTGCACCAGTTCACCGGGGTGCTCGCCCTCACCACCGGCGTGTTCGCCCTGCATCGTGTGATGGTCGCGCCCGACGCCTGACCCGTCGCCGGACGGTCAGCGGGAGAGTCGGACCACCAGTCTGCGCGTGAACTCGACCATCTGGTCGTATGCCGCGGCCGGAACGCGCTCGTCGTTCGCGTGCATGGTGCGCGAGTACTCGTCATCGACGAAGAGGCCGATGATGCCGAGGACCTGCTGGCCGGCGTTGCGGAGGAAGAGGCCGTCGGTCGCCCCCATCTCCATGTACGGGATCACCGGCATGACGCCGTAGACCTCGGCGAGCGTCTCGTCGAGCGCTCGCGCGAGTGCGGGCGGCATCACCGAGGGCGGGCTGGGGACCGCCGCATATGCCACCGAGATCTCGATGTCCGGTGAGTCGATCGCGCGCCGGATCCGTGCCAGCACGGTGTCGGGCGACTCGCCCGGGATGATCCGGCAGTTCACGTTCGCGGTCGCTTCGGCCGGGATCGCGTTCGGCGCGGTGCCGCCCTTGAGGAGCGTGGTGATGCAGGTCGTGCGCAGGAGTGCGTTCCGCACCGGTGAACTGCTCAGCCGGCGGATCGCGTCGGCGTCGTTCGGGTCGCGCGCCAGTGCCGCCATCGCCGCACCGTCCGGCCCCGGCGTGAGCGGAGCGCGTTTCTCCATGAAGGCTCGCGCCACCGGATTCACGTTCACCGGGAACGTGTAGTGCGAGAGGTGGTCGATGGCGGTCGCCAGGCGGTCGATCGGTGACCGGCCGTCGGGGATCGAGCTGTGACCCCCGGGCCCGCGCGCGGTGAGCGTGAAGTCCGCATACACCTTCTCCGCGGCCTGCACGCCGAACGCGATGCGCTTGCCGCCGGCCAGCTCGCCACCGCCCGCGTCGGCGATGATCACGAACTCGCCGCGCGTGAGGTCGGGGCGGTTGGCCACGAGATACTGCACGCCATTGTACGGGCCGTTCTCCTCGGATGCCGTGAGCAGCAGGAGCAGGTCGCGCGCGGGCACCGTGCCGCTGCGCTTGAGGTCGATGAAGGCCGCGGAGAGCGCGGCCGCCGGACCCTTGTCGTCGAGGACGCCGCGGCCGTAGAGCAGGCCATCCCGCTCGGTGAGCTTCCAGGGGTCCGTCGTCCAGAGCGTCGGCTCGACTCCCACGACATCGAGATGCGCGCCGAGGATCCGCGGTGGGAGCGACCGGTCGCGGCCCCGCACGCGCACCACGAGGTTCCGGTTGCGGTCGGTCTCGCTCAGGAGCATCACGTCCTCGGCCGCGAAGCCCGCGGCCCGGAACCGCTCGGCGAGGGACTCCGCGAGGGGCGTCGTGCTGCCCACCTCGGTCGTGCGCGACTGCACCATGTCGGCGAGGATCTCGCGGGCCAGGGGCGCGACGCTCGCGCGCGCACTGCCCTGGGCGTCCGCGCGACCGCCGGCGAGCGCCGTGACGAGCGCCGTCGCGAGCGCCGGGGCCAGCACCGCGTGTGCGAGGGCGCGCACGCGGGCGGAGGCTCGGCTCACAGTCCCATCTTGCGCATGACTTCCGGCGGCGTGCCTTCCCACTTGGCCACCGGACGGTTCCCCACGTACCCGAGATCCGCGATCCCGATGCGGCTCGAGAAGAACCCGCTCGCGGTGAGATTCCTGAAGTTGCTGAAGAAGTCCGCCCCGGGCTTCATCTCCGGCGCCGCCTTCTTCGGGTAGGCGATCGCGTCGAGCAGTTCGCGGCGCTGCGCATCGCTGCAGCTCACGAATCCCTTGCCGAAGCGCGTGCGGCATTCGGCGTTCATCCAGCCGAGCCCGCTCTTCATCCAGGTGCGCATGCCGGCGCTCTCGCCGAGCATGAAGTCCATGAACTCGGGCACGCCGGCGTCGGTGGCGCTGCCCGAGTGGGCGTCGCGCGGGATCACGTAGTTCGCGAGGAGGCGCACGAGGCGCCACTCGTCGGAGGTGAACTGCTTGGGCATGTACGCGCGGGGCGCGGCGGCCGGTGCGGCCGCCCCCTGCGCGGGCGCACCCTGCTCGTGCGTGTCGTGCTGCGGCTCGAGCGCCTCGTGCGCATGTGCCGCGGCGCGTTCGATCGCGTCGGGCGCCATCGCGAGTCCGGCCGGGATGGCGAGGAGGTTCTGCAGTGCCTCGCGGCGATTCATGTCGCTCATCAGAGTACCCCCGCCTTGCGCTGCTGCGTGATGTAGGCGCTCGTGCGCATGGAGAGCGCGAGGATCGTCCAGGTGGGGTTCTTGTCGGCCTGCGAGACGAAGGGCGCGCCGTCGGCGACGAAGAGATTGTCGCAGTCCCATGCCTGGCAGTTCTTGTTCACGGCCGAGTCGCGCTCGCTCGCGCCCATGCGTGCGCCGCCGAGCTCGTGGATGATCGCGCCGCCGTTGGCGATGCCGTAGCCCTGCTCCCGCGTCGGCATCGGGCTCCAGACCTCGCCCCCCATCTCGGCCACGATCGAGCGGAAGGTCTCCTGCATGTGCTTGACCTGGTTCAGCTCGTGGTCGGCCCACTCCCAGTGGAACTTGAGCACCGGGATGCCGAAGCGGTCCTTCACCTGCGGATCGAGCTCGGCGAACGACTTGGCATTGGGGATCATCTCGCCGCGGCCGGAGAAGCCCACGGTCGCGCCCCAGTACTTGCGGTACTGCTGCTAGAGCCCGGCCCCGTAGCCGCCGCCCTCGGGATAGCTCTGGATGCCGCCCATGAAGCCGTAGCTCGGCATGCCCAGCCCGCCCCAGACCTCGATGTGGTAGCCGCGCGGGAAGTCGAGCTTCTTGTTGTCGAGCCACCAGGGCATGAAGATGTGCCCGCCGCCCACTCCGTCGGCGTTGTGGCGCGGCACGTCGACGAGGCTGGGGATGAAGCCCGCGACGTCGGTGCCGGTCGTGTCGGTGATGTACCTGCCGAGCACGCCGCTCGAGTTGGCGAGCCCGTTGGGATGACGCGACGACTTGGAGTTGAGCATGATGCGCGACGACTCGAGCGCGCTCGCGGCGAGGACGACGATCCTCGCCCGCACCTCGCGGTCCTCGCCGGTCTTCTTGTCGATGTAGGCCACGCCGGTCGCGCGGCCGTCGGGACCGGTCATCACCTCGCGCACCATCGCGTCGGTGAGGAGGGTGAGGCGGCCGGTGCGCAGCGCCGGCAGCACCAGCACGTTCCCCGACGAGAAGTTGGAGTTGGTCATGCAGCCGCGGTTGCACTGCCCGCAGTAGTGGCAGGGCGAGCGGCCGTTGAGCGGCTTGGTGATGATCGAGAGGCGCGCCGGGATGCAGGTGATCTTCATCCGGTCGGCGGTGCGTTTGACCAGGTGCTCGTAGTAGCGCGGCGCCGGCGCGTCGTGGAAGATGCCGTCGGGATCGTTCGGCAGGTTCTCGCGACTGCCGAAGATGCCGATCAGCCGGTCGACCTCGTCGTAGTACGGCTTGATGTCGTCGTAGGTGATCGGCCAGTCGTCGCCGAGCCCGTCTAGCGTCTTGCGGCGGAAGTCGTCGGGGCCGAACCGGAGCGAGATGCGGCCCCAGTGGTTGGTGCGCCCGCCCAGCATGCGGCCGCGCCACCAATCGAACTTGGTCCCCTCGGCCTTGGTGTAGGGCTCGCCGGGGATCTGCCACCCGCCGATGCAGGCGTCCCATTCGCCGAACGGGCGATCGGGAGTGGAGTTGCCGCGTCGTGGCGAATCGTACGGCATCTTGAGCATCGCCGAGTACTGCGCGCTCGAGTTGTCCCAGTAGCCGCCGGCTTCGAGGAGGACGACCTTCGCGCCGGCCTTGGTGAGCTGGTGGGCGGCCATGCCGCCGCCGGCGCCGGAGCCGACGATCGCGACGTCATACACGGTGGGGGACTGTGCCCGGGAGGAGGTCTTTGGCATGGGGAGAAAATGCACGATGTGAGGGGAATCCGTCAGGGTTCACCGTCCGTGAACGCCGGACTGCGAACCCGCACAGGGAATCCTGTCTCTCCCTACTGCGCGGCCGCGCGCGCGATCGCACAATGGTATCGCCACGCAACAGGAGGGGACGATGACACTGGTGAAGAAGGAAGTACCCGTCGTGTTGGAGCGCGATCTCGACCGGATGCGGAACCGCCTGCAGAGGTTCTTCGAGGAGCCGTTCGGCTTCGACCTGCGGTTGCCGATGCTCGATGAGAAGCGGCTCCATCGCATGTTCTGGACGCCGGCCGTCGAGGCCACCGAGAATCCCACCGAGTACCTGATCACCGCCGAACTGCCGGGCATCGGCCCGGAGAACGTCGAGGTCGCGGTCTCGGACGGGATGCTGACCCTCAAGGGCCAGAAGCTCGAGGAGAAGAAGGAGGGCGCGAAGGACGCGACCTTCCATCTCTGGGAGCGCAGCTACGGTGAGTTCGAGCGGACCTTCCGATTCCCGATGCCGGTGAAGGAGGACAAGGTGGCCGCTGAGTTCACCAACGGCATCCTCAGGATCACGGTACCGAAGATGGAGGTCACGCCCCCGGCGACCCGGACGGTGCCGATCGCCAAGAAGTAGCGATCAGTACCCGAGCCCGCGCAGATACGCGCGGCACGACCCCGCCGACGCCCACGCGTCGGCGGGGTCGTCCATGTCCAGGGTGATGTTCGTGACGCGCTGCGAGATGCCGGTGGAGATCAGGGCGCGCCAGTCGATGATGCCCTTGCCGAGGTCCACCTGGGCGTTGGGCGCGGCCGCGGCGGCGTCCTTCAAGTGCAGCTGCGCGATCCGGTCCTTGTGGGCGCGCAGGAACGCGAGCGGATCCTGACCGCCCTTGAACGCCCAGTAGCAGTCGAGCTGGAAGTCGACGGTCGCCGGATCGGACGCCTTCATCATGATCTCGAGCGCGGACACGCCCCCGTGCTTGTTGAACTCGCGCGCATGGTTGTGGTAGCCGACGCGGATGCCGAGTGGAGCCGCCTTCGCGCCGGCGGCCGTGAGCAGCTCGGCCGCGCGCTTCCAGCCGTCGGCGTCGTCGGTGTATCCCGCGCCCATGCCGGCGCAGATCACGGTGCGGTGCCCCATGGTCCCGGCCGCGTCGAGCGTGGCGTCGAGCGCGGCAGGCGCCAGCGCATCCGAACCGACATGCTGCGTGGGCGTGCGCAGCCCGACCCCGTCGAGCACGCTTCGCAGCTGTGCGGGGGTGCGACCCCACGACCCCCACCACTCGACCTCCTCGTACCCGAGCCGTGCGACGCGCGCGAGTGACCCGTCGAGGTCGGCCTTCATCTCGTCGCGCATCATGTACATCTGGATGCCGACGCCCTTCAGGAGGCCGGTGCGGGCGGGCGCGTTCATGTCATCCGGCGCCTCGCGACGCGCGTTGTGGCGCTGGTCATCGCGCTCGGCGGCGCGGAGGGCGGCGGGTGCGAGGGCGGAGGCGCCCACGGCCAGGAGGAAATCGCGGCGAGTCGTCATGCGCAGAAGGTACCCTCGACGGGTGCGGGCGGCCATCTCAGGGCGCGTACTTCTCCGGATAGCGCCCCATCTCCGGCCGGAAGTGGCGGCGCAATGCCGCCACGTCCGCATCCTGGTCGCCGGTGGGCTCGAAGAGCGGGAATACCCGGATGGCGCGCTCGGAGAAGTCGAACGCCACCGGGAGGATCGGCATGCCGGTCTTCTGCGCGATCCAGTAGAAGCCCGACCGCCAGCGCGGCGCATACTTGCGCGTCCCCTCGGGCGAGAGGACGATGATGATGCGGTCGGAGCGCTCCACGAGCTCGGTCGTCTGCGTGACGACGTCGCTGCGCGAGGTGCGGTCCACCGGGAAGCCCCCGAGGAACCGCATGAGGATCCCGAGCGGGAACTTGAAGAGCGTGTCCTTGCCGAGGAAGGTCCCGCGGATGCCCAGTGCGTACATCGCCATGATGCCCACCGGGAAGTCCCAGTTGGACGTGTGCGGCGCGACGATCAGCACGAACTTCCTGCGATCGGGGAAGTCGGCACCGGTGAAGCGCCAGCCGGTCAGGCGCATGAGCGTGATCATCATCCCCTTCATGAACGCGTTGCCGCGGCGCGCGACGTTCGCGGACACGTGCGGGACGTTCACGGCGCCGCCGGAGCGGGCGGTCTGGGGGACGGACATGGAGGTGGAACGTAGGTGGCAGTTGGCGGTGGTCAAGAGCGCAGGTAGACTGCGACCGGTACGCTCCCTCAGCCCTCGACTATCATGCACCGTCCCGGCTCCCGCACTTCCCGCCTGGCACTCTGTGCCACGATCGCGGCCGCTCTCCTCGTCGCACCGTCCGGCGTCGCGCTCTCCGCGCAGCGCGCGACGACGGCCGCCGACGCGGGGCGGTGGCTCTCGGCCCTCGCCGACGACTCGCTTCAGGGTCGGCTCACCGGTTCCGCCGGCGCGCAGAAGGCCGCGCGCATGATCGCCGAGCGCATGCAGCGCCTGCGTCTCGAGCCGCTCGGCGACGACGGCTTCCTGCAGCGTGTGCCGGTCTTCATGGCTCCGCCGCGCCAGCAGGGCGGGGCGGAGCGACCGGCCCTTGGCGCCAGCTTCGCCGCACTCGACACGCTACCCGCGGAGAAGCGTCGCAGTGCCGCGAACGTCGTCGGCCTGCTGCGCGGCTCCGATCCCGCGCTGCGCGACGAGTACGTGATCGTCGGTGCGCACTACGATCACCTCGGGGTGAACGGCGCGCGGGCGGTGGACGGCGATTCGATCTTCAACGGCGCCGACGACGACGCCTCGGGGGTGGTCGCGATGCTCGAGACCGCCCGTCAGCTGAGTGAAGGGCGCGCACCGAAGCGCTCGGTGATCTTCGTCGCGTTCATCGGCGAGGAGAACGGGATGACGGGGACCACCTGGTTCATCCGCAATCCGCCGCGCCCGCTCACACAGGTGGTGGCGGACCTGCAGGTGGAGATGATCGGTCGGCCGGACTCGGTCGCGGGCGGACCGGGCAAGGGATGGCTCACGGGCTTCGAGCGCTCGACCATGGGGGAGTTGCTCTCGGCGGCCGGCGTCGCGCTCATCGCCGATCCACGGCCGGCGCAGAACTTCTTCATGCGGTCGGACAACTATCCGTTCGCGCTCGAAGGGATCCCCGCGCACACCATCTCGAGCTTCGGCGGGCACACCGACTATCACGGCGTGAACGACGAGGTGGATCGCATGGACCTCGAGCATGTCGCGGCCGTCATCAATGCCGCGGCGAAGGCGGTGCGGGTGCTCGCCGATGGTGAGCGCGTCACCTGGAAGGAGGGTGGGAAGCCGGTGCGGCGCTGATTCTGGAACGGCGTGCACCACCGAGGCACCGGGGACACCGGGAACTGCCACCGCAACGGCAACGGCGAACGGCATTCACCACAGGGGCACAGGGGGCACGGGGCGGATGCTCGTACGGAAGCGCTCTTGGCAGTTCCCAAAGATCCATTTCTTGGATCAACGTCGACCGCGTCGCCGAGTCGCGACCCTCCCCTGTGCCCCTGTGCCCCTGTGGTGATCAGTAGTTGCCGTTCCCGGTGCTCTCGGTGCCTCGGTGGTGATCAGCAGTTGCCGTTCCCGGTGCTCTCGGTGCCTCGATGGTGAACGCTGTTCAGTTCACCCGGCCACCGGCACCGACTTCCACTCGGCCGACAACCGCCCGAGCACCCGCCAGCTCACGAGCCCGAGCCCGACGAGCATCACTCCCACCACCCCGAAGATCAGCGCCCACGCCGGCTCCCCATCTCCGCGGCGGAGCGTCTCCACGAGCAGTCCGCCCACGAGTGGCCCGAACAGGAAGCCGAACGACCCCGCCACCTGGAACACGCCGAACAGCCCCTCCCCGGCACCCCGCCGCGCGAACTCGCTCACCAGCACGAGGCTCGGAGAGAACATCAGCGCACTCAGCACGCCCGAGAGCACCATCGCCACCGGCAGGAGCGAGAAGGGCAGCAGCCCGTAACTCGCGTAGGTGATGCCGAAGAGGATGTTCGCCGAGACGATCGGGCCGTACCACCCCACCCGGTCGGCGAGGCGGCCCGCGGGCCAGCAGAGCAGCGCGAAGGGGAGCAGGAAGAGCGACATCAGCATGCCGCGCGTCGCCGCGCTCACCTGATGCACCTCGGTGAGGTAGAGCGTGAAGCTCGAGACGAACACGCCGATCAGGAACCGGTCGGCGAAACCATAGGCGAGCGGCATCCAGCTGGCGATGCGCGTGCGGTCCCACGCATAGCGCGACCGCGGCACGCCGTCGGGCGTGCCCTCGGGTGCGATGGCGGTGCGCGGGATCGCGATCGCGGCGACCGCGGCGACCGCGAGCAGCACCGCGCCGACGCTGTACACGAGCGACGGATCGCGATCGACGAGGACGCCCCCGATCGGCGCCCCGACGCCGACACCGACCATGAGCGCCGCCGCCACCACACCGAGCGAGGCGCCGCGCCGCGCACCGCCCGCGCGGTTGGCGGCGATCATCAGGAACGTCACGGCCGGGAGATGGGCGAGACCGTCGACCGCGCGCCAGGCGAAGAGTTCACCCAGCGAGCCGGCGGCTCCCATGCCCACGAACGAGACCGCGTCGAGTGCCAGGAGCGCGACGATCCAGCGGCGCGTGTCGGGGAACCGTCGGTGCAGGCGCATCGCGATCGGCACCGCGATGATCCCCGTCAGCTGATTGAGCGAGACGAAGAGGTGCGCCTTGAAGCGCGTGCCGCCGTGCGCGACCGAGACGAGTTCGGTGAGCCCCGGCACGAGCAACGTGATCGGGACCAGCGTCAGGAAGGTCGCGATGGCGATCGCGCGGAGCGCTGGTCGGTTGAGCTCGGTCACGCAAGCAATCTAACCCGGAGTGCTCGCGGGACCCGCGTGGACTTCTCTCTCGCGCAACTCTCCCTCGCGCGCTTCCGCCTCACGCGCTCGGCGCGATCGCCCGCTCGCGCCGAGCGTGCGCCTGCAGCCGCCGGATCGAGACGATCCCCAGCGCCGGTCCCACCGCGAGGAGCGCGAAGGCGGCGCGCCACCCCGCCCACGCCACGAGCGGAGGGATCATCTGGATGGTGACCGTCGTGAGCAGGAACCCCAGGCAGACCTGCACCGTGAGCGCCGTGCCGACGGCGTGCGGCGGTACGGACTCCGTGACGAGCACCGAGAACTGCGCCGAGTCGGCGATCACGAAGAAGCCCCAGGCGAGCGCGAGCGGCGCGAGGAGCCAGGGCGATCGCCCGAACGCGAAGCCGATCGCGAGCGCGCAGACTCCGCTCAGCGCCATCGCCAGGATGACGAGCCGCTCGCGCCCCACGCGATCGCTCACCACGCCGCCCCAGAGGCAGCCCAGCCCGCCGACGGCGATCGTGCCGAAGCTCAGCGCGCCCACCCAGGGCGACCGGGCCGCAGCCGGATCGGCGGCCCACGCCACGGCGCTCGCGGCGACGAACGCCGGGATCCAGGTCCAGTACGCGTACAGCTCCGCCATGTGACCGAGATAGCCGCCGGTGGCCAGCCGCCAGCGAGGTGCGGCGACGACCTCGCCCACCAGCCCCCACGAGAAGCGTCGCGAGGGGAAGGCGAACGGGCCGTCGTGCCAGAACAACGCCACGAGGATCGCGGCGACGGCCGCCGCCGACGACGACGCGAACACGACCGTCTCCACGCCGGCGTCCGGGATCACGCGCCAGAGGTACGGCGCGGCCTTGCCGACGGTGAGTGCACCGACGACCGCGCCCACCGCGAGGCCGCGCCGGGCGCGGAACCAGGTCGCGGCCATCTTCATCGCCGGCGGGTAGACGCCTGCGAGACAGAGACCGGTGAGCGCGCGCGTCGCCAGTGCGACGGGGTAGTCGGGGGCCCAGACGAGCGCCGCGTTCGCGACCGCCGCTGCCGTCGCCGCCCAGGTGAAGTAGCGGCGCGCGGGGGTGATGTCGGCGAGGTTGAGCAACGCCGCGAGCGCGGTGCCGAGCACGAAACCGAGTTGCACGGCGGTCGAGAGCCCGCCGACCTGTGCCGCGCTGAGCGACCAACGCGCGACGAGCTGCGGTGCGACCGCCGAGCCGGTGAACCAGGGCGACATGCCGAGGAGTTCGGCGCCCGCGAGCAGCGCGAGCATGGCCCACGCCCGGCCCGCGTCACCCGTGCCCCCCGTACCCGCACTGCCGACCGGCGCACCACCGTGCGCCCCCTGCGCCGTGCGCGGAGGGGCGGTATCTTCGCTCGCGTCCACGCCACGGGGAGTCATCGCGTGAAAGATACGGAAGCAGAACTCGAACTGCTCGTTCGATCCAAGTACACGCTCATCCTGCTCGATACGGTCGAACCCGAGCGCGCCGACGCGGTGCTCGCGGCGATCGCGGCGCGACTCTCGCTCTTCCATTACTCATGGAGCCGCTCGCGTGGGCTGCGCCGCGGCATCACCAACTCCGACCCGGTGATCGAGAAGACCGCCGAGCCGGCGCTCGCGCTGGCGCGCGTCGTCGAGGAGGGCGCGGGCATCTTCCACTTCCGCGGCCTCGGCGTCCATCTCGAGGATCCGCTGGTCGCCAGCCATGTGCTCGATGCCGTGGCGCATCTCGCCACCCGCCGCGGCGCGATCGTGATCTCAGGGTCCAGGTCGCACCTGCCGGACGCGTTGCGCCCGCTGGCGGTGCAGCTCACGCTCCCGGTGCCGGACTTCGCCGAGCACCGTCGACTGCTCGAACGGCTCATCCGCGAGTACTCGGCGCGCATGCCGCTCAAGGTCGAGCTCACCAAGGAGGACGAGGCGCGGCTCGTGAACAACCTCGTGGGCCTCACGCTCAACGAGGCCGAACGCGTCATCACGCGGCTCATCATGTACGACGGCGCCTTGCGTGAGGGGGACATCCCGCGCGCCGCGGCGGCCAAGCGCGAGGCGGTGGAGCAGGACGGCCTGCTGGAGTACCACCCCGCCGAGTCCGGGCTCGACGAGGTCGCAGGTCTCTCGGGACTCAAGAGCTGGCTCGCGCCGCGTCGCGCCGTGGTGAACGACCCTCAGGCCGCGCGGGCCTTCGGCCTCGGGTTCCCGCGCGGCGTGCTCCTGCTCGGCGTGCCGGGCTGCGGCAAGTCACTCGCCGCCAAGGCGATCGCGCGCGAGTGGGGCCTGCCGCTGCTCAAGCTCGACCCCGCCAATCTCTACGACAAGTACATCGGCGACTCGGAGAAGAACTTCAAGCGCGCCATGCAGACGGCGGAACGGCTCGCGCCGATCGTGCTCTGGATCGATGAACTCGAGAAGGCGTTCGCGGCCTCGAGCGGCGAGTCGGACGGCGGCGTCTCGCGCCGCGTCTTCGGCACCTTCCTCTCCTGGCTGCAGGAGCGCAAGCGCGACGTGTTCGTCGCCGCGACGTCCAACGACATCGCGAGCCTCCCGGCCGAGTTCATCCGCAAGGGCCGCTTCGACGAGATCTTCTTCGTCGACCTGCCGGACGTCGCGGCGCGCGCGGAGATCCTGCGGATCCACATGCGCAAGCGGAAGCAGGACCCCGCGCGCGTGGACATCCCCGCACTCGCCGCGGCGAGCGAGGGCTTCAGCGGTGCCGAACTCGAGCAGGCGGTCGTCGGTGGTCTCTACTCGGCGTTCGCCTCGGGAGCGGCGCTCGACACCGCCCGGCTCGCCAAGGAGATCTCGGGCACGCGGCCCCTTTCCGGCACCATGCGGGAGCGGATCGCGGAGTTGCGACACTGGGCGGCCGACCGGGCGGTGCCGGCAGGCTGAGGCCCCGTTCGAACCAGTGGACCGGTCCGCTTGTCTGACCATGGTCACCCGCATTATCGTCTCTCGGACATTCCCGACCTCGGCACAGCCCATTCGACGGAGTTCCCCCATGCGCCTTCGCACCCTGCTCGTCGCCGGCCTCGCGCTCTCCACGGGCGCCTGCAAGACCGTCACGACCACTTCGACCCGGATCTCCGGCACGCCGCGCCTGGAGCCCGTCCCCGCGGCCGTCGCGCCGGCCCCCGCGCCCTTCAGCCCGGCCGGCAAGTGGACCGTCGTCCTCACCGCGCAGGGTCAGGCGCTCGAAGTGGTCATGGATCTCGTGAAGCTCGCCGACGGCACCTGGACCGGCACACTCTCAACCCAGGCCTTCCCGACCATGGCCCTCACGTCGGCGAAGCTCACGGGCAAGCAGCTCGTGGCGACCTTCCCGGTCCCGACGGGCGACACCGGCACCATGACCCTCAACTTCGACGGCGACATGGTCGAGGGTGAGTGGTCGATGCCGGGCGACGGTTCCAAGGTGACCGGCAAGCGCAACTGAGCGCTTGCCGGCTCAGAGCCCCGTGATCTGTTGATCGAGCCAGTCGAAGCGGGTCGACAGCCAGGCCCGCGTCCGCTGCACCTCGAGCGCGTAGTCGGCATCCGAGAACAGCGAGGCGGATCCGCGAAGGACCGGTGACGCGAAGGCCTCGGGGACCGGTCCGGCTGTCAACGACGGCGGCGGCAGGTAGGGATACCAGAGCGCGTGCGACCGTCGCTGCGAGAGTGCGAGCCGGTCCGTGTAGTCCCGCACGAAGGTGTCGATCTCGCCACGTCGTGCCTTGAGCAGCAGCCAGCGCGCCTTGACCTGTGCCACGAACGCGGGGTCGGCGAAGAAGCGCTCCATCCAGCCCGAGACCTTCACCTTCCACCCTTCGGGTTGCCCGTCGTAGGGGTAGTTCCCGAACGCGAGATCGAAGTCCCACGCCGGGCCGAAGGTGATCTTGCCGGTGGCGGTGCGGTAGATGTACACGCTCAGCGAGAAGGCGGAATCGTTGTTCTTGCTGAGCTCGTTGACGAGGTACCAGTCGATCAACGACCGCACATCGACCTGCGACGCGTACCCCGTGACCGGATCCGCGAAGCCGCTGCCGTACAGGAGCTGCTCGAAGGCCAGGACCTGCGCCTCGATCACCGCCCGCTGCGCCACGCTCGGCGGCGCCGGCTGCTTGTAGCTCCACACCGAGGGGCTCGGGTCGTACCGCGTGGTGTACTCGTCGATCTGCGGTGTCTGGAAATAGCTGTCGCCATCCGACTCCGCGCGGCCGCGGTCGACCAGTTCGAGGAACCAGCCGTCGGCTCCCGCCGGCACCCGACTCGGCGCGACTTCGATGTGATCGCACAGCTGGTATGAGCCCTGATGTGCGCCGTTCATGAACATCTCGAACGGCATGCACCTCGGCGTGAAGGCCAGCCCGAGCACCTCCGAGATCCTGAACGCCGTGGCATTGCGTGCGAGCGACAGGTCCCAGTAGTTGGCCAGCAGCACCCAGTCGCGGTCGGCGGGGAAGCCGAACATCGACGCCGAGGTCGTGAGCTTGAGCCGGTACGGCTTCTTGGGATTGTCCCACGTGGAGTTGCCGCGACCGCGGATGTCGGTCGTCGCGGTGAACGACCATTCGGGATGGTCCTTCCCGCCGTAGACGCGCACGGTCGCCGGCAGGTAGGTCACGCGCGAGGTCACCTCCACGCCACCGTCCGTCGTGACGAAGATGGCCGGCAGCCCCGTGAAGACGGTCACCTTCACGACGTACGAGCGGAAGTTCCCCGTGGACGAGTTGACCGTGTAGCGCACGTCCGAGGTGAAGTCCGCGCGCGACGCGCCGCTGCGCTGCACCGCTGCGCCGATCGCGACGACCGACGAGGTCTCATTGGTCGAGAACGACGGCACGAGGGAGTCGACCGCGACGATCCCGGGGATGATCAGCCGGATCGTGTCCCCGGTGATCACGCCCTGCACGTCGCCCGGGAGCGCCGGGTTCGCTGCCTGCGTGAACGAGAAGGCCGTGAGTTCCGGCGTGATCCCGACCGACGGCTCGCCCGGGGAGGTGCAGGCGACCGCGGTGGCGATGGCGCACGCCAGCATCGGTCGCAGGCGCGACCGGCGGTCCCGGATCCTAGAGCGCTCCACTCGCCGGTGCACTCTCCGTGAAGTCCTCGCCGGGGTTGATGAAGAGGTCGCGCTCGATCTCGTGCTGTGTGTCATGCAGCTCCTTGTAACGTCCGGCGAGCGCCATCAGCTCGCGGTGGTTCCCGCGCTCGACGATCTCGCCATGCTCCAGCACCAGGATCTGGTCGGCGCTGCGGATGGTCGAGAGCCGGTGCGCGATGACGAAGGTCGTGCGCCCCGTGCGCAGCGACTTGAGCGCCTCCCGGATCTCGCGTTCGCTCTCCGAGTCGAGGCTCGACGTCGCCTCGTCGAGGATCAGCACCTGTGGGTCGGCGAGGATCGCGCGTGCGATCGCGACGCGCTGCCGCTGGCCGCCCGAGAGCTTCACGCCGCGTTCGCCGACGATCGTGTCGTAGCCGTCGGGGAAGCCGACGATGAACTCCTCGCAGTTGGCGATCCGCGCCGCCTCGCGCACCTCGGCCAGGGTCGCGCCCGGCTTGGAGAAGGCGATGTTGTCCGCGACCGTGCCGTCGAAGAGGAAGTTGTCCTGCAGCACCACGCCGAGCGTGGAGCGGTAGTCGCGCAGGCGCAGCTGGTTCAGGTCCTGCCCGCCGATCATCACGCGGCCCTTGAGCGGGCGGTTGAACGCGAGGATGATCGAGATGAGCGTGCTCTTCCCCGAGCCGCTCGACCCGACGAGGGCCGTCGTCGTGCCGGCCTTGGCGCGGAAGGTGATGTCCTTGAGCACCGGGATCCCCTCGCGGTACTCGAACCAGACGTGCTCGAACGACACGTCGCCGTCGAGGCGCGAGAGCGGCTGGCGCGTGGCGTCGTCCTCGTCCTCGGTCGGCGTCTCGAAGATCTCGCGGATGCGGTCGAGCCCCGCGAAGGCCTCCGTGATCTGCGTCCCGATGCTCGCCATCTGCACCACCGGGAACGAGACGAGTCCCACGAAGAAGATGTACGACACGAGGTCGCCGAGCGTCATCTCGCCGCGCGCGACCGCACGGCCGCCGACCGTGAGGATGAGCACCCCCACTGCGCCGATGATCACCGTCGACACCGCCGCGATCGCGCTCGTGCCGGTGATCGTGGACGCGATGTTCCGGAAGAGCCGGTGCACGCCGCGCGTGAAGACGATCTCCTCGCGCTTCTCGGCGGTGTAGACCTTCACCACCCGCGCGCCGCCCATCGCCTGCCCGAGCCGACCGGACACCTCGGCCTGGATCTTGGACCGCTCGCGGAAGATCGGCCTGAGCTTGGCGAAGGCGTACGCCATCACGCCGCCGAAGATCGAGAGGAAGCCGAGCGTGAGGGTGGTGAGGAACCAGTTGAGCCAGAAGAGGTAGCCGAGCGCGATCGCCGCCGTGAGCATCCCGCCCACCAGCTGGATGATCCCGGTGCCGATCAGATTGCGGATGCCCTCGGCGTCGTTCATGACGCGGTTGATCAGCACACCGCTCTGGGTCGAGTCGAAGAAGCTCACCGGCAGGCGCAGGATGCGGGCCTGCACCCGCCGACGCAGGTCGGTGATCGCCCGCTGGGCCGCCACCGAGATCACCTGCGAGAGCGCGAACGAGCTCGACGCCTGCAGCACCGTCGCGATGCCCGCGGCCCAGGCGATCGGCGTGAGGAGGTCGAGCCGCTTGTTGGTGAGCACCTCGTCGATGATCCACTTGGTGCTGCCCGGCAGCACGAGCCCGGCGAAGCGATTCACGAGCATCAGCGCGAACCCGATCGCGAGCGAGCCGCGGTGCTGCCACATCAGCTTCTTCGTCTCGGCGATCGCGGCCTTGTAGTCGGTCTTCCTCTTCACCGGCTTGTCCGGCCCGGGGCCGGCGGCCGCCGCACGGGACGGCACCGCCTTCACCGGGGCGCTCACGCGAGCACCGCCCGCTCGGCGATCATCGCGGCAGGATCGTCGCTGATCATCCCCGCGACGCCCGCCTGCCAGAGCGTGCGCGCGGCGGCGCGGTCATTCACCGTCCAGACGTGCACAGGGCCTCCGGCGGCGGCCATGAGCCGGGCGTAGCCCGCGACGGGGAGAGGGAGTCCGCGGTAGGATCGGGGGATGCACATGGCTTGGAAGGGGAGGGAGGCGCGGCGCGCGCCGAAGAGAGCTGGAAGGTAGAGCTTCGCGAGCGCGTGCGTCGCGCCGGCCACGGGGATCCCCGCGCCGGAGAACGCCGTGAGCGC
This sequence comes from Gemmatimonadota bacterium, assembly GCA_021413975.1. Taxonomy (GTDB): domain Bacteria; phylum Gemmatimonadota; class Gemmatimonadetes; order Gemmatimonadales; family Gemmatimonadaceae; genus Pseudogemmatithrix. The sequence goes on from JAIOPJ010000054.1 coordinate 327,634, forward strand.
TTCATCGTGGAACGAGCCGATCAGCACCCGCTCGGTGGCGTTCATCCGCTGCAGGAGCGCGAGCACCGGGGCAGCCGCCTCGCGGGCCTTGATCTCGAGGATGAGCGGGATCGCCGGATGCGCGGCGAGGACCTCCTCGAGGGTCGGGACCCCGATCCCCGTGCCGCGGTAGGGCAGCGTGCGCCCGGCGTCGGTCGAGAATCGCGCGCCGGCGTCGACCCGGGCAAGCTCCTTCGCCGTGTGGTCGGCGACCGCCCCGGTGGCGTCGGTCGTGCGATCGAGCGTGGGGTCATGGATGACGACCGGCACGCCGTCCCGCGAGAGGTGCAGGTCCATCTCCAACGCGTCGACGCCCAGCGCGGCCGCCTGTGCGAACGAGACGAGGGTGTCCTCGGGCGCGTGGGCGCGGTTGCCGCGGTGACCGATCACCGGGCGCCGGGAGGGATCGATTAGCAGGAGCATCCATGGATAATAAACGAGGCGGGGTGGGCCTTGCGGCCCACCCCGCCTCACCAGCGCCCTCGGGAGGGCTCGGAACCCTAGAACGTGTACTGCAGGCGCGTCGTGATCATGCGGCCCACATCGGGGACGCCGATGAAGGTCGGCACCGCGTTGTCGAGGATGTTCTGCGCGTTGAGCGACCAGCGGACGTTCGTCGCGAACGGCAGCCGCATCGAGAAGCCCGCGTCGATGAACGCGTTGACCGGCACGGCGTCGTAGCGGATCGGCGTGCCGATGTTGTAGCTGTTGAACACGCCCGAGTTGACCGGGAAGGCGTCCGCGTACCGGCCGCGGACCTCGCCCGACATGCCGCGCGCCTGATCGTCATAGCGCAGCGTGAGTGTGGCGCGGTGCTTCGCCGCATTGGCCGTGAGCGGGTTCGCCACCGACGCGCCGACCGCCTTGCTGAAGACGTTGCGGTTGAGGTTCGAATAGGTCGCCGCGACCGAGAACAGGTCGTTCAGGAGGTAATCCGCGGAGAGGTCGATGCCGCGGACGTCGACCTGACCCGTCGCGTTCTGGTACGTGAAGACCAGGTAGTTCTTGTCGTAGAGCGGGCTGTCGATGTTCAACAGGCCGCCGGGGAGCTGGGCAAGTGACGTCACCCAACCCGTGACGACCGCCCCGACCGAGCCCGCCGGCACGCCGTTCGCGACGAGCGTCGGGCCCATGGCCGCACCGAGGTACGAACCGAGCGTGGTCGGGTCGAGGAAGACCGCGTCGTCGGCGTTCACGACCTGCGTGGTCGGGTCGGCCGGGCGGATCTGGTACCAGAAGTCCACCGCGAGGCGGAACTTGTTGGCGAAGACGCCCTTGTACCCGATCTCCCAGGTGTTGGAGAAGTTCGCCCCGAGCGGGGCGAGGTCGACCGGATTCGTCCACGGCACGATCGGCGTGCCGGGCGCGAGGAGGTTCCGCAGGACGCCCCGCACCTGCGCGTCCGTCGGGGTGAGCCCCTGGAGCGCGGCGCGGATGTTCGCGATCTGCGGTGCCGGCAGGCCGAGGCCGGCGAGACCGCCCGCGAGGGCCGCAGCGTTCACGGCCATGATCCCGGGGATCATCGAGGAGCCCGTGGCCGCGACCGGGTTGGGCCCGGTGAACGGCGAGCGCATGCAGAGGCCGCTGTTGATCGACACGTCGCAGCTGCGATCATAGCGCCAGCCCGTCTTCGGCGCGTTGCCCAGGATCTGGACGTCCACGTTGCCGAGCGCCGGACCGAGGTTCGAGCGCTGGCCCGACCACTGGTCGAGGAAGAACGCGAACGAGGCGGGCGAGTTGAAGGCGCGGTTGTACGTCAGGCGCCAGTTCTGCGTCGGCGTCGCCTTGAAGACGAAGGCGGCGCGCGGGGAGAACTGCGTCCCCTCGATCCGCGAGTTCATGTCGCCGCGCACGGCGCCGGTGAACTCCACGCGCTCGCTGAGCGAATGCGTGACCTGCAGGTAGGCACCCGTCTCGACGATGTTGTCGTCTTCCTCGTTGCGGCCGTTGATCGTGCCGGCCGTCTTGGGCGTCGTGGCGATGTAGTCCAGGCCGCCCGTGAACTTCGTCCCGCGGAAGTTGAATCCCTGCTGCAGCTGCCCGACGAGCACCGAGGAGAGGTCGACGACGGGGATGCCGGAGCGCAGGTAGAAGGACCCGTTGTCGTCCCCGGCGTCGGCGTTGCCGGAGTTGGACGCGTTGTAGAACACCTGCGCGAAGAACTTCTTGTGCCGGAAGCGCTGCTGCAGGTTGCGGTAGCTCCAGTTCTGCGCCTGGGCCGCACCGAACGTCGTGGTGATCTCGAGCGCCGAACCGAGCATCGTGTACCCGAGGGTCGTGATCGCTTCGGTGTCGTCGTTCGGCCGGTAGTCGAGACGGGCCTCGGCCGAGTACTTGGTGAGGTCGAAGTCGCGGCGCTTCGGCTGACCCTGGCGCGACGCCGGGACGCGCGCGTCGGTGGCCGACCAGACCTTGAAGAGCTCGCGCTGGTCCGGCGTCGCCGTCGGGCCGAGCTGCGTCTCGTTCGGATCGTTGTACTGCCAGTCCTTGGCCGTGAAGTACTCGCCCGAGACCTTGTAGCCGAACTTGCCGCCGCCGAAGACGCCGGCGTTGCGGCCGCTCAGGCGCGCCAGCGAGCGCTCGCCGCCGTCGAGCGTGAGCGTCGTGCCCTGCGACTGGAAGGGCGACTTGGTGATCACGTGGAGCACGCCCGCGCCCGAGTTCGGGCCGTAGAGCGCCGAGGCCGGTCCCTGCAGGATCTCGATCCGGTCGATGTCCTCGCCGGTGCCGGTGAAGAGCGCCGGGACGTTCACGCGGAGCGACGGGACGCCGGCGAACCGGTAGTCCTGGAGCATCAGCATCGATGTCGAGAAGGCGTTGTTGAAGCCGCGCGAGACGATGTTAGACTGGAGGATGCCGCCGGCGGAGATCGAGAGTCCGGGCGACGCCTTCAGGTGGTCGGTGATCGAGGCGGCCGGCCGGTTGGCGATCTGCTCGGAGGTCACCACCGAGATCGAGTTCGGCGAGTCGAGGATCTTCTCGGGCTCGGCGCCACGCGTGGTCGTCGTGACGACCTGGTTGAGCTGCGTTGCGAACTCGGCGAGCGCGACGTTCACCGTCGCGACGCCGCCGGCCGTGACCTGCACGTTGTCGACGCGCTTGGCCGCGAAGCCGATGCGAGTGACGACGACCGCGTACATGCCGGCAGGCACGTTGGCGATGCGGAAGTTGCCGTCATCGCCGGACTGGCCGGTCGCGACGGGCGTGGCGCCGGACAGCACGCGAACCTGGGCGGCGCTGACCGGGGACCCACCCTCGGCCTGCGTCACGCGGCCGGCGACGGTCCCGGACTGAGCGTCGGCGGCACCCGCCACGGCGAAGAAGCCGAGGAGGGCGAGTGCCTTGCTGACGAAACGAATGCGCATGTGAATGACACCTCGAATTGCATGGGGTGTGTGGGGCCGCGGGAGGCGCGACCCACCCAGGAAGCAGTGACCGAGGTCACGGGCCGACCGGACCGGCACAAAGTTCCTCCCCTTGGGGGCGTACGTCAATACGTGGGGCGACCTTGAGTTCTGGCGCCCGGCGGAGCAAGGGGGGTCAGCGGACCCCGACGACCTTGTGGGTCTGGACCGAGAGCCGCCACTGGGGATGGGCCAGGCAGTACGCGATCGCGCCCCGCGTCGCCTGCTCCCGGTCGGGGCCGTCCATCGGCTGCAGCAGCCAGTGCCGGAAGTCGAGACCGAGGAAGCGCTCCGGGAGGGCCTTGGGCTGCGGGTAGACGAGCTTGAGCTCGTCGCCCCCGGTCACCACCAGCTCGGCGTTCGCCTTGGGGCTCACGCAGACCCAATCGAGGCCCCGGGGCAACGGCTGGGTGCCGTTCGTCTCCACGGCGACCTCGAACCCCTCGGCATGCAGCGCATCGACGGCGGCCTCGTCCAGCTGCAGGAGCGGTTCCCCGCCGGTGCAGACCACGAATCGCCGTCCGCCGGGGGTGGCCGGCCACCGGCTGGCGACGGCCCCCGCGAGCTCGGAGGCCGTCGCGAACCTCCCGCCGTCCGGACCGACGCCCACGAAATCCGTGTCGCAGAAATCGCAGACGGCCTTGTGGCGGTCCTCCTCGCGTCCCGTCCACAGGTTGCAGCCGGAGAAACGACAGAAGACGGCCGGGCGCCCGGCTTGGATGCCCTCGCCCTGCAACGTGTAGAAGATCTCTTTGACTGAGTACAACTGGATGAAGGCTGGAGGATGAAGGTGGAAAGATGCACGCTGCAGGCCGCCGCGTGAATCTTTCATCCTGCATCCTTCATCCTTCATCCCACTTCCGCGAACCCCTTCGCTCGCAGCACACAGGCGTCGCAGTGCCCGCACGGCACTCCCGCCGGCGACGGGTCGTAGCAGCTGATCGTCTCGTCGTAGTCCACGCCCAGCGCGAGGCCGGTGCGGATGATGTCGGCCTTGCTGAGAGCGATCAGCGGCGTGAGGATCCGCGTCCGGGCCGTGCCCTCGACGCCCGCGCGCGTCGCGAGGTTGGCCATGGCCTCGTAGGCGGCGATGTACTCGGGCCGGCAATCCGGATAGCCGCTGTAGTCGAGCGCGTTCACGCCGATGAGCAGGTCGGTGGCGCCGAGCACCTCGGCCCAGGCGAGCGCGAAGGAGAGGAAGATCGTGTTTCGCGCCGGCACGTAGGTGATCGGGATCCCCTCCGCCATCGTCGCCGCGTCGCGGTCCTTGGGCACGGCGACGTCCGACGTGAGCGCCGAGCCGCCGAAGAGTCGCAGGTCGATGTCGGCCACCACGTGCCGTGCGACCCGCCACCGCGCGGCGACCGTCCGTGCGCGCTCGATCTCCACGCCGTGCCGCTGACCGTACCGGAAGGTCAGGGCATTCACCGCGTATCCGGCGCGCGTCGCGAGGGCGAGCAACGTCGTGGAGTCGAGGCCGCCCGAGAGCAGGAGCACGCCGGGCGTGCCCGCCGGGACGGTCGCGAGCGTCGCGAGGGACACGCCGCTCACCCGGTGCGGAGACCGGAGACGATCTCCTTGAGGCGCACCGAACCCTGCAGCAGCGCGGTCGCCGCGCCCGACATCTCCTCGCACGCGGCGCTCTGCTCCTCGGTCGACGCGCTCACCTGCTGGGCGGCCGCGGCATGGCCCTCGGCCGTGCGCGTCGCCGCCGAGATGCCGGCCGCCGCTTCATTGACGGCGGCGACGTTCGCTCCGGCCGCCGCCCCGAGCCCATCGGCCGCCGCCCGCGTCATCTCGGCCGAGGTGCTGATCGTCTCGAGCGCGACGTCGATCCCCTCCGAGACGCTCTCGATCTCCGCCACCCGCGACGCCCCGGTCTCCATCGCCGCCGTGGTGGTGCCCACGCGCCGCGTGACGACCGCCGTGAGTTGCACCACGTCGTCGGCGGCCTGCTGCGCCTGGTCGGCCAGCTTGCGCACCTCGTCCGCGACGACGGCGAATCCGCGCCCCGCGGTGCCGGCCCGCGCGGCCGCGATGGCCGCGTTGAGTGACAGCAGGTTGGTCTGCTCCGCGATCCGGCTCACGATCCCCACGAATCGATTGATTCCCTCGGCCGTCGCCGTGAGTTCCCGCACCTCACCGGTGGCGCGGTCGACCGACTGCCTGATCTCGGCGAGCAGGCCGCGCGCCCGCGCGATCTCGGCGCGCTTCGCACGCGCCACCCGTTCGATCTCGGCCGAGAGGTCGGAGACCTCGTCCGCCCCCGCGCGCACCTCGTGCGCCCGGTCCCGCACGCCCTGCAGCGCGAGATCCGCGTCGCGCAATGCCGACACCTGGATCTCCGCCCCCTCGGTCACGTCGGACATCGCCGTCGCCGTCTGGGCGGCGGCGACCGAGATCTGGTCGGCGGCCGAGGTGAGCTGGTGCGCCGAGGTCGCGACGTCCTCGGAGGTGTTGCCGGCCACGGTCGCGACGCGCGAGAGCGAGGCCGCGGTGGTGTTCATGGCATCGGCCAGCGCCTGGAACTCGCCGGGGAGTTCGGTCTCGGTCCGGATGTCGAGCCGTCCCTGGCTGAGCGCCCGCGCGTGCGCCACGAGCAGTTCGAGCGGCGCCGAGATCCGTTGCACCGTCCCGACGAACGTCACGATCCCGAGCAGGACCGCGCCGATGATCACGGCGAGCAGGACGCGTTTGCGCTGTTCCGCGGTCTGCTGCAACGAGGTGACCGATATCGCGACCTGCTTCGCGCGCATGTCGCTGAGCCGGGCGACGTCGCGGGTGAGGGTGGCCTCGAGCGGGCCCACGCTGTCGGCGCGGGCGTAGGCAGCGTCCCGGCGCCCGAGGTCGCGCAGCAGCTGCGCCTGCGTGAGCCCGACCTCGAGGGCGGAGAGCTGTTCGTCGATCGCGGAGATCAGGCCCAGCTCGGTCGACGTGAGACCGTCGCTGTCGTTGAGGTCGCGGAGCGCCCCGTGCGCCTCCCAGCCGGCGGCGCGGAAGGCCTCGCGGTCCGTGCCCATGCCGCGATCGAGGTAGCGGGCCGCTGCGGCCAGCTCGCGCGTGACGCTCATGTTCAATCGCGCGCTGAGCGCGGTCTCGCGCTGGACCTTGGTGACCGCGGATTCGATCTCCGCGGCGAACGCCCCGATCGAGAGGCGCCCGACCATCCCCGCGACCACGAGCAGCCCGACGAGCAGAGAGAACCCGGCGATCAACCGGCTGCGGATGGTGCGCAACCCGAGGAGGTTCATGGCGCGCTCCGCTCGGCCAGCACCAGATGGCCTCGCGACACGCGGGTCATGGTGAAGGACTTGCCCACGGGGTCGCCCGACTCGTCGAACGCGATCGCGCCGGTGATGCCGGCATGCGCCCCGGCCTCACGGAGCCCGGCGAGCCAGTCGCGGATCGCCTCGCGGTCGCGTCCACCGCCGCGGATCGCCGCCACCAGGAGCTGGACCGCATCGTACGAGAGCGCCGCGTTGCCGTCCGGCTCGTCGCCATTGAAGCGCGTGCGGTACGCCTGCACGAAACGTTGGGCCTCGGGTCGCGGGTCGAGCGGCGTGAACGGCGCGCCGACGAGCGCTCCTTCGGAGACCACGGAGTCGGAGCGGACGCCCGTCCATCCGTCCCCTCCCAGGTAGTCCGCGGTGAGCCCGGCGGCGCGGCCGGCGGCGATGAAGGCGAGCCCGGTGCGTTCGGTGCCGGCCACGAAGACCAGATCCGGACGCCTCGAGGCGAGCCACTCCATATAGATGGGAGCGCGCTTCCCCTCGAAGCCGATCGGATCGAACGAGATCACTTCACCGTTGAAGCTCCGACGGAAGGCATCGGCGAGGCCGCGCCCGTAGGCGTCGTTCTCGTAGAGCACCGCGACGCGCCGCTTGCCGAGCCGCTGCGCGAAGTGCGCCAGGTCGACGCCGTTGGCCGAGTCGCTCGAGATCACGCGGAACGCCCAGGGGGAGATGCCGGTGAGCGTCGCCGACGAGGCGGTGGTGGCGATGGCCGCGAGATGTCCATCGTAGACCTTGGCGGCCGCGAGCATCGCCCCCGAGGTCACATGCCCGACCACGGCGAGCACGCGCGGATCGTCGACGAACTCCTGCGCGATCACGGCGGCCTTGGCGCCCTCGCCGTCGTCGTCGCGGTATTCGATGAGGAGCGAATCGCCGTCGATGCCGCCGGCGGCATTGATCTCCGCGACGGCGAGCTCGACGCCGCGCCGGTTCTCGATCCCGAAGCCCTCCTTGAGCGGTCCGGCCATGCCGAGGGTCACCGGGCCGCCGTCACGGCTGCAGGCGGCGATCAGGGCGAGCAGTGCCACGGACATCCGGACCGAGGGGCGCATCAGGGTCGCTTGGTGGTGGGTTGATCGCGCAAACGCTGCAGGGCCGAGCGAGCTTCGCGACGGGCGGTCTCGGTGGTCGCATCGCCGTCGGCCCAGCGCCGGAGGAACTCCTCCCAAGCGGTGATCGCACGTTCGCGCTCACCAATCTGCTCATAAAGTCGGGCGCGTGCCGCGAATGTCCGCACGTACACCGTGAATCCCGGGTCCACGAAGGCCGTCGCGAAGCGGGAAGGGTGCATCGCCGCGTACTGCGCCGCCGCCTCACGCGGATCACCCAGCTCCGCGATGATCTCGGCTCTGAGCACCGTGCGCAGGCCGGCCAGACCGAGGCGCACCTTCGCGACGGAGTCGGCCCTGGGGAACGTCGCCGCGATCGTTCGGGCCGCGGCGGTGTCGCCACGGGTCACGGCGTCGCGTGCATCGAACTCAGGGAACCGACTCCCCTGTGGTGACCAACGCCGCACGGCGCTCGAGAAGACCGTGTCGCCCGAGGCGAGGTACGCCACGTACGCCACCGGGATCGCGCCGAACTTGAGTTGGCTCTGCGCCCCCGGCGGGAGGCGGTCCACGCGCGCGATCATGCCCAAGAGCCCCCCGCGATCCTGGCCGGTGACCGTCCCTGCGGTCGCGATGCGCAGCCCCGCCGCGAGGGCCTCCAGGATCGGAGCGAACGGCTCGTTCGAGCCCGGCAGGACCGAGTCGACGCTGAGGATGAGCCGCTTCACGCGCTCGACCTCGGCGCCACTCCCGGACGCGCCCGCGGCGGCGAGCGCCGTGGCCAGCACCGAGAGCCGGTCGTTCACGGGGATCTTCCGCAGCGCGGCCGCACTGTTGTCTCGCGTGACGTCGAGCAGGGTGCGCACGCCGCGCGGGTCGTCGGCGTAGAACTGGTAGACGCCGCTCCAGAGCATCAGCTCCGGCGTGCGGAGCGAGGGGCGGCTCAGTGCGCGATCGATCGTGGCGATCGCGGAATCGGGCATGCCCGCGCCGAAGAACCCCTGGATCAGGGTCTTCACCGGCTGGGTCGCGTCCTGATCCGCGCGGGACCAGGCGCGGGCCAGGTCGAAGCCGATCGCCCGGGCCTGCTCCTGTTTCGCGAGTATGCCAGCGGTCCCACCGGCCGCGCGAACTCCCGCCGAGTCGGTCACCAGGCGGATCCGGTCGCCGTCCAGCACCACGCCGCTGTTGGCGAGCGAGAGCCCCTGGTACATCGAGATCAGATGCGAGTACGCGAGGTGGAAGGTCGAATCGAGCGCGAGCGTCTTGCGGAACGCTTGCAGTGAACCCGTCATGCGCTCCACGCTCGCCTCGGAGGAGTCGCCGTTGAACGGTGTGTGGAAGAGTGCGTCCCCGAGTCCGTACCAGGCTTCCGCGACGCCGGAATCGGCCGCGATGAGCCCGCGGTAGTTCTCCTCCGCCTCCCGCATGATCGCCGCGCCATTCTCACCGCCGGCGAGCGCGCGCAACCCGCGTGCGAGCGCGTTCTGTCCCTTCACGAGCGCCCGCTCCCGTGCCGGCAGTCGGCTGCTCAGTTCGAGCGCGCGCTGCGAACTCTCGACATACGCGAAACCTCCGGCATCCCCCCACCCGAGCGCGAGCGACCGCTTGTGCCAGGCCAGCGCGAAGCTCGAGTCGGCACGGATCGCGATCTGGAAGAGTGAGTCCGCCTGCGCGACGCGCCAGGAGAAGAGCGCGCGCACGCCCTCGAGGTACGCCCGGTACGCGACGAGCGAGGTCGTGGTCGCCGCGGCCAGGTCGACGGTCTCGGTCGCACTCCCGCCGGCGACGCCGAGCAGGTACCGCGCGAGACCGTCGAAGAGCGGGCGCGGATCGTCACCGACCGCGGCCGCGCGCGACTCCGTGTTGAGCGGCTTGCCGCTCGCCACGTCGTAGAGCCGCGCGTCCACGCGCATGGAGTCGGCGGTCGTGGTGATCGTTCCCGTCACCACGGTCCACGCGCCCGCCCGACGCGCGATCTCGAGCGCGCGGTCGATGTCGACGCGCTTCTCCTCGAGGCCGGCGTCGCGAACGAGCACCATGGTGCGCTCGTAGTCGGCGACGGTGAGGTCGCTCCACTGGCTCAGCGCCAGCGTGAGCATGTTCACCGCGCCGTCTCGCAACCATTGGATGTCGCGGTTCGACGACTGGATCTCGAACGGCATCACGGCGTAGGAGCGGCGCGGATCCACCCCCCGTGGCGCGCCACCGCGATTCCACCAGAGTGCGACCGAGGTCCCCACGAGCACCACGGCGACGATCGCCGCGACGAGTGCCGCTCGACGGCGGAACGGGGCGCGCAGGACGGCCGGTCCCGATTGGGTCCCCGGGCGCGCGGGCACGCCGCCGCCGTGCGGCGTCCACGCCATGCCGATCACCTCGGCCATCTCCCGCCCCGTCGCCCACCGCTGATCGCGGTCCTTCATGAGCGCGCGGTCGATCGCCGTCGACACGCCCTCGGGCACGTTCGCCGCGGCGTCGGCCAGCGGCTTGGGCGTCTCGGTGAGATGCTTCACGAGCATCGCGGCGACGTTGCCGGCGTCGACGACCGCCTTGCCCGTGAACATCTCGTGGCCGACCAGCGCGAGCGCATAGAGGTCGCTGCGGCCGTCGAGCGTCGTGTCGCCCGTGGCCTGCTCCGGGCTCATGTAGCGTGGCGAGCCGAGGATCATTCCGGTGCCCGTCATCCGCCCGTCTCCCTCGAGCGCGCGGGCGACGCCGAAATCGGTCAGCATGGCGCGGCCGGTCTCGCGGTCGAGCAGGATGTTCTCCGGCTTCACGTCGCGGTGCACGATGCCGTTGGCGTGCGCGTAGTCGAGCGCGAGCGCGAGTTCGTGCAGGATCCGCTCGGCGCGTGCCGGCTGCACCGTCCCCTCGCGGGCGAGCAGGTCGCGCAGCGACTCGCCGGGGACGAGCTCCATGACGAAGTACAGGATGCCGTCGGCATCGCCGGCGCTGTAGACCGCGACGATGTGCGGGTGCCGCAACTTGGCGACCGTGCGCGCTTCCTGCAGGAAGCGTCCGCGCAACTCGGCGTTCGTCGACATATCCCCGCCGATCACCTTGATCGCGACCGGCCGATCGAGCGTGAGGTCGCGCGCCCGGAATACGCTCCCCATCCCGCCCCGGCCGAGAAGCCCTTCGATCGCGTACTGCCCGCCGAGCCGCGCCCGCAGCGTCTCGAGCAGCGGGTCGGGTGTCGGGTCCGGCCGGGGGAGGTCGGTCACGCGTGCGCCCTTGCGCGGCCCTTGGCCGACGGCTGCTGCTGCGTGAGGCAGTGCAGCGTCCCGAGCCCCCACACCAGATCGACCGCATGGATCCCCACGACCTGACGCCCGGGCACCAACTCGGCGAGCGTGTTCATGGCGATCCGGTCGTTGGGGTCATTGAAGGTCGGCACGATCACGAGGCCGTTGGCCATGTAGAAGTTCGCATAACTCGCGGGGAGCCGCGTGCCGTCCATCACGACCGCCCGCGGGTAGGGGAGCGTCACCGTGCGGATCGGCTCGCCGCGCGCGTCGGTCGCTCCCCGGAGCCGCGCGAGGTTGTCGAGCGACCTCGCATGGTTCTCGTCCGCAGGGTACTCCTCGTGCGCGAGCACCACCACGCCCGGTGCCACGAAGCGCGCGATGTCGTCCACATGCCCGTGAGTATCGTCCCCGACGCAGCCTTCGCCAAGCCAGATGGTCCGGGCGATCCCCAGCTCCTCGGCGAAGGTGCGCTCGTAGTCGGCGCGCGTGAACCCCCGGTTCCGCACCTGCACGTCGCTCAGCAACCACTCCTCGGTCACGAGCATCGTCCCCTGGCCGTCGGTCTCGATGCCGCCGCCCTCCAGCACGACGCGTCCCTCTCCATCGTGCCGTTCCGGCTGATGCAGTGCGAGCCCCGTGTGCTCGGCCACGAACGCGCCGATCAGCGCATCGGCCGCGAAGTTGTCGTACTTGGCCCAGGCGTTGAAGCCCCAGTTCACGAGCCGCACACTGCCGTCGCCGAGGTGCACGCCCGTGGGACCCGAGTCGCGCAGCCACACGCGATCGCTCGCGCACTGATGCAGGTGGACGCGCGACTGGCGCACCTCGTGCATGCGGAGGCAGTGCCAGGCCTGCTCCTCGGTCGCCTCGTCGTTCACGAGGATGCGCACATGCTCGTGCTCGGCCAGCACGCGCGCGATCTCGGCGTACACCCAGGGGATCGGCGCGAACTTACCCGGCCAGTCGGGCTCGTGGTGCGGCCACGAGATCCAGGTGGCGTCGTGTCGCTCCCACTCGGCGGGCCACCGCACGCCGCCACCACCCGGTGCGACAGCGGCCACCGACGCGGTCGCGGCCTTCTTGCTCACGAACCGATCCAGCGATTGAGGATCGGGCCGTAGGCGTCCACCCGCCGGTCGCGCAGGAAGGGCCAGTTGCGGCGCGTGTACTCGATCAGCGCCGGGTCGCAGGTCGCGACGAGCGTCGCCTCGCCGGTCTCGGCCTGAGCCATGTAGCGGCCGTACGGATCGACGATCATCGAGTGCCCGAAGAACTCGATCCCGCCGGTGCCCGCCTTGGCCTCGAAGCCCGTGCGATTGGGCGACGCCACGAAGACGCCGTTGGCGATCGCGTGCGCGCGCTGCGCCGTCCTCCAGGCGTCGACCTGGGCCGCTCCCCACTCGGCCTTCTCGGCCGGATGCCAGCCGATCGCGGTCGGATAGAACAGGATGTCGGCGCCGAGGAGCGACGTGATGCGCGCGCCCTCGGGGTACCACTGGTCCCGGCAGATGAGCACGCCGATCGTCGCGTAACGCGTCTTCCAGACCATGAAGCCGCCCGCCTCGCCGTCGGGGCCGCGAGCGCCCTTCGGTTGCACAGACGACGTGGACTCGCCGGGCGCGAAATAGTACTTCTCCTCGAACAGCGGGTCGTGCGGGATGTGCATCTTGCGGTAGACGCCGAGCAACTCTCCATCGGCATCGATCACGGCGGCGCTGTTGCGGTAGACCCCCGGACCCTGCCGCTCGTAGATCGGCACCACGAGCACCACCGCGAGTTCCTTCGCGACCGCCTGCAGGCGCGCGACCGTCGGTCCCGGCACCGGCTCGGCGATGTCGAAGTTCGCGGCATCGAGCGTCTTGCAGAAATAGGGCGCGTTGAAGAGTTCCTTCAGGCAGATCACCTGGGCGCCCTTGGAATGCGCAGCGCGGATCCGCTCCTCGGTCGCGGCCAGCGTGGCGTCGGCCGTGGACTCGACGCCATCCTGGATGATGGCGACGGTGAAGGGAGGGCGAGTGGTCATGGGGACAATTTCGCCCCCTTACACCCTCACCGCCACCACGATGTCCATCACGTTCGTTCCGGTGTCGGCCGAAGGGAGCAGCGCCCCCGCGGCCGCGAGCGCGGCATGCGCGTCGCACCGTCGGAGAGAACGTGCCGGACGTCCGTCGGCCGTCGCGCTCTCCCGCCAGCTCTCCCACGAGATCAGCGCCCCCGACGCCTCCGCGGGGCCGTCGCGACCGTCGGTCCCCGCGGCCAGGACCCACGTGCCCTCCGCCGCGAGGTCATCGAGCACCTCGGCAGCCGCGAGCGCGAGTTGCTGGCAACGACCGCCCAGACCATGATCGTCGGGGAGCCGGACCGTGGTCTCTCCGCCCCAGGCGAGACACGCGCCCTTGGGCGCGCGGGCGAGTGCGTGGGCGATCACGCGCCCGGCGCCGGTCGCGTCGCCCTGCAGAGGCGTGAGCGACAGGAGCACCGGCTCGAATCCGGCCTCGGTCGCGGCAGCGGCCACGGCGTCGAGCGCAGCCGAGTTCCCGACCACGAACGGCTCCGCGACGTTGGCGAAGGCCGCATGATCGGGTTTCGGCGTCTCGGGGATCAGACCGGCCCGCATCGCGCCGAGTGCCGAGGCGACCGAGAGCGGGATCCGCACCGCCAGACCCGCCTCGCGCAGGATCCGCTCCACATGACGGGCCTCGAGCGGGTCGGGAGTCACCGGTCCGGACCCGATCATCGCCGGATCCTCGTTGGGCACGTCGGCGAGGAGGATCGGGAGCACGCGCGCACCGTGCAACGCTTCCGCGAGCCGTCCCGCTCCCCAGCGCGAGAAGCGTTTGCGCACCGCGTTGACGCGCGTGATCGGCACACCCGCGCCCAGCAGGAGCGCACCGAGTGCGGCGAGGTCGCCGGCCCGCACGCCGTCTATCGGAGCGCCCACGAGACTCGAGGTGCCGCCCGAGATGAGCACGAGCACCACGTCATCCTTGCCGATCCGGTCGGCGAGCGCGCCGAGCCGCTCGGAGGCCCGCGCCGACCGGGCGCCGGGCACCGGGTGGTCGCCCGCAAGCGTCTCCACGAGCGGGTGCGGGGGCACGCTCTCGGCCACGCCGACCACGAGTCCGCCGGCGATCGGGAAGCCCGCGGCCTCACAATGCACGACGGCCGCCCCCGCCATGGCGGGAGCGGCCTTGCCGAGCGCGATGATCCAATGCGGCCGGTCGCGCCCGACCTCGAGCGTCACCTCATGCGAGCGCAGGCCGTCGCGGACCACCCGGGCGGGATCGGCGGCCGCCAGCGCCGCCTCGTAGAACCCCCGCAGTGTCGCCGCGACGTCCGCGCGGTCCATCAGCCTCCGCCGCTCGCCTTCTTCACCGCCTCGCCCAGCTCGGTGTAGGCCTCTGCCGAGAGTTCGCGGAACGGCCGCATGATGTGCGCGATCCGCCCGTCGGGGCCGATCACGAAGACCACGCGCTTGAGGAAGTTCACGGCGGGGAACTTCACGTCGTAGAGCCCGCCGGTCACCGCGGCCGCGTCGCTGAGGAAGGTCACGGGGAAGCTCTTCTCCGCGGCCCAGCTCTGCTGCACGTCCACGGCATCGGTGCTGATGGCCAGCACCTTCACGCCGTTGCCGTTCTTGAAGATCGTGGCGTACTGATCACGGTACGCCTCCATTTGAGCCGTTCAGCCACCGGTCCTCGCCTTCGGGAAGAAGGCGAGGACGACGGTCTGCCCGCGCAGACCGCTGAGGGTGATCGGCGCGGGGCTTACGCCATCCTTCGTGGACGCCGGCAGGGTGAAGTCGGGGGCCATGTCGCCCACCTTCAACTCGCCGGTTGGGGCGGGGGCCTGTGCCATCGCGGGCTGCGCCAGCGCGAGGGCGACGAGGGCCGCCAGGAAACGGTTGGGGGTTCGCATGGGTCTAGTCTGTTGGAAGGGAGGCCGGAACGCCAGCCGTCCCAGTGAAACCCCGGGCGGTCTGGCGCCGTTCCCGGAGAGGTCCTCAACCGGTGCGGTCCATGAGAGTCGGCCTCGCGATCTGTTGCATGCTGCCTGCCCTGCTGGGTGCTCAGCCCCGCGCGCGATTCGACATCGAGCGTCTCGCCGACGGCGTGTACACGACGGTCCGGCGCGAGCCGGCGAGCCTCTTCTTCGAGCCGAACAGCGTCTTCATCATCGGCCCCCGCGACGTGATCGTGGTCGACGCGCAGTTCTCCCTCGAGACCACGCGTGAGGTGATCGCGGCGCTGCGCCGCCTCACCGACAAGCCGGTGCGCTGGGTGGTGAACACCCACGCGCACGACGACCACATCACGGGGAACCAGGCCTACCGTGACGCGTATCCGGAGGTGCAGTTCATCGCGCATCGCGCGACGCGGGACACGATGGTCGGGGTCGGTGCGCAGAAGCGGGCCGAGTTCCTCGCCTCGCTGCCGGGGACGATCGGCTTCTTCCGGAAGCTGCTCGCCGACGGGAAGAGTCCGGACGGATCACCGATCACCGCCGAGGAGCGTGCGGGGTTCGCGAGCGACTCGGTGCTCGGAACGCGCTTCCTCGCCGAGGCCCCGGGAGTGCATCTCGTTCCCGCGGACATCGTGGTCGACGACCGGATCGAGCTGCGGCAGGGCGGGCGTGTGATCGAACTCCGGCATCTCGGCGGCGGCCACAGCGCCGGCGACCTGGTGGTCTGGCTGCCGGCGGAGCGCATCGTCGCGGCGGGGGACCTCGTGGGTCTCCCGGTTCCGCTCGTGGGTTCGACCTCGCACCCCGCGGCCTTCGCCGACGCGCTCGTGCGCCTGCGGGGCCTCGGGGCGGCGGTGGTCGTGCCCGGACATGGTCCCGTGCAGCGCGACGAGCGGCAGATCGTGGCCGTGGAGGAGATGCTCCGCGCGATCGTGTCCGGCGTGGAGCGCGGCGTGGCACGCGGCGACTCGCTCGCGGCCGTACGTCGCACCGTCGACCTCACGCGCTGGCGAGATCGGTTCGCGGGGGAGTCGAAGCTCCAGCGGTTCGCGTTCGCGAACTACGTGGCCGACCCGGCCGTCGCAGCGGCCTTCGCCGACGCGACGGCGGCCTCGGCGGAGCACGAGGTGCGTGCCGTGGTGCAACGCCTGTTCGACGCCATGCGTGCCAAGGACACCGCCGCCATGCGCGCGCTCTTCGACCAGGACGCCAAGCTCGTCGGCATGCGGCCCGGCCGGCCCGCCGACGCGCCGGTGGTGCAGCGCCTCACGGCGGCCGACTTCGCCGCGTTCGTCGCGCGCGACACGCGTGCCCCGTGGATCGAGCGCGCCTGGGACGCCGAGGTGCGCATCAGCGGTTCGCTCGCGACGGTGTGGGCCGCCTACGACTTCCACTTCGGCGAGACCTTCAGCCACTGCGGCGTGGACGCGGTGCAACTGCTCCGCACCGCGCAGGGGTGGCGCATCATGTCGATCGCCGACACGTTCGTCAGGGAGGGGTGCCCGCAGCGCCCGCCTCCCTGACGCGCCGGTCCAGCGGATCAGCGCCCGCCGGCCAGCTGCCGCAACACGTACTGCAGGATCCCGCCGTGCCGGTAGTAGTTCATCTCCTCCGGCGTGTCGATGCGGCTGCGGACCTGGAACGTCTTGTCGCCCGCCTTGACGGTGAGCGTGGCCCGCGGCGTCATGGTGTCCGACATCCCCTCGATCGTGATCGGTTCGAAGCCGGTGAGTCCGAGCGACTGCCGCGTCTCGCCGTTCACGAACTCGAGCGGGATCAACCCCATCCCCACGAGGTTGGAGCGGTGGATCCGCTCGAAGCTCTCGGCGATCACCGCACGCACCCCGAGGAGCATGGTGCCCTTGGCCGCCCAGTCGCGCGACGACCCGGTGCCGTACTCCTTGCCGGCGATGATCACCAGCGGCGTGCCTGACTTGGCGTAGCCCTCCGACGCCTCGAAGAACGAGGTGGGTTCGGCGTCGGGTGCGGTGCGCGTCCACCACCCTTCGAGGCCCGGGGTGAGGTCGTTCTTGAGGCGGATGTTCGCGAACGTGCCGCGCATCATCACCTCATGGTTGCCGCGCCGTGCGCCGTACGAGTTGAAGTCCTTCTTCTGCACGCCGAGCGACTTGAGCCACGCGCCGGCCGGGCTCTTCTCGGCGATCGAGCCCGCCGGGGAGATGTGGTCGGTGGTGATCGAGTCGCCGAACATGCCGAGCACACGTGCGTTCGCGATCGCTTTCACGCCCGGCGGCGTCATGGTGATCCCGGCGAAGTAGGGCGGGTGCTTCACGTAGGTGGACTTGTCGTCCCACGCGTAGCGGCTGCCCGTCGGGGCCTGGATCGCGCGCCATTCGGCGTCGCCGCCGAAGACGTCGGCGTACTCCTTCTCGAAGTGCTCGCGCTTGACCGACGAGAGCACGGTGTCCTCGACCTCCTTGGAGGACGGCCAGATGTCGCGCAGGAAGACGGGACCCTTGCTGCCGATGCCGATCGGCTCCTTCTCGAAGTCGATGTCCACCCGGCCGGCGAGCGCGTAGGCGACCACCAGCGGCGGCGACGCCAGGTAGTTGAAGCGCGTCTGGGGATTCACGCGCCCCTCGAAGTTGCGGTTGCCGGAGAGCACGGCCGCCACGGTGAGCTTGCCGTCGTCGATCGCCTTGCCGATCGATTCCGGCAGCGGGCCCGAGTTGCCGATGCAGGTCGTGCAGCCGTAGCCGACGATCTGGAAGCCGAGCGTGTTGAGCGCCGGCTGCACACCGGCCTTGTCGAAGTAGTCGCGCACGACCTTGGAGCCCGGCGCGAGGGAGGTCTTCACCCAGGGTTTGGAGGTGAGCCCGGCCGCGACCGCCTTCTGTGCCAGGAGCCCCGCCGCGAGCATCACGCTCGGGTTGCTCGTGTTGGTGCACGAGGTGATCGCGGCGATCACCACGGCGCCGTCCTTGAGCTGGAACTTCGCTCCCCGGTGCTCGCAGTCCACGCTGGCCGGCACGTCGCTCGGGGCACCCTCGGAGACCATCGCCATCGCGGGGGAGCCCGCGGCCTTGCCCGCCGCCGCGCCGGCCTTGGCCGCGGCCGCGCCCGCCATGCGCTCCCGTTCCGCCTTGTACGACGCGGCGTAGTTGGACTTCATGTCCGTGAGCGCGATCCGGTCCTGCGGACGCTTCGGGCCCGCGAGCGAGGGTACGACCGTGGAAAGGTCGAGCTCGAGCGTGTCCGTGAAGACCGGATCCGGCGTGTCATCGGTGCGGAAGAGGCCCTGCGCCTTGCAGTAGGCCTCGGTCAGCTTCACCTGATGCTCGCTCCGCCCCGAGAGCCGGAGATACTTGAGCGTCTCCGCATCCACCGGGAAGAAGCCCATCGTGGCGCCGTACTCCGGCGCCATGTTCGCGATCGTCGCGCGATCGGCGAGCGCGAGCGTGCCGAGGCCGGCGCCATAGTACTCGACGAACTTGCCGACGACCTTCTTCTTGCGGAGCATCTCGGTGCAGGTGAGCACCAGGTCGGTCGCGGTCGCACCCACCGGCAGCTTGCCCGTGAGCTTGAACCCGATCACCTCGGGGATGAGCATCGACACCGGCTGGCCGAGCATCGCCGCCTCGGCCTCGATGCCGCCGACGCCCCAGCCGAGCACGCCCAGACCGTTGATCATGGTGGTGTGCGAGTCGGTGCCCACGAGCGAGTCGCAATAGACGGACTTCTTGCCGTCCTCCTCACCCACGAAGGCGACCTGCCCGAGGTACTCGAGGTTGACCTGGTGGCAGATGCCGGTGCCCGGGGGCACCACGCGGAAGTTGCGCAGGGCCGCCCCACCCCAGCGCAGGAACTGATACCGCTCGCCGTTCCGCTCGTACTCGAGCTGGGTGTTCAGCAGTTCCGCCGCGTCGGTCCCGTATTCGTCCACCTGCACCGAATGGTCGATCACGAGGTCGACCGGCTGGAGCGGGTTGATCTTGCCCGGGTCGCCGCCCAGCGTGGCGATCGCATCGCGCATGGCGGCGAGGTCGACCACGCAGGGGACGCCGGTGAAGTCCTGGAGGAGCACGCGGGCCGTACGGAACGCGATCTCCTTGTCCACCGGCTTCTTGACGTCCCAGCGCGCGAGGGCCTCGATGTCGGCCGGCTTCACGAAGCCGCCGTCCTCGTTGCGCAGGAGGTTCTCGAGGAGGATCCGGAGCGAGAAGGGGAGGCGGGCAACCGAGTTGCCGGCGAGGCCGGAGAGCGCGTCGAGACGGTAGTACGTGTAGGACTGCCCGTCGACGGTGAGCGTGTCGCGGCTGCGGAAGCTGTTGTGGGAGGACATGGGTGGAATCTATCTCACTCTTCGAGGATGGGCATTTCGAGCGTTTCCCGGCGGATCGCCCCTTCCATGGATTCGACATGGATCGCGTCGGTCGGACACTGGTGCACGAAGTCGCCGTCGGCCCGGGACCATTCCACGGGGCTCACGAGCACTTCCGCCTTTCCTTCCTGGTCCATGGTCATCATGCGCGGCGCGAGCGTCGCACAGAGCGTGCATCCCGTGCACGCCGCGCGGTCCACCCGCACCTCGACCATGCGGCGCGGCCAGACCCCGCCGAGCATCATCGAGGCGCCCGCGCGGTCGAGCGCGTCCTGCGCCGCCTCGTACCCCAGCTCGATCATCCGCCGCACATGGGCGAAGCTGAACATGTTGAACTGCCAGACCGCGGGACGGACGAGCAGCAAGGGCGGTCCCCGCCAGGTGTCGAGCTGCAGCCACTGCAGCTTCTTCATCATGATCTGCGCCGAGCGCATGTAGATCGCGGCGAAGCCCTTGTCCCTGATGCGGCGTGCCCGCGCGATGTTCGTGCTCCCCACATCGACGGCGATCACGGCGTCCATGCCGTGCGAGGCCGCGAGCGCGGGGACGTTGTCGGAGATGCCGCCGTCGGCGCAGGTCCGCCCGCCGAGCACCCCGGGGGGGAAGAACCCCGGCAGCGCGCACGAGGCGTACACCGCCTCCCACACCTTCACGTCCTGCAGGCCGGGGAGTCCCCAGACGACCTGCGCGGCCGACTCGAGGTCGACCGAGTTCACGAGCAGCGGGCGCGGCAGGTCGTGGAAGGTCCCCTCGGGCACGATGTCGCGGACGAGCTTCTGCAGCGGCTTCGCCAGATAGAGCGAGGGGGCCAGCATCCGCTTGGTCACCATCGAGATATGGTCGATCCGGAACAGGTCGCTCTTCTGCAGCAGGAGCGCCCGGCGTTCCATCTCCGCGATCGGCATGCCGCCCACGTAGGCGGCCGCGATCAACGAGCCGATGCTCGTGCCGGCCACGACCGTGGGTCGGATCCCGCGCTCCTCGAACGCACGCAGCACGCCGATGTGCGCGAAGCCCTTCAGGCCGCCGCCGCCGAGGACGAGGGCGACCTTGGGCGGCAGGACCAAGCCGTCATTCATCGGAGGCGCATCCCGCGCACGCGATGGCGGGCGACTACTGCAGGTAGAGGTAGAGCCCGTAGAGCCCGTAGCCGAGTCCCGCGAGACTCACGATCCCCCCGGCGTCGCCGCCGACGATCGCCCCGCCCAGGATCGCGGCACCGCCGACGATCATCTGCGGGACGCCGCGCTTGCGGGAGATCGAGGGCTGCGGCGCAGGGTCGAGGCCCGCGCTCGCGACCGCGCGCGCCACCGAGAAGCCCGCACGCGCCTGATCGAGCCGCGGCCCTGCGGCCGGGGCGGGCGCCGCCGTCATCGGCTCGATCGTCGCGGCGTTCGATGCGCCCGTCGTCGCGACCGCGCTCGACTGTGCCGCCGTCACCGAGGCGCTCAACGCGAGCGCCATCGCCGTGATCGGAATGATCCGCTGCATCATCATCTCGTGCTCCCCGGAGGAGGTTGGACCCGCCCTGCGGTCAACCTATCATGCCGGTAACTTACCGGCGACCCCGCGTCCGTCCGTTCCCAGCCGACTTGCCCGTGACCGATCCGCTCCTGCGTTTCCGCGACGAGTTCCCCATCCTCGCGCGCAGCACCTACCTCGTCTCCAACTCGCTCGGCGCCATGCCCCGGGCGGTCCCGGAGCGCCTCGCCGAGTACGCCGATTCCTGGGCCACCTGGGGAGTGCGCGCCTGGGCTCGCGGGTGGTGGGAGATGCCGCTCACCGTGGGCGACGTGGTCGCCCCGCTCATCGGCGCCGGCCCGCACGAGGTCGCGATGGCCCCGACGGTCACCCTCGCGCAGGCCGCGGTGCTCTCGGCCATGGACTTCCGCGCCGGCCGCGACACGGTCGTCATGACCGAGCTCGACTTCCCGAGCGTGCGCTACGCCATCGAACAGCTCGCACCGAAGCTCGGCGCGCGCGTCGTGGTGGTCCCGAGCGACGACGGCATCGGCATCGACCAGGCGCGGCTCCACGCGGCGATCGACGAGCGCACCGCGCTCGTCTGCGTCTCGCATGTGCTCTTCCGTTCGGCGTACATCATCGATGCCGACGCGCTCTGCCGACACGCGCATGCCATGGGGGCGGTCGTCTCGCTCGACGCGTATCACGCCGTCGGCGTGATCCCCGTCGACGTCAAGGCGAGCGGCGTGGACTTCTACACGGGCGGCGTGCTCAAGTGGCTCTGCGGCGGGCCGGGGGGCTGCTTCATCTACGCCTCCCCGGCGGCGAGCGAACGGTTCGCGCCGGCGCTCACGGGCTGGCAGGCGCACAAGCGACCCTTCGCCTTCGACGGCACCATGGAGTACGCCGGGGGGATCCAGCGGTGGCTCGGCGGCACCCCGATCGTTCCGGCGCTCTACGCCGGCATCGAGGGTCCGCGCATCGTCGCGGCCGCGGGCATGCCGGCGATCCGCGCCAAGAACGTCCGTCAGGTCGCGCGACTCGTCGCCCTCGCCGACGCGCGCGGCTACCGGCTCTCGGCCCCACGGGATCCCGCGCGCCGCGGCGGCTCCCTCGCGTTCGACGTCCCGCACGGCGCCGAGGTGGCCCAGGCCCTGCTCGCGCGGGACGTCGTGATCGACTACCGCCCGGGTGCGGGGATCCGCGTGGCGCCGCACTTCTATACCACCGACGACGAGGTGGAGCGCGTGGTCGCCGAGATCGACGACATCCTGGCCACGGAGGCCTGGCGCGCGTTCGAGGGCAACCGGCCGACCGTCACCTAGCGGCGGCGGGACCTCCGGCCTTTCGCGGGTGCGATAAGCGTCGTACCTTCGCCTGACGCACCCTTCTCTCTACACGAGCGAACCCGATGCCCCAGCCGCCGAAGAAGCTCCGCAAGCAGTACCTGAACAACGAGTATCCCAGCGCGGTCCTCAAGTTCGAGGACGGTCACGAGATCACCGTGAAGCGCGGCACCGGCAAGGCCTTCGACTGCTACGCGGGCGAGAGCATCAAGTTGCTCGCCGTCTTCGATCCCGACGCGCGCGAGCGCGACCTCGTGGAGACGCGCAAGTCGGACGACTTCCCCGACGCGTGACGGTCCCGTCGGTGCTGCGCCCCCTGGTCGCGACGGGTCTCGTCGTCGCGCTGGGGGGCGCGTCGCTTCCGGCCCAGCGACCCGCGACCGCGGCCTCCGCCGCGCCGGCATCGGCGAGCGGTGTCGCCGCGCTGAAGCGCACGCTCGATTCGCTCGCGGACCGGCATCGCGGCGTGGTCGGGTACGCGATCCGCGACCTCGACTCCGGTGAGAGCCTCGGTCGCCGCGCCGACGAGCCGTTCCCCACGGCCTCGCTGATCAAGGTCCCGGTCCTCGTGACGCTCTTCGACCTCGTGGAGCGCGACATGATCTCGCTCGACGACCGGCTCACGGTGCTGAGGATCGACAAGGTCGGCGGGGCGGGGCAGCTCCAGTTCCTGCACGACGGCGCCGAGGTCACGGTGCGCGACGCGGCCTGGCTCATGACCACGATCAGCGACAACACGGCGACGAACCTCCTGCTCGACCGGATCGTCATCCGTCGCGTCTGGGCCAAGATGGACTCCCTGGGACTCGGCCGCACGCGCGTCCATCACAAGAGCTTCCTGCGCGCGATCGCCTCGGTCGCGCCCGATTCGTCGGCACGCTACGGGCTCGGCGTCACCACGCCCGACGAGATGGCGCGGCTCTTCGCAATGCTCGCGAACGGGCAGGCCGTGAATCCGCGCGCCGACTCGGCGATGCTCGAGATCCTCGCGCACAACGAGGACGGGGCCCTGCTGCAGCGCTACGTCTCCGACCTGCGGTCGCCGCACAAGACCGGGGCCGACGACGGGATCCGCACCGAATGCGCGCTCTGGACACTCCCCGACCGCGTCGTCGCCTGCGTCCTCACCAAGGAGAACGCCGACCTGCGTTGGAACATCGACAACGAGGCGCAACTCCTCATGGCGCGCATGGGCGAGGCGATCGTGCGGACCTGGCGCCGTCCGGGCGCGCGGTGAGCAGCGCTGAGGGGCGGACCGGCAGCGCGCCGGTCCGCTGGGGTCACGAGGCGGGTGCGGCGCGCGACGCCGGCCGTCCGATCGTCGCGCTCGAGAGCTCGGTGCTCGCGCAGGGGCTGCCCGTGCCGGCCAATCGCGAGGCCGAGCGACGCATGCGTGGGGCCGTGCTCGCGAACGGCGCGGTCCCGGCCGTGACCGCGATGGTGCGCGGCGCCCTCACCGTCGGACTCGAGGGCGACGACCTCGAACGCTTCCTGCGACGCGACGGGGTGGCCAAGGTCTCGGCGCGCGACCTGCCCGTCCTGGCAGCGCGAAAGGGGGACGGTGCGACGACGGTGGCCGCGACCCTCGCCTGCTGCACCGCCGCCGGACTCGACGTCTTCGCCACGGGGGGGATCGGGGGGGTGCACCGTGAACCGGCGTTCGACGAGTCCGCCGACCTCGCCGAACTGGGGCGGTCGAGCGTGGTCGTCGTCTGCGCGGGTGCGAAGTCGATCCTCGATCTTCCGGCGACGCTCGAGCGCCTGGAGTCGTTCGGGGTCACCCTGCTCGGCTACCGGACCGACGAGTTCCCGGGGTTCTTCACCGCGGGCACCGGGCTCCGCGTTCCGGCGCGCGTCGATTCGGCGGCCGGGATCGCCGCGGTGTTGCGCGCCGCCCGTGCGCTCGGCCGACCCGGTGCGGTGCTGGTGGTCCAGCCACCGCCCGCGGCGCACGCGCTCGATGCCGAGGTCGTGGAACGCGCCGTGGAGTCCGCGCTGGCGGAGGCGCGAACGGCGGGGGTGCGCGGGGCGGCGCTCACCCCGATCCTGCTCGCCGCGGTGGAGCGGCATACCGGCGGTCGCTCCCTTGCGGCGAACCTCGCCCTGCTCGAGGCGAACGCCGCGCTCGCCGCCGAAGTGGCGGTCGCATTGCTCGCTCCCCCCTGAACGACCTTGCGACCGCTGTCGTGCGATCCGCACACCCTGTAGTTTCTGCTCAAGTCCCCTGAGCCGGAGGTCAGCCGAGCCATGCCCTCTCCGTTCCTGAGTTCCGAGGAGTACGACGAGCGCGCGCACGAGCTCTACAACGAGGGGAGCTATGACGAGGCGCTGACGATGCTCCGCGAGGGCCTCGGCCTCTATCCCAACGCGGTGGAGCTGCACGTGGGGGTCGGCTACGCCCGGCTCGCGCGCGATGAGTTCGCCTGGGCGCGCCGGGCGTTCGAGGAAGCGCTCGTCCTCGATCCGGAACACGAGGACGCACTCGCGGGGCTCGGGGAGACGCTCATGCGCTTCGGGCAGACCCCGCAGGCGCTCAAGGCGTTCAATCGCATCCTCGAACTCGGCTACTCCGACGACGTCGAGCTCATGCTCCAGGTGGGGCGCGCGCTCTTCCGCGACGGGCTCGTCGCCGAGGCCAAGGAGTTCTTCGACATCGCCGTGCAGCAGACGCCGGAGAACTCCGAGGCGGTCGCGATGGTCGGCTATGCGCAGCACCGCCTCGGCGAGGACGTGGCCGCCGAGGAGACACTCAAGCGCGCGCTGCAGCTCGATCCCGACCACAGCGAGGCGCGCATCTACCTCGGCAATCTCCTCTATGACCGCGAGGAGTTCGAGGCGGCGCTCTTCCATCTCGAGCGCACCAAGCCCGAGGATCACTGGGACGAACTCGGCATCTGGCGCCTGATGGAGCTGAAGAAGTCGCACCTGCGCATCAAGGACGACGATCCGTCACTCGGCATCTGGGAGGCGCGACTCACCGAGCTCACTCCCCCCGCCGACGCGCTCGAGGAGATGCTCGAGGAGATCGAGACGCGGGCCAACGAGAGCGCGCAGGCGGAGGCGCGCACGCAGCTCGAGCTCTTCGGCGCGCTGCTCGCCGACCTCACCAACAAGACGGAGGGGCCGGACCGGCACCAGGTGGTGAGCCGGGACGGGCGGCGCTTCGAGGGCTCGTGGGAGGAGATCGTGGGCGCCATGCGCGACGAGAGCGCGAGCCACAAGGCGCGCACGATCGAGGAGTTCATGCAGGCCGAGGCCCGCCGCGGCTTCGGGCTCACGGGTGTGCTGATCCCCACGCGGGACGCGGAGAGCTTCCTCCGCGCCAGCGCCGACGCCGGACTCCTGCGGATCGTCCACTGATCGCGTTCCAGGACGTCGGGAAGACGTATCGCTCGCTCTGGGGCACGAAGGTCCTGGCGGTCGACGGCGTCACGCTCACGGTCGCCCCGGGCGAGGTGGTCGGGATCGCCGGCCCGAACGGGGCCGGGAAGAGCACGCTCATCTCGATGCTGCTCGGCTTCCTTCCGCCCGACCGGGGCACGGTGCGGCTCGACGGGCTCGACCCGCGCACGTTCATCGAGCGCGAGGGGGTGGCGTACCTCCCCGAGCTCATGACGATCCCGCTGCAGTGGACCGTCGAGGGTGCGCTGGACCGACTCGCCACGCTCAGCGCCATCGCCCCCGCGGAGCGGCTCGGTGCGCGGGAGCGCGTCATCGACACGGTCGGCATCGGTGAACACCGCTCCAAGCGGCTCAAGGCCCTCTCCAAGGGGAATCTCCAGCGCCTCGGGCTCGCCCAGGCGCTCCTCGCCGAGCGACGCGTGGTCGTGTTCGACGAACCGACGCACGGCCTCGATCCGCTCTGGACCGCGCGGTTCCGCGAGATCGTCGCCGGGTTGCGACGGGCGGACCGGGCGATCCTCATCGCCTCGCACAACCTCGACGAGCTCGAGCGGCTCTGCGACCGCGTCGCGATCGTCGACAAGGGACGGATCCAGCGCGTGGTCGATGTGCGCGAGGCCGCCGGCGCGAGCGGGGTGCCTCGACGTTGGCGCCTGCGCGCGCTCGTGGGGTGCGACGCGCTGGCGGCGCAGTTCACCGACGCGACGGTGAACGGCGACACGGTCGAATGCGAGGCGGACGTCGCCGGGCTCAACCGCGGCATCGCCATGGCGATCGCCCAGGGCGCCCTCATCTCCTCGGTCAACCCCGCCGAGTCCTCGCTCGAGGAAGCGTTCCGCACGGCGGTCGCCCGATGATCGCCGGCCGTCCCTTGGTCGGGTATCTGCGGTGGCACGCGCAGGACACGGTGCTCAGGGCCCTCACGCCGCCGATCCTCTTCCTGGGCTTGGGAGGCGTGCCGCTCTGGAGCTTCGCCCGCACGGCCGGCCTGGACGCGATGGACCGGCCGGGCGAGGCGCACGACCTCGCGTTGCAGATCTACGGGAACACCATGCCGCTCACGATGACCCTCGGCGCGGTGCTCCTGGCCAACGGCCTCCACGCGACCGACCGCGAGAAGCAGTACTTCCGGTTCCTCTTCTCCAAGCCCGTCGTCGCCTGGGCGTTCTACCTGCAGCAGTTCGTCGTCGCGCTCCTGCTCTTCGCCGCGGCGATGACGCTCGTGCCGCTCGGATTCGGCGCGATCGTGACCGCGGTGCCGGTGCTCGCGGTCACGAAGTCGGCGGTCCTCTTCGCGTTGCTCTACGGATCGCTCGTGGCGCTCTGCGGGTCGCTCGTGACGAAGGAAGGCGTGGTGTTCATCGCCGTGGCCGCGACCAGCATGGTGCTGCAGCAGCTCGGCAAGGCCGGCTTCCTCCCCCACTGGCTCGCGCTCGTCGCCGGGGCCCTTCCGCCGTTCCTGACCGCCGATTCCCTGCGGGGGCTCTGGCTCGCCGGGCAGCCCGTCGCGGCCGGCGACATCATGCATGTCGTCGGCTATTCTACTGCGATGCTCGCAGCCGCCCTTCTGCTCGTGCGGCGCCTCCCCCTCGCACGGTCATGACCGCCCGTCTCCACGCCCTGCTGCCGCCGGACTCGGTCCGGCGCGTGCGCCTCCCCAACGGCCTGACGATCCTCGCCCGCCGCGACACCACCGCGCCGGTCGTCGCGATCGTCACCTGGGTGAAGGCGGGCTACTTCGACGAGACCGACGACGTGGTGGGGATCGCCCATGTGCTCGAGCACATGTACTTCAAGGGCACGCCCACGCGCGGCGTGGGCGAGATCGCACGCGAGACCAAGGCGGCCGGCGGCTACCTGAACGCCGGCACCATCTACGACCACACGCACTACTACACGGTGCTCCCGGCGTCGGGGTTCGTCGCCGGGCTCGAGGTGCAGGCGGATGCCTATGCCAACTCGGTGATCGACGCCGGCGAGCTCGCGCGCGAGCTCGAGGTCATCATCGAGGAGACCAAGCGCAAGGCCGACACCGCGTCGGCCCTCGCCGGCGAGTCGCTCTTCGAGTTGCTCCATGACCGGCACCGGATCCGGCGATGGCGCATGGGCCGCGAGCATGCACTGCGCGGCTTCACGCGCCGGCAGGTCGCCGACTTCTACCGCGACTTCTACCGCCCGTCCAACACGGTCCTCGCGATCGTCGGCGACATCGATCCGGACACCGCGATCGCCCACGCCACGCGCCTCTACGGGCCGATCGCCGACGCCCCGGTGGTCCGCTCCCCCGGACCGGTCGAGGAGGCCCCCAGCGGATTCCGTGTGCGCGATTGGGAAGGCGACATCGCGCAGGCGGAGCTCGTGTTCGGCTGGCGCACGCCCGCGCTCGCGCACGCCGATACGCCGGCGCTCGACGTGCTCGCCACCGTCCTCTCCGGCGGCCGTGCCTCGCGGCTCGTGCGTGCGGCACGCGATCGCCGCCTCGTGTCGAGCGTGAGCGCCTACGACTACACGCCGACCGAACTCGGCGTCTTCGTGGTGCACGCCACCGCGCGCGCCGACGATCTCCCGGCCGCGGCCCGCGCCCTGTGGGACCAGCTGCGCCGCGTGCGCGCCGGCGAGGTCACGGCCGGTGAGGTCGAGCGCGCGCGCTGCCTGCTCGAGGCGCAGTGGCTGCGGCGTCTCGAGTCCGCCGACGGGCAGGCCAACTTCCTCGGTGCCTGGGAACTGCTCGGCGCCTGGGATCGGGGCGTCGCCTATCACGAGGCCGTCTTCGACGTCGACGCCGCGCGCATCACCGAGGTCGCGGCGCGCTGGCTCGACCCCGATCAGGCGGCCATCGTCACCTATCGTCCCCGAGGCACCACGGCACTGGGCGCGGACGCGGCGGCGGTGCGCCGGGCGCTCGAATCCGAACGGCCGGCGCCCCTCGACGCGACGGCGGCCCCCGCGCCGGTCGCGAGCCCTGCGCCGATGCGCGCGCGGTTCGAGCGGGTCGTCGACGGGATCCACCAGTTCCGGACGGCCAACGGCGTGCCGATCCTGGTGCGCCACCGCCCGGGGGCGTCGCTCACGCATCTCGGCTGCTTCGTCGGCGGCGGCGTGATGCAGGAGAGCGAGCACGAAGGCGGCATCAGCACGCTCATGGCGCGCGCCATGCTGCGCGGCACCACGAGCCGCTCGGCGTCCCGCCTCGCCGAGGATGCGGAACTCCTCGGCGGCGTCCCGTCCGCGAACGTCGGCACGGAGACGATGCAGTGGGCCGTCGGCGTCCCTGCCCGTCAGTTCGGCGCCGCGGCCGAGCTGCTCTCGGACCTCGTGCTCTCGCCCGTCTTCCCCGAGGACGGCGTGGAGGCGGAGCGTGCCGTGGCCCTCGCCGCCCTCGCCGCGCTGCGCGACGACATGTATCGCCAACCGATGCGCCTCGCGGCCGGCGCCGCCTGGCCCGGGCATCCGTACGGACGCTCGACGATCGGCACCGAGGAATCGATCCGTGCCGTCTCGCGCGACGCGATCGCGCGGTGGCACGCGGCGCGCGTGCCCGCTTCCGCCGCCGTGCTGGTCGCGGTCGGCGACCTCGATCCGCAGCAGGCGGCCGATACGCTCGCGAGCCGCTTCGCCGCGCTGCGCTACGCACCGCTTCCCGACCTTCCCGCCCCGCCCTGGCCGGCCGTCTCGCTGGTCCGGGCGGAGGAACGCGAGAAGGCACAGACCGCGCTCTCGCTCCTGTTCGACGGGCCGTCGTACGGCGAGGCCGCGCGGTTCGACGCCGAGATGCTCAGCGGCGTGGCGAGCGGGCTGGGCGGACGGTTCTTCGAGGAGCTGCGCGATCGGCAGTCACTCGCCTACACGGTCATGGCCCGGCCCTTCGTGCGGCGCAACGGCGGGACCTTCGGGGCGTACATCGCGACCTCACCGGAGAAGGAGGAGCAGGCACGCGCCAGCCTGCTCCGCGAGTTCGCGCGGTTCGTGGAGGAGGAGGTCACCCCGCAGGAGCTGGACCGCGCCCGTCGCTACGCCATCGGCGCCTGGCAGATCCGGC
Source organism: Gemmatimonadota bacterium (assembly GCA_021413975.1). Lineage (GTDB taxonomy): Bacteria > Gemmatimonadota > Gemmatimonadetes > Gemmatimonadales > Gemmatimonadaceae > Pseudogemmatithrix. The sequence continues at coordinate 357,226 of JAIOPJ010000054.1, forward strand.
AGGCCTCCGGCGCATCGGTGCTCGCCGAGATCGCCGATGCCTGGATCAATGGGGCGCTCGAGGACATCGCGCGCTATCCCGAGGACCTCGGTGCGGTCACTCCCGCGCGCATGCGCGCGGCGGCGGCGCGCTGGTTCGATCCGGATCGCCGCGTGGAAGGGATCGTGCGCGGCCGGAACGGCGCCGCCGCGCGATAGCGGACTCAGACGCTCGGTCGCCACTCCCGCCACCACGCGATCAGTTGCAGCACGGCCCACATCGCGTGCCCGTTGCCGGCGCGGCCCCTGCGCACGCGATCCCACTCCGCTCGCACCGTCTCGGCGCGCAGGAACGGCAGCTCGCGCAACGACGCCGGCGACATGAGCTCCTCCGCCCAGGGACGCAACGGGCCCATGAGCCACCCGCGCACGGGCATGGTGAACCAGCGCTTGGGACGCTCCCAGAGCGGCCGCGGCACGTAGCGCGCCAGCACCTCGCGCAACGCCCACTTGGTCACGCCGTCACGCAGCTTCATCCGGTGGGGCATCCGCCACGCGAACTCGAGCACGCGATGATCGAGCAGCGGCGCGCGCACCTCGAGCCCCACCGACATCCCCGCGCGGTCGATCTTCGCGAGCAGGTCATCGGGTAGATACGTGACCTGGTCGGCGAGCATCATCCGCTCCGGGAGCGAGAGCTGGGCGTGGCGTTCCAGCACCTCGGGGACCCGGTCGGGCGCTTCCTCCGCGATGTCGAGGAGTGCGCGAGGGTCGAGCCAGGCCGATCGCAACGAGCGATAGCCCTCCAGCGGACGCTCGGCGCCGAACAGCATCCCCACCTTCTGCAGACGCTCGCCGATCAACGGCGGACGCTGCGAACGCGGCACCACCGCGAGCAACACTGCGGCGATCGCGTCCCAACGCTCGGCCGACAGGGCGAGCATCGCCCGGCTGATCGGGCCGCGCAACGCGGGCGGCGTGGCCTCCACGCGCGAGATCAGTCGCCGCCCCTGCTCGTAGCGCGTGTAGCCGGCGAAGAGCTCGTCGCCGCCGTCGCCGCAGATCGCCACCGTCACGTCGCGCCGCGCCAGGCGGCAGAGCAGCACCGTCGGGATCGCCGACGGATCGGCCAGTGGCTCGTCGAGGATCCGCGGCAGTTCGGGAACGAGCGCGGTGGCCTCGTTGCCGTCGAGTCTCAGCGAGGTGTGCCGCGTCCCGAGATGCGCCGCGATCCGTGCCGCATCGGCCGTCTCGTCGATCGCGTCGTCGGTGAATCCGATCGTGAAGGTCCGCACCGGCTCCGTCGCCACCTGCTGCATGAGCGCGACCGTGAGCGCCGAGTCCACGCCGCCCGAGAGGAGCGCGCCGAGCGGGACGTCCGACTCCAGCCGCTCGCGCGTTGCGAGCAGGAGCAGGTCGCTGAGCCGCTCCATCGCGGCCCCTTCGTCGGTGATCCGCGTCGCCGCGCCGGCATCGGCCACGCGCTCGGCCTCCCACCAGGGTTCGCTCGGAGGCAGTCCCGCCTCGGCGTCGGTGAGGGTGAGCAGGTGACCTGGCGCGAGCTTGATCACGTCGCGGTAGATCGACCCGGGGGCCGGCACGTAGAGGTACCGGGCGTAGCCCGCGAGCTGCGTGAGGTCCACGCGCCGCGCGAAGTCCGGGTCGACCGCGAGCGCCTTGAGCTCGGAGGCGAAGAGCACGAGTCCCGGGGCGCGGTACACGAAGAGCGGCTTCTTGCCGAGCCGGTCGCGCACCAGCGTGAGCGCGCGCGTCTGCGTGTCCCAGAGCGCGATCGCGAACATCCCGGCGAAACGGGGGAGCGCGTCGCGGAGCCCCCACTGCTCGACGGCGGCGAGGATCACCTCGGTGTCCGAATGCCCGCGAAAGGCGTGTCCCGCGGCCGCGAGCTCGCCGCGCAACGTCCGGTGATTGTAGATCTCGCCGTTGAAGGCGATCACGTAACGGCCGTTCCCCGATCGCATCGGCTGATGGCCCGCCGGCGTCAGGTCGAGGATCGAGAGCCGGCGGAAGCCGAATCCCACGCCGGCCCCGGCGTCGTGCCACTCACCGGCGTCGTCGGGGCCGCGATGCTCGAGCGTCGCCGACATCCGCAGGAGTGACTCGCCCAATCCGGCGCGCCGGTCGGGGCGCGTCGTGAGGATGCCCGCGAGACCGCACATGGGCTCGGCTCCCCGCCCTAGCGGGACTTCGCGGCGGGGAATCCCAGCGCACCGTTCAACCACCGTACGAGCGGCAGGAGCGCGGCGTAGTCCTTCATGATCGTGTCAACGAGCTTGGCCGAGGTCGCGTCGGCGTCGCTCATCTCGCGCGAGGCGGTGAAGCTGTTGAACCTGAGCCAGTGCGCCGCCGGATGGTCGGGCGCGTAGCCCCGCGGCACGCGCGTGAGGCGCACCCCCGCCTCCTCGTCGCTCAGGCCGCCGAACCGCTTGGTGAACGCGGGGGCCTTCACGATCCGCTCGAAGGCGCGCTGCTCATCGACGATCCTCTCGCGCAGCACGCCGAGCAGGGGGCGCGGCGGCATCCAGAATCCGGCGGCGACCATCGACGCGCCCGGCTCGAGATGGAAGTAGAACCCCGCGCCCCCATGGGCATCGCGCCCCACGCCCCGCCCCGCGTCGCGATGGAAGACCCAGAGCGCCGCGTGCGTCTTGTACGGCGACTTGTCGTGCGAGAACCGCACGTCGCGATGGATCCGGAAGAGCGCCCGCTTGGGTGGCGCCACGAACTCCGGCGCGAGCTTCGCGAACCGCACGTCGAGCTCCTCCGCGAGCAGCTTGAGCGGCACGAGGATCTCGCGCTCGTACGTCGGCCGGCGTTCCTCGAACCAGGGCTTCGCGTTGTGCCGCTTGAGGCCGCGCAGGAAGGTGAGCGCCTCGGGGCGGAACCTCGTGAAGGCGCTCATGCTGCGCGGCTCAACGGCGAGGCGGGGCCGGCAGACGCGCGCCGCCCGGCGCCCCCACCACGGTCGTGAGCGACCGATGTCCGTCGGCACCGACCGCGCGCACCCCCACCCAGACGTCGTCGAGTTGCTCGTCGAGCAGGAACTCGGTCACGTTCCCCGCGTTCACGATGCGCGTGTAGGTCGGCACGGTCGTGCGGCGCACCAGCAGTTCGTACGCCGTGGCGCCGGCGACGGGTGACCATCGGATCGTGAAGGACTGTCCGCCCGAGTCCCGGTCGCGGGCGTAGGCGGTCTGCTCGGGGCGCGCCGGCGCCGCCGCGAGCGAGACGACCGTCGCGAGGTTGAGGCGCGCGACCTTCGCGACGTAGCCGAAGTTCACGTCCGCCAGCGAGTCGGTCGGGAGATGCTGCCGCTTGTAGTTCTCCAGGCGCTCCGTGAATCGCAGCCCCGGGATGCCGCGCTCGACGTACGGGCGATGATCCCCGCCGCGGCCCAGCCGGTCGAGCCGCAGCACCGGCAGCACCTCGAACGCCGGCTGGTAGAGTGCGCCGATCGCCCACACATAGCGGGCCAGCTCCCCGCCGCCGATCGCGAGCGAGTCCACCGCGAACACGCGGACCGACACCGAGTCCCGGCGGCCGTCGTCGGCGACCACGTTGCCGATGATGTCGTCGGTGAACGCCGCCGTGACCTGCTTCCCCTCACGCTTGAGCCGCTCGGCGAACTGCGTCGACCCGAGCAGGCCCTGCTCCTCGCCGGTGTAGAGGATGAACGCGACCGACGCGTCGAGCCCGTGGGGGAAGCGCTTCCCGACCACGCGCGCGAGTTCCATCACCGCCACGGTGCCGGAGCCATCGTCGTCGGCGCCCGGGGCGTCGGCGGTGAAGTCCATGGAGTTGGTCGAGCAGATGCACGAGTCGTAGTGCCCGCCGATCACCACCACGCGGGAGGTGTCACGCCCGGGGAGCCAGGCGACCACGTTGACCATCCGCACCTGCGGCCGCTCCGGCGATCGCCCCACGACCGCGGTGCCGGTGTCGTACTCGATCCGCAGGCAGTCATTGCAATCCTTCGAGTACTGCGTCAGCTGGGCGTGGATCCAGCGCCGCGCCGCGCCGATCCCGCGCGTCGCCGAGAGCGTGTCGCTCATGGTGTGCCGCGTCCCGAACGCGACGAGCGTCGAGTCGTTCGTGCGCATCCGCGCCGCCGAGACGTCGCCGAGCGCCGCCGCGATGCGGGCGTCCTTCGCGAGACCGAGCGTCGAGGGCGCCTGGGCGCCCACGGGGATGGAGGCCGCGACGAGGGTCGCGGCAAGGAAGAGGGATCGGCGCATGAGAGGGGGTGTCGGTGAGGGCCCCGCGCGCGATCAGAACATCGACATCGCGAGGAAGCTGCGGAGTGAATCGTTGGTCGCGCGGAGTCGCCCCGACTGCAGGCGCACGCACGACCAGAGCACCTTGTAGGCGATGTCGCGGTTGAAGTCGAGCAACAGGTCGAAGTCGCTCCGCGAGATCGTGAGCACCTTGGTGCCGCCGTTGGAGATCGCGTCGGTCGACCGCTCGCTGCGGTCGAAGACCGACATCTCGCCGAAGAGGGCCCCCGGCTTGAGCACCGCGAGTGCCTCCTCGCCGCTCCCCGGCACCACGCGCGAGATCCGCACGTCGCCCGAGACGATCAGGTAGAGCCGGCTGCCGGCCTCGCCCTCGCGGAAGATGTACTCCCCCGAGACGAACTCCTGCGTGCGACAGACCTCGGCGACGCGCGCGAGTTCGCCGTCGTCGAGGTCCTGGAAGATCGCCACGCCGCGCAGCAGCGCGACCGTATCGGACATCGTCATCCTCGGGGCAACAGGGGGCTACGGCGAAGCTACGGGGCCGCAGGGGTCGCTGGCAAGGCGAACGGGCACCGGGGGAGGGGGCTCTCGGGCCCCCGCAGGCGCCCCACCGTCACGTTGAGGAACGAGCCCGCGAGGACTTAGCATTCCGGATGCCATCTGAACACACTGCGGCCGCGCTCGCGTTCCTGCCGGCGTTCCTGGCTGTGATCGCGATCGCTCCCGTCGCGGTCGCCGCGCAGCAGCGTGTCACCGCGGCGCCTCAGGTCGAAGCCCGTCTCGACGCGATCCTCTCGCCGAACGGCGGCGCCATGCTCGGCGTGGGAGTCAACGTGCGCGCCGGCTGGTACACGCGGCTCGGTCTGGCACTCAGCGCCGGCGCCATCAGCTCCGCCGGCGCACTCGAGGACACGCAGCGGCTCGACGCGACGGCCCGTTTCCTCTTCGATCCGTTCGCCGAGGGCCGTCGCGCCTTCTATGCGGGGGCCGGTCTGGGCGCCCGACGCGCTGCGTCGGGCGACGTCGAGGGACTGCTGCTCGGCATCGTCGGCGCCGAGGGACCGAGCGCGGGGCGCGTCGTGCCGTCGGTCGAGCTCACGCTCGGCGGTGGGGCGCGCCTGGGGGTGGTGCTCCGGTCACGGCGGCCGCAGGGTCGCTGAGACGCGAGAGGCCCCGGAGCATCGCCCCGGGGCCTCGTACCGATCGCGCCGCCGACCTACGCCGCGCTGACCGTGTCGAACTCGCCAGCGGTCGCGGACTCCGCCCGCTCCTCTGCCGCATCGCTCGGCATCTCCGCCGCAGGTGCGGTCCCGGGCTCCTGTCGCTTGGTCGGCGCAGCGAAGCGCTCACCGAGGACGCGGAGATCCGTGATCTCCTTCTTGCTCAGTTCATGGTACCGCTCGGCGAAGTACGCCGTCGTCTCGTCGAACCACTCGCGCATGTGTTCCGGGTCGGACCCGATCACGCCACACCGCATGATGTGCTGGAACAACTCGTCGCGAGCCTGATCGAACGCTGACGGGGGGGCCGCCATCGGACGGCCGCGGTTTCTCTGTCTGCTCATCTCGTCCGGAGGTAGGGTCGTGGACGGGCGTCCCGTCCGCACCGGAAAGCTAATCGGAGGGCGTCGCATCTCCTACCCCGGAGGGTCGGGCAGTGTAAGTTTGGGGTCGTCCTTCCCCCAGGTTCCCAGCGGAGAGTCCCCGAACGTGTCCAAGCTCAAAGGCTCCAAGTCCAGCCCCTTCGGGGCGATCATCGCCCTCGTCGCCATCGTCGGCGTGGTCGCCATCGGCTGGGTGATGTCCCGGCCGACCAAGGTCGTCACCCTCGACCCGGCCTCGGGTGGGAACCTCAGTGCCCTCGGCGTCGTGGTCGGCAGCCCCACCGCCCTGGTCGAGGTCGTCGAGTTCGGCGACTTCGAGTGCCCCGGCTGCGGCTACTTCGCCACCATCGAGGAGCCGGACATCATGGCCCGCCTGGTCGCGACCGGCGAGGTGCGCTTCCGCTTCATGGATTTCCCGCTCAGCGTGCACCAGAACGCCGTCGCGGCCCACAATGCCGCGGCCTGCGCCAACGAGCAGGGGAAGTTCTGGGAGATGCACGACGCGATCTACCGCAACCAAGACCGCTGGAACGGCCAGGCCACGGCCGATCCCAGGCGCCCGCTCAAGCAGCTCGCCGGGGACGTCGGGGCCGACGTCAAGAAGTGGGAGGAGTGCTTCGACTCGGGCCGCATGCTCCCGCAGATCGCCGCCAATCGGCGGGAGGGTGAACGGTTGCGCGTCCAGTACACGCCGTCGTTCAAGATCGGGGATCAGTTGATTCCGGGGAGCATGACGTACGACCAGATGCGCCAGCTGGCCACGGCCGAGAAGATCCGGATCATGGCGAACCAGAGCCTCGAGACCGGGAAGCCCGTGGCCTCGCCTCCGGCCAAGAATCCCTGAGTCCCGACGCTCGATCCAAGTGACGAAGGGCACGCCGCGCTGCGCGGCGTGCCCTTCGTGCTTCATGCCCCTGCGCGGGTGCGCGGGAGGATTCAGCCTTCCTGCTCCTCGTACTGCTCCTTCAGTGACGCGACGACCCCCGGATCGGCCAGCGTGGTGGTGTCGCCGAGTGCGCGCCCCTCGGCGATGTCCCGCAGCAGGCGCCGCATGATCTTCCCCGATCGCGTCTTGGGCAGGTCGGCCGAGAAGAGGATGTCGTCGGGCCGCGCGAGCGCCCCGATCTTGGTCGCGACGAACTCACGGAGTTCATCGCGCAGCTCCGACGACTTGCTGAAGCCGTCGCGCAGGGTGACGAAGGCGCAGACCGACTGGCCCTTCAGCTCGTGCGTCTTCCCGACCACCGCCGCCTCGGCGACCGCGGGATGTGCGACGAGTGCCGACTCCACTTCCATGGTGCCGATCCGGTGGCCGGCGACATTGAGCACGTCGTCCACCCGGCCCATGATCCAGAAGAAGCCGTCGTCGTCGCGCTTGGCTCCATCACCGGCGAAGTACAGGTCGGGGCGGCCGGCCCACTTGGTGAAGTAGGTCTCCACGTAGCGTGCGTCGTCGCCCCAGATCGTGCGCAACATCGACGGCCAGGGCTTCGTGAGCACGAGCAGGCCACCGCCCACCGCGATCGGATTCGCCGCCGCATCCACCAGTTCTGCGGAGTACCCGGGGAGGGGCTGCGTCGCACTGCCCGGCTTGGTCTCGGTGAGACCGGGGAGCGGCGAGATCACGATCGACCCCGTCTCCGTCTGCCACCAGGTGTCGACGATGGGGCACCGGGAACCGCCGATCTGTTCGTGGTACCACATCCACGCTTCAGGATTGATCGGCTCGCCGACCGAGCCCAGCAGTCGCAGCGACGACAGGTCGTGCTTCCGCGGATGCTCGACCCCCCATTTCATGAAGGCACGGATGGCGGTCGGGGCGGTGTAGAGGATGGTCACGCCATGGCGCGCGATCAGCGACCAGAAGCGGTCGCGCTCGGGCCAGTCTGGTGCGCCTTCGTACATCACGCAGGTCGCGCCGTTCGCGAGCGGACCGTAGACGAGGTAGGTGTGCCCGGTGACCCACCCCACGTCGGCCGTGCACCAGAAGACGTCGCTCTCCCTGAGGTCGAAGACGTACTTCATGGAGCTCGCCGCGCCCACGAGGTAGCCGCCCGTCGTGTGCACGATCCCCTTCGGCTTTCCGGTCGTGCCGGAGGTGTACAGGATGAAGAGCACATCCTCGGCGTCCATCGGCTCGGGCTCGCACTTGTCGTGCGCATGCTGCATCAGGCGGTGGTACCAGTGGTCGCGGCCCTCGACCATCTCGACGTACGCCTCGGTGATCGGCCCGGAGGCGCGGCGCTGGACCACGACCACATGCTTCACGGTCGGGCATTCCTCGAGCGCCTTGTCCGTGTTGCGCTTGAGCGGGACGATCTGTCCGCGACGATACCCGCCGTCGGCGGTGATGACGACCTTCGCCTGCGCGTCGTTCATGCGGTCGCGCAGCGACTCGGGGCTGAAGCCGCCGAAGACCACGGAGTGGATCGCGCCGATGCGCGCGCAGGCGAGCATCGCGATCGCGGCCTCGGGGACGAGCGGGAGGTAGATCCCCACGCGGTCGCCCTTCTGCACGCCGAGGGACTTGAGGACGTTCGCGAAGGCGCGCACCTCGCGCGCGAGCTCCCAGTAGGTCAGCGTCCGCCGGTCGCCGGGCTCGCCTTCCCAGACGATCGCGGCCTTGTTGCGCCGCGCGCCGGCAAGATGCCGGTCGAGGCAGTTTTCGCTCACGTTGAGCTTGCCGCCGACGAACCACTGGGCGTGCGGTGGTGCCCAATCGAGGACGCGCGACCACTTCGTGTTCCAGTGCAGCGACTCGGCCTGGGTCGCCCAGTAGCCGAGGGGGTCCCGCGCCGCGCCGTCGTGCAACGCGCGGTCGCGCACGAGCGCATCGCGCTGGAAGTCGGGAGGGGGCGCGAAGCGCCGCGACTCGGTGAGCAGGACGTCGATGTCGGTCATGCGACAATGGTAGGGGTGGCGTGCGAGGTTCGGCAGTGAGGTGTGCGCTGAATCACGCGGACGAGGTGTCAAGGACACGAACAGTGACAAGGAATGTGTCATGGTCGCATCGCATTCGCGGAACCCCCACCACAATCACGTCGTGATAGTCATCTAAGAACATGTCATACAACGACTTACAAAGAATATCGAGTGGCACGCTTCTGGCATATTGATCATTCGAACGCGCAGAACGCCACACCGACAAGAGCACACCCATCGCGAGGTGGGGTCGCAAAGCCAGGAGTCTCGGATCCTCGAGATGGTCCGGTCGCCGAACGTGGATCGCACGCAGAAGGAATGGTTCCTTCGCTCGGCACACCCGCTGCATGTCGGTTGGTCACTCCCCCTGCGCGGGAGGATACGATGGCGACCGCGACTTCCGATTCCAGCGACACCGACTCCCAGCGCCTGCTCGCGCCCGCGCGACTGACCGCCGACAACCGTCTCGAGTTCCGCCGTCTCGTGCTCGAGGCCCTCGAGGTCTCCTCGCGCAACGGCGACAAGCTGGTGCACGTCGATCTCGGCCTCACCATCGAGATCGATGCCGGCGGGCTCGGCGTGCTCGTGCTCCTGCAGAAGCGCGCGCGCGAGCGCGGGCTCCGTACCCGGCTCCTGAGGACGCCTCGCCCGATCAGGGAGATGCTGCATCTCACCCGTCTGGACGCGCTATTCGAGTTCGCCGACGCGGGGTGATCCGCGGTCGCTCCCGGCGTGGTCGCGCCGCTCCCGCGGCGCCGTACCGTGCGACCACGCCGGGCACTAACCTTCAATGATGGGTGCCCCGGCAGCAGAGTCACGATGACGACGCGCATCGAAGCCGCGGGATTGGTCCGTGCCTTCGGGGCGCGTCGCGCCGTCGACGGCCTCTCCTTCACCCTCGCCGCCGGCGAGTGCCTCGCCCTCTTCGGTCCGAACGGCGCCGGCAAGTCGACCGCCCTCAGGCTCCTCGCCGGCCTGCTCTCCCCGACGAGGGGCCGCGCGAGCATCGGCGGCGTGCGCCTCCCCGCACCGGAGGCCCGGGCGCGCGTCGGGCTCATCTCGCACCGCAGCATGCTCTACGAGGCGCTGACCGCCCGCGAGAATGTCCGCTTCTCGGCGCAACTGCACGGCCTCCGCGACGTCGACCAAGCGGTCGAGCGCGCCCTCGTCGCGCTTCGAGTCGCCGACCGCGCCGACGTGCCCGTCCGCGCGCTCTCGCGCGGCCTGCAGCAGCGCGTCGCGATCGCGCGCGCCATCGTCCATGGTCCCGATGTCCTGCTCGCCGACGAGCCCTACACCGGTCTCGACGAACAGGGGGGCGCGGCCCTCACCACCCTGCTGCGCGAGCGCCGCGACGCCGGGGCCGCCCTCATCGTCGTGACCCATCACCTGCACGAGGGACTCGCGCTCGCGACGCATGCGGCGATCATGCGCGCCGGTCGCTTCGCGCGCTTCGAGCGCGCCGAGGGGCTCGAGCGCGACCGTTATGCCGCCGAGTATCGGGAGCTCGTCGCATGAGCGGAGTCCCCGCCGCGCCGGGCCTCCTCGGCGCCGCCTGGATGATCGCCCGCAAGGACCTCGCGATCGAGTTCCGCACCCGCAGCGCCTTCCTCTCGGCGCTGGTGCTCTCGCTCCTCTCGATCGTCATCTTCTACTTCGCTTGGGATCCCACCGCGATCGGCGCGGCGGACCTCGCACCGGGCGTGCTCTGGGTGACCTTCACCTTCTCCGGTCTGCTCGGCATGCATCGCTCGTTCGGCGTGGAATCGCACGACGGGGCGATGGACGCGCTGCTCACGGCGCCGGTGCCGCGACAGTCGATCTTCCTCGGCAAGGCGCTCGCGAACCTCGTCTTCGTGCTCGGCGTCCAGGCCGTGGCGCTGCCCGCCGTCGCGCTCTTCTACAACCTGCCCGTCGGGCCCGCCTTCGGTGCGCTCGCGCTCCTCATGCTCCTCGCGTCGATCGGACTCGTGGCCGTCGGCACCATGTTCGCCGGAATGACCGCGAACACCCGGCTCGCGGAGTTGCTCCTGCCGGTGCTCGCCATGCCATTCTTCGTGCCGATCGTCATGCCGGCGGCGAAGACGACGGCACTCCTGCTCGCGGGACGGCCGATCGGCGAGGCCTTCGCCTGGTTGCGGATCCTGCTCGCCTTCGACCTCGTCTTCGCGTACGTCTGCATGCTCGTCTTCCCCCTCACGCTCGACGACTGACCGCATGACATCCCCCTCTCACGATCCCTCGGACCGGCGTCCCGGCGCGGACTGGTTGCTGCTCGCTGCCGGTGCCGCGGTGGCCGCGGCCGTCACGCGGGCCGTCTGGTTCACGCCACCGGAGCGGCTCCAGGGCTACGCGCAGAAGATCTTCTACCTGCACGTCCCCTCGGCCTGGGTGGCCTTCCTCGCCTTCGCGCTCACGGCGCTCTCCGGTGCGTTCTGGCTCTTCCTCAAGGATCCGCGCCTCGACCGGTTCGCCGAGAGCTCGGCCGAGGTCGGCGTGATCTTCACCACCGGCGTGCTCGTGTCGGGACCGCTCTGGGGCAAGCCGATCTGGGGCGCATGGTGGGTCTGGGACGCGCGGTTGACGCTGACGCTCTTCCTCTGGTTCCTCTATCTTGGCTATCTCGTGCTTCGCGGAGTTGTTCCCGAGCGCGAGCAACGCGCCCGGTACAGCGCGGTCGTCGGCATCCTGGGCGCCGTGCTGATTCCGTTCATCCATCTGAGCGTCTATCTCTTCAACACCCAGCATCCCATGCCCGTGGTGGCGAACCCGTCGGGGATCCAGATGCCCCCGGTCATGGTCAAGACCTTCTTCCTCTCCCTCGGCGCCTTCACTCTCCTCTACGTCGCCCTCGTACGGTCGCGCTATGCGCTCGCCGCGGAGCGCGACATCCTCGACGACGACGTCGCCACGGACCGCTGACCCTCATGCCTGACAACGCGTTCTACTACCGGGTGGCCTACGCCGTGCTCGCCCTGCTCTATGGCGGGTACACCCTCTCGCTCGTCCTGCGCCGCCGCGCGCTCGCAGCGCGCCGCGCGCGCCAACTGGCGGGGCGCCCGTGATCCATCCGTGGAAGGACCTCCCCGCGGGCCGCATGCCTCCTGAGGTCGTCACCGCGGTGATCGAGATCCCGCAGGGCGCCCGCAACAAGTACGAACTCGACAAGGACTCGGGGCTCTTCCGTCTCGATCGCGTGCTGTACTCGGCGGTGCACTACCCCGGGGACTACGGGCTCATCCCGCGCACGCTGCACGAGGACAACGATCCGCTCGACGTCCTCGTGATGATCAAGGAGCCGACCTTCACCGGTTGCCTGATCGACGTCCGGCCGGTGGGCGTGCTCAAGATGCTCGACAAGGGCGAGCCCGACGACAAGATCCTCGCGGTCCCCTGCGACGATCCCGCCCACGGAGAGTACTTCGACATCGCCGACCTCCCCCAGCACTATCTCCGCGAGGTCGAGCACTTCTTCGCGATCTACAAGGACCTCGAGGGGAAGCGCGTGGAGATCATCGGGTGGGAGAAGAGCGACGTCGCGATGCGCGTGATCGAGGAGAGCATCGTGCGCTACGCGGACCGGTATCTCTCGCAGGGTCCGTAGGGCGACGACGCGTCGCGGCGTCGGCGCGCCGGGACCGCTGGCCCTGACTACTCGCCCGGCTCGGTGGAGCCGGAGCCGAGGAACCCGCGGAGCTGCTTGCGCCAGCTCTCCAGTCGCGCCGGCTTGGGCAGCTTGGTCTTCACGGTGATCTGCCCGAAGACCGTGCCGCCGCGCACGCGGACCACCGGTGCCCCGGGGAGCGCGCGCTGCGCCTTGTCCTCCACCGCGCCCATGATCGCCGAGCACTCCACGTCGGCACCGACCCCGGGTGGCAGCAGCACCGTGGCCTCGCCGAAGATCACATCCACGTCGATCATGAGCCCCTCCGGCGGCAGGTCGGCGTCGCGCAGGTCGAGCAGGATGCTCCCGAAGACGGCCTTCGCGGCGATGTTCGGCGTGGGGGTCCACGCCCCCTCCTTCTTCACCTCGGAGAAGACGGCGAGGTAGCGCTTCTCGTTCGACGGCAGCGTTCCCGTGCCCGGCGCGATGTGGTACATCGGCGCCGGTGCCACGGAACCGCGCGCGAGGCTCGGCAATCCCTCCAGCACCGTCACGAGCTGCGCCTGCGAGGTCGACTTGTAGACCCGGTCGAATCTCGCCTCCAGCTCACCGGTGGAGAGATGGTCCTGCGCGTAGTGTGCGCAGAGGGCCTGCACCGCCTGCTCCCGTTCGAGTTCGAGACTCACGGCGCGAGTCTCGCGTAGCGACCGCGGAAATAGAGCAACGGTTCGCCTTCCGCGACCTCGGCCGCGAGGACCTCGGCGACGAGGATCACGTGATCGCCTCCCGGATGCCGCTCGGCGATCCGGCACTCGAGGCGCACCAGCGCACCGGGAAGCAAGGGGACGTCCCCGGCGCCGCGCGTGAGCGCGAGGCCCGCGAACCGGTCGCCCTCCTTCACCGCGAACTGTCGCGAGATCGCCTCCTGATCGGCCCCGAGCACATGCACGGCGAGGTGCGTGAGTCCTTCGAGCGCCGGTGCGATCGACGCGGCGCGATCGATGCACACGAGCACCAGCGGCGGGTCGAGCGAAAGCGAACTGAATGCGGTCGCGGTCATCCCGAGGTCACGGCCGTCCGCCGACCGGGTCGTGAGCACCGTCACGCCCGACGCGAAACGGGAGAGAGAGGCGCGGAAGGCCGAGGTGTCGAGTGGCATCAGCGAGGGGCGAGAGGGACCGTCGTGAGGAACGCGAGGACGGCGCCGAGGACGGTCGCGAGGAGATTGACGGCGTCGTTGGTCATCCAGCGCAGGCCCACGGCATGACGAGTACGATACTCACAGGTGTGGACCCTGCGTTCGGTCCACGTACGGCACTGCTCGCACCACCGTTTCGACTGCAGTGTGGCACCGAGCACGCTATCACCGACGCTGCCGCCGATGCCACCGAGGAGGACCGCGAAGGCCGGTGAGGCGGCGCCCTGCCCCTCGGGCCGGAGGATCAGGTGTGCCGCGAGGGCCACCAGTGCGGCGGCCAGGACGCCCGCCGTCGATCCGATCGCCGTGATGCCGCCGGACGTTCCCACGGGGACGGCCCGGCCGGAGAGGATCGACCGGGGCGAACCGCCCCACAGTGTCCCGATCTCGGTGGCCCACGTGTCGGCCGCCGCGGCCGCGAGTGCGCCCAATCCGGCGACCGAGAGGCGGGCGTCGCCGGTGATCTCGCCAAGGAGGATCAGGGCGGTGAAGACCCCGCCGTTCGCACCGACCTGCAGCGCATTCCGCTCCCGCTGCACCGGCAGCATCGATGCGGTGCGCGCCTCCTTCCGGGCGTGCCCCAGCCGCGTCAGCATCGACGTGGCCACGAAGTACGCGATGAGCAGCACTCCCCACTCCCACCCCGCCGTGACGACGAGTGTCCCCATCACGAAGGCGGCCCAGTGGCCGCGCGACGAGAGGCTCCCCGCGCGCCGGCCGGTGATCGCCACGCCGCCGGCGACGAGCGCGCCGAGCAGCGCGCGGACGATCAGGGCGTCCGCGATCGGCGCACTCCGCGCAGGGACGCCATGACCGACTCACGGAGCTCGATCGGCGCCCGTTCGGCATCGCCCGCGCGACGCAGCGCGCGCTTGTACGCATGCGCCGCGGCCAACCGTCGGGCGCACGCCGGGCACTCGGCGGCGTGCGCTTCGGCGCGCGCCGAGCAGAGGGAGCCGGCTTCACCGTCGACCAGCGCGTCGAGCGTCTGGTGCCAACCGGTGCAGTCGGGGCCGGCGAAGGGGTGGGAGATCGGGACGGCCATGGGAGGAACGGGATTCTGGCAATCTGGAGCGGTGAGTGCAAGCGGTGCGACATCTGGCGCCTCAACGCGCACGCGACCGGGAAAGTGCCGTGCGTGGGGGTTCGCGCGCGATTAGCTTCCGCCGCGGTCCCACTTCCTCCCCTTTCGAATGTCCGTGACCGTCGATCCGCTGGTTCCCCTCGTCCTGCTCGAGGCCGTTCGTTCCGTCGACATGCCCGACGGCGACCTCGAGGCGGAGTTCGTGGATGAACTGCGGACCAAGCGCCTCGGGTTGAGCGACACGGTGCTCGCGCAGATCCGCCGCTACAACGACGCGGTCAAGCGTGGGCAGCGACTGCCATTCGACGAAGCGGCCGGGATCGCGAAGCTCATCGGGCGACGTCCGGACGCCGAGGCCGTCTTCCGCGAGGCGGGGCGCATGCTGGCGCGGCAGACGTACGCCCGCATCAGCGCGCCCAGCCGTTCGCTCATCCGTTCGCTCCCCACGATGCTCTCGCGCCCGCTCGCGCTCGGGCACGTGCGGCGCATCGGCCACCGATTCCTCGGCGGTTCGCTCCGGCGCGTCGGCGCGACGATCCTGCTCGAGGTCCGCGATTCCCCTACGCGCGACGCCGCACCGCGCCAGGCCGGGTGCGCCTTCTACGAGTCGATCCTGCGCGAGATCATGCAACTGCTCGTCGGCGGCGTCGGCGCCGTGGAGCATGTGCGGTGCGCGACCCGCGGCGAAGGCACGTGCGAATGGCGCGCCGAGTGGCGGTCCATCCGGTAACCCTGCGAGGCCCCATGCTCACCCCGAAGACGCTCCCCGCACTGCAGTCGGCACTGGCCGACGCCGGACTCGACGGCTGGCTCCTCTACGACTTCCGCGGACTCAATCCCGTCGCCGGTTCGTTGCTCGGCATGCACGGCTTCGTGACCCGCCGGATCTTCGCGTGGATCCCCACCGAGGGGAACCCGGTCGCCATCACCCACGCGATCGAACAGGCCCCGTGGGTCGACTGGCCGGCCGAATGGGAGAAGATCGTCTACGTCTCGTGGCGCGTGCTCGAGGAGGCCCTGCCGAGGCTCGTGGGCGGCAAGCGCGTGGCCATGGAGTACTCGCCCGGTGACGCGGTGCCGGTCGTCGATCGCGTGCCGGCCGGTGTGCTCGAACTCGTGCGCGCGAGCGGCGCCGAGGTGGTCACGAGTGCCGAACTCGTCTCGCGCTTCTTCGCCCGGTGGAGCGCGGCCGAGATCGCCGCTCATCACCGCAACGCCGAGGCGCTCCGCGCGCTCGCGCTCGAGGCGTTCCAGCGGATCGGCGCGGCGGCGCGTGGCACGTCGCCGCTGCACGAGCACGAGGTGCAGGCCTGGCTGCAGGAGGGATTCGGCCGGCATGGCATGGAATCCGACCATGGTCCCATCATCGCCGCGACCGAGAACGCGGCGAGCCCGCACTACGAGCCGTCGGCGCCGGCACCACGTGCCTTCCGCGAGGGTGACGTGGTGCTGATCGACCTCTTCGCCACCGACAAGGGGGGCGCGGGGATGTGGGCCGACCAGACCTGGATGGCGAGCATCGGTACGCCGACGGCACGGGCCCTGGAGGTCTGGTCGGCGATCCGCGATGCGCGGGACGCCGCGATCGCGCTGCTGCGGCGCAAGCTCGCCGCCGGGGAGCCCGTGCGCGGCGGCGAGGCGGATGATGCGGCGCGCGCGGTGATCGAGGCGAGGGGCTTCGGGGAGTACTTCACGCATCGCACCGGCCACAGCATCGACGCCCGCGGACTGCACGGCATGGGCCCGAACATCGACAACCTCGAGACCCGCGAGACCCGCCTGCTCGTGCCCGGGGTCGGCTTCTCGATCGAGCCCGGCATCTACATCGCGGGGGAGATCGGCATGCGCACCGAGGTCAACGGGTATGTCGACGCCGACGGCGCGTTGGTGATCACCCCGGCCGGGATCCAGCACGACCTCGTGATCCTCTAGCGGCGCGCGGGCCCGAACGCCCGCGCGCCGCTAGAAGCCCAGCGCGGCGGGCAGGTGCCGGTCGACGACCATCGCGACGAAGATCAGCGCGAGGTAGAGGAGCGAGTAGCCGTAGACCCACCACGCCGGCTTCACGAAGTCCGCGGCGGTGCGCACGCGCCAGACGCCGTGGAGCAGGATCCCGCCGAGCACGAGCGCCAGCACGAGGTACGTCGCGCCGAACGCGCCGAAGGCGACCGGGAGCACCGTGAGCGCGACGAGCAGGATCGAGTACCACCACATCTGCTCGATCGTCTCGCGCTCCCCCCAGACGAGCGGCGCCATGGGGACCTTGGCGTTGCCGTAGTCGCGCTGCTTGTTGAGCGCGAGCGCCCAGAAGTGCGGCGGCGTCCAGTAGAAGATGATCAGGAAGAGGAAGAAGGCCGTGAGGTCGAGCGTGCCGGTCACGGCCGCCCATCCCACGAGGGGAGGGAAGGCGCCGGCCGCGCCCCCGATCACGATGTTCTGCGGCGAGCTGCGCTTGAGCCAGCGGGTGTAGATGAAGACGTAGAAGTAGAAGCCGGCGAGCGCGAGCGCGCCGGTGAGGACGTTCACGAAGGTCGCGAGCATCCAGGTGGCGGCGGTCGCGATCCCCACGCCGAACGCGAGCACGACGCGGGCGTCCATGCGGCCGCTCGGGATCGGACGCAGCTTCGTGCGCGCCATGACGTCGTCGATGTCGCGGTCGTGGTACATGTTCACCGCGTTCGCTCCGCCGGCCATGAGGTACCCCCCGAGCATCACCAGGAGCAGGGTGCTCAAAGTGGGGCTGCCGGCGACGTACATCGGCGCGGCCGTGGTCACCAGCAGGAGCGAGATGATGCGCGGCTTCGTGAGCGAGATGAAGTCCTGGAGGAGCGTGCGCTCCGGCGGGGCAGCCACCGGCGACGCCGCCGTCGGCGCCGCTCCGGCCGCCCCCGGGGTCAGGGCACTCACAGGCGCACCTCGCCGGCGGCGGGCTTGAGCTCGAACTCGACGTTCGGCGGCCGCATCGTCGCCCGCCACGAGAGCACGAGGACGAGGACGAGCACGAGCGCGGGAAGGATCGCGAAACCCCACTCCAGCGCGGGGCGGGCGGGCGCGACGGCGCGCAGGACGCGGCTGGTCGAGCGCAGGATCATGACCTGGGCGACGACGACGGCCACGACGGCGGTCCAGAAGAGGGCGGCGACGAGCGGTGCGGACATGGGTGAATAATCGCCGGTGCCCCTCGCCGGAGGGAGGCCCGTGGCGTAGTTTCGCCGGATGACTGCGACCCCCCAGCAGGGCCTCGAACGCAAGATCGGACTCTGGAGCGGCATCGCCGTGGTGATCGGCTCCACGATCGGCTCGGGGATCTTCCGCTCCCCGGCCGGCATCGCCGACAAGCTCCCCGGCCCGCTCCCGATGCTCATGGTGTGGCTCGCCGGCGGCGTCTTCGCGATCTGCGGTGCCCTCACGCTCGCCGAGGTCGCGAGCGCGCTCCCGCAGACCGGGGGCATCTACGTCTTCCTGCGGCAGGGGTGGGGCAAGGTCCCGGCCTTCGTCTTCGGCTGGAGCCAGCTGGTGATGATCCGCGCGGCCTCGCTCGGGGCGATCGCGATCACCTTCGCCGAGTACTTCTGGCGGGTGAAGAACGGGGCGCCGGCGTCGCCGGAGCAGGCCATGACCGTGCGGTTCATCGCCGCCGGCGCGATCCTGCTCACGGGCATTTTCAACGTCGTCGGTGTGCGCGTCGGGTCGACGTTCACGAACCTCACCGTGATCGCGAAATACGGCGCGCTGCTCTTCATCATCGTCGTCGCCTTCGCGCTCGGCCTCCCGGAGACGGGGGGCCACTACACCCCGGCGATGCCCCCCGGGAGCTTCACGCTCCCGGCGTTCGGTCTCGCGCTCGTCAGCACGCTCTGGGCCTTCGACGGCTGGGCCGACCTCTCGTACAACGGCGGCGAGGTGAAGGACCCGCAGCGGAACCTGCCGCGGGCGCTGATCGGCGGGACGCTCCTGGTGATCGCCATCTACATGCTGGCGAACCTCGCCTACCTCGCCGTGCTCCCGATCGAGGAGATCCGCGTCTCGAAGCTCGTGGCGGCCGACGTCGCCCAGAAGGTGATCGGCGCCGGGGGCGTGGCCTTCGTCTCGGTCACGGTGATGATCTCCACCTTCGGGACGCTCAACACGGTCCTGCTCACCAGCCCTCGCGTCTTCTTCGCGATGGCGGCCGACGGGCTCCTGTTCAAGGGCGTGGCGGCGGTCCACCCGCGCTTCGGCACGCCCTGGGTGGCGGTCACGCTCACCGCCTTCCTCGGCGCGAGCTTCGTGCTGCTGCGCAGCTTCGAGCAGCTGGCCGACGCGTTCGTGACGGCCTTCCTGCCCTTCTACCTGCTGGCGGTGGCGGCGATCTTCCGTCTGCGCGGCCGGCCGGAGTACCAGCCGAGCTTCCGGGTGCCGCTCTATCCGTTCGTCCCGCTACTCTTCATGTTCGCGGTGCTCTACCTGCTCGGGAACGCCTTGGTGCAGGAGTCGAGCCGGTGGCAGACGATCGGGGTGTTCGGCGTCTGTCTCCTCGGCGTGCCGCTGTACTATCTCACGGTCGGCCGACCGGGACGCGCCTCCCTCCGCAAGGGGTGACGCGGGGCGCCGGGCGGCTCGGTCGGTAACGGTCTCGTCTCGCGGGGCCGGCTGGGGGTCCCGCCTTGGACGCGGGGCCCGGATTTGCACTACATTATCTCGCGCGGAAAGAAGGTCGAACTTAACGGCAAGAGAGGACACCACATGTTCCGTAGTCTTCGCACACTGACCCTGTTCGCGGCGCTCGTTGCGGCCGGGTCCCTTTGCTCGACGGATGCGTCGGCGCAGGTCACGACCGGCTCCATGCGCGGCTCCGTGACCGACTCCACCGGCATCCCGCTCGCAGGCGCGCGGGTCAAGGCCACGCACCGGCCCTCGGGCACGGAGTACCGGACGACGACGACCTCGGACGGGCGATGGACGCTCCCCGGCCTGCGCGTCGGCGGCCCGTACACCGTCGAGGCGACGCGGATCGGCATGGCGCCCCAGTCGAAGGACGGCCTGATCGTCACGCTGGGCACCGCGACCGACGTCAACTTCAAGATGGGTGCGATCGCGACCACGCTGGGCGCGGTGACGGTCACCTCGACCGGCGGCCAGATCAGCACGACGCGCACCGGGGCCTCCACGACCGTGCCGCAGGCCGCGCTCGAGCAGCTGCCGACCATCTCGCGGCGCATCGACGACTTCACGCGCCTCACCCCGCAGGCGAGCGGCTCGTCCTTCGCCGGCGTGGACAACCGCCTCAACAACATCACGGTCGACGGCGCCTACTTCAACAACTCGTTCGGCCTCGCCGGCCAGCCCGGTGACCGCACCGGCGTCGCCCCGATCTCGCTCGACGCGATCGAGGCGATCCAGGTCAACATCGCGCCCTTCGACGTCCGCCAGGGCAACTTCGTCGGCGCCGCCGTGAACACGGTGACCAAGTCCGGCACGAACGAGTTCTCGGGCTCGCTCTACTACCTGATGCGCGACCAGAGCATGGTCGGCACCCGCGTCGGTGGCCAGAAGTTCAATCCGGGCACCTTCGACTTCAGCCAGATCGGCTTCCGCCTCGGCGGCCCGATCCTCTCGAACAAGCTCTTCTTCTTCGTGTCGTACGAGACCGACGGCCTGAAGGAGCCGGGGACGACCTTCACGGCGAACACCGGGACGCAGACGGTCGCGGGCACCACCACCCGCGTGCTCAAGAGCGACCTCGACGCGCTCAGCACCTACCTCCAGACGAACTTCGGCTACGCGACCGGCCCGTACCAGGATTACACGCACGAGGTCCCGTCGATGCGCCTGACGGCGAAGATCGACTACGCCCTCAGCGACCGCAACAAGTTCACCTTCCGCTACACCAAGCTCGACTCCAAGACGGACGTGTTGCTCTCCAACTCGTCCTCGCTCGGCTTCGGCTCCCGGCGCAGCAGCTCGCTGGGCCTGAACTTCCAGAACTCGAACTACCAGATCCTCGAGAACATCAACTCGTACGTCGGCGAGTGGAACGCGATCATCGGGTCGAACATGGCCAACAACATGATCATCGGGTACACGGACAACGACGAGAGCCGTGACTCGCGCGGATCGATCTTCCCGATGGTCGACGTGCTCAACGCCGCCTCGGTGTACACCACGTTCGGGTTCGAGCCGTTCACGCCGAACAACGAGCTCCGCTACAAGAGCTTCCAGTTCCAGAACAACTTCACGATCTACGGCAACAACCACGATCTCACCTTCGGCGTGAGCGCGGAGAAGTACAAGTCGGAGAACGTCTTCTTCCCCGGCTCGCAGAGCGCCTACGTCTACAACTCGCTCGCCGACTTCTACCTCGACGCGAACGACTTCCTGGCGAACCCCAACCGCACCGTCAGCCCGATCGTGCCGGTCGGGCACCCGGGCGCGACGCCGGCCCAGATCGGCCAGCCGCTCTCGCTCCGCCGCTTCCAGGTCCGCTGGAACAACATCCCCGGCCAGGTCAAGCCGATCCAGCCGCTCGAGGTCACCTTCGCGGGCATCTACGCGCAGGACGAATGGCGCGCGACCGAGGACCTGAAGGTGACGTTCGGTCTCCGCGTCGAGTCGCCGAGCTTCGGCAACACGGGCTTCGCGAACGCCCAGGCCGACGCGATGAACTTCCGTGACGAGACCGGCGCCACGGTCCAGTACTCGACGGCGAAGCTCCCGGACGCGAAGCTCCTCTTCTCGCCCAGGCTCGGCATCAACTGGGACGTGAAGGGCGACGGAGTCACCCAGATCCGCGGCGGCACCGGCATCTTCACCGGGCGCCCGGCCTACGTCTGGATCTCCAACCAGATCGGCAACAACGGCGTGCTCACCGGCTTCGAGCAGCTCGACAACATCAGCAGCCGGCCGTTCCATCCCGATCCGAACCACTACAAGCCGACCACGGTCACCGGCGCGCCGGCCTCGTCGTACGAACTCAACTTCACCGATCCGAACTTCAAGTTCCCCCAGCTCTGGCGCACGAACATCGCCGTCGACCGCAAGCTCCCCGGGGGGCTGATCGGCACGGTCGAGTGGCTGCTGGGTCAGGACGTGAACGGCGTCTACTACATCGATGCGAATCTCTCGCAGGCCGACGGGATCTTCGCCGGTCCGGACAAGCGCCCGCGCTGGTTCGTGGATGACTGCCCGACGGTGAGCGGCGTGCAGCAGCGCCTCAACTGCAACATCAGCGCGGCGGTCGTCCTCAAGAACCAGAACGTCGGCAATCAGTGGAACCTCGCCGGCTCGCTCGAGAAGGCGTTCTCCAACGGCCTCTTCGCCAAGGCCGCCTACAGCTACGGCTCCTCGCGCAACACCGTCGACGCCGGCTCCATCGCGTCGGGCTCATTCACCAGCAACCAGCACCCCGGCGACCCGAACAACCCCGGCGTAGGATACTCCGGCACCACGCTCGGTCACCGCTTCTTCACCGCCGTCTCCTACACCCGCAAGATCCTTCCCTACGGACCGACCGGTATCTCGGTCTTCCTCGAGAGCCGGACCGGCGGCAACGGCAGCTACACGTACGGCGGCGACATGAATGGCGACGGCGGGACGGGGAACGACCTCATCTACATCCCGAAGAACACCTCGGAGATGAACTTCCAGCAGTTCGTGGCGTCCGGCACGACCTTCACGGTCGCGCAGCAGGTGGCCGCCTTCGAGAAGTTCATCCAGCAGGATCGCTACCTCCGCAATCACCGGGGCGGGTACGTGGAACGGGGCGCCATCCTCTTCCCGATCCTCACCCGCATGGACGTGAGCGTCACGCAGGACATCATCCAGACCGTCGGGGGCAAGCCGAACAAGCTGCAGTTCCGCCTCGACATCCTGAACTTCACGAACATGTTCAACTCCGATTGGGGCCGCGGTTACAGCTTCGTCTCCGGCTCGCCGCTCGTGCCGGCCGGCGTGGACGGCGCCGGCGCCCCGGTCTATCGTGTGCGCAACATCGGCACCGAGCTGATCTCGCGGTCCTTCCAGCGCAACACCTTCACGAGCGACGTCTGGCGCCTGCAGCTGGGCGCGCGGTACACGTTCAACTGATGCACCGCTCGTAGGGCGTGCGGCAGCGTCCGTTCACGAGGGCCCGGAGCGCATCGCGCTCCGGGCCCTCGTGTCTTGGCCGTGGCCGAGCCAAGGGAGCGACTCGCCTGCGGCCGGCACGGCGCGCGTCTCCCCCTGTCACTCGCCGCGTCCCGGACCCGGGCGCCGGTCGCACGACGAAGCCCTCCGCGCGTACCGCGCGGAGGGCTTCGGTGCCTCTGGATTCTCACCCCGGGCTCAGAACACCGAGAGCTTGATGTACTTCCGGGGGTTCTTCTGGAAGTCGGTGGTCAGCGAATCGAGCCGCTGCAACAGCCCGCGCACGTCACGGTAGATGCCGGGGTCATTCAGAAGGAGGCCCGCCGACCCCTGGTTTCCCTCGAGCTTGCCCAGGACCGCGTTGAGCTGCGTGGTCGTGCCGCGGAGGTCGGTCGTGAGCTGATTCACGTTGCGGGCCACGTCGCTCAGTCCGCGGAGCGTCGAGTCCACCTGCGACGGATCCACCGCACTGGCGAGCCGCTGGATCGACTGCTGCGTGCGTGTCAGCTCGGCCGACTGCTGTTCCGCGATCGCGCCGAGGCTCGCGATCAGCGCATTGGCCGTCGCCACCGTGCGGCGCACATCCGCGAGGCCGCCGCGGTCGACCAACTCGCCGCGCAGCGCCTTGGTCAGCGCCTGGACGTCCTGGCTGATCGAGTCGACCTTGGTCAGCACCTCGCCGATCCCCACCATGGCGGCGCCGGCCGGCACGGTGTCCCCGGCGGCGTAGTACTCGTCGGTCGGGATCGTGGGCGTCATCGCGACCATCATGTCGCCGAAGACGCCGTTGGGCGCCACCTTGGAGGTGGTGCCGTGCGGGACCTTGTACTTCTTGTAGATCCGCATCGTGACGAGGAGCTTGCCGCTGCGGTTGATGTCCACCGCGTCGACGTAGCCCACCGAGACGCCCGAGAGCATCACCGGCTGACCCTGGCGCAGGCCCGAGCCCCAGTCGAACTGCGAATACATCTTGTACCCGGGCAGCAGGCCGCCTCGGGCGAGGTACATCGAACCCACCACCGCGAGGCCGAGGGCCACGGTGGTCACGATGCCCACGAGAACTTCGTCGCGTCGCTTCATCCTTGAAGATAAGGGGCGAGGAGGACGGCGGTCGTCGCGTCGAGGATCAGGATGGCGATCGACGAGATCACGACCGCCTTCGCCGTGCTCTTGCCCACGCCCTCCGCGCCGCCAAAGGTGGTGTAGCCCTCATACGTGCACAGGAAGGCGATCGCCGCCCCGAACAGCGTCGCCTTGATCAGACTGTACGTCACCTGGAACTGGTCGTAGCCGAGCCGCACGCCCTCCACGAACTGGGCGTACTGCACGTCGGCGACCGTCACCGCGGCCATCATCCCCGAGAGCACACCGATCACGTCGGCGAAGACCGTCAGGATCGGCAACATGAGAACGGCCGCGACGAGGCGCGGGACCACCAGGTAGGCCACGGGGTCGAACGAGAGCGTCTCGAGCGCGTCGATCTGCTCCGTCACGCGCATCGTCGCGATCTCGGCCGTCATCTTCGCGCCCACCCGCCCCGCGAGCACGAGCCCCGTGAGCAGCGGTCCCGTCTCGAGGATCACGATCTGGCGCGTCGAGAGCCCGACGATCGAGAGGGCGATGCCGGGGAAGAGCTGGTACCGGATCTGGATCGCGATCACGCCGCCGATGAAGGCCGCCACCATCAGGGCCAGCGGCAGCGAGTCCACGCCGATCGCCCGCATCTGGTGGAACACCTGGCGGCGCCAGGTCGGGACCTCGCGGAACGCGCGGGCGATGTCGCGCACGAAGAACACGCGCCCCCCGACGCCGCCGAAGAACCCCTGCGCCTCCCGCCCCATGTAGCGGAAGAACTTGAGGCTCTCGCGTTGGACGACCGGGAACGACGATGTGGGACGAGACGACACGCTAGGTCCGGACCTTGTAGAGAAGGATCGATCCGATCACCGCGAAGATCGCCCCCGGTATCCAGGCCGCCAGCTCGGGGAGGATCAGCCCGCCCGCGCCGATCGCCTGCGACAGTTGCAGGAGCATCAGGAATATAACCGTGGTCGCGAGGCTGATCGCGATCCCGTAGGCCGTTCCGCCGCGCTGGGTGCTCGTCGCCAGCGGGGCCCCGATCAGCATGATGATGAAGCAGGTGGCCGGGATCGCGAGTTTGAGCATCCGCTGGGTCCGCAGCTTGTTCACGTTCGTGCCCGAGCGTTCCATGGCCTCGATGAACCGCCCGAGGTCCCGGTAGCCCATCTCCTCGGGCGCCTTGGGATTCGCCATCAGGCTCGCCGGCGCCTCGGTCAGGCGCGCGTCCCGCAGCGAGTCGAACCGCACCGTCACGTTGGACATCGAGTCGGGGAGGATGTGCATCACGCCCTCCTTCAGGAGCCAGCCGTGCGCGGCGTCCCACGACCCGTTCTTCACGGCGATCACGTAGCTCGGGTACTCCGGACCCGTGCCCGGGCGCTCGATCTCGACCGACTCGATCCGCGACTCGCGCACGTCGGCGAACCCGATCTTGTAGACGCGCCCGGTCTCGGACGCGTAGGCGAAGTTGGCCCGCTTGTCGGTGTTGCGGAACACCTTCTCCTGCAGCAGCTCCAGCCGGCGCGCGTTGAGCGGCGGCAGCGCCTCGGCGAGCAGGAGGCCCGCGCCGGTCGCCGCGAGCGCCCCGAGCGCGATCGGCCGGATGAACCGGTGGAAGCTGATCCCCGACGCCTTCGCCGCGGTGATCTCGCTGTGCCGGGTGAAGCCGCCGATCGTGAAGACCGTCGCGAAGAGGACCGCCGCCGGCAGGACGAGGAACATCGTGTCGGGCACGCCGTACACGTACGCCAGCGCGATGTCGCGCATCGGCAGCTGGCGCGTGAGGTACGAGTCGAGCTTCTCGCTGATGTCGATGACGATCACCAGCAGCGGGAAGCCGAACGCCGTGGCCAGCATCACCTTCAGGAACTCGAAGAAGACGTACCGGTCGAGCGGGTGCAGCAGGCGCCGCCTCACGCGGCCTTCCGACGGCGGAAGCGCTCGAGGAACCGGCCCCACCACTCCGAGGTTTCGCTCCCGCGCGACGTCGAGCCCTCGCTCCCCAGGCGCGCCGTGAGGACCACGCCCACGAGGCCGAGCAGGATGTTCGTCGCCCACATGGCGATGCCCGGGTCCACGAGCGCCCGGTCGGCGAGCGCCTCGCCACCGAGCAGCCCGACGTAATAGATGCCGAAGACGCCGAGGCTCACGCCGATCGTGAGCCCCACGCCGCCGCGCGGGAAGCGCAGCGCGATCGGGGCCCCGAGCAGCACGAAGACGATGCAGGCCGTGGCGATCGCGAACTTCTTCTCGATCTCCACCCGGAACTGGTCGATCGCGTGCTGCGCGATCTCGAGCTCGAGCCGCATCCCGGAGGTGACGAGCTCGGCGGCGCCGTTGTCCTGCGGGGCAGGGACCGCGGTGACCGCGGTGGCCACGGTGGCCACGGTGGCCTCGGTGGCTGGTGGCGTGGGGCCACCGGCCCCCGCGACCGGCGCCGCCTGCGCCTCCTTCGGCTTCAGGAGCCCACTCACGAAGGCCGTGGCGCGACAGTAGAGGACACCCGCGCCCCCCGGCACCGAGGGGGCGCGCTCCGCCTTCGTCGAGTCCCCGGCGGCGCGATGGAGGCGCGCCCAGGCACTGTCGCGCTGCACCGCGGCCTCCGTCACCCGCGCCTGTAGCTCGCAGACGCTCAGCTCGCGATCGGACTTGTAGGCCGTCCGGTCCTCCTGGCGGTCGAGCCGCACCGCGACGCCGCGCACCTTGTAGACGTCCTCGCGGAAGAAGCTGCGCTGCAATCGGTCCGGTTCCTCGGACGAGACCTCGGTGGTCGAACCCGACTGGAGCGTCAGCAGCAGGTCCTCGCCCGACGCGGTGAAGGCGAGGATGCCGCTGTCGGCGACGATGGTGCGACGGCGCGAGGGATCGCCGAGGTCGTAGATGGTGACGTCGCGCATCTGGTTGCTGCCCGACTCGATCCGGCCGGCGCGCAGGAAGAGCTGCCGCGGGACCACCTCGTTGATCACCTGCTCCTGCAGCGCGAGCGTCGGTTTCACCCGGGCGATGTCGGACTGCAGCGTGGCGAGCCGGTGGTTCGCGCGCGGCAGCACCTGGTCGTTGAACCAGACCATGAACAACGTCAGCACCACCGACGCGAGGATCACGGGGCGGACGAGGAGTTGCATGCTCACCCCGCTCGCCTTGAAGGCCGTGATCTCGTTCTCCGACGCGAACCGCGAGAAGGCGTGCAGGGTCGCGACGAGCACGGCCATGGGCAGCGTCATCGCGACGGTGAACGGGATCGAGAGCATCATGAACTCGGCGATCACCGTCCACGGCAGTCCCTTGCCCACGAGGTCGCCGAATCGCTTGGCGACGAAGTTGAGCAGCATCAGCGAGGTCAGCGCGGAGAGCGCGAAGACCAGCGGGCCGAGGTGTTCGCGGAGGATGTAGCGAGCGACGATCTTCACGCCGGACCGGTGCGGGGGGCGAACGGGGCGCTGCCGTGGGGCAATCTCGTATATTCCACTTCACGTGCCGCGCGGGGCAAGGCCGCGCCCCACGCCGCGCCCCACGCCGTGCCCAAGTGTACCCCGCCGCGACCGGTTCGTGCGGCCACGCCCCACGAGGTTCCGTGACCACGACTCCGCTCCGCTGGGCCACGCTCCGCCCGCTCGCCTCGGCGCTCGCCGCTGCCACCTTCGCCTGCGGCGGCGCCGACGCGGCGGCGCGCGATGGGACGGCCGTCGCGGCCATCAGCGAGTTCGACGCCGTCGCCGCGCACGGATACGTGGAGAAGCAGGTCGCGTTCGGCCCGCGGGTCCCGGGCACGCCGGCGCACAAGGCGATGGGCGACTGGCTCATCGCCGAGATGCGGCGGCGCGCCGACACCGTGATCGTGCAGGAGTGGACCCACACCTCGTCCGACGGGAAGCGCCTCCCGATGCGCAACGTCCTCGCGCGGTTCCGGCCGACGGACCCGAAGCGCGTCCTCTACCTGGCGCACTGGGACACGCGCCCGCGCTCGGACAAGGAGACGGATCCGGTCTTGGCGGCCCGGCCGGTGCCGGGGGCGAACGACGGCGGCTCCGGCGTGGCGATCCTGTTCGGTGTCGCCGATGCGCTCAAGAAGGTCCCGCCGACGGTGGGAGTGGACCTGCTCTTCGTGGACGGCGAGGACTACGGGAGTTTCGACACCGGCACCGATGTGCTGATCGGGGCGAAGTACTTCGCCGAGCATCTTCCCGAGCCCGGCTATCAGCCGATGCTCGGCGTGCTCTGGGACATGGTCGGTGACGCCGATCCCGTCTTCGAACAGGAGGCGTATTCCGTGCAGGCGGCGCCCGAGGTGGTGCAGCGCGTGTGGACGACGGCGCAACGACTGGGACATGGTTCCGTCTTCAGCAATCGCGAGGGGCTCGCGATCACGGACGATCATGTTCCGCTCAATGCCGCCGGCCTGCGGGTGATCGATGTGATCGACCTCGACTACCCGTGGCACCACATGACAGGGGACACACCGGACAAGGTCGTCACGAGCACCCTGGGGATCGTCGGGGCCGTCGCCATCACCGTCATTCGTGATTTTTGAGTATTATATAGACAGTAGAAAGACAGCAACGTAACAAGATCAGCATAGTCCTGCCGCATTGACTCTCGTCACTCCTTCCGGCGATCGAACGGTTGGGGCGGCGGTGAACAGGTGATGCCGGCGCGGTCACCAGGGCGTAGGCTCTCCTCGTGCCCACACCCGCGGAACGACAAGCACTCCTCTTCGTCGCCGCTGTGGCGGCGCTGGGCGTGGGCGTGCGCGGCTGCCGCTCGCTCGCACCGTCGAGCCGCGAGACCTCCGACCGTACCGCGCTCGCGCTGCAGATCGCGGCCGTGGATTCCGCCGTCGTCGCGGGAGGCGCCCGCCGACCGAGCGGGGTGCGGCGGCCGCGGGCGCCCAAGGTGTCAACTGCGGTGTCACCTGCGTTGTCAGCTGCTGTGTCACCTGCGGTGGCACCCGCGGTGGCACCCGCGGTGGGACCCGCGTCGGCGACTGCGGCAGCGACTGCGGGCCCACGCGAAGGGGCCCGCACCGAGGCGCGACCGGCCCACCCGCCGGCCGGAGCGTCCGGCCTGACCGCACCGGTCGACGTCGACCGCGCCGACGCCTCGGAGCTCGACCGGCTGCCGGGGATCGGACCCGCGCTCGCCGGCCGCATCGTCGCCGATCGCGAGCAGCGCGGCCCGTTCGGTTCGCTGCGCGCGTTGGAGCGCGTGAAGGGCATCGGCCCGGCGCTCTCGGCGCGGCTCGCGCCACATGTCACGTTTTCCCTTTCCCCTCGTCCTAGCGAGACGGAGGTCCCGCCGGCGACGCGCGTCAGTAGTCCTTGACACCGTCGCACTCCGACGGGCACCTTCACCGCACTCCCACCCCGGGTCGGCCCAGCGGCCGACCGGGGAAGTCGCGCAACGTCTCGAACTGACTCCATGGCCTCCGCAGCGACCGCCGGCAGCGAACGGATCGGGGATCTCCTCCTCAAGGAGGGGTTGATCTCGCGCGAGCAGCTCCAGAAGGCGCTTGACGAACAGCGCCAGAACGGGACGCGCGTGGGCTACAACCTCGTGAAGCTCGGGTTCATCCAGGAGAACGAGCTCACGCGCTGTCTGGCGCGCCAGTTCAAGATGCCGGCCGTCGACCTCTCCAAGTTCGAGGTCGACCCCAAGATCGTGAAGCTCGTGCCGGCCGATCTCGCGACGAAGCACCTCGTGCTCCCGCTCAAGCGCGACGGCCGCACGCTCACGGTCGCCATGGCCGACCCGTCGAACCTCGGCGTGATCGAGGACCTCAAGTTCATCACGCGGTACGACATCTTCCCCGTGATCGCGGGCGAGTTCACGCTCCGCAACGTGATCGAGAAGCTCTACGAGTCGCAGGACACGCAGATGTCCGCGCTGCTCGACGAGATCGAGGGGATGGAGTCCGAGGCCGACGTCGAGGTCGTGGCCGAGGAGAAGGAGGAGATGTCGGCGGCGGCGCTCGCCGCCGCGGTCGACGATGCGCCGGTCGTGAAGCTGATCAACGCGATCCTGACCGACGCGGTGAAGCGCGGCGCCTCCGACATCCACTTCGAGTGCTTCGAGCATGACCTGCGGGTGCGCTACCGGATCGACGGCGCGCTCATGGAGGTCATGAAGCCGCCCAAGAAGATGCAGCCGGCGCTGATCTCGCGGTTCAAGATCATGAGCGCCCTCAACATCGCCGAGCGACGCGTCCCCCAGGACGGGCGCATCAAGCTCAAGATGGGCAAGAAGGTGATCGACTACCGCGTGTCGACCCTGCCGACGCTGTTCGGCGAGAAGGTCGTGCTCCGGATCCTCGACAAGGGCAACCTGACGCTCGACCTCGAGAAGTTCGGCATCGAGCCGCGCGCCGAGAAGGAGCTCATGGAGGCGGTGTCGAATCCCTACGGCATGGTGCTCGTCACCGGCCCGACGGGTTCGGGCAAGACCACCACGCTCTACAGCTGCATCAGCAAGGTCAACGCGGTCGACACGAACATCATGACGGCCGAGGACCCGGTGGAGTACAACCTCCACGGGGTGAACCAGGTGCTGGTCCGCACCGAGATCGGCATGACCTTCGCCGCGGCGCTGAAGGCGTTCCTGCGGCAGGACCCGAACATCATCATGGTCGGCGAGATCCGCGACCTCGAGACCGGCGGCATCGCGATCAAGGCGGCGCTCACGGGCCACCTGGTGCTCTCGACGCTGCACACCAACTCGGCCGCCGAGACGGTGACGCGCCTCATGGACATGGGGCTCGAGCCGTTCAACGTCAGCTCGGCCCTGAACCTCGTGCTCGCGCAGCGGCTGTTGCGGCGCATCTGTTCCGGCTGCAAGGCGATCTACAAGCCGGACCCCGCCGAGTTCGAGGCCGCGAAGTTCACCGAGACGATGACGCTCCGCGACCTGCGCTTCGCCGAGCAGGCGGTGCTCGACATGATCTCGCGCGCGCCGAAGGATGCCCTGCCGCACCTGCAGAACGTCACGGCCGAGACGCGCATCATGGACATGCCGTTCTTCAAGGGGAAGGGGTGCGACGCGTGCAACGGCTCCGGACTCAAGGGCCGCCAGGGCGCCTACGAGGTGATGTTCATGACGCCCGAGCTCCGCAAGCTGATCCTGCAGAACGTCGGCGCGGCGGAGATCAAGGACGCGGCGGTCGCGGGCGGGATGCTCACGCTGCGGATGGACGGCCTGCTCAAGGTCTGGAAGGGCATCACCACGCTCGAGCAGGTCGTCCGCGAGACGAGCGCCTGAGCATGCGCAACCATCCCCCAGTCGTGGCCCCCCGATGACCGCCCCCGTCGTCAACAACGCCGCACCGCAGCAGGTCAATCTCCGCGTGCTCCTCGAGGAGATGATCGAGCGCGGGGCGTCGGACCTGCACATCACCGCCGGCGAGCGCCCCAAGATGCGCATCGACGGCGAGATCCAGACGTCGCGCGAGGAGATCGTCCTGATGCCGAAGGACACGCTCCAACTCGCCTACTCGGTGCTGACGGAGAACCAGAAGAAGCGCTTCGAGATGGAGGACGAGCTCGATTTCTCGTTCGGCATCCAGAACCTCGCGCGCTTCCGCGGCAACTGCTTCAAGCAGCGCGGCTGCGTCTCGATCGTCATGCGCCAGATCCCGTTCAGCATCAAGACCTTCGCCGACCTCAAGCTGCCGCCGGTGATCGCCATGATGGCGGAGAAGCCCCGGGGCCTCGTGCTCGTGACGGGCCCGACCGGCTCGGGCAAGTCGACCACGCTCGCGGCGATGATCGACAAGATCAACCGCGAGCGGAAGGGACACATCCTCACCGTCGAGGACCCGATCGAGTTCATCCACAAGCACCAGGGCTGCATCGTCAACCAGCGCGAGGTGGGGACCGACACCAAGTCGTTCGCCAACGCCCTCAAGTACGCGCTGCGCGAGGATCCCGACGTGGTGCTGGTGGGCGAGATGCGCGACCACGAGACGATCCACGCCGGGCTGACGATCGCCGAGACGGGCCACCTCGCCTTCGCGACGCTGCACACCAACTCGGCCGCCGAGGCGATCAACCGCATCATCGACGTCTTCCCGAGCCATCAGCAGGCGCAGGTGCGCGCGCAGCTCGCGTTCGTGCTCGAGGGCATCATCACCCAGATCCTGCTCCCGCGCCGTTCCGGCAAGGGGCGTGTGATGGCGGCCGAGATCCTCGTGGTGACGCCGGCGATCCGCGCGCTCATCCGCGACGACAAGATCCACCAGATCTACTCGTCCATGCAGTCGGGCAAGAAGTACGGCATGCAGACGCTGAACGACGCGCTGTACCAGTTGTACGTCGCCAAGGAGGTCGACGAGGACGAGTGCCTCCGCGTCTCCGGCGACCCGAACGAGTTCCTCCGCATGATCGGCAAGACCAACGTCGACGAGGGCCCGACCGGCGCCCTGAGACAGGGCGCCCCCGCCGGCGCCGCTCGGCGTTGAGCGCATAGTCCCCAGGAGACCAGATGACCGCATTCACGTACACCGCCCGCACGCCGCAGGGTGACCTCAAGAGCGCCACGATCGAGGCGTCGAGCAAGGACGACGCCGTCGCCCAGCTGAAGAAGCTGCGGATGAACGTCGTGAAGGTCGAGGAGGTCGCCAAGTCGGGCTCCAAGACCAAGGGGTCGATCTCGATGCGCGACATCGTGATCTTCACCCGCCAATTCTCGACGATGATCAACTCCGGCCTGCCGCTCGTGCAGGCCCTCGACATCCTGTCGAAGCAGTCGGAGAACCCGGTGCTGCAGAACGTCACGCGGCAGGTCGTGTTCGACGTCGAGTCGGGCCACACCGTCGCCGACGCGCTCGCCAAGCATCCGAACGCGTTCACCGAGCTCTACGTGAACATGGTCGCCGCGGGCGAGGCCGGCGGTATCCTCGACACGATCCTGATGCGTCTCGCCACGTTCATGGAGAAGAACGACGCCCTCGTCCGCAAGGTGAAGGGTGCGATGATCTACCCCGGCGTGATCATGGGCGTGGCCGGCGCGGCGATCACCGTGCTGCTCCTCTTCGTGATCCCGACCTTCGAGAGCATGTTCGCCGCCGTGGGGCTCGCGCTCCCCTTGCCGACGCGCATCGTCATCGGCATGTCGAAGTTCCTCCAGGGGTACTGGTGGCTGCTCATCGCGGTCGGGTTCTTCGGCTTCCGCGGGTTCAAGAGCTACTACGCGACCTCCAACGGCCAGCTCGCGATCGACCGGCTGCTGCTCAAGGCGCCGGTCCTGGGCGACGTGCTCCGCAAGTCGGCCGTCTCGCGCTTCACCCGGACGCTCGGCACGCTCATCAGTTCGGGCGTCAGCATCCTCGACGGCCTCGAGATCACGGCCAAGACCGCCGGCAACCGCGTCGTCTCGGACGCGATCCTCGCGTCGCGCACCTCGATCGCCGGCGGTGACACGATCTCCGCGCCGCTGGCCAAGAGCCAGGTCTTCCCGCCGATGGTCATCTCGATGATCGCCGTCGGCGAGCAGACCGGCGGCCTGGACGAGATGCTCTCCAAGATCGCCGACTTCTACGACGAGGAAGTGGACGCCGCGGTCGGCGGCCTGCTCTCGCTGCTCGAGCCGATGATGATCGTGTTCCTCGGCGTCGTCGTGGGCGGCATGGTGGTCGCCATGTACCTGCCGATCTTCGACATGATCAACGCGGTGCAGTAACGGGCGACGAAGGTCGGAGGATGAAGGAGGGGCGGCCCGTGCGGGCCGCCCCTTCTCGCATCCGGGCGGGGCCCCGGGACCCGTGGGGACATCCCGCACGACGGGCGGGGGGAGTACCCGCTGGCCGACCGGTGTACCATGCCTATGCTTCAACCACCGTCGTGAACCCACACCCCGCCTCGTGAACCATCGCTGTCGCTCGCTCCTGCTCTCTGGCGCCGTGATGTTCGCGGCGCCTCTCGTCGCGCCCCTCCCGGCGCAGCAACTGTCGCTCCCCTTCGCGGTCGGCGAGGCCCTGGTCTATCAGGTGCGCATCGCGCGGGTCGGGGACGTGGGGACGGGGCGGATGTGGATCGAGGGACCCGTGGTGGAGCAGGGGGTCCCGACCTGGCGGATGCGCTTCGAGATGGACGCCGGGAAGGGGCCGATCCACGCGACCGACCGCACCTCGTCCTGGTTCGACCCGCGGCGGTTCGCGATCCTGCGCTACGAGAAGCAGGAGCGCCATGTGCTCTCGCGCAGCGATGAACATGTGACCATCGATCGCGCCGAGAGACGGTGGACCGATGCCGACGGCGGCGGCGGCGCGCTGGGCAGCGAGTTCCCCCTCGACGAACTCTCGTTCCTGTACCTGCTCCGCACGCTCCCGCTCGAGCGCGACACCGTCATCCGTGTCGACCGGCACTTCGACGCGCGGCGCAATCCGACGGTCGTGCGCATCATGGGCCGCGACACGGTCACCACGCCGGCCGGCATCTTCCGCACGCGGATCATCGAGATGGAGGTCCGGGACCCCAAGCGCTACAAGGGCACGGGGATGATCCGGATCCACCTCGACGAGAGCGACTGCCACGTGCCGGTGAGGATCGAGAGCCGCATGCCCGTGCTCGGCATCACCACGCTCACGCTCACGGGGTGGACGCACTCCCCCGTCTACCCGGGCGCCCTGCCCTGCGGGTGAGGTAGGGCTATCCCCTACCCGGGGGGTCCGAAGCGCCGGACCAAAGTTCCGGCACCACCCTACTGATGCCGGTGACCCCCGCGGCGACCTTCTACTCACGAAGCGCGCACTTGGCGCGCTGACTGACCAGAAGTGACTCGCAACGTAAGGGAGAGACCCACCATGCGCAGAAGCGTCCGCGGCATCTCAGCGGCCCTGCTCTGCCTCACCGTCGCCGGGGCATGGCGCCCGCTGGGCGACCCGCTCAAGCTCGCCGCCGAGAGCCGCGTCTGGTTCGACGGCACCTCGACCGTGCGCAGCTGGTCGTGCAAAGCGACGCAGATCGACGCGGTGATCGACGCCGACGCGGGCGCGGTCGCCAACGTGCTCAAGGGACAGAAGGCCGTGAAGACGGTCACGCTGACCTTCCCGACGGCCAAGCTCGATTGTGCCAACGGCACCATGAACGGGCACATGATGAAGGCGCTCAACGGCACCGCGAACCCCAACATCACCTTCGCACTGAGTGGCTACGACCTCAGCGCCGCGACCCTGGTGAAGGGCACGTTGAACGGCGCGCTGACGATCAACGGCGTGACCAAGCCGATCTCGATGCCGGCCGAGTTCTCCGCGGCGGCCGCCGGGGCGCTCCATGTCGTCGGCAAGTACTCGCTCACGATGACCGAATGGCAGGTGGTGCCACCCAAGCTCATGATGGGCGCGATGAAGGTCGGTCCGGTGATCGTCGTGAACTTCGACCTCTTGCTCAACAACTGACTGTAGTTCCAACCCTGACCGGCGCTCTGGTCCGGTCTCCTTCCCCCGAGGTACACCTCTTATGCTCAGCACCCGTAAGGTCCTCATGCTCGCCGCCGGCCTGGCCATGGCCGCGCCCGCCGGCGCACAGGTGATCGACTCGGCGCAGGCAAGATACCCGCAGCCGATGGTGATCCAGTACACCCGCCCGTACGACAAGCGCGGGCTCAACATGTTCGAGACGCCGAAGATCGCCGGCGCGACCTACGAAGGATTCAAGATGCAGATCGGCGCGGCCTTCGCGCAGCAGTTCCAGGGCCTCACCCACTCCAACAACGCGGACTCGGTCGCCACCGCGGCCGTGAACCCGTCGCCGGGCAACGCCGGCTCCGCCGCCGTCGCGAATCGCAATCGGCTGATCGAGGTCGGCAAGGGGTTCAACAACGCCGTCGCGAACATGACGCTGAACGCGCAGCTCGCCCCCGGGATCCGCGTCCAGATGACCAGCTACCTCTCGGCGCGCCACCACAACGAGACCTGGGTCAAGGACGGCTTCATCCAGATCGACGAGTCGCCGTTCAACGTGCCGGCGCTCAACAGCCTCATGAAGTACACGACCGTGAAGATCGGGCACTTCGAGGTGAACTACGGCGACTTCCACTTCCGCCGCTCCGACAACGGCCAGGCGCTCTTCAACCCGTTCGTCGGCAACGCGATCATGGATGCCTTCACGACCGAGGTCGGCGCCGAGGTGATCTTCCAGCGCAACGGCTTCTTCGGCGTCGGCGCGGTCACGAACGGCGAGATCCGCGGCCAGCTGGCCCGCCCGGCCGACCGTGATCCGGCGAACATGCTCAAGGTCGGCTTCGACCGTCAGCTGACCGACGACCTGCGGTTCCGCCTGAGCGGCTCGTGGCGCAGCCAGAAGAGCGCGATCAGCAACACGCTCTGGTCGGGTGACCGCGCCGGTTCGCGCTACTACTTCGTGCTGGAGAACTACGTCGCGACCGAAGCGGCGCAGAAGAGCTCGGGTATGATCGAACCGGGGTTCAGCGACAAGGCCGTGAGCTACATGATCAACCCCTTCATCAAGTTCCGCGGTCTCGAGCTCTTCGGCATGTACGAGAAGGCGTCGGGCCGCAAGGCGACCGAGACGGTGGAGCGCGACGTGAGCCAGACGATGGCCGAAGTGGTCTACCGCTTCCTGCCGGGCGAGAAGATGTACATCGGTGGCCGCATCAACACCTTCACCGGTGACCTCGGCATCACGGGCGCCGGCCTCACCCTGCTCGACAACTCGGACGTCAAGGTCAACCGCACGAACATCGGCGGCGGCTGGTTCCTCACCCCGAACCTGCTGCTCAAGGCCGAGTACGTGACCCAGACGTACGATGGGTTCGGTCGCCGCGACATCCGCAGCGGTGGCAAGTTCAGCGGCTTCATGCTCGAGGCCGTCACGACCTGGTAGGCTCGTAAGGGACCCGCGGTGACGAGGGAAGGAAGAGCGGGGTAGGGCGTGTATCATGAGACGCCTTGCCCCGCTCTTCCTCGTTGCGTGTCTGCTCGTCGCCGGCTGCGGCAGCCCGACGGCCGTCGATCGGGAGTTCGTGCTCGGCGAGCCGTTCTGGCTGGCGCAGGGGGATCGAGCGGTGAGTACGGACGGCTCCACCGCGACGCGATTCGTCGCGGTCGTGAGCGACTCGCGCTGCCCACCGGAGGCGGTCTGCGTCTGGGCCGGCGAGGTCACCGTGGACATCGGTGTGCGCGTGGCGGGGGGCGAGGAGGTCGTCACGCGTCTCAGCGGGACGACCACTCCCGACGGTACGCGACTGCAACCGATGGGGCGCCTGGTCGAACTGCTCGCGGTCGAGGGTGATCGGGGAGCCGGGGGCGACCCGATCAAGGGATATCGGGCGCAGCTGCGCGTGACGCCGATCCGCTGAGCGGACGCCGTGCCAAGCGCCTGTTGAGCGCACCGTGCCCCGGTCCCAGATTGCGTGCATGACTACGCCCACGCGTCGGCCCTTCCGTCCCGTCCTTTCGACTACCCTCGTCGCACTCGCTGCGGTCGCGATCTCGTTCGCCTGTGCCGCTCCGGCACCGCCGCCGGCGTCGGTAGCACCGCGCCCGACCGACTCGCTCCCGGCACTCGACTCGGCGCGACTGGTCGGTGATGTCTTCCGACTGGCCCACGACTCCATGGCGGGCCGGGCCGCGATGACGCCGGAGAACCTCAAGGCGCGCGTCTGGCTCGAGTCCGAGTTCCGGCGCATAGGGCTCCAGCCCGTGGAGGGCCGCTTCGTGCATGCCTGGGCGCGGGCGCGCCGCGCCGGTGCGGATTCGGTGCGCGGCGCCAATGTGCTCGGCATGGTCCGCGGTCGCACGAACGCGGCCCGGATCATCGTCGTGAGTGCGCACTGCGATCATGTGGGCACGCGCAACGGCCAGATCTACAACGGCGCCGACGACAACGCCTCGGGGACGGCGGCCGTGCTCGCCATGGCCGCCCACTTCGCGTCGCATCCGCCCGCCCACACGATCCTCTTCGCGCTCTGGGACGCGGAGGAGATCGGACTGCTCGGCGCACGTGCGTTCGTCGACGCGCCCACCGTTCCGCTGGCCTCGATCGCCGCGAACGTGAACCTCGACATGGTCTCCCGCAACGATCGCGGAGAACTCTACGCCGCCGGCGCGACGCCATGGCCGGCGATGCGTCCGCTGCTCGAATCCCTCGTGCCGGTGGCTTCCGTGAAGCTCGTCCTCGGGCATGACAGCGGCGGTGGCCAGAACGACTGGACGGACCAGTCGGATCAGGGCGCCTTCAATGCGGCGAGGATCCCGTTCGTGTACTTCGGCGTGGAGGACCACCCGGACTACCACAAGCCCACCGACGATCCGGAGCGGATCCAGCCGGGGTTCTTCTATCGCGCGGCGCGCACGATCGCCGGGTTCGTGGAGCGGCTCGACGCGGCCGTGGAGGGTTGGCCCCCGCGGTAGGCGGTGTTCAGCGGCGCGGTGTGCCGCGCGGCACACCGCGCTCGGCGAGCAGGGCGCCGACCGCGCGTTCCGCGAGCGCCACGCGCGCGGAACCCTCGCCACTCACTTCGACCACACGGGCGTCGATCGCCACGAGCGCCCGCGCGAACTCCTCGAAGAGCTCCTCGCGCTGCAGCGGACGGTCGCGCACGCCGTCCGGCGCCCAGGGGAGGTCGGGCCGGCCGAGCAGGTAGAGGTCGGCGCGTCGTGCGAGCGCCTCGCGCTCGATCCACGCCGGACACCCACCGTAGTAGTGACGCGCGTAGACCACCGTGCTCACGAGATCGGTGTCGCGGAAGAGCAGGGGTGGCGCGGCGCGGAGAGCATCGTCCTCGAGGCGCATCGCGAGCCGCGCGATCGGTTCGACCGTGGCCGCCGAGAGGTCACCGGGAACGGTCTCCACGAACCGCCGAGCCGCCTCGGGCACCCATGGGGCATCGAAGTGCGCGGCGAGCACGGCGGCGAGCGTCGTCTTCCCGCTGCACTCGGGGCCGGTCAGGACGATGCGTGTGCTGCCCACGAGCGCCGCCATTGGAAGAAGCCCTGCGCGGCCAGCAGGAGGAAGATCGCGTAGAGGACGGAGGTGACGAAGAGCCCCTTGGTGATGAACATCGCGACGTAGACGACGTCGACGGCGATCCAGACGAGCCAGTTCTCCAGCAGTTTGCGGGTCATCATCCACTGCGCCGCCAGGCTGGTGGCCACCGCCGCTGAGTCGATCCACGGGAGTGCCGCGTCGGTGTGGCGATCGAGATAGACACCCAGCAGCAGGGCGAATGACACGCCGAGGGCCAGCAGGATCGCGGCCTGCCTCACGCTGGTGCGCGTGACATGGAGCTCGGTGCGGCCGGCGCCGCCGAACTTCCATTCGTACCAGCCGTAGACGGAGAGCGCGAGGTAGACCACCTGCAGTCCCATGTCGGCGTAGAGCTTGGCGCGCTGGAAGACGACGAAGTAGAGCGCGACGTTCACGATCGCCGTCGGCCAGCTGGCGATATGCTCGCGGGTGCTGAGCCAGACGCTCACCACGCCGAAGGACGCCGCCACGACCTCGAGCGGATTGGCCGCGAGCCCGTCGACGATCCAGGAGAGCAGTGAGGGCATGCGGGACACTAACCGTCCCTCCCGGCCGTGGACAGGGCGGGCGGCGCGTCGCCATCTTGCACGGGTCCTCACGCCCTCAGGAGCCCTGATGTTGCTGCCCTTCGTCGTCGCCACGCTCGCCGCGGTCGCCCCGCTTCCCTCGTGCGAGTCGGTCACGTCGGTCGCGGGCGCGTCGTCTTCGCCGACCGCCGCGGTCGATTCCACGCTCAACGCGCTCTACGCGAGCGGCGTGGAGTACCGCACCTTCCTGGCGAACGCGGTCGCGAGGAAGGCGCAGTGGGTGAAGAACACCGACGCGTCGCTCGTGCCGGCCGACATGCTCGCGGTCGCGCAAGCGCTGCCCGGTCGGTGGCGGATCCTCGTGAGCGCGATCGACGGATGCAGCGATTCGGTGAACACCGTCCCGTACATCGCCAGACTCGTGGAGCTGGTCCCCTCGCTGGAGATGCGGATCGTGCTCCCGGACGCCGGGAAGCCGATCATGGAGTCGCACCGGACTCCCGATGGCCGCCCGGCGACGCCGACCGTCGTGATCCTCGACGAGGCCGGCCGCGACGTCGGGTGCTGGGTGGAGCGGCCCGCCTTCCTGCAGTCCCGGGCGATCGCGGCCCGGGCGGCGGGCCTGATCGACCAGTTCGCCCGGGAGAAGCAGTCGATGTACGACGGCGACGCCGGGGCTTCCACGGTGCGCGAGGTCGTCGCGGTCCTCCAGGCCGCGGCGGCGGGCAAGCCGCGCTGCGACGCCGGGCCCGCACCCCTGCCATCGGACGCCCCTTCCCGATAGCTTTCGGCGTTACCCCTTCACCGGACCGTATGGCGAAAGAAGAAGCGATCGAACTCGAAGGCACCGTGAGCGAAGTGCTCCCCAGCGCGACGTTCCGGGTGCTCCTCTCCAATGGGCATGACGTCCTCGCCACCATGGCGGGCAAGATGCGGCGTTTCCGCATCCGCGTGCTTCAGGGGGACCGGGTCTCGGTCGAGGTGTCGCCGTACGACCTGAGCCGCGGGCGCATCACGTTCCGTCACAAGAACTGATCCCGGTACCGGCTGGCAAGTGAAAGCGGGGGACGGCTCATGGCCGTCCCCCGCTTCCGTCTCCTGCCTCGGTCACGTCCGCACGACCGACCCGTGGATCAGTGCGCCGCCTCGGCGGCCGGCGCGGGCTTGTCGGGCTTGAGATACGTCGCCTTGTGAATGCTGTACGCCGTCACGTTCGCGACGATCGCAAGCACGATGATGGCGGCCGCGAAGCCCCAACCGAGCTTGTTCGGGTCGTACGGCTCGCTGCTGCTGGACATCGCATCGCTCCGGGAGAACAGGGTTCGGCACGAATGGTAATCGCTCCCCGGACCCCGCCGCCACTGGTTCCCCGCGCGGACGCCGGGTTGATTCCGGCATGGCAGAGCCGGTCGACCTCCGTATCGAACGCTTCCCCACCCGACGCACGGGTCGCTGCGCCGTCCGCGGCCCTGCCGACCTCGCGGCGGTGCGGGAACTCTGGATCGTGCTCCACGGCTACGGCCAGCTCGCGAGCGACTTCGTCGGGGGCTTCGGGGCGATCGACGACGGGAGCCGGCTGATCGTCGCGCCGGAGGCGCTCTCACGGTTCTACGACGCCCGCTCTCCGCTCGCGAGCCACGCCGATGCCCCGGTCGGCGCCTCGTGGATGACCCGGGAGGATCGCGCCGACGAGATCGAGGATCAGGTGCACTGGCTCGGGCAGGCACTGGGGACGTATCGGTCGCGCCTCGGTCCAGGCACCCCGGTCACGGTCCTCGGCTTCTCGCAGGGGGCCGCCGCCGCGTCGCGCTGGGTCGCGCGCGGCGGGGTCGCCCCGGCGCACCTGATCTGCTGGGGTGCGTCGCTGGCCCCGGAGCTCGATCTCTCGGCCGGCTCGCCGCTGGCGAGCACCCGCTGCACGGTGGTCGTGGGTGAACGCGACGTCTTCGTGAAGGCGGAGCAGGTCGACGCCGAGCGCGCGCGGCTGGAGGCGGCGGGCTTCGCGCACGCGTTCGAGATCTTCGCCGGCGGCCATCGGCTCGATGACGCGACGCTCGCACGCGTGGCCGGCGCCGCGGGCGCCGCGCCGCCGGTTCGCTAGGTCAGCGCTTGCGGAATCGTTCGAGCTCGCGTCGATCGCGCTTCGACGGACGCCCCTGCTCGGGGTCGAGCGAGGGCGTGGCCTTCGTGAGCTGCCAGTGGAGCTTCTCCCGCGCCTCGACCGATGCGGCCGTCTCCTCGTACAACCGCACCGCCTCGACGGAGGGTCCACGGCGCTCGGCGGTGCCCCGCACGAGGACGACGTGCTCGTACGGCCCGAGGCGCAACCGCACCTCGTCACCCGGCTTCACGGCCTTGGCGGGCTTGGCGCGGTCGCCGTTGACCTGCACCTTCCCACCGTCCACGGCCTCGGCGGCGAGCGAGCGCGTCTTGAAGAACCTCGCGGCCCAGAGCCACTTGTCGATGCGGACCGGGGTGATGCTCACGGGGCGTTCGGTGGCGTCTGGCCTCATGGGGAGAACATAATGCGACGGTCGCGCTGGCGGTCCGGGTCCTGCGTGAGCGACGTGTCGATCCTCGCGCTCACGATCACGTCGCTCGCGGGTGCCTGCGGTACCGAGGCGAAACGCGCCGAGGAGACACGGGCGGTGCGCGCGGGGATCGCGAGCGCCGAGACCACGGCCACACGCGTGGCGGCGATGCCGCGGACGGGGCTCTGGACATCCGCCCAGGTGCTCGAACGACTGGTGCGCGCGGGCGTCGCGCCCCGTGCGGTCGAGCAGGCGCCCGCCGGTCCCGATTGGATGCGCGTGCGGCCGGCGGTCTTCGCGGCCGGCGGAGGCGAGGTATACGCGTGGATCTACAAGGACAGCACCGCCCGGCGCGCCGTGACCGACTCGCTCGATCCCTACACGGGCGCACCGGCCGGACGCGTACCGCCCTTCGCGTCGCCGATGGTCTTCCTCGTGCAGAACAACCTCGCCGCCGTCATCACCGGTGGTTCGGAGACGAACCAGGAACGGGTCGCGCTGGCCCTGCAGGCCGGTCTCCCCGTCACGCCTCCGCCCGAGCGATGAGGGAACCGGAGTCGTGCGCGAGAGGTATCGGGTGCGCGCGCCTCGCCGTCGGCGATCGACGGCGCCCCTGCATTCAGAGGACTCCTTGAGCGTTCTTCACCAAGCGTCGCTCCCCGTGCCGGATGGCGTCGCGCGGCGACTGCTGACCGTCTCGGCCTTCGCGGTCCTGCTCGCCGTGCCGGGCGCCGCCCTGCCGGCGCAGGCCCCCACGGCGCAGTCGATCACGGCCCGTCATGACTCCCTGGTCGGCGGGCGCGCGGCCCTCGAGGCGCACCGGTCGATGCGGCTGGTCGGCACCTACGCGATCCCCGACGCGGGCATCGTGGCGCCGCTCGAGATCCTCAAGCTCCGCCCCGACAAGTATCTGTTCCGCACGACCTTCGGGCCGATCGGGGAGATCCTCTCCGGCTACGACGGCACGAACGCGTGGGCGGTGCAGCCCGGGCAGGGCGCGATCCTGCTCGAGAAGGAGATGGCGAAGCAGGTCGCCGATCAGGCCGACTTCTTCGGCGACCTCCACGATCTCACGCGTTTCGCCAAGGTGGAGCTGGCCGAGGAGACCGAGTTGGAGGGTCGCCGGGTGCAGCGGGTGCGGATGATCCGCGCCAGCGGGGATACGATCGTGGAGTACTTCGATCCGGCGAGCGGACTGAGCGCCGGGAGTCTCACGGTCGCGAGCGGTCCGCTCGGGCGGAGCGAGACGACCACGCTGGTCGGCGACTACAAGGACTTCGGCGGTCTCAAGGTCGCGACCCGGATCGAACAGCGCACGCCGCAGTACCGGCTGATCATCTCGATCCTGTCGGTGGAGTTCGATACCGTCGACGCGGCCGCGGTCGAGCCTCCCGAGTCGGTGCGGCTGCTCATCAAGCCCTGAACCTCGCGGTCCCACCGGCTAGATTCTCCGAACCCTGCTTCGACCCTGATCCGACCCCAACGAGGACCCGCATGTCGATCCGCTACCTCCGTCTGGCACTCATCCTGGCCTTCGCCGCTCCCGCGCTCGAGGCGCAGCAGGCGGGCGGGATGTCCCACGATCATCCGGCCGCCAAGCCCGCGCTCGACGCCGAGCTCGCGGAGCATTTCAAGGGGATCGCGCTCACGGACGCGCAGATCCGTCAGGTCACGGAGATCAAGGCGAAGCATCATGCGGCGATGGAGGAACTGCGCCGCGGCGCCGCGGATCAGAACGCGCCGGCGCGGAAGGCCGAGGTGCAGAAGCACATGGACGCCGAGCACGCCGAGTTCATGGCCCTGTTGACTGAAGGTCAGCGGAAAGTGTTCGAGGCGAACATGAAGGAGCACCATGCGCCGGCACCCGGCGCCAAGCCGATGCCCGAGGGGATGATGCATGGCATGGATCACGGGACGAAGGCTCTGCCCGCCCCCCCGACGCCCGCACCGACCCGCCGGCCGTAAAGAGTCGCGCGCGCGGGTCCGCGGCCGGGTGGTCGTGGACCCGCATGGCCTCCGGTCAGGCGCGCCCGGGAACGACCGGGTCGTTCGACGGCGTTAAGACCGAAGCGGGCC
Organism: Gemmatimonadota bacterium; assembly: GCA_021413975.1. GTDB lineage: Bacteria > Gemmatimonadota > Gemmatimonadetes > Gemmatimonadales > Gemmatimonadaceae > Pseudogemmatithrix. The sequence continues at coordinate 401,166 of JAIOPJ010000054.1, forward strand.
TCACGGGTTTGCGGGTGTGATCCGTGGTTGCAGCGGAAACTAAAGCAGAATACTATTATCCCGTATTAATGCCGACGCCTTCATGACGCCGACACCCCTTGCTCTCGCACTCGTCGAGGAGCTGCTGCCGCACCTGGGTGGCGCCGACGTCGGTACCGACTGGAGATCCGAAGAGCGCCGCGCCGAGCATTCGGCTTCGGATGCGGCGTCTCTCGCCGACGAGGTCGCGGACTGCGGTCGGCGTGCCGGCCTCTCGTTCCTCCGTCGCTCGTTCAATGCCGTCGAGTGGCCCGAGGCGATGCGCGGCGCGGCCGTCCCGATGGTGCTGATCGCGGATCACCCCTCGGCCGGCGTGCACGCCGCGATCGTCGACGCCGTGCACCCCTCCGAGCTGACGATGCGCTCGTCGAATGGCGGTGCGCTGGGCGGGAGCGAGCGCCTCGCGCTCATCGAGGCGTTCACGCGCATGGCCGGTCCCGATGGCATCGTCGCGGTGCTCTTCCCCGTGCCGCAGGTCCGCGCCGGTGATCCCGCGGCGCCGGAGGCCCTGGACGGGGACGGGACGGGCCAGCGGACCCGCAGCGCATCGCCGCTCGAGCGGCTGGGGGCGCTGTTGCTCTCCGAGAAGGGGAACATCGGCCTCGTGTACGCGTACGCGACGCTCGTCGGCCTGTTCAGTCTCACGCTCCCGCTCGGAGTGCAGGCGATCATCGGCCTCGTCTCCGGCGGGCTGCTCCTGCAGCCCGTCGTGCTGCTCATCGCGTTCGTGGTGGCCGGGACGCTCGCGACCGGCGTGCTCCAGGTGCTGCAACTCGCCGCGGTGGAGTCGATCCAGCAGCGGGTCTTCGCGCGCCTCGCGCTCGAGTTCTCCATCCGCGTGCCGCGCGTGAACCTCGAGCAGGCGTGGCGAGAGGACCTGCCGGAGCGGATGAACCGGTTCTTCGAGGTCGTCACGATCCAGAAGAGCCTCGGCAAGCTGCTCACCGGCACGACCACCGCGCTCCTGCAGGTCGTGTTCGGCCTCCTGCTGCTGACGTTCTACCACCCGTACTTCACGCTCTTCAGCCTGGCCCTGGTCGTCACGCTCGCGGCGATCCTGCGAGTGACGGGGCCGCGCGGACTCGAGACGAGCCTGATGGAGAGCACCTACAAGTACCGCGCCGTGCACTGGCTCGAGGAGGTCGCCCGGGCGGCGCACACGTTCAAGTCGGCGGGACGCGCGACTCCGGCGCTGGAGCGCATGGACGGCCATGTGAGCGGATACCTGCGCTCCCGCCAACGGCATTTCCGCGTGCTCATCATCCAGGCGATGGCCGCGATCGGGTTCAAGGTGCTGGTGACGGGCGCGATGCTCGTGCTCGGCAGCATGCTCGTGATCGACCGTCAGATCACGCTCGGGCAGTTCGTCGCCGCCGAGCTGGTGATCGTGACGGTCCTCGCGGGGATCGAGAAACTGGTCGGGTCGCTCGCCGAGGTATACGACACGCTGACATCGGTCTACAAGCTGGGGCACGTCACCGACCTCGCCCTCGAGCGCACGGACGGCCTGGCGCTCGCGCCGAGCGATCAGGGCGTGCGGCTCTCGCTCGATCGCGTGAGCTACCGGTATCCCGGCGCGGAACAGGATGCGCTCTCGGGGCTCTCGTTCACCGTGGCGCCAGGCGAGCGCCTGGCGGTCACGGGGCCGGATGGCTCGGGGGAGAGCACGCTCATCGACGTGCTGTCGGCGATCCGGCCGGGATACTCGGGCACGGTGCAGTTCGACGGCATCACCCTGCGCGATCTCGATCCCGCGGCGTTGCGCGATCGCGTGGGTCTCGTGTTCGGGACATCGGAGCTCTTCGAGGGGACCGTGGAGGAGAACATCTCGCTCGGTCGACGCGGTGTCGGCAGCCGCGACGTGCTCGCGGCCCTCGAGCGCGTGGGTGCGTCCGATGCGGTCCAGTCGCTGCCGCTCGGCCTGCGCACCGTGATCACCGGCGATGCGCGCGTGCTCCCGTCGTCGCTGCGGGTGCGCCTGTTGATCGCGCGCGCGATCGTCGCGCGGCCTCGGCTCCTGCTCGTGGACGATTGCCTCGCGACGATCGAACCCCTGGCCCGGCGTGAGATCGCGGCGGTGCTGCTCGACCGCCGTGCGCCGTGGACGCTCGTGATCGTGACGCACACCCGCGAGCTGCTGGACGCGGTGGATCGCGTGCTCGTGCTCGAGCGGGGTCGTCTGGTGCGCCAGGGTCCGTTCGCCTCCCTCGCGGAGGATCCCGGCGGTGCGGCACCCTCCTCGACGGCGGGAGGGATCGTCTGATGGCCACTCACTCCGACCTGTTGCACGACGCGGATCCCTCGCTCGACTCCGTCAGACTGCTCGGCCGCCAGCCGTCGTTCCGCACGCTCGGCCGCTGGCTGCTCACGATCCTCACGCTCCTCGTGCTGATCCTCTTCCTGCCCTGGCAGCAGAGCGTGCAGGGCCTGGGCGAGGTCACGGCCCTGCGGCCCGACGAGCGTCCGCAGCAGGCGGTCGCGGCCGTCGGCGGCCGGATCGTCACGTGGTACCTCGCTGAGGGCGACACCGTGCGCGCCGGCGACCCGATCGTCGCACTCGCCGAGGTGAAGGAAGCGTACCTCGACCCGCGCACGCTCGAGCGAGCGGGGACACAGGTCGACAGCAAGCGCGCCGCCGTCGTCGGGAAGCGCGCGAAGGCCGACGCGCTCGGACGACAGCGCGATGCGCTCGACAGCGCCTGGCGCTTCGCGCGCGAGAAGGGCGACAATCGCGTCACGCAGCTGATCGCGTCGCTCACCGCCGCGCGGCTCGAGGACTCGCTCGCGACGGTGCAGGCTTCGCGCGCGGCGAGCCTCTTCGCGGATGGCCTGCGCTCGCGGGCCGAACTCGAGCAGGCCCGGCAGCGCGCGCAGCGCGCCTCGGCGCTGGCGCAGGAGGTCGCGGCGGGGCTCGGCACCGCGCGCGCCGAGCGTGCCGGTGTGGACGCCGACTACGCCGAGAAGATCGCCAAGGTCGACGGGGACCGGGCATCCACGCTCTCCGAGGTCGCGGAGGGAGAGGCCGAGGTGGCGAAGCTCTCCACCGGCCGCGACAATCTCGAACAGCGGCGCGGTCTGCTCGTGGTGCGTGCGCCGCGGGACGGGATCCTCGTGCGTGCGCTGCGCGCGGGGACGGGCGAGATCGTGAAGGACGGCGAGGCGATCGCGACCGTGCAGCCGGCCTCGCCGGCACTGGCGGTGGCGGTGCATATCACCGCACGCGATGTGCCGTTGATGGCGCCGGGTGACCGCGTACGGCTCGAGTTCGCCGGTTGGCCGGCCGTGCAGTTCAGCGGCTGGCCGAGCGTGGCGGTCGGGACCTTCGGTGGCCGGGTGGTGGTCATCGACCAGTTCGCCGCCGCCGACGGCACCTACCGCGTGCTCGTCGAGGCCGACCCGAGCGACGAACCCTGGCCGAGGGAGCTGCGCCTCGGCTCCGGTGCGCGCGGCTGGGCGCTGCTGCGCCGCGTGAGCGTGGGCTTCGAGATCTGGCGCCTGGTGAACGGGTTCCCGCCGACGGCCTCACCGGCAGCGGCCGGGTCGCAGGGCACGAAGAAGTGATCCTCGAGCTCGCGCTCGCGATCACGCTGGCGGCCGGGGACTCGCTCACGCTCTCGGGCTTCCTGGAGCGCGTACGCTCGACGCATCCCGTGGCGCGTCAGGCGGAGCTCGCGCGGCGTCAGGCGGCCTCGGACCTGCGCGCGGCGCGCGGCGGGTTCGATCCGGTGCTGAGCGCGATCTGGGACTACAAGCGATTCAAGGGCATCGGCTACTTCGACGAGTTCGACACGCGGTTGACGGTGCCCACACCGTGGGGCGTGGACTTCAAGCTCGGCTGGGAGCGTGCTGCCGGCGCGATCATCAACCCGGAGCGAGCGACGCCCGCACCGGGTCTGCTCTCCGCCGGGTTCAGCATCCCGCTCGGCCCGCGCCTGATCACCGACGAGCGGCGCACCTCGTTGCGGCAGGCGGAGCTGGCGACCGAAGCCGCCGATGCCGATGCGAACGCACAGGTCGCGCGATTGCTCCAACTCGCCGCGCGCGATTGGGGTGCCTGGTTCGAAGCCGAGGCACGCGCGCGAATCGCCGCCGACGGCGTCGAGCTCGCGCACTTCCGACTCGACGCGGTGCGGCGTCGCGTCGCGGCGGGAGATGTGGCGCCGATCGACAGTCTCGAGGCGCTGACCGAATGGGAGCGCCGGGTGCTCCAGGAGGTCGACGCGCGCGCGGTCGCCGTCGGTGCTCGCCTGGTGGTGTCGGGTTACCTGTGGGATCCGCGCGGCGCGCCGGTCGCGCTCGCGGAGGGTGCCGAGCCCGCGCGCGACGCGCTCCTCACACGGGACGCACAGCTCGGTCCGGCGGCCGTCGATCGCGCGATCCGGGAGCACCCGCTCGTTCGCCAGGCGCGTGCGCGCTGGTTGCAGGCGGATGCGCAGCGCCGACTCACCTCGGTGCAGGTGCTTCCGACGGTCAGTGCCGAGGTCGCGGCGCTCGCGGCGGGCTCGTCGCTCGGCGCACTCCCGTCGCCGTCCAACGCGGCGGATGACCTGAAGGCCGGCCTCTCGGTCCGGCTTCCGCTCTTCGCGCGGCGCGAGTTGGGTCGGCTGCGCGCTGCGGAGGATCGCGCGCTCCAGTTGCGCACCGAGCGCGACCGCGTGGAGCGCGACGTGCGCCTCGTCGCCGAGCGCGCCCTCGTGGATCTGCGCGCCGTGGAGGCGCAGCGCGGCGGTCAGGCCAGGGTGCTCGCCGCGAGCGAGGCGTTGCTCGCGGCCGAGCAACGGCGCTTCGAGATCGGCGAGAGTTCGCTGCTCTTCGTCAACCTGCGCGAGCGGGCGCTGCTCGACGAACGCCTGAGGTCGGCACAGCTCGAGGCGCGGCGGGCCGCGGCGTTGGGGTCACTGGTCGCGGCGCTCGGATCGCCGGAACTTCTCCTCGCCGTGGACGTAATTCCTCCAACGCGTTAGTCTCGACGCTTCCCCCCACCCACGGACCCGATGCTCGCCTCCCGTTCCGCCGCGCTCGGCACCGGCCTCATGCTCGCCGCCACGGCCCTGAGCGCGCAGTCCAGCGTGACCATACCGGTCAGCCTCAACATCGGCGTACCGCAGGGCGCGTTCGCCGAGAACGTCAGCATCGCCGGGGGCTTCGGCGGCGGCGTGATCTGGAAGGTCGGCGGTCCGTTCGCGCTGCGGGCGGACCTCGGCGTCATGATCTACGGTTCGGAGCGGCGCCGGGTCCCGCTCGGCGGCGGCGCGCTCGGACTGATCAGCGTCGACGTGACGACCACCAACTCGATCTTCGGCGGATCGATCGGCGGGCAGCTGGGTGTGCCGGGCCCGACGGTCATGCCGTACGTGGGAGGGATGATCGGGTTCTCCGCCTTCACGACGACGAGTTCGGTGGAAGGCTCGAACAGCAGCAACCAGCCGTTCGCGTCGTCGACCAACTCGAGCGACTTCACCTTCGCGAAGAGCGCGATCGCGGGGCTCTACATCCCGGTCGGCCGGACGGGTACGGTCCACCTCGACCTCGGCGTCCGGCACACCTGGAACGGCGAGCGCGTGCGCTACCTCACGCGCGGCGACATCACCGAGGACATCAACGGTGACATCATCCTCTCGCCGCGCGAGTCACGCGCCGACATCCTCACGATCGTCCTCGGCGTGACGATGGCGCCCAAGGGCGGGCGCAAACCCTAGCGCGCCTCCAGGCGACCGATCATTCGTCGCCGCGCACGCGGCGGTCGCGCTTCTGCGCCGACCGCCGCTTCTTCGTGTCGAGCCGCGCCTCCTTCGAGTCGCGCGTGGGTTTGGTGGCGCGGCGCGCCTTGGGCACGACGAGCGCCTGACGCACCAGGGCCGCGAGCCGCTCGATGGCGAGGGCGCGATTCTGGGACTGACTGCGCGTATCGGCCGCGACCACGCGCAGCGTGCCGGCGGAGTCGAGGCGCGAGGCGAGCACGGAGCGGAGCCGCTCCCGGGCCTCGGGGCCGAGCGCGGTAGAGGCGAGCGCCTGCCAGGTGACCTCCACCCGGGTGGAGGAGGTGTTGACGTGCTGGCCACCGGGCCCCCCCGCACGTGAGGCACGGACGGTGAGTTCTGCGGCGGGAATGGCCACGCGCGCGTTCACATAGAGGCGACCGTCCTCGGTCCAGGTCGGGTGCGCTGTCACGTCGGAACCTCGGTGTTGCAATACGCCACGGAAGTCGTCTCATTGAAGTCGTGCGGATTGCAACACCGGAGATGAGGCGTGGCGCTGCAGCTGACGGGACGCACCGAACGATTCCAAGCCGTGCTCGATCAGCGCCGCCTGCTGCGTTGGATCTACCTCGGGCGCGTCGCCGTGGCCACCGCCAGCTTCGGCGCGACGCTGCTCGGTTCGCTGTTCGTCGACCCGGTCAGCACCTTCGTCGCGACCGCGCTGTTCGTGACCGCGATGGCGCTCACGGCGATCTCGTTCGTCCGCACCGAAGTTAACCGGCGCACGCCCGGCGAGGGGTTCCTCTACGCGCAGTTCGTGCACGACCTCGTGCTCATCACGAGCGTGGTGCACCTGACGGGCGGCGGCGATTCGCAGTTCTCGGCGCTCTACATCCTCGTGATGGCCGCGGCCGCGCTGCTGCTCCCGATCGGGAGCTCGCTGTTGCTCGCGATGCTCGGGTCGGTCCTCTACGTCGGGGACGCATTCCTGGTGAGCGGCGGGGACCTCTCGCCGTACCTCGTGTTGCAGCTCGTCGTGTTCACGCTCGTCGCGGTCGGTACCGGCTACATCGCGGCCCGTCTGCAGGAGGCCGGGGAAGGACGGCAGCGGCTGCAGGCCGAGCTCGCGCGGATGCAGCTGCGCGCGGCCGACATCCTCGCGAACATCCGCGCCGGCATCATCACGGTCGATGACGCGGGCCGACTCCTCTACGCGAACCCCGCCGCGGCCACCCTGCTCGGGCTCCCGGTGGACGAAGCGGTCGGCACCCCGGTGCTGGAGCGGATCCGTGCGGCGAGCCCCGGCGTGCTCGAGGCGTTGACCGCCCACATCGCCGGTGGCGTCGCGACCTCCCGCCGTGAGGGCGTGCTCCTGAGCGGCGGGCGGGCCGTGCCGCTCGGCATCACCACGACCTCGGTGAGTGGCGACCTGCGCGAGGAGGGGCGCGCGACGACCGCGATCTTCCAGGACATCACCGACGTCAAGCAGCTCGAAGCCGCCAACCTCCGTGCGCAGCGTCTCGAGGCGGTGGCGGAGCTGAGCGCATCGCTGGCCCACGAGATCAAGAATCCCCTGGCGAGCATCCAGAGCGCGGTCGAACAGCTGTCGCATCGGGCGTCCGCGACCCCGGACGAGCGGACGCTCTCGTCGCTCATCGTGCGGGAATCCGAACGGTTGTCGCGCCTGCTCTCCGAGTTCCTCGACTTCGCTCGCGTGCAGGTGTTGCGCCGCGACACGCTCGACCTGCGCACCCTGGTCCGGGGGGCCGCGGCGCTGGCCGGAACGCATCCCGATCGTGGTGCACAGGCCGGCCTGGTCCTCGACCTCCCCGATGCGGAGGTCCGACTCGACGCCGATGAGGACCTCCTGCACCGGGCGGTGTTCAACCTGATCCTCAATGCGTTCCAGGCCTCGCCGCCGGAGGGCGAGGTCCGCGTCCGATTGCGGACCCTCGCGCCCGGAGAGCAGCCGCTCGGCCTCCCCTTCCGTGGTACGGCACACGCGATCGAGGTCCGCGACAGCGGCCCCGGCATCGCCCCCGAGATCGCCGACCGGCTCTTCGAGCCGTTCGCCACGACGAAGCCGGGCGGCAGCGGCCTCGGCCTCGCCATGGTGCATCGCGCCATCGAGGCGCATCAGGGGGTGATCCTCGTCGACAGCACCTCCAACGGGACCGGTTTCACCGTGCTCCTCCCCGTCGACCCCACGCCGTCCGGTATCGCCCCGTGACCGACCGAACCCCCGCGCCCTCCGTCCTCGTCGTGGACGACGAGTCCGGCATCCTGCAGACCCTCGAGATCCTCCTCCGCGCCGAGGGGTTCACGCCCCACGTGGCACATGGCGGGAAGGCCGCGCTCGAGATGATCCCGCGGCTCTCGCCCGACATCGTGCTCAGCGACATCCGCATGCCGCAGGTGACGGGTGTGGAGGTGCTCGCCGCCGCGCGGGCGCACGACCCCGACGTGCCGGTCATCCTCATGACCGCGCAAGCGACGCTCCAGACGGCGATGCAGGCGGTGAACGCGGGGGCCTTCTACTACATCCAGAAACCGTTCCGCAACGACGAACTGGTGGCGATCCTCAGGCGGGCGGCCGAGCACCGGCAGCTGCGGGTGGAGAACACGACGCTCAAGAAGGAGATCCGTCGCCGCGAGCGCCGCGGGGCGGGGGCACCGACCGGCAACAACCGCGCCTGGCTCGACGTGCTGCGACTCGCCGAGGCGGTCGCGCCGACGGAGTCGACCGTGTTGATCACGGGCGAGTCGGGCACCGGCAAGGAGGTCGTGGCGCGGTACATCCACGACCTCTCGGGCCGGGCGGACGCGGGGTTCCAGTCGATCAACTGCGGTGCGCTCCCCGAGGGGCTGCTCGAGAGCGAGCTCTTCGGGCATGTGAAGGGTTCGTTCACCGGCGCGGTCAAGGACAAGGCCGGTCTCTTCACCGCGGCGGCGGGAGGGACCTTCTTCCTCGACGAGATCGGCGAGACGACGCCGGCGACGCAGGTGAAGCTGCTGCGCGTGCTGCAGCATCGCGAGGTGATCCCGGTGGGCGCGACCGATGCGCAGCCGATCGACACGCGGATCATCGCGGCGACGAACCGCGACCTCGAGGAGGAGATCAAGCGCGGCGGGTTCCGGCGCGACCTCTTCTACCGGCTCAACGTGATCGCCGTGCACCTGCCGCCGCTGCGCGACCGCGCCGACGATGTGCTGCTGCTCGCCGAGGGGTTCCTGCAGCGCGCCGGCGAGCTGCGCGGCGAGTCCCCCAAGCGACTCGACGACGAGGCCGCGGAGGTGCTGCAGGGTTACCAGTGGCCGGGCAACGTGCGCGAACTCGAGAATGCGCTCGAACGCGCGGTGATCCTCACGCCGGGGAGCACGATCGGCGTCGGCAGCCTGCCGGAGCGCGTGACCGAGCGGCGCAGCGAGCCGCTGATGGCCGAGCGTGCGGCGGCGAACCCCACGCTCGAGACGATCGAGCGGGCCTACATCCAGTTCGTGCTGCAGTCGGAGCAGGGGAACAAGACGCGCGCCGCCGAGGTGCTCGGCATCGACCCGTCGACCCTGCACCGCAAGCTCGCGCGCTATGGAGTGGAGGCGTGAGCGGACCGTCGGCGCCGACGTCGTCCGCCGGAGCGAAGGGCGGTCCGGCGCTGCTCGGCGCACTGGAGCGTCGCGCACCCTGGGTGGCGGCGATCATCGTCCTCGTGGCGGCGATCGCGACGATGACCTCCGATCCGATCGGCGTCTTCAACGACGACGGCATCTATCTGCTCACGGCCAAGGCGCTCGCCGAGGGCCACGGCTACGTCTACCCGCACCTGCCCGGCACGCCGCCGGCGATCCACTATCCGCCCGTCTGGCCGATGTTGCTGGCGATCGTGTGGAAGATCGCGCCCGCATTCCCCGCGAGCGTGGGCTGGTTCAAGCTCATCAATCCGTTCGTCATCGCGGCCGCGGCGGCCGCCGGCGTGCGATTCGGGCAGCGCCAGTTCGGCCTGCCGTGGTGGGTCGCGCTGGGTGCGGTCGTCGCATCGATGCTCACCGTGCCGGTGCTGTTGTTGACGAACCTCCTGCTCTCGGAACCGCTCTTCCTGCTCCTGCTCCTCCCGACGCTGCTCGTGACCGAGCGCGTCGTGCGCGAGGGAGGCGTGGGGCGCGCGCTGGCGGCCGCGGCGTTGGTCGCCCTGCTCGTGCTCGTGCGGACGCTCGGTGGCGTGGTGCTCGTCGCCGGCGTGCTGCTGCTGATGCGCGAGCGGCGGTGGCGCGAACTGATCGTCTTCGCCGTCGTCTCGGTGGTGCTGCTCCTGCCCTGGCAGCGGTTCGTGTGGGCGGCGAGCCCGACCTTCCCCGACGAACTGCGCGGCTCCTACGGGCCCTACCTCGAGTGGGTGGTCGAAGGCTACAAGGCCGGGGGCTTCGCGTTCTTCCGCGAGGTGCTCGCGGCGAACGTGGCCGCCACGTGGGCGATGCTCGGCATCTTCATGTCGCCGCTCGTCGACGGTCCGGTGCGCAACCTGAGCGCGGCGCTCGCGACCCTCGTCTTCGTCGCCGGGCTCCTCGTGCTCGCGCGACGTGATCGGGCACCGGTGACGGCGCTGGCGTTCTCCGGATACCTCGTCGCGGTGCTGTCGTGGCCGTTCTGGGTCGACCGGTTCTACTGGGTGATGTGGCCGATCGTGCTGCTGGTCGCGCTCGCCGGCACCACGACGATCGTCGCCGCCCTGCGCGCCCGCGGACGCACCCGCGCCGCCGGCGCCCTGCTGGCGCTGGTCACGCTGCTGGCGATCGGGCACGAGACGTACAATGCGCGCGGCCTCGGCCGCGGGTGGGAGCAGAGCGCGTCGCGCGAGATGACCGGCGCCGGGATCCGCCTCGTGCGGCAGGTGAACGACGATCGTTCGCTCGACGGCCAGCTGATCGCCGCCGAGCTCGCGCCGATGCTCGCCCTCTACACGGGACTCCAGGTGCTCCCGGTGGAGATCCTGACGACGCGCGAGCATGTGCAGGACAAGACGCAGGCCGAGCGCGTCGCGGAACTCGAACGGATCGACCGTCGGTTCCGCCCGTCGGCGTATCTCGTGATGCAGGCCGGTCCCTTCTACTCCGCACTCCGCGCGACGCGGCTCGACAGCGCGCGCTCCCTCGTCGACCTCTCACCCCCGGGCAATCCGGTGCGCACCCTCAGGATCCAACACCCATGAACTCGCTGACGCCTTCGTCCACCGGTGCCGTGGCGGCGCCGCGCATCCGTGGCCGCACCCCGCTCGCGGCCGCGGACCTGGTGCTCTCGGTGCTGATCCCGGTCTACAACGAGCGCAACACGATCGACCGCATCCTCGACGAGGTGCACGCGGTCCCGGTGCGCAAGCAGGTCATCTGCGTCGATGATCACTCCACCGACGGCACGCGCGAGCGCCTCGAGCAGCTCAAGCAGGCCGGTCGCATCGACGTGCTGGAGTGCCACGCGGTCAACCGCGGCAAGGGTGCGGCGATCCGCACCGCGATGGCGGCGAGCACGGGGAACGTGGTGATCGTGCAGGACGCCGACCTCGAGTACGATCCCGCCGACTGGCCCGGGCTGCTCGAGCCGATCATCGATGGGCGCGCCGATGCCGTCTTCGGTTCGCGCTTCCTCGGCGGTCCGCACCGCGTGCTCTACTTCTGGCACTCGGTGGGCAACACGGTGCTCACGACCTTCAGCAACATGCTCACGAATCTCAACCTCACGGACATGGAGACGTGCTACAAGGCGATCCGCGGCGACCTCGCGCGATCGCTGCACCTCACGTCCGACCGGTTCGGCTTCGAGCCCGAGGTCACGGCGCGGCTCGCGCAGTCCAAGGCGCGCATCTACGAAGTGCCGATCTCCTACTCGGGTCGCACCTACGCCGAAGGCAAGAAGATCGGGTGGCGCGACGGCGTCGCGGCGATCGGGCACATCCTCCGCTACAACCTCTCCCGATGATCGCACGCTGGAAGGCGTCCTGGGAGCGCGATCCCCTGCGGTGGAGCCTGTTCCTCGTGTTGCTCGTGGCGCTCGCCTCCTCGACGAGCGGGCTCGGGAATCTCTTCGCCTACGACGACGTGCCGATGCTCGTCGAGAACCCGATGGTCAACCGCCTGCATGCGCCGTGGGCCTACCTGACGGACTCGTACTGGGGGCCGACCCGCGGCAACTCGCTCTACCGCCCGATCACGGTGATGGCGTTCGCGCTCGAGTGGGCGGTGGGGAAGGGCAGTCCGTTCCCGTTCCATCTCGCCAACGTCGTGCTCTACGCGTTGACGTCGCTCGCGGTGCTGGCGCTGCTGCGCGTGCTGTTGCCCAAGGGGGCCGCGCTCATCGGAGCCCTCTTCTGGGCTGCGCATCCGGCGCATGTCGAAGCGGTGGCGAACGTCGTGGGGCAGTCGGAGATGCTCGCGGCCCTTCCGATGCTTATCGCGGTCACCGTGTACATGATCGATCGCCGTGCGGGCGCGTTGCGCGTGCGCACGCTGGCGGTGGTCGGCGTCTGCTTCGCGTTCGCGTTGCTCACCAAGGAGCACGGCATCCTCCTCCCGGCGCTGCTGATGGCGGCGGAGGCAGCCTTCCGCGGACGCGCCTTCGCCGACGACGGCGAGGGTCGTGCGCGCGCCTGGCTCCTCGCGCGGATCCTGCTGCTCGAGCTGGTCGTGTATCTCGCGGTGCGCTACCTCGTGCTCAGTGGCTTCGCCGGCGATGCACCGCACCCGGCGCTCGAAGGGCTCGGGATGGGGCAGCGCGTCTGGGTCATGGTGGCGCTCGTCCCGGAGTTCGTTCGACTGCTCTGGTGGCCCGCCGCGCTCTACGCGGACTACTCGCCGCAGATGGTGCCGGTCCTCACGTCGCCGTCGCTCGGTCACCTGGCCGGTGCGCTCTGGCTCCTGCTCACCTTCGGGCTCCTCATGTACGGCTGGCGACGCGACCGCATCGTCGCGTTCGCGGTGCTCTGGATGGGACTCGCCCTGGGTCCGATCTCGAACATCCTCGTCGCGACCGGGGTGCTCGTGGCCGAGCGCACCTTGTGCCTGGCCAGCGTCGGCGTCGCGCTGTTGCTCGGCCGAGGGTGCGATCTCGCGCGGGCCCCGCTCGCGGCGTTCCCCAAGCGCTGGGTCCGCGTCGCGCTCCCGGCGCTCGCGGCACTGTTGTTGGTGTCCGCGGTCGCGCAGAGCGCGGATCGCCAGCGGATGTGGATGGACAACCCGACGATCTTCTCGACCACCGTGGTGGATGCGCCGACGAACTTCCGGGCGCACTACGTGCTCGGGGAGCTCTTCGGAGGCCTGGGCGCGCGTGAGCGCGCGGAGAAGCACCTGCGCACGGCGGATTCGCTCTATCCCGGGTACGATCTCGTCGAGCTCTCGCTGGCCCGGGTGTTGCACTTCGAGGACCGGTGCGCCGAGGCGCTTCCCCTGTACGACATCGTCCTCTCCAAGCGCCCCGACGCCGAGATCGCCCGCGTGGGCCGGACGGCCTGCCTTCTCGAGGCTCGTCGGCTCTCGGAGGCCCGGGACGAAGCCCTCAGGGGTCTCGGGCTGGGGCGCTCCTCGGGACCGTTCGGACTTCTTCTGCAGAAGGCTGAATCTTCGCTCGTCGCGACCGATACTGTGGACATCCGCAACCGTTGGTTCCGTGCGGGAGGGAAGGTCTCCAAGTCGGATGAGCGGCTGCGCGTCCCGGTGCTCTACGTCCGGCCGAGCCTGTCCGGCCAGCGTAGCAGAATGCGCCAACCCTAGCGGAAGCCGGTGCGACCCCGGCGGCGCAGGGTGCAGAGAAAATGTAACTGATTGTCCTGTAACGTCTTAGAACGACGCTCGGCTTGGCGCGCATCTTGCCATTCACTGTAGAAGAACACCCGCTGTCCTCTCCACCACCCTGTCACCGGATCCCGTCCACATGCTGAAGAACAAGAAGGGTTTCACGCTGATCGAGCTGCTGATCGTGGTCGTCATCATCGGCATCCTGGCCGCGATCGCGATCCCGAAGTTCGCGAACACGAAGGAGAAGGCGTAC
>JAIOPJ010000001.1 GCA_021413975.1 Gemmatimonadota bacterium
GCCGACGAGGATCGACAGCGCCTCATCGCGCGTCGGGAGCGACGCGAGCTTCTTCACCATCACGGCGTCGATGGCGGCGCCCTCGTACAGGCCGCCCTTGACGGTCGGCTTCGCGTCGTTCTCCTTGGCGAAGTCCGTGAGCAGCTTCGCGGCGGTGATCGCTTCCTTCGCGACCACCACGCCGGTCGGACCCTTGAGCGCCTGGCCCATGAGTCCGGCCTCGTTCACCGCCCGCAGCGCGAGGGTGTTCTTGATCACGACGTACTCGACGCCGGCCCGCTTGAAGCGGCGGCGCAGTTCCGTCATGCGCTTCACGTTGAGCCCCGTGAAGTCCGTATAGAAGACCCCTTCGGCGCCATCGAGCTTCGACTTCAGCTCGGCGACGAGCTGTTCCTTGTCGGATCGCTTCATCGTGGGTTACCGGTAGGGGTTGGTGTCGATGCGGACGCCGGGTCCCATGGTGCTGGAGACCGCGACGGTGCGGACGTAGACGCCCTTCGCCGCGGACGGCTTGGAGCGGATGATCTGGTCCATGAACGCCGTGAAGTTGCTCTCGAGGGCGTCGACGCCGAACGAGACCTTGCCGATCGCGGCCTGCACGTTGCCGGCCTTGTCGACGCGGAACTCGATCTTGCCGGCCTTCGTCTCCTTCACCGCGCGCGTGACGTCGAACGTGACCGTGCCGGCCTTCGGGTTCGGCATGAGCCCGCGGGGACCGAGCACGCGTCCCAGCTGGCCGACCTGACCCATCTGGTCGGGGGTGGCGATCATGACGTCGAAGTCGGTCCAGCCATCCTTGATCTTCTGGATGTACTCGGTGCCGACGAAATCGGCGCCCGCCGCTTCGGCTTCCTTCTGCTTGTCACCGACGGCGATGACGAGCACCCGGACCGGCGTACCGGTGCCGGCGGGGAGCACGACGGTGCCGCGCACGACCTGGTCGGCGTGACGCGGATCGACGCCGAGGCGCACGGCGATCTCGACGGTCTCGTCGAACTTGGCGAAGGCGGTCGTCTTGACGAGCTCGATCGCGGCCTTCGGGGCGTACTGGGTGGCCGGAACGACCTTGGCGGCCGCGGCCCGATACTTCTTGCCATGCGACTTCATCCCTTCACCTCCACGCCCATCGAGCGCGCCGCGCCGGCGACCATCGCCATGGCGGAGTCGATCGACTCGGTGTTGAGGTCGGGCATCTTGAGTTCGGCGATCTTCCGGACCTGCGCCTTCGTGATCGAGCCGACCTTGTTGCGGTTCGGCTGACCCGAGCCCTTCTCGATCCCTGCCTCTTTCTTGACGAGGAACGCCGCGGGGGGCGTCTTCAGGATGAACGAGAACGACTTGTCACCGTAGATCGTGATCTCGACGGGGAGGATCGAATCAGAGCCCTGCGTCCGAGCGTTGAACTCTTTGCAGAATGCCATGATGTTGATTCCCTGCGGACCGAGTGCGGTGCCGACGGGCGGGGCCGGGGTCGCCTTGCCTGCAGTGATCTGCAGTTTGACGAAACCGGTGACCTTCTTTGCCATCGTCTGTCCTCTGGTGCGTTGAGCGGCTCCGGGCGCTGCCCCTGACGGGCACGCTGGCGGACCTCCGCTGACTCCCACGGTGTGTTTAAACGACGTCGTGGTATCCGTCGGTGCGCTACTCGGTGCGGACGTGACTCACGCACCTGCCCCGCGCAAAGGCCTCTGCACTCCACCTGCGATGAAGGCTGAATGATGGAGGGCGCGAGGCCGTACGGCCTCGCCTCCTTCATCCTTCGGCCTTCATCCCCCTCTAATGACCCTTGAGCTGGAGATAATCCAGCTCGACACTCGTGGGCCTGCCGAACAGGGAGACGCTCACCCGCACCTTCCCCTTGTCGACCATCACTTCCTCGACCGTGCCGTTGAAATCGGTGAACGGCCCGTCCATGATCGCCACGGCCTGACCGACGAGGAACGGGATCTCCTCCTTCGGGGCCGAGACCTCCTCTTCGATCGCGATGCCGAGGAGGCGCTTCACCTCGTCGTCCCGCAGCGGCTGCGGGTCGCGTTCCTTGCCGACGAACTTGATGACACCCTGGATCGCATTGATCGTGTGCTGGGTGTCCTCGCTCACTTCCATCTCCACGAGCACGTAGCCCGGGAAGACCTTGCGCTCGACCGTCACCTTCTTGCCGTTCTTGATCTCGACCACCTGCTCGGCCGGGACCAGCGCCTGGCGGATATGCCGGGCGTCGGCGGGATGCGGATCAGCGTCGATCTTCCGCTGGATCAGCATCCGCACCTTGTTCTCATGGCCAGAGGTCGTCTGGACCGCATACCAGCGATGCATAGGGCTCAGGCCCCGAAGAGCATCGCGGGCAACCGCACCAGACCGAACTGCAGCAGGAGGTCGAGCGCCCAGATGACCAGGCCCACGAACAGCGAGAGCAGGATCACGCCGATCGAGAGCTGCTGCACCTGGGGGCGGTCCGGCCACGTCACCTTCTTCATCTCGCCGATGACGTCGTGATAGAACGTCATGGCGCGCTTGGGAAGGCTCGGGGTCTCGACGGCCACGACCTCGGTCGCCATCTACTTCGTCTCCTTGTGGACCACGTGCTTGTTGCAGCGAGGGCAGTACTTCTTCCACTCGACGCGCTCGGGGTGCAGGCGCTTGTTCTTCGTGGTGAAGTAGTTGCGGTTCTTGCAGTCGCTGCACGCGAGGATGATCTTGTCGCGCGGCATAGAAGTCTCTCAGGAACGGGTTCGCAGGCGGTCCGACACGGACGCGCCGGGCCACCCCGGCCCCTTTGGCAGGGCGTAGGGCGGCGAGCCTTGAAAGGTATGGGGGGTGGGGGCGGGTTGCAAGTCCCGGTGTCGCCACCATTTCCGTGCCCTCGGGAGCGCTCCGTGGCGGCCGGAATCGCCCGTCCGGGCCAACGGCGTTCACCACAGGGGCCCAGGGGGCACAGGGGAACCGCGCGGCCCGGATGAAGAAAGAGGGCGCCCGGCTGGTCGCCGGGCGCCCTCTCACCTCTGACATCCCACCTCTGCAGTCCAAGCACGCAACCGGGATCGAACCGGTGACCTCATCCTTACCAAGGATGTGCTCTACCGACTGAGCTATGCGTGCATCTTCCATCCTTCATCCTGGATCTTTCATCCTACGAAAGAGCGGGAGACGGGGCTCGAACCCGCGACATCAAGCTTGGAAGGCTTGCGCTCTACCAGCTGAGCTACTCCCGCACTCACTTCTCACATCTCCCATCTGCAGCATGGTGGGGGAAGGATTCGAACCTTCGAAGGCATAAGCCGGCAGATTTACAGTCTGCTCCCGTTGGCCACTTGGGTACCCCACCCAACTTCGTCCGTGCCGACGGTCGCCTTCACAATGAAAGAGAGCCGACGGCGAGGATCGAACTCGCGACCGCCCGATTACAAATCGGGTGCTCTACCATCTGAGCTACGTCGGCGAAACCGAAGTCCTGCGCGAGCTTACAAGGATAGTCGGGACGGGGCGGAGGGTCAATCTTTCCCTGGGATGGAGGATGAAGGATGGAGGATGAAGGAGCCTTCATCACTACCAGCCGGCCTCCCACCGGAGACAGCCGTCCGGACTCACCCACCCGCCCGACCGCGCTCAGCGATTGAGCTTCCAGCGGGTTCCCGCCGCCGAGTCCTCGATCACGACGCCTTTCTCCTCGAGCGCCTTGCGGACGGCATCCGCCGTCCCGAAGTCCCGCCTGGCCCGCGCCTCGGCCCGGGCCGTGAGCTGCCCCTCCACCCACGCCGCGAACTCCCCATCCGCCGAGGCACGCTCGGGCTGCAGGTCGAGGATCCCGTCGACGATGGCGAAGACCTCGCGCGCGCGGCTCAACGCGCCCGCTTCGCTCCCGCCCGCGTCGAGTTCCTTGTTGGCGGCACGGATGAACTCGAAGAGCGCGCCCATCGCGTTCGGCGCATTCAGGTCGTCGAAGATCGCCGCCCGCACCTCGTTCTCCAGCCGGTCGGCCGCGTCCTCCAGCCCCCGCGTGCCACCGGTGGCCGCCTTGAGACGCTCGGCGAAGTCGCCGATCCGGCGCACCGCCTCGAGCGATCCCTCGAGCGCGTCGCCGGAGAGATTGAGCTGCTTGCGATAGTGCGTCGAGAAGACGAAGTGCCGCACCGCCGCCCCGCTCACGCCGTTGGCGCGCAGGTCGGCCACGTTCTGCACGTTCCCGATCCGCTTGGCCATCTTGGCGCCGTCAGTGAGGAGGAACTCCCCGTGGCACCAGCACCGGGCGAAGGTCTTGCCGGTCGCGGCCTCGCTCTGGGCGATCTCGTCCTCGTGATGCGGGAAGATCAGGTCGATCCCTCCCGCGTGCAGGTCGAGCGTCTCGCCGAGGATGCTCATGGCCATCGCCGAGCACTCGAGATGCCAGCCCGGGCGGCCGCGTCCCCAGGGGGAATCCCAGGCCGCGCCGCAGGCCTCGTCCTCGGGCTTGGCCGACTTCCAGAGCGCGAAGTCCTGCGCGTTCTCCTTGGAGTACTCGTCCTGCGAGACGCGCGCGCCGCTCTGGATCTCGCGCGTGTCGAGCCGCGACAACCGCCCATAGGTCGCGAACTTGCCGATCGCGAAGTACACCGACCGGTCGTCGGCGACGTACGCGACCCCGTTCGCGATGAGTCGCTCGACGAGCGCGATCATCTCGGGGATGTACGCGGTCGCGCGCGGATAGTGCTCGGCGTCCTCGATCCGCAGATACTTCCGGTCC
Source organism: Gemmatimonadota bacterium (assembly GCA_021413975.1). Classification (GTDB taxonomy): domain Bacteria; phylum Gemmatimonadota; class Gemmatimonadetes; order Gemmatimonadales; family Gemmatimonadaceae; genus Pseudogemmatithrix. Next base: position 4,721 of record JAIOPJ010000001.1, read on the forward strand.
TCGTGGAAGATGGTGACGATCGGGTCGGTCACCTCGCGGATGGTCTTCCCCTGCTCGGTCGCGCGCTTGATGATCTTGTCGTCGACATCGGTGAGGTTCATCACCTGGTCGACCTTCCACCCGCGCAGGCGCAACGCGCGCCGCATCAGGTCCTCGAAGAGGAAGGTGCGGAAGTTCCCGAGGTGCGCCGGATTGTAGACCGTCGGCCCGCAGGTGTAGAGCCTCACCGTCTCACCGTCGCTCGGCGCGAATGGCTCGACGCTGCGGGTGAGCGTGTTGAACAGACGGAACTCGGGCATCAGGGAAAGCTAGGGACTCGCGGCAGCGCCGGGCAACGCCTCCTCGGCGACGCGTGAGCCCCGGACGCGGACGCCGGCGTCGCGACAGAGCGCGAGGATCGCTTCGGGAGTCTGTCCCGTGAGCGGCACGCGCAGGCGCCGGCCCCGCCGCGCGAGACTCGGGAGTCGCTTGGAGAGCCGGGTCATCGCATCGTCGGGACTCGGCACCGCGAGCTCGAGGACCGAACGCGTCGCACTCGCCCCGGCCGCGATCCGTCCGCGCTCGAGTCGCAACGTGCGGTCGCCGAGTCCGAGGGCGCCGAGCGCTGCGGCCTCGCGCGTGGCGATGATCACCGCGGTGCCGCGGCCGGCGATGCTGCGCATCAGGCTTGTCGCCGCGAGGCGCTCGTCAGGACCGCAGAACGCGAACGGTTCCTCGCAGCAGAGCAGTCGCGGTGACGCGAGCAACGCCTGCGCGACCACCACGCGCAGGCGATCGAGCGCACCGAGCTGCCCGAGCCGTACGCGGGAGAGCCCGCGCAATCCGACAGTCGCCATGAGCGGGACGAAGCGGGCGGGCGCCGGGAGCGAGGCGTCGGCGAGGGCCAGCTGGTCGGCGTGGAAGGCGAGCGCCTGCCGCACGGTGAGGAAGTTGTACTCCCAAGGGCGCGCACCGATCAGTTGGGGCCGCGCCTCGTCCGGCGAGGCGCTGCCGTTCCACCTGATCGTGCCCGCGGACGCCGGCGTCCGTCCGGAAGCGAGGAGCAGGAGCGTGCTCTTCCCGGCGCCGGCACCGCCGGTGACGATCACGATCTCACCCGGCGCGACGGCGAGGGAACAGTCATCGAGGGCGATCGACCCGGCGGCGCTGCCGAGGATGCCGGCGCGCCAGTGGCGCGTCACATGGGAGAACTCGAGGGCGGGATGCATGGCGCGAAGCTCGCACCGGACTCGAGCGGGAGCATCATCCGGATGGCGCGCCGAGTGGCGAATCGCGTCAGGGCTTCTCGTCGGGCTTGGGTGCCCGCATGGCCGCGAGCTCGCGGCTCTTCCGGCGCGAGAGCACGGGCTTGACCACCGGCCCCGATTGTTCGCTGTCCTGGTAGATGCGCGCGATGAGCACGCGGCGGACGAGCACCATGAGCACCGCGAGCGTGGGCACGGCCACGAGCAGACCGAACGGCCCGAGCAGCCGCCCGCAGATCAGGACGCTCATGATCGTGAGCACCGGCGGCAGGTCGACGCGGCGATGCATCAGCAGCGGCACCACGAGCTGGTTCTCGGCGACGTGGATGATCGTGCCGAGCAGGAGCACCAGCAGCGCCTTGGTCCCTCCCCCGGCCTCCGGCAGCACGAAGAGCGCGGGCACGAGCGTCGAGACCAGGGTGCCGAAGAACGGCACGATGGCGACGAGGCCGGTGAAGATGCCGAACGCGAGCCAATAGGGGACGTCGAGGAGCCAGAGCCCGAAGGCGGTGAGCGCAGCGAGCGTGACCATGGCGAGCAGCTGGGCGATGGTCCAGGCGCGGAGCGTTTCGGAGAGCGCGGTGATCACCTCGGCGGCGGCATCGCGATGGCGAGGCGGCGTGACCGAGATCGCGAAGTCGCGATAGAGGTCGGGACGGACGGCGAAGTAGATCGCCATCACGAGCACCGCGACGAGGTTGATGACGAGGTGGAAGGTGTCGAAGAGCCGCGGCACGAGCGCCCCGATCATCCGTTCCGCCTCCTCGAGCGCCACGCCGAAGATGCGATGCTCTCCCGGCACGAGCACGTCGTCCATGCCGGGGATCGCCGAGAGGAAGCGCTCGAGGCCGGCCTCCCACTCGGTGGCGATGCGCGGCAGCACCGTGAGCAGCTGACGCGTCTGCTCCACCACGGGAGGGACGAGCAGGAACCCGATGCCGACCAGCGCGCCGACGCTGAGCCCGACCGAGAGCGCGAAGGCGGCGCCACGGGGGAGTCCCGTGCGCGCCGCCAGTACGTCGGTCACCGCCGAGAGATAGACGGCGATGAGGATCCCGAGGAAGAGCAGGAGCAGCAGGTCGGCGACGGTGCCCGCCAGCCAGAGCAGCAGCACGGTGACGAGGATGGCCGTGAACCCGGGGAGGATCCAGACCTTTCGCATGCCGGTGTCGCTCACGCCGTCACACCCACGTCGTCACGCTCCCCACCTCAACCAGATGCACTCAGGGCTTGCCCTTCTTGTCCTCGACCTCGGCGTTGGCGATCTCCTCGCCGGCCACGAGACGACGCGGTGGTGCGGAGGTGCCGGAGCCGAGGAGCCCCATCTTCTGCTTGAGTGCCATGAGCTGCTGGTCGGCACTGGCCGAGCCGGCCGACTTCTCGAGGCGCTTGAAGTCGTGCGCGAGCCGGTCGCCCGAGAACTCCTCGTCGATCTCCGAGCTGGCTTTGATCAGGCGCTCGTTGCTCGTGATCTTGTCCTCCATGCGGGCGAAGGCCTCGAAGGCCGACTTCTCCGACATGGACGACATGGTCTCCGAGATCTTCTGCTGCGCCTGCGCGCGTCGCTGCCGGGCGAGCAGGAGGTTCTTCTTGCGCTTGGCCTCCTCGATCTTGTCGTTGAGGTCGCGCAGGGAGTTCTTGAGCTTCTCGGTCTCGAGCTGGTGGGCCTGCCAGGTGGTCTCGAGGGTGCGCGCGTGCTCGTCGTGCTCGGACTGCCGCACGAGGGCCTGCTTGGCGAGGTCGTCGCGCCCTTCCTTGATGGCGAGCATCGCCTTGTTCTCCCAGTCGGCGGCCGCCTTGTACTCGGCCTCCGCCTGGTCCTTGAGGCGCTTCTCGTCGGCGATCGCCGCGGCCACCTGCTGCTTGGCGCGCGCGAGCTGGTTGCGCATGTCGGTCACGATCTGGTCCAGCATCTTCTCCGGATCCTCAGCCTTCGAGATCAGGTCGTTGATGTTGGACTTGAGGAGCGTGGCCAGCCGGTCGAAGATGCCCATCGTCAGCGCGCCTCTTTGAAGGTCGCCAGCTCGCGCAGATGCGACGCGAGGGCCAGGGTGATGCTCTCGTAGCTCGCGAGGAACTCCTCGAAGTCGAGATGCGCGAGCTCGAGCGCTTCGGTGAGCACGACCTCGCCCTTCTGGATCCCGTAGGAGCCATGGAGCAGGTCGGTCGCGTTCAGCTCGAGGAGGCGGCGGTAGAGCTTGGCAGCGGACGTCGACTCGGCCGGCAGCGTCATCACCTTCACCCGCAGCACGACGACCGGCGGGGAGTGGTGGATGACGACCGTCATGTCGAGCTCGCCGCCGGGCTGGACGGCCCAGAGGCCCGGCTCGATCTCGTTGTAGGAGGCGCCTTCGGAAGCCAGGCGTCCGAGGAAGCCTTCGATCTGTTCGGGCGAGACCATTTCCGACCCACGGTAAGGGGACGACCTCGCGTACGACGCGGCCGTGGGGGAAAGTTTCACCCCTGCGGGTCGTTACGCCAGTTCTCCCCCTACTTGGTCCAGACGACGACCGCCCCGCACCCGTCGAAGTCGTTGAACTGCGGAGGGGCGAAGTTGGCGGTGTAGATCTCGACGCGCTTGGCGCGGGCCATGAGGCTTCCCTCCTCCTCGGCCGAGAGGTTGCCGTTGTCGTAGCCGTCGACGAAGAAGCGCGGGCGACAGTAGCCGGCGCCGCGGCGGAGCATCAGCATCGGGCCCTGACGCGTCTGCTGGGCGATCGAGCGCGGGGCGAAGGTGGCGATGAGCGTCGAGTTCACGATCGGCATCCGGGCGAGGGCGGAGTCGGAGATGAACGAGCCGAGGCCCTTGGCGGCGCGCGCGTCGAACTGCAGACGGCTCCCCGTGAGCGGTTCGCCGGTGACGGTGACCGTCGAGAGCTCCTGCGGGACCTTCTCGAGCATCAGGTCCTCGAGATCGCTCTCGACCTCGAGCAGGTCACGCGAACGGAGCGCCGGCTGGAAGCCGATCGCCCGCGCGACGAACTGCGTGGAGCGACGCGGGACGTTCAGCAGGACGAATCGTCCGGCGGCGTCGGTGCGCGTCAGGCGCGACGTGTCACCGGCGATCGCGACGGTCGCTCCCGCCAGCGGCAGGGAGTCCGGGCCGATGAGACGGCCGCTGACGCGCCCCACATCGGTCCACGGACCGGCGATGAGATCGCGCCGCATGGCGCCCGTCGCGTCGAGGCCGAGCACGATCTCGCCCGATGCCACCGAATCGTTGCCGGCCACGAGCGCGAACTCGGCGTCCGTGGGCACGCCGCAGAGGGCGTAGAAGCCGCTCGCGTTGGTGGTGTCGAGCGCGGCGCGCTGGCGGCGCTCCACCTGTCCGGCGCCGATCAGCGTCTCGTGCCAACGCGCACCGACGGCCACGCCGGCCAGGGGACCGCCGTCGACACCGCGCACCTCGCCGAGCAGGATGCCATCGGTGGTGCCGAAGGTCGCGCCGCAGACGGCGCGCTGGTACGTGGCCCGCGACGGGGAGCCGAGGCGCACGTCGACGATGGCACCGGTGCGCACGGACGCGCCGACCTCGATGGCCGGCAACGCGAGCGAGTCGAGCCAGGGGGCCCAGTAGGCGACCCGGGCCGCGCCTTCCGGCACATCGGCGAACTCGAATCGACCGCGCTGATCGGTGGTCGCGCGACGGTTCGCGCCGAGCAGCACGACGACAGCGCCGGCGACGGGGCGCGACGTGCGGAGCGAGTCGAAGAGCGTTCCGCGCACGGTCCCCTGCGCGGAGAGTCCGACCGGGACGACGCTCGCGGCGAGTGCGCCCAAGAGCGCGACGCGGCCGGCGACGCGGAGCGCGAGTCCGCGTCGCGTCGGCGCTGGCATGCCATCGATTCTCCGAGTTCTCATGGCCACACGGAAGAGGGTGCCCGTCGAGCGAACGTCATCGGATCCAGGCGCACGGGCGCGGATCCGTTGCGCTTCCTACACCCGTTTGATCTGGACGAGCCGTTCCTTGGCCAACCGCCGCCCGGTGGGTGTCGCGGCCAGACCGCCGCCCGCGGTCTCGCGATACCGCACGTCCATCTCGCGACCGATCTCACCCATGGTGTCGATGACCTCGTCGGCGGGGATCGCGAAGGTGATGCCGGCCATCGCCATCTCGATCGCGGCGAGTGCGATCGCCGCGCCCGTCGCGTTGCGGAAGACGCAGGGCAGTTCGACCAGCCCGCCGAGCGGGTCGCACACCAGGCCGAGGGTGCCCTGCTGCGCGAGCGCGACGGCGTGACCGGCCTGCGAGGGGGTGCCGCCGAGCATCTCGGTGGCGGCGCCGGCGGCCATGCCGGCGGCCGCACCGGTCTCGGCCTGGCATCCGCCCTCAGCGCCTGAGAGCGAGGCCCGCTGCGCGACGACCGCGCCGATGAGACCGGCGGTCGCGAGCGCACTGATCAGCTGGTCGTCGGTGAAGCCCTTCTGCTTCGCGATCCCGAGGAGCACCGCCGGGAGCACGCCGGCGCCACCGGCCGTGGGCGCCGCGACGATGACGCCCATGGCCGCGTTGACCTCCTGCACGGCGAGCGCGCGCATGAGCACGTCGCGGAAGACGGTGCCCGCGAGCGGACCGGCGGGGCCGGTGCGCAGCTTGGCCGCGTCACCGCCGACCAATCCCGAGTTGGACCGCAGGTCGCCGGTGAGTCCCTGCTCCACCGCGTGACGCATCACCGCGAGCGCACGCCCGAGCACCTCGCGGATGTCCTCGATGGTGCGCCCCTGATCGCGGGACTCGATCTCGAGCGCGACGGTCGCGAGCGTGACCCCGCGCGCCTCGGCATCGCGGATGGCCTCGTGCAGCGAGTGGTACATCAGCCGCCCACCTTGTCGATGCGGTGCGTCCAGCGCACCCACGGGAGCGCGCGGAGATCCGCGCCCACGTTGTCGCCCGGCGGCTCGTCGACCTCGATGACCATGAAGGCGTCGCCACCACGGTGTTTCCGCGTGAGCCGCAGCGTCGCGATGTTCACGCCGTCGTCGCTCAGGATGCCGGCGATGCGCGCCACGCTCCCCTTCACGTCCTCGGCGACCACCGCGATGGTATGGTGCGAGCCGTCGACCTCGACCGGATAGCCGTCGATCTGCGAGACCTTGATCCGCCCGGCCCCGAGCGAGGCGCCGAGCATCACGTGCTGGCGGTGCTGCCGCTTGACGGTGATGCGGACCGAGTTGGGATGCACCTCGGGTTCGTCGCCGAGCGTGGTCTTCTCGAAGCGGAAGTCGAGCCCTTCCTTCTCCATGATCGTGAGCGCGTCGCGCAGGCGCTCGTCGTCGGGACGGAACCCGAGGAGTCCGCCGACGATGGCCTTGTCGGTGCCATGCCCCTCACCCGTGCGCGCGAACGAACCGTGCAGTTCGATCAGCGCCGACTCGGGCGTTCCCGCGACGAGGTCGCGGGCGATGAGTCCGAGCCGGCAGGCGCCGGCGGTATGGCTCGAAGAGGGCCCCACCATGACGGGGCCGATGATGTCGAGGATGGAGACCATGCGCGGAAGTTAACGAGCGAGCGTCATCCAGCGGGCGAGGATCCGCCCTTCGGAGCCGAAGGCCGCGGGTCGCGCGGTGCGATCGGCCGCCCAATCGGCGAGGCGCGCGCGGACGACCGAGGCCTCGGCGGCCGACCCCGTACGCGCCTGGATGTCGGCGGCGAGCCAGTCCTCCAATCGTTCGTCGACGTTCTCGGCATATGGCTTCCCCGCTCCGAGCCGCTCGGGCCACTCGCGCGCCGCCGCGATCAGGCCGCGCGCAACGTCCCAGCGTCGGGTGCGCATCGCATCGATGGCCAGCATGAGCTTGGCCTCGCGATAGAGCGCGTGCCCCTCGGCCGAGCCTTCATAGGGGAGCACGGCGAGCCTCTCGAGCACGGCGTCGGCATCCGCGTGCCGGCCGGCCGCCAGCTGGGCGCGCACGAGCGTCAGGCCGAGGATGTAGCTCGACGGGATGCGGGTGAAGTACGCGCGGGCCGTCGTGACCGCTCCGGAGGTGTCGCCGGAGACGAGTCGACGTTCCGTGAGGAGCTTGCCGTAGCGCCACTCGCCGGGCTCGAGTGCGGCGGCGCGGGCGAGGTCGGCGAGCTGCGCGTCGATGGCGCGACCGGGCAGCGCCGCGCGCGCCGCGTAGAAGGGTGCGAAGTCGGGAGAGTCGCCGAGCGCCGTGAGCAGCTGCTCCGCCTGGGCGAGGCGGCCGGTGTGCCAGTAGCCGAGCGCGAGGTAGTAGCGCGGCTTCCACGACGCACTCGCCCGCACGGCCTGTTCGAGCGCGGCGATGACCTCGGGGCGGAACGGCAGGATGAGCCGCGGCGACAGGGCGTCGGCGCGGGTGATCAGGGCAGGCGCGGCGGCGGCCGGGCCCAGGGCCGCGCGCCAGTAGAGCGCCTCGGGGTGTTCACCGACACCTTCGAGCACGCGCAGTGCCTGTGCGCGCTCGCCGACGCCGGCGTACCAGGCGGCCAGCTGGAAGAGCTGTTGCTCGGGGAGCTCACTTCGCACCCCTGCGAGCAACCGGGCGGGAGCGTCGGGGGCGCGGAATGCGAGCAGCCGTTCGTAGCGGGCGAGCTGGCTCAGTGGGTCGGCGGCCTCGAGCGCGGTGATGCGCCCGCCGACGGCGTTGGCGGGTCCGCGTCGACGCGCGAGGACGATGCGCAAAGCGAGCGCGTCGAGGTCCGCCGCGTCGACTCGCAACGTCTTGTCCGCATAGTCCGCCGCCCGACGTTCGTCTCCCTCGGCGAGCGAGAGCTTCGCGAGCTCGGCGAAGGCGGCGCCGCGGTACTCCACCGTCTGTGAGGCGATCTCGAAGCCGTCCCGCGCATCGGCCAGCTCACCGAGCCGGAGGTTGGCGAGGCCGTAGTGGAAGTTGGCGGCGCCGTCGTAGGTATCGATGGAGAGCGCGGTGCGCGTGAGGGCGAGTGCCTGCGTGTACTGCATCGCGCGCAACGCGATCGCGGCGCGGTCCACGAGGGCCGGCACGTAGTGCGGATCGCGAGCGAGCGCGCTGTCGAGGAGCACCGCGGCGCGGTCATACTCGCGCTGTCGCAGGAGTTCCTTCCCCTTGAGGTGCAGGCCGTAGGCCGAGCCCCAGTCGAAGGTGCGGGGCGTCTCGGTCGGGCGGGCGAGCGCGGTGCGCCGCGGATCGCCCTGCCAGAGGAGCCGGTCATCGCCGAGCATCACGGTGACCGATGCGAGCGCCACGCCGGGCGCACTGATGGTGTCGGCGTAGAGCCGGAGCGGCGCGCGCACCACCCGCCGCGCCAGCAGCCGGCGACCGCCCGAGGTGACGATGAGCGAATCGTCGATCGGTTCCGCCGGCGAGAGCGCGACGATGAGCCGGTCCCCGTCGCGCGTGACGTTGAGCGCGCCGGCCGCGCCCGCCACCACGAACCCCTTGGTGCCCACGACGGGCATCCAGCGCTCGGTCCAGCGGTCGGTGACCTGCGGCGTGAAGCCGCGGTGCTTGAAGGGCGTGAAGGTGCTCCCTTCGGCGGACTGGTTGAAGAGCCGGCCCGACTGCAGCTCCGAGTACTGGCCGTCGGAGTCGGTGAGCAACTGCTCCCAGATCATCCCCTGCCGCGAGAGTCCCCAGATCCAGATCTTCTGGCCCGGTTTCTCGTCGCGCGGCGCGACGCGCGCCATGCCGAAGTCCTGATCGTGCCAGTAGGCGCCGAAGAAGTCGCCCGCGCCGCCGACCACGTGATACGACTTGTACGGACCGAAGTCGTTGCGCTCGTACCAGGAGACGTCGCGGCCGCGCGCGGTGTTGATGGGCCACTCGCCGGGCTCGCCGTCGTGCCCGATGAAGCTCGTGCCGGGGAAGACGTACTGCAGGTTCCCGCGCGTCGGGATGCCGGCTGTCATCCACGTGTAGTACGGTTGCTCGAGGGAGGAGCCGTTGTACCAGCTCGACGTGGTGCTGAAGGAGGCTTCGTCGGGGTCGAGTCGCGTCTCGAGGCGCCAGCTGGTGTTGGTGAGCAGGTCGAGCGCACCGGTGATGCAACTGACGCTGCCGTCGGCGTTGCGCCGGATGACGTAGTCCACCGGCGTGGAGACGTTGGGCGTGTGGCCGATGATGCCGTAGTTGGCCTCGATGCCACCGCTCGTCCACGGCCCGCGCATGGCGATGTCGCGGAACTTGACCGCGTGGTTGTAGTAGATGAACGGCCGCCCGGTGCGCTTCTCCACGGCCGCCCAGATCTTGCCCCCGATCTCGGGAAGGATGAGGACGCGGATGTAGTCGTTCTCGAGCTCGACCACCTTCCACTCGCGCGGCTCGGACGTGGCGCTGAAGCCGTCGAACCGGAAGTACGGGTAGATGCGGCCGACGACCGGGATCGGATTGGGATCGCTGAAGGGATAGGTCGGGAACGACTGGCGGTACTCGCGGACGCGCGCGGTGCGCGGCGCGGCCTGGGCGCCGAGGGCGGTCGTCGCGAGCGCGAGGAACGCGACGGTGCGCATCGCGAGCGTCCGCACGCGCCGACCCGGAGAAGGACGCATCAGCGGAGCACGACGATGATGCCCTTGCCCGGAGCGAGCGTCACGCCCTCCCCGAGGCCGAGGCTGCGCGGCGCCTGCAGGGTCCCGATCGCCGGCACGGTGATCGTCGCCCTCGCCGGATCGATGCCGAGCGCCCGCCAGTCGACCTGCATCCTGACCGTCACCGTGTCGGGCGCCCAACTCGCGATGGCGACGAGCGCGCGGCCGTCCTGCTTGTAGACGGTCGCGAGCACGTCGCGGCGATCGGTGCGGACCTGCGCGTTGGGGGACCAATAGCCGTACATCTGCGAGCCGCGCATGCCGAACTCGTCCCAGAGCCTCCAGAGCGGCCGCGGGTCGGCGTTGTCGGACCAGGGCATGCGATTCGTCATGCCGTAGAGCATGCCGCGCCACGGGTTGCCGCCGTCCTGCAGCATCTCGCCCATGAGGCCGAACGGGATCCCGCTCACCTCGGTGATCCAGAAGTCGGCCGGGCTCTTCTCGTAGTCGAAGTACTCGCCGAACCAGAGGCGGTCGATGTACGGGAAGTGCTCCATGTAGAGCATGGCGCTGTTGATGAAGCCGTCGTTCGGGTTGTACTGGTTGGCCGAGTGGAAATCGATGATCCCGGGGTGCCCGCCCTGCACGAGCATGCGCTTGACGCGCTTCATGGTGGTGCGGTCGAAGGCGACGTCGTCGAGGTAGAGGCCGTCGATGCCGACCTTCCGCACGAGCCAGTCGATGCCCTCGACGTAATAGTTGTGCCAGCGGCTCATCCCGCTGTTCACCACGGCGGCGTCCTTGAGCGTGGGCACGAACCAGGCGGCGATGTAGTCGTCCTGGAGGTGCTCCTGCAACCACGAGTAGCCGCCGCCCTTGCCCGGCGAATAGATCTCGTGCCCGAGGCTGCGCAGCGCGTAGGTCTCGTACGACCGGTTGGAGAGTTCGCGCACGGTGTTGTAGATCTTCACCTCGAGGCCACGCGCGTGCGCGGCGTCGATGTACTCCTTCATGTCGCGGTGCGCGATGAACGGATAGTTGATGTACGGGTTGATCGCGTTCGCATGATGGATGTTCACGACGTTCGCGCCCGTCGCGACGACGGTGTCGAGTGGCGCGTACCGGTGATAGAAGCGGCGGCCCCACTGCGCGTCGGTGTCGAGGGTGTGGAACGGCGTGATGAGGAAGTTCGCGTCGAAGCGCAGCGAGTCGCCGGCGGCCATGGTCCGCTCACCGCTCGAGGCGCGCACGACCACCGCCCCGTTCTCCTCACGCCAGCCGATGCCACCCTTCCCCCCGTTGCCCCACGAGGGCGGGAGGAGCAACGGCTTCTGCAGGTAGAAGTTGGTGTTGAGCGGCCGCACGTAGTTCTCGGCGCGCAACGAGAAGTAGAGCCCGGCGTTCACCCCACCGATCCAGACGGCGTCCTGATTCTTCTTCGCGACGTCCCATGTCCAGTCGAATGATGTGGGGCGGCGCTGACCCTTGAGGCCGAGTCCCATGGCGTAGGTCGCGGCGCTGGTCGCATAGGGGATGTCGAGCTGCACGTCGGCGAGCGAGAGTGCGCGTTTGGCCCGGAGACGCGTCTCGTACGCGAGGTAGCCGTCGAACTCGAGCGTGCCACGGACCTCGATGTCGTAGTCAGCGGCGTCGGTGGTGGCGATCCACGCGACGGTGCCGGGCTCCTGGCGTACGAAGCGGAAGGAGGACGGCGCACGCGGCGAGGTCGCGCCGGCGTTCGATCCGGCGTTCGCACCGATCGACGCGCCCCCGGTCCCGCCGGCCGCCGCGCGCATGATGAACCGCATCGGCTCGGCGAGCACCGGCTGGGCCGTGGTCGAGAGGCCGGTCATCTCCGGCGTGAAGTAGGTCTCGATCCGCGCCGGCAGCCCGGAGTCATCGAGCGTGATCGATCGTCCGAGGATCCGCAGCGTGCGGCCGCTGACCGTGATCGGCGTGTAGGGCGCGATCACGTCATTGCGTTGGCCGAGCGTGGAGTTGAGCCACTTGAGCCGCGTGAGCTTCTCGGGTTCGTCCGCCCCACCGGCGAGCACCGAGTCCGCGCGCACGACGATGCTGAGCCGCACGGTCACGGGTGCCGCGCCCACGGCGGTGATGGTCGCGTCGCCGGTGTACACGCCCGGCCTCGCGCCGAGCGGCACGTCGACGCCGCACCACATGGCCTGCACCGCCCCAGCGGCGACATCGACGCGCGCGGTGAGGGGGCGGCCGTCCCAGCCGGTGCCGCCGTTGTTGATCGAGTTGAGACGGTTCGCGGGGATGACGTTCGCACCGGCGCGGAGATCGCCGAAGCGCACCTGCACGTTCCCCACGGCGCGGCGTGCGTAGACGCCCAGCTGGAAGGCGAGATACTCGCCCCTCCGGGCCTGATCGCGGAAGCTCGTGGTGGGTCCACGGGTGATCCAGCGCAACGGCAGCTGGTCGCGCATGCGGATCGAATGCATGCGGTCCTCGGGGAAGACGAGGAACGCCGCACTCGCGTGCGCGGCATCGAGGCGCCGTACCTCCTCCGGCGTCGCGACGACCTGCATGGGGGCGAACGCGTTGAGCGAGTCGATCGCCTCGAAGCGTTCCACCGTGGCGCGCGGGACGCTCGAGGCCGCTGCGAGCGCCATCAGCCAGGTGGAGTCGGCGGTCGGCGTGACGGGCAGATAGGTGACGTTCGGGTAGTTGGAGCGCCCGCCAGACTTGTAGGGGAGATAGTAGACGTAGTAGCGGCCGGCGCCGGCGCTCGGTTCGAAGTCGACCTCACCCGCGTCCTGCGTGAACCGGCCGCGCCGCACGTTGGTGATCGGCGCACCGCCGCGCGCGGGGACGACGAGGATCGCCCTGGTCTCGGGGTTCCGGTCGGGGCGGCGCCAGGGCAGCGTCGCATGCACGAAGCGGCCGTTGGCCGGCACGCTGACCACGGCGCGGTGGTTGCCGAGGGTCTCGGAGTCCCAGGCGGAGTCGGCGACGGTGAAGGTCTGCGCGCCGAGTGGGCGGAGGGCGCAGACGACGAGGGCGGCGGCGAGGGCGAGGCGGGTCATGACCGAGAAGGTATCGGTCCCGGGCAGCGGCGACAGGGGCGGAGCGAAGCCCAACTTCAACGGCAACTCACCACCGAGCCACCGAGGACACCGAGGGAACCGACAGCGACGTGGATGCGGAGCGAGCCTCAGTCACCTGAACGTGAAACGAGCCTGCGAGCGTGCGCAGTTCCCGGTGCCCTCGGTGCCTCGGTGGTGCAAGCCGTTCGGCATCTCGGCACGACGCACTCACCCCTTCTTGAGCACCTTCGCCAGATAGTGCCCGGTGTGCGAGCCCTTCACCTTCGCCACCTGCTCGGGCGTTCCTTCGGCGACGATCAGTCCACCGCCGGACCCACCCTCGGGCCCGAGATCGACGATCCAGTCGGCCGTCTTGATCACGTCGAGATTGTGCTCGATCACCAGCACCGTGTTCCCGCGGTCGACGAGCTTGTGCAGCACGTCGAGCAGCACGCGCACGTCCTCGAAATGGAGGCCGGTGGTGGGCTCGTCGAGGATGTAGAGCGTGCGCCCGGTGTCGCGCTTGCTCAGCTCGGTCGCGAGCTTCACGCGCTGCGCCTCGCCGCCCGAGAGCGTCGTCGCGCTCTGCCCCAGATGGATGTAGCCGAGGCCGACGTCGTTGAGCGTCGCGAGCTTGTGGTGGATGAGCGGCTGGTTCTCGAAGACCGCGAGCGCGTCCTCGACGGTGAGGTCGAGCACCTCGCTGATGCTCATGCCGCGGAACTTCACGTCGAGTGTCTCGCGGTTGTAGCGCTTGCCGCGGCACTGCTCGCAGGTGACGTACACGTCGGGGAGGAAGTGCATCTCGATCTTCACGAGGCCGTCGCCCTGGCAGGCCTCGCACCGGCCGCCCTTCACGTTGAACGAGAAGCGCCCGGGACCGTAGCCGCGCAGCTTCGCCTCGGGCATCTCGGCGAAGAGATCGCGGATCGGCGTGAAGAGCCCCGTGTAGGTCGCGGGGTTGGAACGCGGCGTGCGGCCGATCGGCGACTGATCGACATCGATCACCTTGTCGAGATGCTCGAGACCCAGGATGCGCTTGTGCTGTCCGGGGAGCACGCGGGCGCGGAAGAAGTACCGCGAGAGGCTCTTCTGGAGGATGTCCTCCACGAGCGTGCTCTTCCCCGACCCCGAGACGCCCGTGACCGCCACGAAGAGCCCGAGCGGGAACTCGGCGTCCACCTTCTGCAGGTTGTGCTCGGCCGCGCCCTCGATGCGCAGGACGCGCTTGGGGTCGCGTGCGCGGCGACCCGCGCGCATGGGGATGGTGCGCTTGCCGGTGAGGTACTGCCCGGTGATGCTCTTCTCGACCTTCATGACCTCGGCGACGGTCCCTTCGGCGATCACCTCGCCGCCATGCTTGCCGGCGCCCGGGCCGAGGTCGATGAGATGGTCGGCCTCGAGGATCGTCTCCTCGTCATGCTCGACCACGAGCACCGTGTTGCCGAGGTCACGCAGCCGCTTGAGGGTGTCGAGCAGCCGCGCGTTGTCGCGCTGGTGCAGTCCGATGCTCGGCTCGTCGAGGATGTAGAGCACGCCCACGAGGCGCGACCCGATCTGCGTCGCGAGGCGGATGCGCTGCGCTTCGCCGCCCGACAGCGACTCGGCCGAGCGGTCGAGCGTGAGGTAGTCGAGCCCGACGTCGACGAGGAAGCGCAGCCGTTCGCGCACTTCCTTGAGGATGGGCCCGGCGATGCCCTCGTCGAGTCCGGGCTTGCCGTTGCCGCGCACCGGGACGCTCTCGGCGAACGCGAGCGCGTCGGCCGCCGAGCACTCGGTGAACTCGCCGACGTTGCGGCCGTGGATCGTGACCGCGAGCGACTCCTTCTTGAGGCGCTTGCCGTTGCAGTCGGGGCACTCGGCCACGACCATGAACGCCTCGAGGTCGCTCCGGATGGAATCGGAGGTGGTCTCGGAGTAGCGGCGCTGCACGTTGGAGAGGATGCCCTCCCACCGCGACTCGTCCTCGCCCTTCTTCTTGGACGTGCCGAAGAGGAGTTCGAACTTCACGCGGTCGGGGAGCTGGCCCCACGGCGCGTTGAGCTCGAACTTGAGCTGCTTGGCGAGCCCGGGCAGGATCACGCGGCGGAGGTAGCCGTCGGGTTCGCCCCAGGGGAGGATCACACCCTCGAGGATGGAGATCGACGGATCCCCGAGGATGAGCTCCGGGCTCGCCGTCCGCTTGGTGCCGAGTCCGCTGCAGGTGGGGCAGGCGCCGAACGGCGAGTTGAACGAGAAGTGGCGCGGCTCGAGCTCCGGCATGGAGATGCCGCAGTCGGGGCACCCGTACTTCTCGCTGAAGAGCTGCTTGGCCGGCTTGGAGGCATCGCGGCGCACGACCTCCACCAGTCCGTCGGCGAGGCGGAGCGCAGTCTCGAGCGAGTAGGTGAGCCGCCCGCGGTCGTCGGCGCGCACCACGAGACGGTCGACCACGATCGACACGTCGTGGTTGATCTTGCGATTGAGCTTGGGCGGCTCGGCGAGGTCGATCAGCTCGCCGTCGACCATAGCGCGCACGAAGCCCTGCTTGCGCGCATCCTCGAACAGGTCGCGGAACTCGCCCTTGCGGCCGCGCACGAGCGGGGAGAGGATCTCGATCTTCGTGCCGGTCGGCCAGGTGAGCACGATGTCGGCGATCTGCGCCGGCGTCTGCTTGGCGACGGCGCGCCCGCAGTTGGAGCAGTGCGGCGTGCCGGCGCGCGCGTAGAGCAGGCGCAGGTAGTCGTAGATCTCGGTGACGGTGCCCACGGTGGAGCGCGGATTGGCGCCGGCCGTCTTCTGCTCGATCGAGATCGCAGGGGAGAGCCCCTCGATCGCGTCGACGTCGGGCTTCTCCATGAGCCCGAGGAACTGCCGGGCATAGGCGGAGAGCGACTCGACGTAGCGGCGCTGCCCCTCGGCGAAGATCGTGTCGAACGCGAGGGACGACTTGCCGCTGCCCGACAACCCGGTGATGACCGTCAGCTTATCCCGGGGGATCGTGACGTCGATGTTCTTGAGATTGTGCTCGCGGGCACCGCGTACGATCAGGGAGTCGCCGGGCATAGTCCATCAAGTTCAACGGGCGGGCCCGTTTATGGAAGGGACGGCGAGCCACGCATGTGAGGGTGGGAGCCCCTTCCGGCGGCCGGGAGACGCAGGGGGTGGCCGCCGCTCCCCCTGCGCTAGATTCAGTGGCGGCAGGTGTCCCCCATCTCCCGTCTCCCCTCTCCCATCCCACCGCTGCCGTTGTCCGATCCCTTCGACCGCCCCGAGACCGGCTCCGCACCGGACCCCGAGCAGCTCCCGCTCGGCATGTTCGAGGGCGTCCCGATGCTGCCGGTGGAGATCTACGGACCCGACGACGAGGTCGTGATCGTCCCGGTCCGAGAGCCGCCGGTTTGCGGGGAGTGGTCGTACGACGACAGCGAGCTCGAGGAGCCGAAGTTCGTCGCCAAGCGGATCGATGGCATCGCGGCGCCGACGAGCCGGGCGACGCCGATCCATCCGATCCGGGCGCAGATCGACCAGCGGCCGACGGCGCGGCAGAACCCGGCGAACGGCGGCGGCGTGTCCAAGGGTGCGACGAAGGGCACGGCGAGGGTGCCTGCGAAGGCCGGGACCGCCGGCGCCACGGCCGGCATCACATCAGGTGCGACGGCGGCGCCCCGCGGCGAGCCCGCGCCCGTCTCCCGGTCCATGCGCCCGACGATCGAGGCACTCCGACTGGCGTTCGAGCAGACGCCCGGCGACACCGCGCGTGCGTTGGCCTACGCCGGCGCGCTCGAGAAGAAGGGCGACGCGACCGTCGCGCTCACCGCGCTCGACGCCGCGGAAGCGGCGGGGGCCGATCTCTTCGCCCTCACCTGCGCCCGGGCGAGCGCGCTCGGCGTGAAGCTCCGCTACGACGACGCCGAGAAGATGATCAAGCTCGCCGCGAAGTTGCGGCCCGACGCGGCGGAGGTGCACCTGCAGGCGGGGATCCTCGCCTGCCGGCGCGCCCGCTACCGGGACGCGATCGAACCGCTGCGGCGCGGCATCGCGCTGGCACCCGACAACGCGGTCGGCCAGTACTTCATCGCCGAGGCGCTGAACCAGACCGATGACCTGCCTGGGGCTCTGGCGGCCTATCAGCGCGCGGCGGAACTGGAGCCCGATCATTGGCGCGCGCTCAAGGGAGTCGGGATCGTGCTCGACCGGTTGGGGCGTTCGAGCGATGCGGCGGAGTACTATCGCCGCGCCCGCGACGCCCAACGCGCACTCTGATGCCGACCGACACCGCTCAGGCCGCTCCGACCCGCCCGATGCACCCCGCGCCGCGCCGCGGCCGCCAGCGGACCATCGCCGCCGTGCTGATCCTCGCCGCGTGGGTCGCGGGGATGGGGATGCTCGTGCGGCGCGAGTTCTTCCGAGAGAGTTCGGTGATCCTGGCCGAAGCGGCGCTGCGCCTGGGACCGAGCACGAGCTTCTACGTGGTGGAGCAGGAGGGCCGGCAGATCGGCTACGCGTCGACGACGATCGACACCGCGTCGACGGAGTTCGAGGTGACCGACTTCTTCACCGCCGACCTGCCGGTCGCGGGGCAGCAGTTCCGCGCGACCGCCCGCTCGGTGATCACGCTCTCGCGCGCCCTCGCGCTCAAGACCTTCGACGTCTCGGTGGAGAACTCCGTCGCGCCGATGAGCATCACCGGCGTCGCCGATGGCGACAGCGCGGTCTCGTTCGTGATGCGGATGCCGGGCCAGCCGACCGACACGCAGCGTCTCGCGGTGCGGGGGCCGATCCTCCTGCCGACGCTGATCCCGTCGGTGGCGATGCTCGTGCGCAGTCCGCAGGTGGGGAAGACCGTCACGATCGCGAGCTTCGATCCGGCGACGATGGCGACCAAGGATCTCACGCTGCGCTTCGCGGCCGAGTCGCTCTTCTCGGTGGTCGACAGTGCGCGCTTCGACTCGACCACGAAGGTCTTCGTGTCGGCGCTGGTCGACACGGTGCGCGCGTGGAACCTTGTGCCGACCGA
Organism: Gemmatimonadota bacterium; assembly: GCA_021413975.1. Lineage (GTDB taxonomy): Bacteria > Gemmatimonadota > Gemmatimonadetes > Gemmatimonadales > Gemmatimonadaceae > Pseudogemmatithrix. The sequence goes on from JAIOPJ010000001.1 coordinate 22,485, forward strand.
GGGACAGGGATTCAGCGGGTGGGTCGATGCGCAGGGCCGCGTGGTGCAGTCGACGCAGCCGGGCGGGATCACGCTCAAGCGGGTCGCCTACGAGATCGCGTTCGAGAACTGGCGGCGCGCGACGGGGGCGTCGGGGGCGGCGGCACGTGCCGCGGCAGGCACAAGGACGGGAAACGGAGCACGCGGCGGCACGGTCGGTGACCTCCTCGAGGGCACGGCGATCGCCGCCGGCGCACTGCCGGGGCGGGACGGTCCGTCACGGCTGCGCGTGCGCCTGAGCGGGACCTCGCTCGAGGGCTTCGACCTGCAGGGCGGCCGCCAGCGCCGCGAGGGGAGCGAGCTCACGGTGACGCGCGAGTCAGGCGACGTGCTCTCCGCCGACTGGTCGCTCGCCACGCGCGCGCCGGGGTTCCGTCAGCGGTTCGCGGCCGAGCTCGCGAGCGAGCCGCTGCTGCAGTCGAACGACCCGGCCATCGTCGCGCTCGCGGTGCGGATCGCCGGCAACGAACGCGACCCGCGCGTGGTCGCCGAACGGATCAACAAGTGGGTGTATGACTCCCTGGCGAAGGAGATCACGATCTCCCTGCCCAATGCCGTGCAGGTGCTCCGCACGCGGCGCGGCGACTGCAACGAGCATACGCAGCTCTTCACCGCCCTCGCGCGCGCCGTGGGGATCCCCACGCGCATCGCGACGGGACTCGCGTACGTGAACGGCAAGTTCTACTACCATGCGTGGCCGGAGATCCGGCTGCGCGACTGGGTCGCGGTCGATCCCACCTTCGGGCAGTTCCCGGCCGACGCGGCGCACCTGCGCTTCGTCCGCGGCGGACTCACCCGGCAGGGGGAAGGGCGAGCTCTTCGGCTTCCTCGGGCCCAACGGCGCCGGCAAGACGACGACGCTGCGCATGATCGCCGGCATCCTCAAGCCGACCTCGGGCACGATCCGCGTGGCGGGCGTGGACATGCGCGCCGACCCGATCACCGCGAAGTCGAAGCTCGGCTTCATCCCCGACCGGCCGTTCATCTACGAGAAGCTGACGGGGGCGGAGTTCCTGCGGTTCGTCGCCGGGCTGTACGACCAGCGGGGTGATGACGTCGAGCACCGCGCGCGCGAACTGCTGGCCCTCTTCGACCTCGAGGAGTGGCGCGACGAGCTCGTGGAGAGTTACTCGCACGGGATGCGGCAGAAGCTGATCATCTCGAGCGCGTTCGTGCATCGCCCGGCGGTGATCGTCGTCGATGAGCCGATGGTGGGGCTCGACCCCAAGGCGGCGCGCATCCTCAAGGACCTCTTCCGCGAGTACACGCATCGCGGGCACACGATCATCTTCTCGACCCACACGCTCGAGGTGGCCGAGTCGCTCTGCGACCGGCTCGCGATCATCGTGAACGGGCGGATCAAGGCGTACGGTACCATGAGCGACCTGCGGCGCGACCTGCAGGGCGGCGAACGCGGACTGGAGGAGATCTTCCTGCGGCTCACCGGCGAGAACGCGGCGCGGAACCTGATCGATGTCCTCGATGCCTGACCTCGGCGCGGTCCTTCCCCCTCGCGCGAGCGGGAGCCAGGCGGTCGTGGGCCTGCTCCCCGACCCGCCGCTGCTGCACCTGCTCCTGCCCAAGTGGCTCACGGCGCGGTCGCGGAGCATGCAGGGGCAGAAGGGGCGCGGCGCGCGGTTCGCCATCCTCGGTTTCGTCGGCCTGCTGTTCTGGGCGATGATCTTCGGCGTGCTCTACCGCCTGCTGACCTACTTCCGCGGCGTCGAGGAGATCGGGCAGCTGCTGGCCGGCAAGCTGCTCGGGTTGATCCTGCTCGGCTTCACGTCGCTGCTGCTGCTGTCGAACGTGATCACCGCGCTGTCGAGCTTCTTCCTCGCGAAGGACCTCGACATGCTCGTGTCGGCGCCGGTGGACTGGCTGCGGTTGTACGGGGCGAAGCTGCTCGAGACGGTGATCGCGTCGAGCTGGATGGTGCTGCTCGTGTCGGTGCCGATGTTCTCGGCGTACGGCCTGGTGTACGACGGCGGCTACGGCTTCCCGTTCCTCGTGATCGCGATGATGCTGCCGATGTTCATCATCCCGGCGGTCGTGGGGAGCGCGGTGACCCTGCTGCTGGTGAACATCTTCCCGGCGCGCCGGACGCGCGACATCCTCTCGGTGATCGCGGTGCTCACGGCCGGCGGCATCGTGCTGCTCTTCCGGCTGATCCGCCCCGAGCAGCTGGCGCGCCCCGAGGGATTCCGCTCGCTGATCGACTTCATCGCGGTGCTGCGCACGCCGACCTCGCCGCTGCTGCCGAGCGAGTGGGTGCAGAAGGCGACGATGGGGTTCCTGAACGGCCGGCCCGACTGGCTCTCGCTGTACCTGCTGTGGACCTCGGCGGCCGCGGCGCTGGTGCTGGGCGCGCTGCTGCACCGTTGGCTCTACCTCGACGGCTTCAGCAAGGCGCAGGAGAGCGCGCAGAAGTTCGTGAAGGGCGGCGGCGTCATGACGAGGCTCGGCGACCTGATCCTCTCGCCGTTCGGGACGCTCAAGCGCGAGCTCGTGCTCAAGGAGTTGCGGCTCTTCTTCCGCGACACCACGCAGTGGTCGCAGCTGATCCTGCTCGGGGTGCTCGTCGTCGTCTACGTGTTCAACATCAAGTACCTCCCGCTCAAGGGCGAGGGGATCACGTTCTTCCTCGTGAACGTGGTGCCCTTCCTGAATCTCGTGCTCGCCGGATTCGTGCTCGCCTCGATCGCCGCACGCTTCATCTTCCCGGGCGTCTCGCTCGAGGGGCGCACGCTCTGGCTGCTGCGCTCGAGCCCGATGCAGGTGCGCGACCTGCTCTGGGCCAAGTTCTGGGTGGGAACGACGCCGCTGCTGGTCATCGCGCTCGCGATCGTGGGCGTGACGGACTACATGCTCCAGGTGAGCGACTTCATGTTCTTCGTCTCGGTGGCGAGCATCACCATGCTGACCTTCGCGCTCGCGGGGCTGGCGATCGGGTTCGGGACGATGTTCCCGCAGTTCGAGACGGAGAACGCGGCGCAGATCCCGACGAGCTTCGGCGGGCTGCTCTACATGATGGCGTCGGTCGTGGTGATCGGGGGCGTGGTGATCCTCGAGGCGCGGCCGGTCTACGGGTACCTCTCGGCCAAGGCCTTCGGCACGGCGGCCGACCCGACCGAGATGGCGATGGGGTTCGGTGCGGCCGCGCTGCTCTGCGTCGCGGCGACGATCCTCCCCATCCGGATCGCACTCACTCGGCTCGAGGCGGTGGAACGATGAGCAAGACCGGCAAGACGAGCACGTTGAGCACGCGCATCACGCGTGCGAACGAGACCGACATCCCGTCGTTGCTCTCGCTCAACAACCGGTACGCGGCGGCCGGCCTCACGCTCGCCCGCACCGCCGAGTTCGCGGCCAACCACCTCGGCGACTATCGCGTGCTGCGCGACGCGAGCGGCGGGATCCTCGGTTGCGTCTCGCTCGACGAGTACAGCCCGAGCGTCGCCGAGATCATCTCGCTGGCGGTGGACCAGGACGCGCACGGGCTCGGCTACGGCCGTCAGCTGATCGCGGCCGGCGTCGAGCTCGCACGCACCCGCGGGTACACGGAGCTCTTCGCGGTCTCGTACTCGGACGAGTTGTTCCTGAGTTGCGGCTTCGAACGGATGCCCCTCAGCGCCTACCCCGAGAAGATCTCACGGTACCAGAAGGTGGACCGGACGGAGATCGAGGTCGGCGAGAAGCACTGCTTCGCCCGGCGCCTGGCGTAGACCGCGCGGCGGCCCGGCCACCGCGCCGGCCGTCAGGCGGAGCCGCGCAGCGCCCCCATCAGGATCTGCCAGAGCGCGCTGACCGAGCCGAGCAGCCAGATCACGGCGGCGGCGGGCAGGAGCTTCTGAGGCGATGCCTTCCCCACGACCACGATCCCGATCCCGATGAGGACACTGGTCCAGATCGTGAAGATGTCGACGCGCCCCAGCAACGCGAGGACTCCCGCGTTCATGTTGGGATCCATGAATCGGGCGACGCTCGTGGAGAGCTGGTAGGGACTGGTGAGCAGGTTCGTGTCCAGCAGCACCCCCTGCACGGTGACCGCGAGCATGGACAGGATCTTCGGCACGAACGCGTAGGACGCGATCATGGTCGCCTTGCCGTAGCCGAACTCGTCGTCGGCCCCGACGATCTTCCCCGTGAGCCAGGTGCCGAGACCGACCAGGAGGATGCCGATCGGCACTCCGATGAAGGCGCCGAAGGTCCCGATGATGCCGGCCCACTTCTTCGCCATCGCGACGGCCTCGGGCGGCACGGGCTGACCCTTCGCCGCGGAGGCGGCGAACTGACGATTCATCTCCGCGTCCATGACGCCCTGCAGCACGCCGCGGTTGGCGAAGAAGAGCGCCCCGATGACGACCGTGAGGATGCACATCATCAGGAAGAACCCTGAATCGGCGCGACGCTTGAACACGGTGCTCGGCGAGGTCCAGATCTCGATCAGATCGTCGACGATCGTGGCCTTCTCGGGGGTGGCAGCGGGGGTCGGGTCGGACACGCAGGCTCCTGCTTGAAGGGGTCGGACGGCTCATGGAAGCTGAGAGGTTCGTCCCCATCACGCAACACGAGGGCGTCGGGCCGAATCGCCCCGACGCCCTCGTGCCTCCCATCACCTCCGCCTATCGACTGCCCGGCTCGTCGACCGGGGGACGGCGCGATCCCGGACCACCCGGGCCGCCGGGGCCGCCGGGGCCGCCAGGGCCGCCAGGGCCGCCAGGTCCCCGCGGAGCGCCCATGCGATCGGGCGGGCCACCTTGCGGCCTTCCCTGAGGGCGGTCCATGCCGCCTTGCGGCCTTCCCTGCGGGCGGTCCATGCCGCCGCGCATCCCACCACGCGGACGTAGCGACTCTCGCATGCCGCGCTCGAACCCGCGGCGCTCGGCCATCATCTCACGCACCTTCTGCCGCTGCGTATCGTTGAGGACGCGCTCGGCTGCAGCGCTCATGCTGGAATCACGACGCCGGCGCTGCTCCAACTGCGGACGTTCGGCCTCCATCCGCGCGCGGGCCTGGGCCCGCAGGGAGTCGCGCGCTCCAGGCGTGCGTTCGCCCGACCGTGCGCGCGCCATCATCGAGTCACGGGCACCGCGCATGCGGTCATTGAACTGCTTGTGCTCGGCGTACTGGATGCGCTCGAGCGAGTCGAGTTGCAGGATCTGCCGCGGTGTGAGGTCGAGTTCCCGGCGTGCGTCGAGCAGGTGCGTGATCGCACCGGGGCGCCCGTCCCGCGCGCCCGCGCTGTTGCGATCCATGGGACGCGGCATCGCGCCGGGTGCGCCCTGACCGGGCTGCGCCGCGAGCATGGCCGGCGCGACGAGGAGCGCGGCGCCGAGGGCCAACGTGAGACTGCGGATGCTGCGCGTCATGGTGTGCTCCGGAGGTGCGTGCGTGGCGGGATCGCCGCGCTCATTCAAGGAGACGCCGCCAACGCGGCCATGTTAATGTTCATCCCCATGACGAGCTTCCACACCACGCCCAGGTTCCCCCGCGGCTTCCGATGTGCGAGTCGCAACGTGGGCCTCAAACCCGCCGCCAAGGACCTCACGCTCTTCGTGAGCGACGTCGAGGCGAGTGCGGCAGCGGTGTTCACGCGCAATCATTTCCCCGGCGCGCCGATCATCCTGGGCCGCGAGACGATCCGCGGTGGCAAGCTCAAGGCGATCGTCGCGAACAGCAAGGTGAGCAACGTCGCGACCGGCGCGCGAGGCGTCGAGAACGCGCGGCGCATGGCGGCCGCCGCCGCCAAAGAACTCGGCACGGATCCCGACCGCGTGCTCGTGAGTTCGACCGGCGTGATCGGCGTGCAGCTGCCCGTGGAGAAGGTCGAGGCGGGCATCCGCGGCATGACGGCCGATCTGCAGCACGATCCGCTCGTCGGCGCCGAAGGCATCATGACGACGGACACGCACCCCAAGGCGCTCTCGGCGAGCGTGGGCGATGCGACGATCACGTGGGTGGCGAAGGGCTCGGGGATGATCGAGCCCAACATGGCGACGATGCTCAGCTACATCTTCACCGACGCCGCGCTCGACGCGGCGACGCTCGACCGGATGCTCCGTACCGCCGTGGCGCGCTCGTTCAACATGCTCAGCGTGGACACCGACACGAGCACCTCGGACACCTGCGCGATCCTCGCGAACGGCCTCGCCGGCGGGGTCGGCGAAGCGGAGTTCCAGCGTGTGCTCACCGCCGGTTGCGTGCGCATGACGGAGATCCTCGGCCGCGACGGCGAGGGGGCGGAGCATCTGCTGCGCGTGACCGTGCGCGGCGCCAAGGATGACCACGAAGCGCGCGTGATCGCGAAGTCGGTGCTCAACTCACCGCTCGTGAAGACGATGGTGCACGGCGCCGACCCCAACGTGGGCCGCCTGCTCATGGCGGTGGGCAAGTGCTTCGAGTGCTCCATCCGGCCGGCCTCGACCGACGCCTGGATCAACGGGTTCCAGGTGGTGCAGGGCGGCGAACGCCTGACGTTCGACGACGCCGTGGTGCGGACGGCGCTCATGGCCGAGGTCGTGGACCTCGAGATCGCACTGGGTGTGGGGGCCGCCGAGGCGACGGCCTACGGCTGCGATCTCACGAAGGGCTACGTGGACGAGAACGCGAGCTACTACTCATCCTGAGACGGTCCGCTCGCGCCCGTCGGGGCGTGAGCGGTCGCGACGCGGCGCTCAGCTCCGCGGCTGTTCGATCCGGAGCTTCTCGCCGCGCTCGGTCTCCGCGAGCAGCTTGGTCACGAACCGTTGTCCCTCGCTGATCCGCTCGACCTCGACCGCGATCGAATCGACCGCCGACTCGAGCCGCGCCAGACGATCGGCGTTCTCGCGCGCGAGCTTGTCGTCGACGACCGGGGTGGAGCCCTTCCGCCACATGTTGCGCGCATACGTGACCGCGAGCGGGGCGAGCACGAAGACGGACAGGATCGCGACGATGGCGGTGATGTCGACGTTCATGAATGGGGAACCGTCAGAGTTGGACGCAGGCTGCAGGAGCGCACCGCGCGCTCCTGCGATGAGTTTTCCCGTGGACGCGATGTCGCCCTCGATCTGCAGGATGCGCTGGTCGAGCTGCGCGATGCGGGCCTCGATGCCGGCACGATTGGCGCCGGTCGCGCCGTCCAGTTGGTTCACCAACTCCTCGCGCCGGCCGGCGGCCGAACTCAGCTGGTTGGACAGCTCGGACCGCTGGGCACGGAGCGCGGAGAGCTCCTCCGTGGTGCGGGGCACCCCGGTGAACAATCCGTTCTCGTTCGTCGGGACCGGGGTCGTGGCCGGTCCGGGCGGCGCAGGGGTGGACGGCGGAGCCGGAGGTGCGGGGACCTGGGTCGCTTGGGCAGTGAGCAGGAGAGCCATACCGGAACTTACGCGTCCGGCCGCCCGCCGGTGTCACGCTCTGCCGGCCCGCGCTTCCACCAGAGGTACACGGGAACCCCCGCCGCGAGGACGAGGGTCCCCCGCAGGGCGTTCATGGGATTCGAGACGATCGCGCCGAGCACCACATAGGCCGCCGCCAGCATGAAGAGCCCGGTGCTCCAGGGGTGGAACGGCGCCAGGAAGTACGCCCCGCGCGCCTCGCGCCGTCGATAGACGATCAGTGTCGCCGCCGTGAGCCCGAAGAAGATCCAGTCGGCGAAGGTGACCCAGTCGAGCAGGTCGCCGTAGGTGCCGGACAGGACCAGCCCCACCGACCAGCCGCACTGCAGGGCGATCGCCGCGACCGGCGTGCGGGTGCGCGGGTGCAGAATGGCGAGCCTGCGGAAGAACACTCCGTCACGCGCCATGGCCTGATAGACGCGCGGTGTGACGAGGATGACGAGGTTCAGGAACCCCGCGGTGGAGATCGCGATCCCGACGGCGATGAGGCGTCGGCCCGCGTCGCCGAACTTGAGGCCCATGACGTCCGCGGCCGGCGCACGACTCGCCGCGAGTCCCTCCACGCCGAGCGAGTCGAGATAGGTGAGGTTGGCGAGCAGATAGGCCGCCGCCACGATCAGCACGCCGATGATCAGCGCGCGCGGCAGGTCACGGCGCGGATCGACCATCTCCTCGGCGACGAAGTTCGTCTGCTGCCAGCCGCCGTAGGCGAAGAGCACGGGTACGAGCGCCGTGCCGATCGCGACCGCGACCGCGAAGAAGCCCTGCGGGACCGCGAGCGGCGCCGCGACCACCGCGGAGGCGACCGGATCGGGGGCGCCGGTGACGAAGAGCCCGACGATGATCAGCATCGCGATCGCCGCGAGCTTGAGCAGGGTGAAGACGTTCTGCACCACCGCGCCCGGTGCGACGCCGATGATGTTGATCACGGTGAACACCCCGATGGCCGAGATCGCGAGGGCGCGTTCGCTCCCCGCCCCGAGCCCGAGGAGCGGCACCGCGTAGTTCGCGAACGTCACCGCGACCGCCGCGGTGGCGCCACTCGCGATCGCGAGCAGCAACGCCCATCCGTACAGGAACGCGGGCAACGGACCGAACGCGTCGCGCAGGTAGGCGTATCCACCGCCGGCCGACGGCGCGCGCGCGCCGAGCTCGGCGAAGATGAACGCACCGAGCGTCGCGATCACGGCACCGAGGCCCCAGGCGAGCATGGTGTACGGCCCCGTGCCGACGCGTTGCGCGACGACGGCCGGGTTGAGGAACACACCCGACCCGATGATCCCGCCGACGACGAGCAGCGTTCCGGAGAAGACCCCGATCCTTCGGGCGTAGGTCGTCACCGCGGGATCGGGCGTGCGAGGGACCGGTAGTACTCCTCGATCTGCGCGCGATACTCGCTCGGGACCGGCGACCTCGCCCCGAGGGCCGAGCGAGGACCGCTCTTCTCGGTCAGCTGACGGAAGAGCGAGAACTCGAACGCCTTGAGTCGCTCGAGGGCCGCCGTCTGCAGCGCGTCGGTGGCGAACGGGTCACCGAGCGCGCGGCTCGCTTCGAGCCGGCGCAGATCCTCGATGGCGCGGTCGAGCTCACCGACGTCGGCGCCCTGCGCCCGCGCGAGTGCGCGGAGCTGCTCGGCGTCGTCGCGCCGCAGGCCGAACTCGCGCGCGAGTTGACGGGCGGCATTGGGGTTGAGACCCGCTGCACGGCCGGCGCGCATGCCGTCCGGATTCCCGCCATCGCGCTGCTGTCCACCCTGCCCTTGGCGCTGCCCGCCCTGCTGCCCTTGCCCCGGTTGTTGGCCGGGCTGTTGGCCAGGCTGTTGGCCAGATCCCTGTTGCCCCGGAGAGCCCTGTGCCCCCTGTGCCCCCAGTGGTGAAGGCCGTTGCCCTGGCTGCTGCCCGGCTTGCTGCCCAGACTGCTGTCCAGGCTGCTGCCCTGGCTGCTGCCCTGGCTGTTGCCCTGGCTGTTGCCCGGCCTGCTGCCCCTCCTGCATCCGATCCCGAAGCGCCTCCACCCCACGCACGAGCGCACGCGCCGACTCGAGCGTCCGCTCCTGCCGCCGCTCCGCCGACTCCCCCGACAACGCCGTGACCGCCGCCCGCAGATTCTCCGCCGCCTCGCCGATGTTCGCCCCGATCTGCTCCTCGAACGCGTTCGCATACTCCGTCGAGCCCCCGCGAATCACGCTCTTGGAGAACTCGATCTTGTCGCGCACGCGCTGATCGCGGAGCGCCTCGGCCGCCTCGCGCAGTTCACGCGATGCCCCCGGTTGATCCCGCCGGCCCTCGCGCGCCACCCGGTCCGCCTCCGATTCCAGCCGCTGCACCTCGGCATTCAGCGCGTCCTTCTCCGCGCCCAGCGCCCGCAGCCGCTCCGCGCGATCGGCGCCGGACGTCGGCTGCATGCGCCGCACATCCTCGGCGATCTGCTTCTGCCGCTCCTGCACCCGCTCCGCCTGCTCGGCGAGCCGCTGCACGTCGCGGGCGATCCCCTCGTTGCGCGAGTCCTCGATGCGGCGCGCGGCACGATTGAGTTCCTCCAGCGCCGCATTTCCCTGCGACTCCGAGCCGCTGGCGGCCTGCCGCATCTGGTCGGCCGCACGCTGCAACTGCTGCGCCGCCTGAGCGAGCTCCTGCGACTGCTGCTCGCGCGAGAGACGCTCGAGTCGTCGCGCCTCCTCCTCGGCCTGCCGCGCGAGCTCGCGCTGCGCGCCGCCACCGCCACCGCCGGCCTGTCGGCCCATCCGCTCGCGCATCGCCTCGGCCTGACGTTGCATCCGCTCGTTCTCCTGCTGCTGCCGGGCCGCGAGCTGCTTGAGGCGTTCGAGCGTCTCGTCGACTTCCTGCGACTGCCCGGCCGAGGACTGCTGCTGGACCGCCTCGTATTGATTGCGCTGCCGGTCGTTCTCGAGTTCGAAGAGATCGGCGAGGTCCTCCGAGCGCTGTCCGCCGCCCCCGCCTCCACCTCCTCCCTGCTGTTCGTCGCGTTGCACCTGCACGTCACGGTAGAGTGCGTCGGCGCGCTGCAGCTCGCGCAACGCGCGCTCCTCGCTCGGGAGGGCTCCGCGGCCGTCGCGCACGCCGAGTCGCTCCTCGGCGGACTTCATCTCCTTCTCGGCCGTGACGAGCGCCTCGCGGATCTGCACGAATGCCGAATCCTGCTGCGTGATGCCGCGCTCGAGCAGGCGCTTCGCGAGCGTCGAGACCTCCTCGCGCAGGCTGCCCTCCGCGATCGCGAGCGTCGCCGCATCCTCGTTGCGCTGCCGCTCCGCGATCTTGGCGCTGTCGCGCACCCAGTTGTAGGTGCCGGCGACGACATCGCGCTGCCGCTGGACGAGGTCACCCGGGTTCTCACCGCCGCCCCCACCGCCTCCGCCGCCACCGGACTCGGCCTCGCGATAGTTGCGCGACCAGGGGCGGACCTCGAGGAAGTAGACGTCGCTGAGCGTCTCGTGCCCGGTCGCATCGCGAGCCACGGCGTTGTAAGCGACGAGATCGCCGGCCTTGAGCCCCATCTCCTCGAGCAGGAGCGTGTGGGCCGCCTGCGTCTCGGTGGTGGGCTTCGCGAGCGTCGCGAGCGGGATCGTGCGCTCCTCGCCGCCATTCACGCGGTAACGGAGCTCGAGCGACGCGACGCCGTAGTCGTCGCTCGCCTTGGCTTCGATGGTGACTTCCTCGAGCGCCGTGACCTTCGTGTCGCGCCCGGGATCGGAGATCCGCACCATGGGGGCGCGATCGTCGAGCACTTCGACGGAGTACTGCACGCCACCGGTGATGCGGCGCCCGTCGGAGGATTCGAGATCGACGCGGTAGAAGCCGCTCTTGGTCAGCGTGAAGCGACCGCTCAGCCGACCGTCGGCGTCGGCGCTCAACGTGACGGTACGCCCGTCGTCGAACGTGAGCGTGCCGCTCCGGACGGGACGCGAGACGACCGGTTCGATGATCGCGATCGTGCCTGCGACCGCCGCGATGTCCCCGCCGTCCTCGTCGCGCTCGGTCGCGCGACCGGTGAACGCCGGGAAGCGCAGTTCGACCGCGAGCTTCGTGACCGCGGGGAGATCGGTGATCCGCAGGTGATACGTCCCGGAGCGGACGCCCATCGCCTCGACGTAGTACTCGGTGGGGGCGACGAGATCGAAGAGGCGCCCGGCGAACTCCGTCTCGGCCGAATCGCGGCCGAGTGGGATGCGCGTCCATTCCGCCGCGCTGTCGGAACGGAACACGAGCTCGGCGGCGTCGGCCGAGAAGTTCGCGAGTGCTGCGCGGATGTCGAGCGCGCCACCGCGCGGCACCGCGGCATCGCCCGGCTCGACGTTGACCACCGGCGTGGGCGGCGTGGCGGCGATCGCGACCGACCAGGGCGCGAAGAGGATCCGCGCCGAGTCACGCAGCGCGGCGGGACCGAATGCCAGGAGCAACGTCGCCGCGACGACGGCCCCGAGGAGCGCCTTTCCCGCGCGCGCCTCGCGCGGGCGCTCGAGGGTGCGTGCACTCGCGATCGGCGCGAGGGTGCGCGCCGCCTGGTCGACGACGCGCGCGGTGAGTGCGGGGGAGGTCTGTTCTCCAGCCGGCTGGCCGAGTTCATGCACCGCCGAGATGAGCGCCTGCCGGAGACCTGGAGCGCGATCCTCCACGTACAACGCGAACTCGGCGTCGCTCGCACGACGGACGAGGGGCCGGACGAGCCAGCGTGCGACGGCTCCGATGACGATCGCGTAGCCGGCCAGTCGCGCGACCAGCACTGCCGGGCCGGTGCGCCCGGCGAGCGACGTGACGACCATCCCGACGAGGACCGCCGCGACGATCGCCACGACGACGATCGTGGCCGCTTCGAGCAGGAGCCGGCGGCGGCGCTGCGTACGCAGCGTCGCCAGGAGGTCGTGGAGGTGCGTCGCAGGTGTCATCCCTTGCTCCCTTCGGGTTGTACGACGGTGGCACGGCGCGCGCGTCCGCGCCAGCCTCGGGCGGCGATCACGGTCTCGGCAAGCAGCAACAGCACCGCGAGCAGCACGAGCCAACGCCAGGCTCGCTGTCGCGATTCGATCTCCGTCGTCGTGGCCGCCTCGACGCCGCGGAGCGTCGAATCCGCCGACTCACCGACGCCGAGCAGCAGTTCCCGCGGGTCGGCGGAGACGAGATCGGACTCGGTGGGAGGCACGTTCACGGCCACTCGGGCGCGCGGCGTTCCGTCCACGCGGCGTTCGTAGGCGGAGTACACGCCCACCTGATCCAGGATCAGCGCCGCGGCGCTCCCGGCTCCAGCGGGACGGATGATCTCGCCGTCCGGTGCGGCGACCACCGGCTCCCGACGCACCTCGCGCGGCACCCAACTCTCGCCGGTGGTGCGCCAGAGGGGCGAGGACTCATGTCCCGCCCCGTACAGGACGAGCCGGCGCGTGAGTGGCAGGAAGGCCGGCTGCAGCGGGAAGTCGCCCTCCCGCGCGTCGAGCGCCGTCGCGATGAGGATCACGCGCCCCTCGCCGACCCTGCGTTCGATCAGTGCCGGTGCGCCATCGTCGAACCGCGCGAGCACGTCCGAGCCGACCGCGGCCTCGAGCCGCGGATAGCGATAGAAGCGGGGGGCGACGAGCGCGGCGGCACTCGAGCGGAAGGGCGAGAAGAGGGGGTGCTCCGCCCGCACATCGCCGAGCATCGCGCCACCACCGGCGTGACGATCGGCGACTCCGTTCACGCCCGCGACCCCGGCCAGCGCGGTGATGCGTCGCCCGCCGAGGCGCTGACCCGCGGCGATGACGAGACCACCGCCGCCGCTGATCCACCCGTTGAGCGTCGCGCCCGCCGCACCGGAGGGCGGGGCGAGATCCCAGAGGATCACCAGCGCCGACCGCTCCAGCGTCGCGGCATCGAGCGTGCCGGTACGCCGACGCTCCACACGCACCGCGGGCGCGCGCCCGATCGCAAGGGCGCGCTCGAGATAGAGCGTCTCGTCCCGGGTGACGTCGTCCGGCACGACGAGCAGGACGGTCAGGCCATCGTCGGCCGGCAGCGTGAAATGGAAGCGATCGTCGGCGGCGAGCCGGTCGGCGTCGATCGTGACCTCGCCATCCACGGCAGTCGCCGGCGCCGGGACCGCGTCGAAGACCACGGCGAGTTCGCCGTTGGGCTGTAGCGTCACCGTGCGCAGGCCGACCTCGCGACCGGCGATGCGCAGCGAGAGCCGGGCGGTGCGCGGCGCAGCGAGCTCGCGCGTGACCACGCGTGCCAGCATCTGCAGCTGCACGCGCGAGCCGGCGACGACTCGGCGCGCCTCCACCGCCCGCAGCGACGTGTTCGGTCGCGTCGCCGCCGCGACCTGCGCGACGCGCATCGGGAGCCCGGTCGGGAGCTCGAGGCCGGCCACACCCGCGAGACCACTGCGTTGCAGGTCGGTCACCAGCACGAACTCGGCGGCGCCGGCCGGAGCGGAGACGAGCGCACTGCGACCCACCCTCAGCGCCGCGCCGAAACGGGTGCCGCGGCTCACCGGCTTCGTGGCGTCGACGAGCGCGCGCGCCGTCGCCTTGTCGCGCGTCCAGGGCTGTGCGAGCTCGGCCTCCTCGTCGAAGAGGACGAGCGCCACCTGGTCGTCGGTGCCGAGCGAGGCGATCAGTGCGCGCGCCGAATCCTGCGCGGCGGCCCAGGTGCCGTCGTAGCCCATGCTCATCGACCGGTCGAGCAGGAGCACCACGTTGCGCGCCCGACCCTGGGCGGTCGCCTCGGCGCTGCGGCCGAAGAAGGGTCGCGAGAAGGCCAGCACCAGGACCGCGATCGCGAGCGCGCGCAGCAGGAGGAGCGGCCAGTCGGTCACCTTGCGACGATCGCTCGTGCGGATCGGCAGTCGCACGAGGAACATCAATGAAGGGAACCGCGTCGGGGTCTCCTCATTGCGGTCGCGCAGGTGCATGAGCAGCGGGATCGCGAGCGCCGCGAGCCCGGCCAGGAAGGCGGGAACGAGGAAGCCGAGTCCCATCAGCGAACCCGGCTCCGTGAGAGGCGGTGGTCGAGGTAGGCGTAGAGGGCGCGGTCGAGCGGTGCATCGGTGCGGACGGCGATGTAGTCCACGCCGGCTGCGGCGAACCGCTTCTCGAGTGCCGCGCGATGGCCGCGCCACATGGTCTGGTAGCGCTCCTTGAGATCCTCCGGGCGGAGCGGCAGGCGGAGGCCGCTCTCGCCGTCCTCGAAGACCGCTGCCGCATCGAACGGGAAGTCCTCCTCGGCGGAGTCGAGCAGATGGAAGAGCAGCACATCATGGCCGCGGGCGCGCAACGCATCGACCGAGCGGCCGAGCGCCGCGGGTTCGTCGTAGCAATCGGTGACGAGCACCACGATGCCCGGGCGCGTCGCGACGTCGGCGACGCGGTCGATCGCGAGCGGCAGCTTGCCCTCGCCGGTGGGCTTGGCGCGACCGAGCGCATGGAAGAGCAGTTGCAGGTGCCGCGTGCTCGGCGGGATCACCTCGATCAGCCGGTCGCTGAAGGTCGCGAGACCCACGCGGTCACCCTGACGTTGCGTGAGCCACGCCAGCGCGGCGACGAGCATGCGCGCGTAGGCGAACTTGTTCACCGCGCCGCTCGCGTAGTCCATGGACGCGCTCACGTCGAGGGCGAAGAGGACGCCGGCGTTGGTGTCGGCCTCGTACTCCTTCACGTAGAACCGGTCGGTCCGCGCGTAGGCCTTCCAGTCGATCCGCCGCAGGTCGTCGCCGGGTTGGTATTGCCGATGCTCGGCGAAGTCGAGGCTCAGCCCCTTCTTGGCGGAGCGATGCAGGCCGTGCATGAAACCATCCACGACCGTGCGCGCGAGGAGCGGCAGGTCGGAGATCCGTGCGAGGAGCACGGGGTCGAGGAAGGTCTCGTGGGACGACATCCGTAAGCGATGAAGGAGGAAGGATGAAAGGTGAAAGTGGACTACAAGTGCGAGCGGGGGGTGGGGACGGCGGCGACGAGCTTCCCGATCAGGTGGTCGGCGGTGATCTTCTCGCTCTGGGCCTGGAAATTCAGGATCAGGCGGTGCCGCATGACCGGGCGAGCGAGCGCCTGGATGTCCTCGTACCCGACATGCGAGCGGCCCTGCAGGAGCGCGCGGGCCTTGGAGCCGAGGATCAACGCCTGCGCGGCGCGCACCGAGGCGCCGTAGTTGACGTACTGACGGATGAACTCGGGTGCCGCGGGGCCGGGGCGGCTCGTGCGGACGAGGTTCACGGCATATCGCGTGACGGCATCGGCGACGGGGACGCGGCGCACCACCCTCTGGTACGCGATGATCTCGTCGCGCGACACCACCGGGCGTACGGCCTCGGGGGGCGCCGCGGTGGTCGCCTTCACGACCGAGACCTCGTCCTCCTCGGGGAGATAGTCGAGGAAGACCTCGAGCATGAAACGGTCGAGTTGCGCATCGGGCAGCGGATAGGTCCCCTCGAGCTCGATCGGGTTCTGCGTCGCGAAGACGAAGAAGGGAGGCTCCAGCTGGTAGGTCCGTCCCTGCACCGTCACGTGCTTCTCCTGCATCGCCTCCAGCAGCGCCGACTGAGTCTTGGGCGGCGTGCGGTTCACCTCGTCAGCGAGCAGCACGTTGGCGAACACGGGGCCTGGCATGAACGCCAGGCGTCGTTGCCCGGTCGCGGGATCGTCCTGGATCACGTCGGTGCCGGTCACGTCGCTCGGCATGAGGTCGGGCGTGAACTGGATGCGCGAGAACTTGAGGTCGAGCGCGCGCGAGAGCGTCGAGATCAACAAGGTCTTCGCGAGGCCCGGCACGCCGACCAGCAGGCAGTTGCCGCCGGCGAAGAGCGCGATGAGCGCCTGCTCCACCACGGCCTCCTGCCCGACGATCACCTTGCGCAGCTCGGTGTTGATGCGGCCACTGGCCGCATGGAGGCGGTCGGCGAGGGCGCCGTCGTCGAGCGAGGCGAGGTCTTCAGCGGGTGCGGTCACGGTGCGTCTCCACGGGGTTGGTCAGCGGCTGAGGGCGTAGACGATGTAGTTGATGCCCAGCTTGTATGCGTCGTTCGTGAGGTCGACGGGGAAGTAACCCTCGCCCGACCATTCCCAGTACTCCGAGATGTCGTTGTCGCGGTTGGCGAGCGCGATCATCCGCTTCTTGGGATCGTTGTCCTCGAAGATCGCCCAGAACGTCGGCGCGTACTCGCCGTACGACGCGAGCGCCTGCGGCTGCGGGATGCGGTAGAACGCGTCGAAGATCGGATGCGTGCCGTCGATCTCGATGAAGCGCAGCTCCGGGAGCGCACGCCGCATCTGGGCCTCGAGGTTGAACCAATGCTCCCCCCGGAAGTCGTCGAAGATGATGAAGCCGCCCTTGCGCAGGTACGCGCTCAACCCCGCGACCTCGAGGTCGTTGGGACGCCAATAGCCCGGCTCCGCCATGTAGGCCACGGGATACTTGAAGAGCTCGGGATCGTTCAGCGCGATCACGACGCTCTCGTTCATGCGGGCCCGGACGGTGGTCAGCTCGGCGACGATCTTCGTGAAGTTGCGCTCGCCGCGCGGGTAGTCGTGCGACCAGGGAAGGTCACGGCCGCGGCGGAAGCCGCCGAAGCCGGCGTCCATGCCCATCTCGTACCGGATGCGCGCGAAGGTGTAGCGACCGTCGTAGGCGGGATTGGCACCGGGCACCGGCGCCGGTCCGCCACGACGGCCACCCTGTGCGGCGAGCGGGGCGGTGAGCCACGTGAGCAGCGCCAACGTCATCAACGCGTTCCGCCTCATGGCCGCGCTCCCGGTGGCGGTTGCCGGAGTTCCAGCAACAACGTCTGTGCCTTCTCGTACGTCGGGGCGCCCTCTAGCACGGCGAGCACTTCGCGGCGCGCGCCCGCGCGGTCACCGGCCGCGAGCAACGCGCGCGCGAGCTCGACGCGCGCCGCCAGCACGTCGGACGGGCCGAGCGCGATCACCGCGCGACGCTCGCGCACCGCCTTCCCGGCGATCCCCGCCCGCGTCGCCGCCTCGGCGAGCTTCACGTGCACCGCTTGATCGTAGGGCCAGATCCAGATCATCCGTTCGAGCAAGTTCACGAGTGCGGTGTCGTCATGCGCACGCTCGGCACGCGTGACCTCTCGCTGCAGCGGTTCGAGGTCGGCGTCCCCTGCGGGGAGGTCCGCTTCGTGCGCATCGGCGAAGCGTGCCCGCACCCAGGTGTCGAATCGCTCGTCGAGCGCGGCCTCGTCGAGCTTGAGCGCGCGCCGGAACACCTCGGCGTTCGTGAGGCCGTCGCGCCAGGCACGGAGCATGTCGCCGAGCGCCTTGGGACCGAACTCGGCCTCGAGCATCTCGCAGACGAGCGAGGCGTGGTAGTAGCTCAGCCCCACCTCGGCCGGCGTCCGCGGGCGGACGAATCCGTCATTGAGCTGGCTCACCGGGCGCAGCGCGCCCGTCTTGAGCGCAGCCAGGTAGGCCGGCGAGGCCAGTGCCCCCCACCCTGCGCGTGCTCGACGCTCCTCGAGCACCGAGGCCCCCTCGGAGAACCAACGCGGCACGCGATTGTCCGAGAGACCGAGCGTGAAGGTGTGCGCCAACTCGTGCCACGAGGTCGATCCCCAATTGAAGGTCCCGGGGTCACGCGCGGACGGTGCGTCGATCGCGAGCAGATGACCGAAGCTCACCCCCAGCGCGCCGAGTCCGGTGAGTCCGACGGTGCGGACCGAGAAGTCGGCGCTGCGCGGGTAGATCTCGAGCCGTACCGGCACCTGCGGCCGGAAGTCGTACCGGGCGGAGAGCTTCTCATACGCCTCCTCGAGCAGCGGCGAGAGGTACGGCAGCAGGATCTCCGCCTCGCGCGCCGAGGTCACGAACTCGAATCGCCCCATCCGCACCGTGCGGAAGCCCGCCAGGACGTCGAGCAGGTCGAGCGTGTTCTTGTGCCAGAGATTGAAGGGATCGATCGCGAAGGCGCGTTCGATCTGCGCGCGCCCCGCGGCGATGTCGCCGGTGCGCAGGCGGTTCGTCCCGAGCGCGCCGAGGGCGGGAACGGAGAGCGGATCGAGTTCGAGCGCGCGCGCCGCGAACCGTTCGGCGTCCGCATAGCGACGCTGGCGCGCGGCGGCCTCCGAGAGCGTCACATAGAAGGCCGCGGGCTTCGCGGCCACGCGCTCCGCCTGCACGAGCGCGGCCCGGAACGCGGCGGAGTCGCCCGCGATCCAGGCCACCGCGCCGATCACGGCCCACGCGTCGAGCGCCTCGGGGTCGATCGCGAGCGCGCGCCGCGCGGCGGCCTGCGCCGAGTCGTTCCGCTCGGCCTCGAGGTGGAGCGTCGCGATGAAGAGGTGCGCGGGGGCGAGTCGCGCGTCGGCGGCGATCGCCTCGCGCGCCTTGGCGAGGGCATCGCCCTTGCCCGTGAACTCCATCACGCGGGCCGTTCCGAGCAGGGCCCACGCGTTCTTCGGATGGCGACGCAACACCGACTCGTAGCCTTGCGTCGCGTCGGGCGCCACGAACTTCTCGAGGAGCAGGTCCGACGCGCGCAGAGCCGCTTCGTCGAACGTGGAGTCGGCGGCGGTACCGGAGTCGAACGCGCGCAGGGCGTTGCGGACCGCGTTCGCGTCGCCGGACGAGACGATCAGGTACGCGCGACCGGCCGCCACGTGATCCCGCGCCGTCCAGGTCCCGGCGCGGCGCTCGTACTCCGCGACGAGTGCTGCGGCGTCACGCTCCGCGAGCGCGCGGTCCCCGCGGCGCAAAGCGAGCTCGGCACGCTCCACGCGCGCGGTCCGGTCGGACGCTGTGCGGTCGGGCGCGGACTGCGCGCCCGCGACGGCGTTCGTCGCGGCCGTCGCGATACCGATCAGGGCGACCATGGTCAGCAGCCGCATGCCAAGCGCGACAGTGCGCATCGCGCCTGTCGCCGAAGCGTCCATCGCGCCGCTCATGGCCGCCCCCCCACCGCGCGGATCGCCGCCGACTTCTCCGCGATCGCGACCAGGAGCCGTTCGAGTTCGCGCTCGTAGTCGGCCTCGGGCATCGCGGCCTTGCGCGACCGCAACTTCTCCAACTCCTCCTCCAGCGCCTTCCGCTCGGCGACCAGCGCGACCACCCGCGGATCCCCGCTCGAGGCCGCCGCCGCATAGACCGTGCGTGCCGCGAGCACCGAGTCGCTCACCACCGCATGCTCGGTGAGCATCCGGCGCTGGGTCTCGTAGCCCTTCGCCACCTCCCGCACGGCGAAGGCGAACGACTCCATCACCGTCGTGCGGCCATCCTTGTCGGCGTCGGCCTCGCTGCTCGCGAGCCCCCTCACGAACTCTCCCGCGAAGAGCGACTCGTTGCGCTCGAAGGCCGTACGCGTGGCGGTGACGACCACGCGACCGGGGCCCTTGAGCACCCCGGCGAAATCGCCGCTCGCACTCGCGCCGACGACGAAGACGACGGTCTGCCGCGCGAAGCCGGAGATCCAGGCGGCATATTCCGCCGCGGTCGGATCGGCCCCGGGAAGGTTCACGCGCGAGGCCGGGCCTTCGCCACTGCCATGACCGATCAGCACGACCACGACCAGATCACCGGGACCGACGCGCCGCGAGAGCGCGACGAAGGCCGCGCCCACCGATTCCCTGCTCGCGCGCCCCGCGATCCGCCGGGCGTCCTTCGCCGGATCCTCGGCGAGCCAGGTGAGACTCGAATCGGCCACGCGCCACTGCGTGCGCGCCACGTCGTACAGCTGCGTGCCCTGCTTCACGAACGCGTCGGAGTACTGGGGCTCGCCGCCGAGTCCGGTCACGAGGAGCAGATGCGTGCGCTGCGCCCCGAGCGGGGCGGCCGCGAGCAGGAGTCCCAGCGCCGCGGGGCGCAGGTGGATGACGAGGTCGCGGAACGACCGGCACGGCAGCGCGTGCGCGATCATGCGAGCCCCCGCGAGCGCCGCAGCGCCCACTCGCCGCCCAGCAGGAGCGCCAGCACGAGGAACACGATCGGCATGTCCCAGAGATCGAGCGCCTCGCGCACCGTGACGCCGCTCTCGGTGAAGATCACGTCGTCGGCGAGCCGTTCCGCCTGCGCGAGCGGATAGTAGCGACCGCCCGTCTCCAGCGCGATCCGCCGCAGGAGCGGCGCGCGCAACTCGGCCTGCTCAACGTCCGCGCCCTGTTCGTCCGCGAGCAACGCCGCGGCCGGACCGCGCGTGGTGTCGCGCCCGCGACGGGCCTCGGCGCCGATCGAGTAGACGCCCGCCTCCTCGGCGACGAACCGGCCCGAGTAGACGCCGTTCTCCGAGAGTGCCCACTCGAGCGGCACGTCCGTGACGCGACCGCCCGGCGTGGTGATCGTCGCGGTGACCGCCGCATCGTTCACGTCGAGGTACTGCGCGTCGGCGACGCGCACCCGCAACTCCACCGGCTCGCCGGGGGCCACGCGCGAGGGCACGACGGTCACCTCGACGCGCTCCGGGCTCTCCTCAGTGAGCGAACGCGCGAGCTGCCGCCAGAGCGTGACGTGCGTGAGGTCCTCGACCGCCATGTCGGCGTGCATCCGCCAGAGCCAGCTGTCCTGCGGAGCGAAGACCGTCGCGGTGCCGCGTCCGAAACGCTGGGTGGAGAGGATCGGCTGGTCGACGCTCTCGCCCGTGCGACGGCCGGTCAGCAGCGCGGTCGCGCCCGGACGCAGCGAACCGAGTGCATTGACCACGGTCAGCGCCGGCAGGGAGTCCCATTTGCGCATCGAGGCCGAATCGTTCGCCCCGAGGCTCAGCGCCGCGAGCGCGAGTCCGGCGCCGGTCGGACGCACACGCAGTTCGATCGGTGCCGCCTCCTCCGCGCGCGGCGCACGGTCGAGCGCGATCGGCAGGACCTCGGCGACCGGCGTCCCGCGGTAGCCACCCTCGGCGAACGCGGCGCGGCCGCCAAGGGCCATGAGTCCGCCGCCGCGCTGGCTCACGAACTCCGCGAGCATCCGGAGCTGGTCGGGCGAGAAGAAGGCCGCCTCGATACTGCCGATGATCAGGCCGCGATAGGCGAAGAGCTCCTCGCGACTGGTCGGGAAGCCGCCGGCGAGCTCGAGCGAGTCCCGCACGCCGAGCCGCAGGAACTTCTGGTCGGCACTCCGCAGCAACGCGACCAGCTGCAGCGCGCTGTCGGTCGCGATTGCACGGCGCACGAAGCCGAGCTCGGGGCGCGGCTCCCCTTCCACGTAGAGGATCCGATCGGGGCCCGACCGCACCTGGACGATCCCGTGCGCCTCGTTGTTCTCGGTGACCGTCTCGCCGTCCAGGGCCGGGGTGCGCACGGTGATGCGATGCGTCCCCGGTGCGAGCTCGGCCAGCCGCAGCCGTGCGCGCATCGTCTCCACGCGCGCCGGCAACGTCACGGTCTCGGTCGCCACGACCCGGCCATCGGCCTCGGCGGTGAGCGTCACGCGTTCGCCGGCCACGCCGCGCAAGCGGAGCGTGACGTCGGCGAGGAGGTTCGCGCCTGCGAGCGGGCGCGCCGGGAGCTGGACGCGTTCGATCGCGATGTCTCGCGCGAAACGCTCCGCGCCGGCGCCGACCGTGTAGACCGGGATGCGACGCGCTTTCAGAGCGAGCACCGCGGGGTCCAGTTCGCGTCCAGCGTTGTCGGCTCCGTCGGTCACGACGATCAGGCCGGCGAGCGGCGTCCCGGCGAGCTCCTGCCGCGCCCCGTCGAGCGCTCCCGCGAGATCGGTGCGCGTACCGAGGGTGCGCGATCCGGCGGCGGAGCTCGCAGGCCGCACGTCGGCAGCGAAGCGGTAGAAGCGCAGCGCGAATCGGTCGGCGAGCGCGCGCACGAGCGCCGTGGAGTCCGCGAAGGCCCGCTCCGCCAGCGCGGCGCGCGAGGTCGTTCCGTCGTCGCGCAGCGCCATCGAGCGGGAGTCGTCGAGGAGGACCGCCAGCACGTTCCGCTGCGTCACCGCGCTGGCGACGACGAGCGTGGGGCGCGCGAGACAGGCCACGACGATGAGCAGCGCCCCCAGCCGCAATGCGCCGAGAACGAGGCGGTGCGGACGCGAGAGTCCGGTCACGCGCGAGTAGGACCAGACGGTGACGCCGAGGGCGGCGATGCCGGCCAGCACGATCGTCCACGCCGGCAGCACGGGACTCCAGACGACGTCCCCTCGCTCCCAGACCCGCGACGGATACTTCAGGAGGAAGGTGAGGAGGGCGTCCATGGTGTCCGAGTACGCGGGCGACGGGATGGTCGCTGGGGCGGCAGGCGAATGTAGCGTCGGTGCACGGGTACCGCCTCCGCGCGCACCTTGGCATCTTCCGTTCGTACCCAGGAGTCCCGGGAGCGTTGCCAGGTGCGGATCGGAATGGAAGTGGCCGTCGTCGGCGGCGGGATCGCGGGGCTCTCGGCCGCCTGGCGCCTGAGCGCGCACCATCGCGTCACGCTCCTCGAGCGTCACGCGGTGGCGGGCATGGATGCGCACTCGCTCGACCTCGAGCACGATGGCCGCACCACCCGCATCGACGTGCCGCTCCGGGTGATCTACGAGGGATACTATCCGACGCTGATCGGACTCTATCAGGCCGTCGGCGTCGAGCTCGAACGCACCAACTACGCGGGGTCGTTCAGCGAGCTCGACGGGCCCGTGTACTATCGCTATGCGAACCTGATCGTCGGCGGACGATCCGTGCCGCTCCCGGCATTGCCGCTCGGCCGCGCGTCGCTGCGGATCAACCGGGACCTGTTGCGCTTCTTCCGCATGGCACCGCGCGCGCTCGAGACGCTCGGCGAGAGCGAGGAGCCGCTGGGCAGTTGGCTCGGGCGCGCCTTCCTCGGCACGGAGTTCACCGAGGGATTCCTCATCCCGACCTTCGCGACCGTCTGCACCTGCAGCAGTGCGTCGGTGCGGTCGTACCCGGCGCGCGTGATCCTCGAGTACCTCACGCGCGGCCTCACCTTCGGCGGCGTGCGCCGGGTGGTGATGGGCACGCGCGAGGTGGTGAAGCGACTCACCGCGCCCCTGGCCGAGGTGCGCTGCGGGGTGCAGGTCCGCTCGATCAGGCCCGACGCCGATGGCGTGAGCATCGCCTGGCAGGGAGGCGAGCAGCGGTTCGATCAGGTGGTGGTCGCCACGCAGGCGAACCAGGCCAGCGGCATGCTCGACGCCGCGTATCGCCGCGAACGCGACGCGCTCGCGCGGTTCGCCTACGAGCCGAGCGAGGTGACGGTGCACACCGACGCGCGCCTCGCGCCGCGTGAGCGACGGCACTGGGCACCGGTGAACCTCGTGGTGAGTCGCGAGCACGACAAGCCGATGGCGACCATCTGGATGAATCGGGTGCAACCGTCGCTGCGCCGGCTCGCGCCGGTCTTCCAGACCTGGAACCCGATCATCGCGCCGCATCCGGACACGGTGAAGGCGCATGCGCTCTTCGAACGGCCGCTCGTGAACGCGGCCTCACTCGTCGGTGCGCGGGAGATGTCGCTGTTGCACGCGCAGCCGGACCGGCGGATCTGGTTCTGCGGATCGTATCTCGGCCCCGGGATCCCGCTGCTCGAGAGTGCGACCGCCACCGCGGCGCGGGTCGTGGCGGCGATCGACCGTCAGTCGGTCGCGTCGGCGAACGCGGCCTAGCTCCCGCCCCAGACGCGCTCTGCCTGTTCGATGTGCCGGAGTGCGTGCCGGACCATGATGCGCAACGACGAGTAGCCGTCGTAGAACATCCCGGGCGCGAACGGCGACTCGATCCGCACCCGATCGATCGGCAACGAAGCCGCTTCGCGCAGCAGCCCGCGCTCGGCCCCCTGCCACTCCGCGAACTCCTTCAGGATCGCCCCGCGCGGGAGAGCGCCCTGTGGGATGAACGGCGCGGGCGTCCTCACCCGTCCCAGGCGAAAGCGACCGAGGCGCGGCAACGGCCCGACCATCGCAGTGAGGATCGCCCCGAAGATGCTCGCCTTGTAGCGTGCCGGCGCCGCCCCGAGCGCGCGCGCCTCGGTCCAGGCCGATCGCAGTCGAGGCACCATCGCCGCCGACGAGAGGTTGAGATGCGCGAAGCACTCGGCGACCGACCACGATGCCGCGTCGTTGCGCCGGGCCCAGCGTGCGTCCGGCGTCGCCGCGAGCAGTCGGAGCACGCGGCCGTCGAGTCGATCGTGCTCGTGCGCGATCGCGGCGAGTTGCGGCGGGATGGACTCGGCACCCATACGGGTTAGAATCTACCCAGGGCGCGCGTCTCCCGCGCTCCCCTCCCCCACCGCTCCGCAGAGGCCGACCGATGCTCCGTCGCTCCAGCCGCACCTTCACGCTCGTGGTCGGACTCGCCACAGTCGCGGTCACGGCCGGCGCCCAGCCCTCGCGCCTGTACGCCGAGCTCGATCGCCGCGTCACCGAGGTGAATCCGAAGGTCGTCGCCTGGCGGCGCGACATCCACGAGCACCCCGAGCTCGGCATGCAGGAGACGCGCACGGCAGCGCTCGTCGCGGCGCATCTGCGCGGCCTCGGGATGGAGGTGCGCACCGGCGTCGGCGGCACCGGCGTGATCGGCGTCCTTCGTGGTGGGAGGCCGGGCAAGGTGGTCGCGCTGCGGGCCGACATGGACGCGCTGCCGGTGACCGAGATGACCGACCTGCCGTTCAAGTCGCGCGTGCGGACGCAGTGGAACGGCATGGACGTGGGCGTGATGCACGCCTGCGGGCATGACAACCACGTCTCGATCCTCATGGGCACCGCCGAGGTGCTCGCGGGGATGAAGGCGCAGCTCCCGGGCACGGTGGTGTTCATCTTCCAGCCCGCCGAGGAGGGCCCGGGCGGCGCGGAACCGATGATCCGCGCGGGCGCACTCGAGAATCCGAAGGTCGACGCGATCTTCGGCCTGCATGTGTGGCCCGGCGCCGCCGGCAACGTGTTCATCCGTCCCGGTGCCACGATGGCGGCCGGCAACGAACTCCAGATCAAGGTGCGCGGCAAGCAGACGCACGGCGCCGCGCCCTGGGGCGGCGTCGACCCGATCGTGGTCGGCGCGCAGATCGTGCTCGGCCTGCAGACCGTCGTGAGCCGTCAGGTCAACATCACCGAACTGCCGGCGATCGTCACGGTCGCGCAGTTCAACGGCGGCATCCGCTCCAACATCATCCCGGACACGGTGATGCTCGTCGGGACGATCCGCACCTTCGGCGCCGCGCAGCAGAAGTTGATCTTCGAGCGCGTGCGGCGCACCGCCGAGGGGATCGCCGCGAGCGCCGGCGCGACCGTCGAGGTCACCCTCACCACGGGCTATCCGGTGACCGAGAACAACGCGGCCCTCACCGAGCAGATGATGCCGTCCATCCGCCGCGCGGTCGGCGCCGATCGCGTCGGCGTCGCGCCGATGGTCACCGGGTCCGAGGACTTCTCGTACTTCCAGGAGAAGGTCCCCGGCGTCTTCCTGTTCCTCGGCGTGACGCCGCGTGACCAGGACTACACCAAGGCCGCGCAGAACCACTCGCCCTACTTCTTCGCCGACGAGTCCGCACTGCCGGCCGGCGTGCGCACGCTCTCGTCCCTCGCGCTCGACTTCCTCACCGGCACGACGCCTCCGGCGACGGCGACGCGCGCCGGGATGTGACGGGAACGAACGCGGGGCGTGCGCCGGTGGCGCACGCCCCGCGTCCCGTTCGCTGACGCGTCAGGCCGCGAGCGACGACCCGCACTCCCCGCAGAAGCGGGAGTGCGGGTCTTCCACATCGGCGCCGCAACGCAGGCAGGCCGGGGAGAGATAGCGGCCACAGTCGGAGCAGAAGATCGCGTCGCCCTCCGGGCGCGGCCCGCAGTGCGTGCAGACGAGACGGCGTGATTTCATCCGGGCGATCAACTGCTCGGCCGCGTCGCCGCTTGACGCATCGCCGCTTCCGGCATCGCCGCTCGCGATGACACCGGCGCCGATCTCGCGTGCGGCGACGCCGGAGGCCTCGGTGCCCGCTGCCCCCGCGTCGCGGGCCTCCAACTCCGCCAGGGCGAGGGGCGCATAGGTCGCGCGCAGCGACGCGTAGTCGTCCGGCGAGAGCTTCCCGGTCGCCTGATCGAACTCGATCTCGCGCAGCGCTTCGACTGCGCTCGCCTCCTCGGCGGGCGGCGCGGCGGCCGCGGAGCCGGTGTAACCGGCGCCGCGCATCAGGGGCAGCAGCACGAAGAGGAGACCGAGTGCCGCCAGCCCGCTCCCGACGATCAGTGCGAGCATCAGGCGTCCTCGCGCATCGCGCGGTCCAGGCGGGCGAGATCGTCGGTGCTCATGCCCGGCACCGCCGCACCGCCGGCCGGAGCGGCGGCAGCGCGCACCTCGGCCGCCACGCGCGCCTCCGTTCCCCGTCTCCGCAGGAGCATCGTGATCACCACCGCGCCGGTCGCGATCGCGACGCCCGGCGCGAGGTATCCCGCCCAGTTGAACCCTTCCTTCTTGGGCTCCGTGAGTGCGACCTCGCCGAAGGTCTGCACGAACGCGTCGAGGATCTCCTGTGCGTCGTATCCGCCGGCGACGAGTCGCAGCACGTCGCGGTGCATGGCGGGCGAGACCTGGCAACTGAAATCGGTCGTGCGGCAGGTGTAGACGTCGAGGATGCAGCCGCACTGGCACTTGATGCGGTGCTCGAGCGCGTCGCGCTGCTCGACGGAGAGCACGGGCGTCGCGCCCGGCTTGTCGGGTCGCAGGGTCGGACGGTACGCGCCCTGCTCCATCGGCGCGAAGTTGGCCGCCGGCTGTTGCTGCTCGGCGCCCAGCGTTCCGGCGGAGATCGCATGAGCCGCCGCCGAGGCGCCGACTCCCGCGATCGCGACGAGGAATGCGCGGCGATCGATTCCGCGATGCTCCGGTCCCCCGAGGGTCGCAACGCGCTCGCTCATGCCGTCGCCACCTCGGCGGCGGGCGCGAGCGCGGCCACGTAGCCGCCCTGCTTGCGCCGCTTCTCCGACTGGGGCCACATCACGATGAGCCCCCCGAGCGCCATGATCACGCCGCCATGCCAGACCCAGACCACCAACGGATTGAAGTTCACGCGGATCTCGGCCTTGTTGCGCACCACCCCCGCCAGCACGACGTAGACGTCCATGTCGTTGCGGACGAGGATGCCGACCTCGGTCGACGGCTGGAAGGTGGGATTGCCGCGCGAATCGAAGTGCTGGCGCTTCTCGCTCGTGATCAGCGGCAGTGCCTTGCCGTCGATCGTGGGGCGCAACGCGATCGCGGTGACCTCGCGATTGAGCGCCTTGAACTCCGAGAGCCCTTCATTGGTGAAGGTCCACTGGCGCCCGTACGGGTCCTTGGCGCTGTACGACTCGCCATCGGCGAGCGTGATGTCGTACTCGAGCTTGAACGCCATGCCCGCGAACGCGGCGAAGAGCATCACGATGCCGGCATGCACGACGTATCCGCCGTAGCGCCGCCGGTTGCGGGCCACGAGCCGGCCGAGCGCGACCACGGGATTCTCGCCGTACATCTTCCGGCGCGCCCCGACGCCCTTGTGGAACTCCTGCAGGATCGTGCCGGTGACGAAGGCCGACAGCGTCCAGGTCATGAGCGGATAGAGCTTGTGGATCCCGAGCACGAAGAGCGCCGCGCCGGTGATCAGGCCCAACGCCGCCGGCGCGGCGAACTGCCGCTGGATGTTCCCCACGCTCGCCCTGCGCCAGGCGATCAGCGGTCCGATGCCGGTGAGCGCGAGCAACAGGAGGCCGAGCGGCACGTTCACCGAGTTGAAGAACGACTCGCCGACCGTGATCTTCGACCCGCGCACCGCCTCGCTGATGATCGGGAAGAGCGTGCCCCAGAGCACGCTGAACGCGATGCCGACCAGGACGAGGTTGTTGTAGAGGAACGCCGCCTCGCGGCTGATCATCGCCTCGAGTTGCGCCTGCGACTCCAGGTCCTTGAGGCGCACGCTCACGAGCCAGACCGTCGCGGCGAGCGCGAGGATCATGAAGGCCGCGAACCAGTTCCCCACCGCGCTCTGCGCGAACGAATGCACCGACTGGATCACGCCCGAGCGCGTGATGAACGTGCCGAGGACGCTGAGCATGAAGGTCGCCACCACCAGCGTGACGTTCCACTTGCGCAGCATCCCCCGCTTCTCCTGGATCATGATCGAGTGCAGGAACGCCGTTCCGGTGAGCCAGGGCAGCAACGACGCGTTCTCGACGGGGTCCCACATCCAGTAGCCACCCCACCCGAGCTCCACGTACGCCCACCACATGCCGAGCACGATGCCGAGCGTGAGGAAGACCCAGCTCACGAGTGCCCAGCGGCGGACCGCGCCGAGCCATTCGGCGTCGAGCCGGCGCGTCACCAGCGCCGCGATCGCGAAGGCGAACGGGATGGCGGTGGCGACATAGCCGAGGTAGAGCATCGGCGGATGGATCGCCATCGCCGGGTTCTGCAGCTGCGGGTTGAGCCCGCGACCGTCGGCCGGGACCCACTCGAGGCGCTCGAACGGATTGCTCGCGAGCGCGGTGGTGGCGACGAAGAAGAGCAGCACGAGCGCGCTGGTGCCCGTCACCCACGGCATGAGCTCACGCACGCTGCGACGATTGGTCCAGGTGGCGAGCGCCGAGTACCCGGCCAGGATGAGGCACCAGAAGAGCATCGAACCCGCCTGGCCGCCCCAGAACGCCGAGATGCGGTAGACGAACGGGAGGTTCGCGCTCGTGAACGAGGCCACGTACCGGAGCGAGAAGTCGCTGGTGATCAGCGCCGTCCAGAGACCCGCCGAGGCGAGCACGATGAAACCGAAACCCGCGTAGAGGCCGCGCTCCCCCGAGGCGATGAGATCCGCACGGCGCATCGCGCCGCCGGCGTACGAGAGGGTCACGGACCAGGCGCACATGAGCAGCGCGATCCACAGGGGGAGCTCGCCGACGAGGATCATCGGTTACTCGGGTGGCTTCGCCGCGGGAGCGGTCGGTGCCGCGCTCGGCGTGCTCGCCGGTGCGGCCTGCCCGGCCGCCTTGTAGGCCGCGCGCATCTCGGGCTTGTAGCCTTTCGGCGCCGCCTCGTAGCGCGACGCGCACTTGGCCAGCAGCGTGGTCGCGTGGAACACGCCATCGGCGCCGAGCCGTCCCTCGACCACGACATCGACCGAGTCACTGAATGTGTCGGGGATCAGCCCGCGATAGTCGACCTTGTACGTCGCCTTGCCATCGGTCACGTCGAAGACCACGCGCTTGCCGCTCGAGTCGCGTTCGACCGAACCGTGGACGACGCGCGCGCCGATCTTCACGCCGGTCTCGCGGATGCCGGGATCGGCGACGACCTTCGCCTGCAGTTCCGCCGGTGTGAGGAAGTAGACGGCGGTGTCCTTGATGGACCCGACCATGAGGACACCTGCGGCGCCCAGCACCACGGCACCGCCGAGCAGGAACTTGATCCGGGGCTGCATTCGGACTCCTGGAACGGAATCCCGCAATATAGTTGCCGGATTCACTCCGTCAGGGCGCGACCTGTCGCATCAGGACGGCACCGGTGCCGGCCCCGGCGGCGTCGGCGGTGAGGTCCTTGATCGAGACGTAGCGACCGTCATGCCGGTCCCAGAGCTCCTTGGCGACCCCCACGGTCATCGTGATGCCGGCGGCGGTCCATGCGGCGTCCCGGTACGCGTGCCCGTTGGCGCGCAGCACCGAGTGGCCGAGGCTCTGGATGAGGGCCGAGGCGGTGAAGTGCAGGGCCTTGTCGCGGGCGAACCAGCGGTCCGGGGGGACGCGTGGCGGGCCGCCGAAGGAGATTGAGCCGGCGACGAGGATCAGGGTCAGGCCTGGCATGCTGTATCCCTCTTCGGGTTGGAACGGCAACGACGTTCACCACCGAGGCGCCGGGGACACCGAGGTACGGCCGTTCTCGGTGTCCCCGGTGCCTCGGTGGTGAGAGCAGTCGCAGTGGCGGTTGATGTCGGTCGAGCGCTCACCCGTCCCGATCCCTCGCCCAGCTCACCGCCGCCCGCACCGCCCGCCGCCACCCGCCGAGCCCCTGCCGGGCGGCGTTCCCCGCGCCGGCGGGCTCGAAGCGGGCATAGGTCCGCGACCGGAAGAACGCCTCCGCATCGGGCCACACGCCCGCCGCGATGCCGGCGAGCCCGGCCGCTCCCATCGCCGTCGTCTCGATCACGTCGGGACGCTCGACCGGCACACCGAGCACGTCCGCCTGGAACTGCATCAACCAGTCATTGGATGTCGCCCCGCCGTCCGCCCGGAGCACATCGAGGGGCGCACCGCTCACGCCTCGCATCGTCTCGAGGACGTCCGCGGTGCCGTATGCCATCGCCTCCAGCGCCGCCCGCACGAGATGCTCCCGCGTGGTGCCCCGCGTGAGGCCGACGATCGTGCCGCGCGCGTCGGGTTCCCACGCCGGCGCCCCGAGCCCGGTGAGCGCCGGCACGAAATAGACGCCGTCGTTCCCCGTGAGCGCTCGCGCCATCGCCTCGCTCTCGGGCGCCTTGCCGAGCAGGCCCAGGCCGTCGCGCAGCCACTGCACCGCCGCGCCGGCGATGAAGATCCCCGCCTCGAGTGCGTACGCCGGGCCGCCTCGCGCATCGCAGGCGACGGTGGTGAGGATCCCGTGCCCGCCGACCGGTCGCATCTTGCCGGTGTGGAACAGGAGGAAGGCCCCGGTGCCGTAGGTGTTCTTGCTCTCGCCGGCGTGCCAGCATCCTTCCCCGAAGAGCGCGGCCTGCTGGTCGCCGCCGACGCCGCGGATCGCGCTCGCCGTGCCCAGGTGCTCCGCCGCGCTCACGCCGAAGTCCCCCGACGACGGCCGCACCTCGGGGAGGATCCCGTCGGGCACGCCGAAGAGCGCGCACAACCGCGGACTCCACGCGAGCGTGTTGATGTCGAAGAGCATGGTGCGCGACGCGTTGGTGGGGTCGGTCGCATGCACGGCGCCGTTCGTGAGCTTCCAGATCAGCCACGAGTCGACCGTCCCGGCGGCGAGTCGCTCCATCGGCACGCCCGACGCCTTCGCCTTGTGCCCGAGCAGCCACTCGAGCTTCGTCGCGCTGAAGTACGGGTCGGGCACGAGCCCGGTCGCGGCGTGGATCGCCTCGGTCTGCCCCGCGGCGCGGAGCGCCTGACAGCGTGCGGTGGTGCGGCGATCCTGCCAGACCAGGGCGCGATCGATCGGCCGCCCCGTCTCACGGTCCCACAGGAGGATCGTCTCGCGCTGGTTGGTGATGCCGATCGCGTCGGGCACCACCCCGGCCTGCGCGATCGCCTCGCGCGCCGACTCGAGCGTGCTCCGCCAGATCTCCTCCGGCTCGTGCTCCACCCAGCCGGGCTGGGGGAAATGCTGCGTGAACTCGCGTTGCCCGCGCCCCATGACGCGGCCATCCTCGGCGACGACGAGCGCGCGCGAGCTGGTGGTGCCTTGGTCGAGAGCGAGCACGTGTCGCACGGGGATCTCAGGCTGGCGGCGGGAGCAGGGC
This sequence comes from Gemmatimonadota bacterium, assembly GCA_021413975.1. GTDB lineage: Bacteria > Gemmatimonadota > Gemmatimonadetes > Gemmatimonadales > Gemmatimonadaceae > Pseudogemmatithrix. The sequence goes on from JAIOPJ010000001.1 coordinate 54,242, forward strand.
GGAGTTGGGTGCGAAGACGTACGGCGGCGCGACGATGCCGCGGTCGGTCACGATCCGGGTCACGAGCGTGTGCGGCGTGACGTCGAAGGCGGGATTGTACACCATCGCTCCCGCGGCCGCGACGCGCACGCCGTTGAGGTGCGTGACCTCGGCGGGGTCGCGCTGCTCGATGACGATCGCCGACCCGTCGGCGGTGTGCGGGTCGACGGTGCTCATGGGCGCCGCGACGACGAACGGCACACCATGGTACTTCGCGAGCACCGCGAGGGCGTAGGTGCCGATCTTGTTCGCCACGTCCCCGTTGGCCGCGATCCGGTCCGCCCCCACGATCACGAGGTCGATCCCGCCGCGCGCCATGAGGCTCGCCGCCATGCCGTCGGTGAGCACCGTCACCGGGATCCCGGCCTGCGCGAGCTCCCACGCGGTGAGGCGCGCACCCTGCAGCAGCGGTCGCGTCTCGTCGGCGAACACCTGGAGCTTCGCGCCTCGCGCATGCGCGACGTAGAGCGGCGCGAGCGCGGTGCCGATCCCCGCCGTCGCGAGCGCGCCGGCGTTGCAATGCGTGAGCACGCGCATCCCCGACTCGACGAGCGCCGCGCCATGCTCGCCGATCGCCAGGCACATCGCCGCGTCCTGGGCGCGGATCCGTTCCGCCTCCTCGCGCAGCGCGTCACGCCGCGCCGGCGCGGCGCGCGACGCGGTCGCGCGGGCGACCACGAGCATGCGATCGAGCGCCCACATCAGGTTCACCGCCGTCGGCCGCGTGGCGCGGAGCGTCGCCGCCGCGCGTTCCACCTCCTCCGGCTCGGCCCCGCCGGCCGCCACCGCGAGTCCGATCGCGGCCGCCACGCCGATCGCCGGCGCGCCGCGCACGGCGAGCGTGCGGATCGCGTCGGCGATCTCCTCCACGGTGCGGAGGTCGCGCATCATGACCTCGCCGGGGAGGCGGCGTTGGTCGAGGATGCGAAGCGCCCCATCGGGTGCCCACCCGACCACGAGGACCGGCGGTGCGATCTGTTCCATGGACCAAACGTATAGATTGGGAGCGTTCCCCTCCAGACGACCCCAGCGCCAGGCCCATGTCCGCCTCGTACGAGTTCCTCCTCCTCGACGTCGCCGATCGCGTCGCGACCGTCACGATCAACCGCCCGGACAAGCTCAACGCGCTCAATGCGGCGGTGATCGCCGAGCTCGACCGGATGTTCACCGCGCTCGCGGCCGACACGGGCGTGGGGGCGATCATCCTCACCGGCGCCGGGCGCGCCTTCGTCGCCGGCGCCGACATCGTCGAGGTCGCGGCGGGCGCGGCCTCGCCCGCCGGCCTCGAGGCGATCGCGGCGTTCGGGAGCGCGGTGTTCACGCGGATCGAACGGCTCAACAAGCCCGTGATCGCGGCCGTGAACGGCTTCGCGCTCGGAGGCGGCTGCGAACTCGCGCTCGCCTGCCATGTGCGCATCGCGAGCACGCAGGCGAAGTTCGGGCTCCCCGAGACGAAGCTCGGCCTGATCCCCGGCTACGGCGGCACGCAGCGCCTGCCGCGGCTCGTCGGCCAGGGACGCGCACTCGAACTCATCTTCACCGGCGACATGGTCGACGCGCAGCGCGCCGTCGCGATCGGTCTCGCGAACTCGGTCGTCGAGCCCCCCCTGCTCCTGGAGGCGGCGCGTGCACTCGCGCTCGCCGCCTGCAAGAACGGGCCGCTCGCGCTCGCCCACGCGATCACCGCGGTCACCCAGGGCGCCGATCTCTCCATGGATGCGGCCCTCGCGCTCGAGGCGCAGCACTTCGGCGCGGTCGGCCGCACCGCCGACGTGCGCGAGGGCACCACGGCCTTCCTCGAGAAGCGCGCCGCCACCTTCCGCGGCGACTGAGTGTCGTTGCCCGTGGCCGCGGCCGTCGCCACCGACGCCTCGCCGGGCGCGGCGCGGCTCGACGCGCTCACGGTGCGCGACTTCCGCAACATCGCGCACGCCGAGCTCCGCTGCGCGAGCGAGGGCATCGTGGTGCTGGGCGAGAACGGCCACGGGAAGTCGAACCTGGTCGAGGCGATCGCCTATCTGCGGCTCATGCGCTCGCAGCGCGGGGCCCGCGACCGCGACCTGATCCGCCATGGCGAAGCCGCGTTCCACGTGGCGGCGGAGTTGAGCGGTGTGGTCGCGCATCGTGCCACGGCGGCGGTGGACAAGCAGGGACGCAAGAAGATCACGCTCGACGGCGGTGAACCCGAGAAGCTCACCGACGCGCTCGACGCGCTCCCGTCGGTCTCGTTCTCGCCGCGCGACGTCGACCTCGTGGCCGGTTCGCCGGCCGAGCGGCGCCGCTACCTCGACATCACGCTCGCGCTCACGTCGCGCGCCTACCTGAACGCGTTGCGGCACTATCGGGCGGCGCTCGCACGCCGCAATGCCGCGCTGCGCGATGCGGCCCGCGCGCCGCGCGGGGAGCAGGCCACGGCCATCGCCGCGGTGGCGGCGTGGGAGCCGGCACTCGCCGAGCATGGCGCCCTGCTCGTCATGCACCGCCGAGAGTGGGTCGAGGCCCGCGGGGCGCAGTTCGCCCGGCAGTGCGTCGCGATCGGAGAGCGCGGGCGACCGACGCTCGCGTACGACAGCGCCCTCGCGTCGTCTCTCGATGTGCGCACGGCACTGCGGGAGCAGCTCGAGCGCCAGCGCGAGCATGACGTGCGCCGCGGCCTCACGCACAGCGGCCCGCACCGCGACGATCTCGCGCTGGAGCTCGACGGCCACGACCTGCGCGGCGTGGGGTCCGCCGGCCAGCAGCGCACCGCCGCGATCGTGCTGCGGTTGCTCGAGGCCGCGACCCACCGCGACGCCAAGGGGGTCACGCCGCTCCTGCTGCTCGACGATCCGTTCGCGGAGCTCGACCGGCGGCGCACCGGGCGGATCCTCGCGCTCCTCGACGAGGTGGGCACGGGCCAGTGCGTGCTGTGCGTGCCGCGCGAGGACGAGATCCCTCCGCAGTTCACGCGGCTCGCGCGGTGGCGCGTGCGCGACGGCGCGTTCACGCCGGCGGAGCCGCAGTGAGGTTGACCGTGGCCACAGCGGCGGTCCTCGCATGAGGCGCCGCCCCTACGACTGGCAGGACGCGCATCGCCCGCGTCCGATCGCCGACGCGCTCGCCGACCTCCTGAAGGCCACGGGCCTCGACGCCGACGTCGCTCGCGCCGGCGTGATGTCCGCCTGGGCGGCCGCCGTGGGGACGCAGATCGCCGGCGTCACCGAGCCGCGGATGATGACCGAGGACGGCACGCTCGTGGTCGGCGTGAGGACGCACGGGTGGATGTCGGAGCTCTCGATGATGGAGCGCCAGCTCATCGCGAAGCTCGACGCCGCGGGCTCGCACACGCCGGTCAGGAAGATCCGTTGGGAGCTGCTCCGGTAGCATGGCCGCGGGTGCGTTTCCCCTCTGAAAAGGGGTGCCCCGTGCGTTGCTTTCACGCGTGCCGCCTGGTATTTTCCATGCTTCGCGCCCGAGGGAGATCCTCGCGGTCGGCGCGCCCCGGACATTCGACCCCACACGCCCGCACATGGCCAAGACCAACGACGCCGCCGACTCCCATTACGACGCCTCCGGGATCCAGGTCCTCAAGGGCCTCGAGGCGGTGCGGAAGCGCCCCGGCATGTACATCGGCTCCACCTCGCACCGGGGCCTGCATCACCTCGTGTACGAGGTGGTCGACAACTCGATCGACGAAGCGCTCGCCGGCTTCTGCGACACCGTGAGCGTCGTGATCCATGCCGACAACTCGATCACCGTCGACGACAACGGCCGCGGCATCCCGGTCGACATCCACCCCGTGGAGAAGCTCCCCGGCGTCGAGCTCGCCCTGACCGTGCTGCATGCCGGCGGCAAGTTCGACAAGAACACCTACAAGGTGTCGGGCGGGCTGCACGGCGTGGGCGTGTCGGTGGTCAACGCCCTCTCGGTCGTGCTCAAGGTGTGGGTGAAGCGCGACGGGAAGGAGTACTACATGGACTTCGCCCGCGGCGACACGACGACCAAGCTCAAGGTCCTCGGCACCGTCAAGGCGAAGGAGACGGGCACGAAGGTCTACTTCAAGCCCGATGACCAGATCTTCACCGAGCTCGAGTACGACTACTCCACGCTCGCCACGCGCCTCCGGGAACTCTCGTTCCTCAACAAGGGCGTGATGATCTCGCTCAAGGACGAGCGCGAGGGTCGCGAGAAGGAGGAGACCTTCCATGCGAAGGGCGGCCTGAAGGAGTTCGTCGCCTTCCTCAACGCCAAGCAGAAGCCGCTCCACCCCGAGATCCTCTACCTCGAGGGCGAGAAGGACGACATCGGGATCGAGGTCGCGCTGCAGTACAACGACGGCTACAACGAGAACGTCTTCTCGTTCGTCAACAACATCAACACGCATGAGGGTGGCACCCACCTCACCGGCTTCAAGTCGGCCCTCACGAGCGTGATCAACAAGCATCTCGACAAGTCGTCGTTCGCCAAGAAGGACAAGGAGGTCAAGCTCTCCGGCGACGATGCGCGCGAAGGCCTCACGGCCGTGCTCTCGGTGAAGGTCCGCGAGCCGCAGTTCGAGGGGCAGACCAAGACCAAGCTCGGCAACTCCGAGGTCGAGGGCGCGGTCAAGACGGTGGTCAACGAGTGGCTCGCGACCTACCTCGAGGAGCACCCGCGCGTAGCGAACATCATCCTCGACAAGGCGCTCTCGGCGGCCCGTGCGCGCGAGGCCGCGCGCAAGGCGCGCGACCTCACCCGCAAGAAGTCGGCGCTCGACGTCGGCAACCTGCCGGGCAAGCTCGCCGACTGCTCGCTCTCCGATCCCGCCATGTGCGAGATCTATCTCGTTGAGGGCGACTCGGCCGGCGGCTCGGCCAAGCAGGGACGCGACCGCATGTTCCAGGCGATTTTGCCACTTCGTGGCAAAATATTGAACGTTGAAAAGGCGCGGATCGACAAGATCCTCAGCAACGAGGAGATCCGCACGATCATCACGGCGATCGGCGCGGGCATCAAGGAGGAGTTCACGCTCGAGAACGTCCGGTACCACAAGATCATCATCATGACCGACGCCGACGTGGACGGCGCGCACATCCGGACGCTCCTCCTCACCTTCTTCTTCCGCCAGATGCCGGCCCTGATCGACGCCGGCATGATCTACATCGCGCAGCCGCCGCTCTTCCGCGTCGGCAAGGGGAAGGAGGAGTACTACGCCTACGACCTCGCCGAGCGCGACGTGATCATGAACCGGATGGGAGGCGCGGACGGCAAGACCAACCTCAACGTCCAGCGCTACAAGGGCCTCGGCGAGATGAACCCGGACCAGCTCTGGAAGACCACGATGGACCCCGAGACGCGCACCATCCTCAAGGTCACGCAGGACGACGCCTTCCTCGCCAACGAGACCTTCCAGACGCTCATGGGCGACGAGGTGGAGCCGCGACGGCTCTTCATCGAGGCCAACGCCAAGTTCGTGTCGAACCTCGACATCTGAGTTCGGCGCTGGAACGATGTCGGGTGCGGTAGCGCGGTCACGCTGATCGGACGGCAGGGCGGAGATTGCGCGTCGCCATGCCAATCGCGACGATGACCACCAAGGGTCAGATCACCATCCCCAAGCGCGTTCGCACCGTCCTGATGCTCGAGCAGGGCGACCGCGTGGAGATCACGCTCACCCGCGACGGGGCCGCCCTGCTCCGGCCCCTCGCACCGGCGCTCGGATCATTCTTCGGCGCCGTCACCTGGAGCGCCGGTACGGTGCCGGTCGCGGCCATGGACCCCGGCTCGGCCGACCTGGGATGATCGCCGCCGACACCTCCGTCCTCGTGCGCGCGCTCGTCGGCGACCATCCCGAACAGAGCGCCGCCGCGCGCAAGTGGATCTCGTCGCACCAGGTCACCGGCATCGTGGTCGACCACATCGTGCTCGTGGAGCTGGCCTGGGTGCTCCGCGCGCGGTATCGCCAGCCGCGCAGCGAGATCGCCCGCGCGATCGAGCTGCTCCTCGCGACGAACGGTGTGGTGATCCCCGAGGACGAGCTCGTGCGCGCCGCCCTTGCCGCCTACAAGGCGGGGCGCGGGGATCTCGCCGACCATCTCATCCGCGAGCGCACGAGGGCGCTGGGGTTCGCACCCGTGGCGACGTTCGACGAGACGCTCGTGGGGGTCAGGGGATTCGCGAAGCCGCGGTAGCCCCGCCCGTGCTCAGCCCCGGATCGAGTCCGGCCCGTGCTTGAGCTGCTGCGCGAACCACGCGTGCGCCGCCGCCATGAGTGCCAACGGCGCGAACGACGCCGCCGCCAGGCACAGATGCGCGACCGGGTCGATCCCGCCCGACGACACCGGCCGCGTGACGTACACGAGGCCGACCCAGGCGAGCATCGCGCCGGCGGCCACTCCCTGCGCCCCGAGGGCGCCCAGCTTCTCGATGTTCATGGTCACCTAACTTGCACCCGCCGACCCCAATTCCTCCACCCCCTGCCGGCTCACGCGGTGCGAGACGAGCGCCCGTGCCTTGGGCGGCGCATCGCCGAACGTGACCGCCCGCCCGATCGCCACCCGCGCCGCGGCCTCGCCCGCCGCGTCGCGCGCCAGGATCGTCGCGAGCGGATCGCCGACCTGCACCTTCGCTCCCGGTCGCACATGCACGAGGAACCCCACCGACGCGTCGATGGTGTCCGTCACCTTGTTGCGGCCCCCACCGAGTGCCGTGATCGCCCGCCCGATCACGCGGGGCTCCACGCGCTGCACCGTACCCGAGCGCTCGGCGCGCACGACCGACTCGATCGCCGCGCGGGGGAGGTACGCCCCGGGATCGTCCACGACGCGCGGATCCCCTCCCTGCGCTGCGACGATCTCACGGAACTTCTCGAGCGCCGCCCCGCTCTCGAGCGTCTGCTCGGCGCGCGCCCGCGCGCCGTCCATCGTCGCGGACACGCCCCCGAGCACCAGCATCTCGGCGGCGAACGTCATCGTCACCTCGCGCAGGTCGGCCGGTCCGCCACCCTTGAGCACGTCGATCGACTCGGTGATCTCGACGGCATTGCCGCAGGCGACGCCGAGCGGCGCATCCATGTCGGTGAGCAGGGCGACCGTCGGGCAGCCGTGGCGTTCGCCGATCGAGATCATCGTGGCGGCGAGCTTGAGCGAATCGTCGAGCCGAGTCATGAAGGCGCCGGCACCGGTCTTCACGTCGAGCACCAGACCCGTCAGTCCCTCGGCGAGCTTCTTGCTCATGATGCTCGCGGCGATCAACGGGATCGCCTCCACGGTCGCCGTGGCGTCGCGCAGGGAGTAGAACCGGCGGTCCGCGGGGGCGATCTCGTCGGTCTGGCCGATGAGCACGCAGCCGAGCCGTTCGACCTGCCGCGCCGCCTCCTCGAGCGTGAGCCGCGTGCGGAAACCGGGGATGCTCTCGAGCTTGTCGAGCGTGCCGCCGGTGTGCCCGAGGCCGCGCCCCGACATCATCGGCACGGCGACGCCGCAGGCGGCGACGAGCGGCGCGAGGACGATCGAGACCTTGTCCCCCACGCCCCCGGTGGAATGCTTGTCGATGCGCGGCACGGTGAGATGATCGAGGTCGAGACGCCGCCCGCTGTCGAGCATCGCGGTCATGAGCGCCTCGGTCTCCACCGAATCCATCCCGCGGAAGTAGACCGCCATGGCGAGCGCCGCGATCTGGTAGTCGGGGACGTCGCCGGCGGCGTACTGCGCCATGAGCGTACGCCACTCCTCGGGACTCAGCGCCCCGCCGTCGCGCTTCCGTTCGATCAGCTCCACGACCGTCATTGACCCACCTCGCGTCCCCCGCCAACGTTCAGTATGCGCTCTCGTTCCAGAGACGAACCAGCGCCCTGAACATTTCAGCAGCCGCAACCGTCGCCGCGGTGGTCGCCTGCCCTCCCGCACGGCTCGCCCGGCACCGGCTCCATCACGGAAGTCACCCCATGCTGATCTCCACGTCCATGAACGCCACGCTCGACGCCGACGGCACGGTCGCCACCCCGCGGATCCCCGCCCTTCGCACCCTGCTCAACGACTCGGCCCGCGCCGAGGCCGGCGCGGCGTGACCGCTGCGGTGAACGCGGCGGCCCGCGCGACCGAACTGCGCCGCCTGCTCGAGAAGGCGGCGCACGAGTACTACGTGCTCGACAAGCCCAAGCTCTCGGACGCCGCCTACGACAAGCTCTTCCGCGAGCTGCAGGCGCTCGAGCGGGACCATCCCGAGCTGCGCGTCGGCGACTCGCCGACCAACCGCGTCGGCGCCGCGGTCACGGAGAGCCATCTCACCAAGTACACGCACCTCGTGCCGATGGCGTCGCTCGACAACGCCTTCGACGAGACCGAGCTCGCCGAGTGGCAGGAGCGCGTCACGAAGCTCGTGGGCGACGCGGTGGGCCGCGACGGCTACTGCTGCGAGCTCAAGATCGACGGCGCCGCCGTCTCGCTCACCTACCGCGACGGCAAGCTCGTGACGGGTGCCACGCGCGGCAACGGCACGGTGGGCGAGGACGTCACGGCCAACATCCGCACCATCGCCGACGTGCCGGGCCACCTCGAGGGCGAGGGCTGGCCGGAGGTCATCGAGATCCGCGGCGAGATCTACATGACCTTCGACGGCTTCGAACGGATGAATGCCGACCGCGTGAAGGCGGGCGAGGAGGTCTTCGCCAACCCGCGCAACTCGGCGGCCGGCGCGCTGCGCCAGAAGGACCCGCGCGAGACCGCCAGGAAGCCGCTGCGCTTCTTCGGCTACGCGTTCGCCGTGCCGGGGAACGCCGAGCTGCCGTTCCGCACGCAGTGGGAGCTGCTCGAGTCGCTCGCGGCCTGGGGCGTCCCGGTCGCGCCGCACCGCAAGCGTTGCCCGACGCTCGACGCGGTGAACGAGTGGGCGCGCGACCTCGAGAGCACGACGCGCGCCACGCTCCCGTTCGCGATCGACGGGGGCGTGGTGAAGGTGAACCAGCTCACGCTGCAGTCGGAGCTGGGCGTGGTGGGCGGGCGCGTGCCGCGCTGGGCGATCGCCCGGAAGTTCGCGCCCGACATCGCCGAGACGACGCTGCTCGACATCGAGGTGCAGGTGGGGCGCACCGGCGCGCTCACCCCGCGCGCGGTGCTCGCGCCGGTGGAGGTGGGCGGCGCGACGATCAACTACGCCACGCTGCACAACTTCGAGCTGGTCGCGGAGAAGGACCTGCGCATAGGCGACACGGTGCTCGTGAAACGGGCCGGCGAGGTGATCCCGCAGATCCTCGGACCCATCCCCGAGCGGCGCACCGGCGAGGAGCGCGTGGTGCGTGCGCCGACGCACTGCCCGGTGTGCGGCACGGCCGTGGTGCGCGACGACGAAGAGGTCGCGACCTACTGCCCCAACGTCACCTGCGCCGGCCGGCGGCTGGAGGCGCTCGCGCACTTCACCTCGCGCGACGCGATGGACATCCGGGGCTTGAGCCATCAACGGCTCGAGCAGCTGCTCGCCGCCGGGCTCGTGGAGGACGCGGGCGACCTCTACTCGCTCACCGCCGAGCAGATCGCGGGGCTCGAGCGCTTCGCCGAGCGGAGCGCCGAGCAGCTGGTGGCCGCGATCGAGGCATCGAAGCAGCAGCCGCTCTCCCGCCTGCTCAATGCGGTGGGCATCCGCCACGTGGGTGCCGAGTCGGCGAAGCTCCTCGCGCGGGCCTTCGGAACGCTCGACGCGCTGGAGGCGGCCACCGTGGAGGAGCTCGAGGCGCTCCATGGCGTGGGGGAGACGATGGCCCACGCGGTCCACGACTGGGTGCATGACGCGTCGGTGCAGAAGCTGCTCGCCAAGTTCCGCGCCGCGGCCCTCCGGCTCGACGAGCCCCGCTCGGCCGCTGCCGACGGTGCCTTCAAGGGGATGAAGATCGTCCTCACCGGAACGCTCCCCACGCTCTCCCGTGGCCAGGCGACCGAGCTGGTCGAGAATGCCGGCGGGAAGGTGACGAGTTCGGTCTCCAAGGCGACCGACCTGGTGGTCGCCGGCGAGGAGGCGGGGAGCAAGCTCGAGAAGGCGCAGCAGCTGGGCGTCACCGTGATCGACGAAGCCGAACTCTTGCGACGCCTCGCCACTTAGGCGTTTCTCCACCCCTCCCATGACTCCTCGCACGCTCAGTCCCGGCACACTCGCCGCCGTCCCGCACGCGTCCCTGCGCGCCCTTCGCGCGGCGCTGGTGCGCGACCTCAACGTCGGCTTCGCCGGCGTGTTGCAGGAGGCGGGCTACGCCGGTGGCGATTCCGTCTTCGGCGCCTTCCGCGAGTGG
>JAIOPJ010000016.1 GCA_021413975.1 Gemmatimonadota bacterium
CAGCTCGACGTCGCCGGCATGCTCGGCCGCGCGGTCCCGCACGGCGCGACGCCGGCGGGACTCGCCACGCTCGCGCCGCGGCTCGCCGCCGCGCACGCGGGCCTGCGCGCGGATGCCGCCCGCGGCGTGCTCGGGTTCCGCGAGCTCGAGGCGCAGGCCGCCGAGCGCTCGCGCGTGCAGGTGTGGGCGCGCACGGCGGCGAAGGAGCTCGAGGACGTGGTCGTGCTCGGCATCGGCGGCTCGGCGCTCGGCGCGGTCGCGCTGCGCACCGCGCTGCTCCCGCGGGACTGGAACGCGCGGTCGCGTGCGCTGCGCGGTGGCCGGCCGCGACTGCATGTGCTCGACAACGTCGATCCGAGATCGGTGCGCGGACTGCTCGAGGTCGTCGACCTCCCGCGCACGCGCTTCCTCGTGATCTCCAAGTCGGGCAGCACCGCCGAGACCATGTCGCAGTACCTGTTCATCCGCGAGCGGCTGCGCACGGCCGGGATCGCGGCCAAGGACGCGATCGCCTTCGTGACCGATCCGGCCAAGGGTGTGCTGCGTCGCGTCGCGAAGGACGAAGGGATCCCGACGTTCGAGGTGCCGCCGAACGTGGGGGGGCGCTTCTCCGTGCTCTCGCCTGTGGGGACGTTGCCGGCCGCGTTGCTCGGGATGGACGTGGACGCGCTCATCGCCGGTGCGGTCGCCATGCGCGATCGGTGCGACAACGACCGCTTCCGCGACAATCCGGCGCTCGCGTTCGCGGCGCTGCAGTGGCGCGCGCACATCGAAGCGGGGCAGGGGATGCACGTGCTCATGCCCTACTCCGACGCCTTCCGGGATGTTGCGCCCTGGTTCGTGCAGCTCTGGGCCGAGAGTCTCGGCAAGAGGACGGGGGAGGGCAGGAACGTCGGACCGACGCCGATCGTCGCCGTCGGCGCGACCGACCAGCACGCACAGGTGCAGCTGTTCATGGAGGGACCCGCGGACAAGACGGTCACCTTCATCGACGTCGAGGAGCCGGAAGGCGGCGAGCTCACCATCCCCGGCGACGGGCCGGCCGAACTCGCCTACCTCGGCGGGCACGGCTTCGCCGAGTTGCTGCGCGTGGAGTGCCGCGCCACGGCGGGCGCGCTCACGACGATGGGGCGCCCCACCATGACGCTGCGCGTGACCCGCGCCGACGCCTGGCACCTGGGCGGGCTCCTGATGTTCTTCGAGCTCGCGACCATCTACGGCGGCCAGCTGTATGGCGTGGATCCGCTCGACCAGCCCGGGGTCGAGCTGGGGAAGCAGCTCACCTACTACCAGTTCGGCCACCCGGACTGGCAGAAGATGAAGGCCACCTGGGATTCGCTCCCGCCGGCCGATCCCGACTGGGTGCTCTGATGCGTTGCCCCCACCCGCGGGTGGGGGCAGATTGACGTAGGCCCGAACCAGCGCGCCGCATCGGCGGCGCGCGCTCCCTCACCTGACGACCGCCGATGTCCCACGCCCCCGAATCCGTCCGCCGCGCCCTGGGCGCCGCGATCTCCATCGAAGCCGGCCACCTGAGCGTGAAGGACGCGGCCAAGCTCGCGTCCCCGCTCATGGATGATCTCGTCCGCCTCGCGGTCTTCGGCGACCCCGTGGAGAAGGACTGGGCCCGCTGGGTCATCTGGGAGGCGGCGCGCGCCGTCGGCACCTACTCGGCGTCGATCCACGACTTCTACATGGCCCGTGGCCGCGGCGACGTGAAGGGCGTCACCGTGCCCGCGATGAACATCCGCGGCGCGACGTACGACACCGTCCGGTCGATCTGGCGCACGGCGCTCAAGCTCGACGGCGCGGCGATCATCCTCGAGATCGCGCGGTCCGAGATCGCGTACACGGAACAGCGTCCCGCGGAGTACGTCGCCGTGATCCTCGCGGCCGCGCTGCGCGAGGGCTATCGCGGCCCGGTGTTCATCCAGGGTGACCACTTCCAGGTGAACGCCAAGAAGTACAAGGTCGATCCGGCCACCGAGGTCGCGGCCGTGAAGGCGCTCGCCACCGAGGCGATCGCCGGCGGCTTCTACAACATCGACCTCGACACGTCGACGCTCGTGGACCTCGCGTTCCCGACGCTCGCCGAGCAGCAGCGCCTGAACTACGAGGTGGGCGTGGACCTCACGCGCCACGTGCGCGGGCTCGAGCCGAAGGGCGTGACGATCTCCCTCGGCGGCGAGATCGGCGAGGTGGGCACGGAGAACTCGACCGTGGCCGAGCTGCAGGCGTTCATGGACGGCTACGATCGCACGCTCGAGGCGCAGGCCCCGGGCATGGTCGGACTCTCGAAGATCTCGGTGCAGTCGGGGACGTCGCATGGCGGCGTGGTGCTCGCCGACGGCTCCATCAAGGAGGTCGCGCTCGACTTCAAGACGCTCGAGGATCTCTCGCGCGTGGCGCGCGAGCAGTACGGGCTCTCGGGCGCGGTGCAGCACGGCGCCTCGACGCTCCCCGACGACGCGTTCTACCACTTCCCCAGGACCGAGACCGCGGAGATCCACCTCGCGACCGGGTTCCAGAACATGATGTACGACCACATGCCGGCGGCCCTGCGCGCCGAGATCTACGAGTGGCTGCGGGCGAACGCGGCCGACGAGCGGAAGGCCGGCGACTCCGACGAGCAGTTCTTCTACAAGACGCGCAAGAAGGCCTTCGGCCCCTTCAAGAAGCAGCTGTGGGCCCTGCCGGCCGACCTGAAGGCGACGATCGCGGCGGCCTACGACGCCAAGTTCACCTTCCTCTTCGAGAACCTCGGGGTGCGCGGAACATCGGCGGCCGTGCGGCGGTACGTGAAGGGGCCGGCGATCGCCATGCCGGCGCCAGGCACGGGCGGCCCCTCAGTCGATGCGGCCCCCGATGATCACGAAGCGGGCGAGTAGGACGGTCGGGCCTTCGGCCCGACCCGTGCCCCCCACGTGCGACGAGCGCACTGAACGGAGCGGTTCCATGAAGAAGCTGCTGTTGACCGGCGCCCTGGCGATCCTCGCCACCGGGTGCGTGTCCAAGTCCGAGTACGACCGCCAGATGGAGCAGGTCGTCTCGATCTCGAGCGAGAAGGACTCGCTCCTCAAGGAAGTCGTGGCGACGTCGCAGTTCATCGCCGAGGTGAATGGCGAGCTCGACCGCGTGAAGGGCGGCCAGGCTCCGGTGCAGGCCGGCGGCGCCGAGATGGAGCAGCTCTCCCCCACGCAGCAGCGGCAGGCGCTCGCCGAGCGCGTGAAGGGGCTCACCGAGCGTCTCCGCGAGTCCGAGGATCGGCTCGCCCAGAGCCGCAAGCGCGTCAGCCAGCTCACGGCGACCGGCGCGACCATGACCGCGCAGATGGCGTCGTTCGATTCGACGATCAAGCGCTTCCAGGTGATCATCGACAACCAGAAGGCCGAGATCGTGGCCCTGCTCGACCAGGTGAGCGTGCTCACCTCGGAGAACATGGCGCTGCGGGAGTCGAACACGGTGCTCGAGACGCAGCGGTCGGCGCTCACGGCCCAGACGGCGGAGCTCACCACCGAGCAGAACACGGTCTACTGGGTGGCGGGCAAGAAGGACGACCTGCTCAAGCGCGGGATCATCGAACAGCGCGGCGGCATGCTCGGCATCGGCCGGACGGCGGTGCTGGCGCGCACCCTCGACGCCGGCGCCTTCACGGCGGTCGATCGCACCCAGATGACCAGGATCCCGCTCCCCAACCCCGCCAAGTCGTACCGGATCATCACCACCAACGACATCGCCGGCTTGGAATCACCCCCGAAGGATGGCAAGTTCAAGGGCACGCTGACGATCTCGGCACCCGGGGTCTTCTGGCGTCCGTCCAAGTTCCTCGTGCTCGTGGAACTCTAGGAGGCCCGCATGTCGGATGAGAGCGGCCGTGAACCGAACGTCGTCGTCGAACGGCGTTCGGGCGGCGGGATCGGACTCTTCCTGCTCGGCGCCGTGGTCGGCGCCGGGCTGGCGTTGCTCTACGCGCCGCAGTCGGGGGCGGAGACGCGCGCCGACCTGCGCCGCGGCGCGCGCCGTGCGAAGCGCAAGGCGCGCGAGTTCGCCGAGGAGGCGACCGAGGCGGTGCAGGACATCGCCCGGTCGTCGCGCGAGGCGGCCAGCGACTTCGCCCGCAGTTCGCGCTCGGCGGCCGGGGACTTCGTGCGGAGCACGCGCTCGGCCGCGAAGGACGCGGCCGGCGAGGCGCGCGAGGCGCTCGAGCGCCGGCTCGCCCGGCATGGGCGAGTGGTGGACGAGGACGACTCCGAGGACAGCGGCGTCTGAGGGCGCTCTGGCGCTTCCTCGTTGACGTTGTGAAGCGCGCGGACGCCGACGACGTGATCTTCCTCGCCGGCGGGGTGGCGTTCAACGTCCTCCTCGCCGGCATTCCGTTCTTCCTGCTCATGGCGGCAGGACTCGGCTACATCCTCGACCAGTCGCCGGAGACCGCGGCGCAGGTCGTGCAGACGGCCCTCCAGAATCTCCTCCCCGGGCGCATCTCCGCCGGCGGCTCGATCCTCGACCCCGTGCTCGCGGACGTCATCCGCACCCGCACCGTCGTGGGCGTCTGGGGCGGACTCGCCTTCATCTGGTTCGCCGCGCGCCTCTTCTCCACGCTGCGCGCCGTCCTCGCCTTCGTCTTCATGCACGGGCGCGATCGCGGATACTTCCACGGCAAGCTCGTGGACCTGAACCTCATCGTCGTCTCGGTGATGCTCATGACGGCCTGGGTGAGCATCAGCACCGTGCTCGTGCTCACCACCGGCCGGCTCGGCACCGCGCTCGAGAGCGTCGGCGTGCTGCCCGACGTGACCGGACGTCTCGCCGAATCGGTGCTCCGCGCACTCGCGATCGGCGTGATCTTCCTGATGTTCCTGTCGCTCTACCGCTGGCTCCCCCGCCGTCGCACGCACTGGCGGTCCGCCGCGGTCGGTGCGGCCGCGGCGGTGGGGCTCTTCGAGCTCGCGCGCTTCCTCTTCGCGCAGTTCATGCTCAACTACCCGCCGTCCTCGGTCTACACGGGGACCCTGGGGGCGATATTCATCGTGATCTTCTGGACCTACTACGCGGCACTGATCTTCGTGCTCGGTGCCGAGGTGGCGCATGTGCACGAGATGCGCGCGGTCGCGAAGGGCGAGCGCGAACCGCGCTCGCCGCTCACCTCCGAGTTCGCCACCACCGGCGCGGCGCGCGCCGCGACCCTCGGCATCCCCTCCCGTCCGCCCGACGCCCCGTGACCGCACCGATCGACCTCCGCAGCGACACCGTCACCAAGCCCACCCCCGCGATGCGGCGTGCGATGGCCGAGGCCGAGGTCGGCGACGACGTGCTCGACGGCGACCCCTCGGTGCTGCGCCTCCAGGCGCGCGTCGCCCAGATGCTCGGCAAGCACAGTGCGCTCTACTTCCCCACCGGCACCATGGCGAACCAGGCGGCGCTCTGGCTGCTCGGTGAGCCGGGCACCGAGGTCTACTGTCACGACGACTCGCATATCGTGAACTGGGAGATCGCCGGCACGGCCGCGCTCGCGGGGCTGCAGGTGCGCGTGGTGCGCGGGGGCCCGGTCATGGACGCCGACGCGCTGCGCGCGACCTTCCGTCCGTACTCGGTGCACGCACCGCGCGCCTCGCTCGTCTGCGTGGAGAACACGCACAACGGCGCCGGCGGCATGGTGACGACGCTCGAGCGCCTGCGGGCGATCCAGTCCACGGCCGCCGAGGCCGGACTCGCGCTGCATCTCGACGGGGCGCGGCTCTGGAATGCCAGCGTGGCCACGGGGACGCCGCTGGCCGACTTCGCCGCCTGCGCCTCCACGGTGATGGTCTCCTTCTCCAAGGGACTCGGGGCGCCGGTGGGCGCCTGCCTCGTGGGCGACGAGTCGCCGATGCGGCGCGCCTGGGAGGTGCGGAAGCGCTTCGGTGGCGGCATGCGCCAGTCCGGCATCCTCGCGGCCGCGGCGCTGCACGGGCTCGACCATCACCTGCCGCGGATGCACGAGGATCACGCACGGGCGCGCTCGCTCGCCGCCGCGGTGGTGAACGTGCCGGGCGTGAGCGTCGTGGCGCCGGACACGAACATCCTCATGGTCGACCTGCTCGCCGGGCAGCAGGCGGAACAGGTCGTCGCGCGCGCGCGCGAGGGCGGGGTGAGGATCACCGCGTGGAACAACACGCGGGTGCGCGCGGTGCTGCACCTCGACGTGGACGACGCGGCGGTGGTGCGGGCGGGGGCCGTGCTGGCCGAGGCGCTCGCGGGATAGGGCGACGTCCGGGCGGGGGAGGCGATTGTGAGCGGTCGCGGGGCTGAGTAGCTTTCGCTCGTTCCAGGTCCCGGGGGGCTTCGGCCCGCCAACTCCGCCAGGGCCGAAAGGCAGCAACGGTACGTGGTGTCCGTCGTCGCTCCGTCAGGCCTGGAACACTCGCGCGGGTGAGCATCCTCTTGGGTGCTCCCCGCGCGTTTCGTTCCCGGGTGACCTGCAACGACGCTCACCACCGAGGCACCGAGGACACCGGGAACCACCGAGGCATCCTCCGACAGCGTGGCCGCGACGAAGTGCGAGCGGACGGTGGGACCTCGTGTGTGCGCGGATCGCGCCCCGGGATGTCGCCTTTCTCGGTGCCCTCTGTGCCTCGGTGGTGCACGCTGTCGCCTTTCGCGTGATTCAGTCCGCTCGCCGCCGAGGACCGTGCGTACAGGACGGCGACGCGCAAGCCTCACGCGATCCCTCCGCCGAGGCTAAATTCAACTCCATGTCGCTCGCCCTCGCCCGCAAGTATCGCCCGCGCCGCTTCGCCGACGTCGCCGTCCAGTCGCATGTCGCGAACACGTTGCGCAATGCGATCGCCGGCGACCGGCTCGGCCACGCGTACCTGTTCTGCGGTCCCCGCGGCACCGGCAAGACGACGCTCGCGCGCGTGCTCGCGATGGCGCTCAACTGCGAGAACAAGCGCCCCGACCATGAGCCCTGTGGCGAGTGCCCCTCGTGCACGCGCATCTGGAGCGGCGGCACCTCGCTCGATGTCGTGGAGATC
Source organism: Gemmatimonadota bacterium (assembly GCA_021413975.1). Lineage (GTDB taxonomy): Bacteria > Gemmatimonadota > Gemmatimonadetes > Gemmatimonadales > Gemmatimonadaceae > Pseudogemmatithrix. The sequence goes on from JAIOPJ010000016.1 coordinate 7,017, forward strand.
GACGCGGCCTCCAATCGCGGCGTGGACGACGCCCGGGAACTCCGGGAGCGTGCCATGTACGCCCCGTCCGGCGAGGACCGGTTCAAGGTCTACATCGTCGACGAGGCCCACATGCTCACGCGCGAGGCGTGGAACACGCTGCTCAAGATCCTCGAGGAGCCGCCGCCGCGCGTGATCTTCGTCTTCGCGACGACCGAGCCCAACAAGATCCAGCAGGCCGCCGCACCGGTGCTCTCGCGGATGCAGCGCTTCGACCTCAAGCGGATCGGCCCGGCCGACGTCCGGACCCGTCTCCTGTCGGTGCTCGCGGCGGAAGGGCTCGAGGCCCAGCCCGACGCCCTCGGCATGCTCGCCCGCGCGGCCGACGGCTCGATGCGCGACGCCCTCTCGCTCACCGACCAGGTCCTGTCGCTCGGCGGCGGCGTCATCACCGCCGAACGCGTGCGCGAGGCGCTCGGGCTGGTGCACGAGGACGAACATCTCGCCCTGCTGGACATCATCGCCGAGCGGCGCGCCGGCGATGTCTTCGCGGCGGTCGCGCACCTCGCCGACCATGGCGTCGATTTCGCGACCCTCCTGGCCGATTTCGCGGACCTGCTGCGCGCACAACTCGCCTTCGTGCTGGGGGGGTCGCTCCCCGACCTCTCCGATCGGCTCAAGGAGGAGCTTCCCAAGCGGGTGAAGGTCTTCGCGGCCGGCGACCTCCTGCGGATGCTCAACCTCGTCGTCGAGGTGGAGCCGCATCTCCGGCGGAGCGGTCAGCAGCAGATGCTCTTCGAGACACTGCTCGTGCGCTTCGCGCTGCTCGACCGCACGGTCGACCTCGAGGCCGTCCTGCGCGGGATGCCGGACGGCGCGGGTGGCGGCACCGGTGGCGGCACCGGTGGCGGCGCGGGAATCCCCGCCGGCGGCGGAGCGGGGGGGCGCGGCGTCGCGACCCCGGCGCCGCTGAGCGCGAGCGCACCGGCCCCGCGCGCGGCGGTCTGGGAGAAGCCCCGATCGGAGGTCGGTGCGTCGGAGGCGGCCGCCGTCTCGCCCGCGCCGGCGCTCTTCGCCACGCCGGCACCGTCGGCGCCCCAGTCGCGTCGCATGGCGCCCCCTCCGGGTCTCGCGGCCGCGTCCCAGGCCCCCGAAGTCGCCGATCGGCCCGCGCCCAAGCGCGATCTGCTGCCCCTCGACATCAATCGCGTCGCCGAGCACTGGGACGCGATCGTCGACAGCGTCAGCTCCGAGCATCGTGCGCTGCTGCTCTCGAGCACGCTGGCGCATGCGACCCCCACCGCCGTCACGGCGTCGGGGAGCGTGACGCTCACGGTCGAGTCGGAATCGCACGCGGAGATCATCGCCGGCGGAGAGGCGGTGATCATCGGCGCCCTGCGGCGGAGGTTCGACGGCGTGCAGAAGCTGGTGGTGCGGACCGTCTCTCCCGAGGGCGATCGGGTGCCGAGGCGGCTCAACGAGACCGCCGTGAAGGCCGATCGCATGGCCACGCTGCGCAAGCAGTCGCCCCTGCTCGACGCTGCCGTGGACGCGCTCGACCTGGAGCTGATCGATTAGCGGTGTCTCGGCTTGCCCACGGTCGTTCCCAAGGCCTAACTTGCTCTCCCAGCGACACTTCGCCCGCGTGATGCGATGACCGATTTCTTGAAGATGATGCAGCAGGCCCAGGAGATGACGGGGAAGCTGCAGGAAGTGCAGGACGAGCTCGGGCGCCTCACCGTGACGGGAGCGTCGGGCGGCGGGCTCGTGAAGGTCGAAGCGGACGGGAAGGGCACGGTCAAGCGGGTCTCGATCGACCCGTCGGTCGTGAATCCGGGCGACGTCGAGATGCTCGAGGACCTGATCGCGGTGGCGGTGCAGGAAGCCCAGAAGAAGGCCAAGGAGGCCGGCGAGGCCGAGATGAAGAAGATGGCCGGCGGCCTGGGCCTCGGTGGGCTCCCGTTCAAGTTGCCGTTCTAGCGCGTGTCGGCGATCGACGATCTCGTCACCGAGCTCTCCCGGCTCCCGACCATCGGTCGGAAGTCGGCGTTGCGCCTCACGTATCATCTGTTGCGGCAGCCGGCGGAGCAGAGCCAGCGGCTCGCGGCGGCCCTGGTGACGCTCGCGGAGAAGATCCGGCCCTGTTCCGAGTGCTTCAACCTGACGGAGTCGGAGCGGTGCGCGCTCTGCACCGACCCGCGGCGGGACCGGAGCGTGGTCTGCGTGGTGGAGGAGGCCTCGGACATCCCGTCGATCGAGCGGACGGGGGAGTTCCGCGGGTTGTATCATGTGCTGGGGGGGCGCTTGGCCCCCCTGGACGGCGTGGGGCCGAGCGACCTGACGGTGGGGGCGCTGGTGACGCGGGTCACGGCCGGGGGCATCCGGGAGGTGATCGTGGCGACCAACCCCAAGCTCGAAGGTGAGGCGACGGCGCTGTATCTTCAGGAGCAGTTGCGGCCGACGGGGGTGACGGTGAGTCGGCTCGCTCGTGGTCTCCCGGTGGGTGGGGACCTCGAGTACGCGGACGGCGTGACGATCGTGCAGGCGCTCTCGGCGCGGCGGGCGATGTGAGCCGCCGGGGGCTCTGGTTCGGCCTGGGCTTCGCGAGCGCGTTCGCAGCCGGGTACTATTGGTGGTCGGAGGAGCAGGAACAGCATCAGCGGGCGCTCTACAGCACCCGGCCGATGCGTCGCCTGGCGGCACTCGGATGGTTGAGTGGCCGTCCGTCGGCGGAGACGATCCTGACGTTGCGCGAGTACGTCGGTTGGGAGAGCAATCCTGTGTTGCGTCGCCGCGCCCGGCGGCTCATCACCCGGTTCGAGAACGCCCTCGCATAGGACGGGAGCATGGCGGTCGGTTCGGCAAGCTGGTCATTCACGGAAGAGGACTTCGGCGCGATCACGCGCACGTTGAACAAGTTCCTCGCCGAGACCAACGCGCGGTGCGCGCTGCTCGTGGACCGGTCGGGGCAGCTGGTCGCCACGGTCGGCGAACAGCCGCACTTCGACGCGACGGCCTTCGCCACGCTCACCGCCGCCGACTTCTCGGCCAATGCGCAGCTCGCGCACCTCGTGGGCGAGAGTGACTTCAACTCGCTGTTCCACCAGGGGGAGAAGGAGAGCATGTACCTCGCCGACGTGGCGAAGCGCGTGATCCTCGTCGCCCTCTTCGACAACCGCACCACCCTCGGACTCGTCCGCCTCAAGATCAAGGACACCGTGCTCGAACTCACGAAGCTCTTCCATGACGTCTTCACGCGCGGCAAGTCGGCAGCGCAGCAGCCCGGTCTCCTCGCCGGTGCTGATGACGAGATCGACCAGCTGTTCGGCTAAGGAGAAACGCGCATGTCGATGATCAACTACGCGTCGCGCGAGATCAACTGCAAGATCGTGTACTACGGTCCCGGTCTCGGCGGCAAGACCTCGAACCTCGAGCACGTGTACGGCAAGGTGAAGCCGGACACGCGCGGCAAGCTCATCTCGCTGGCGACGGAGACGGAGCGCACGCTCTTCTTCGACTTCCTCCCGGTCGACCTCGGCACGATCCGCGGATTCAAGACGCGGTTCCATCTCTACACGGTGCCGGGCCAGGTCTACTACAACGCCTCCCGCAAGCTGATCCTCAAGGGCGTCGACGGGATCGTGTTCGTCGCCGACTCCCAGGTGGAGCGCATGGAGGCGAACCTCGAGGCCATGCAGAACCTGTACGACAACATGGCCGAGTACGGGTACGACCTCACGAAGATGCCGTTCGTGATCCAGTACAACAAGCGCGACCTCCCCAACGCCGCCCCGCTGCAGGAGTTGCAGCAGACGCTCAATCCCGGCTGGGAGGTCACCGATCCCGCGAAGATGAAGGTCACGCCCGACTCGTTCCACCCCGGCGAGAACATCATCGAGCAGCTGGAGACGGGCGAGTGGGTGGAGCGCGCGACGTACTTCGAGGCGGTCGCGGTCACCGGCGACGGCGTCTTCGACACGCTCAAGGCCGTGAGCAAGCTGGTGCTCAAGACGCTGGCGTGAGCCAGCGCCCTCCCCTGGCGCGGATGTCCGCGTGAACCTCCCCAACTCGATCTCCGCCGCACGCATCGTGGCCTCGCCGTTCCTCGCGATGCTGCCGTTCGTGCAGTCGCTCTGGGTGCGGCTCTTCGCGTTCGCGCTCTACCTCGTGACCGCGATCTCCGACCACTGGGACGGCAAGATCGCCCGTGAACGGGGCCTCATCACCGATCTCGGCAAGATCCTCGACCCGATGGCCGACAAGCTGCTGCTGCTCGGGACCTTCGTGCCGATGTTCCTGCTGCAGGCGCATCCGCAGGACGCGCTGCTGCAGCTGCTGCCCATGATCGCGGAGCGCTCGGCCTACCCGTTCACGACCTGGGGGATCACCGCCTTCTGGTTCCCCTGGTGGGTGCTCGTGCTGATCCTCGGGCGCGAGGCCTTCATGACCTGGTTCCGCAGCTTCGCTCAGGCGCGCGGCGTGGTGATCGCCGCCCAGCGGCTCGGCAAGTGGAAGGCCGCGTGCCAGTACACCTGGATGGGCGCGTCGTACCTCTGGTTCGCGCTCAAGCTGCTCTATGCCGAGCAGGGCTGGACCGGCCCCATCGCGATGTTCTGGGCCCGGCTTCTCGGCGGCATCGGCACGGTGGCGCTCTGCGTCGCCTTCGTGCTCACGCTCGTGTCGCTCGGTGACTATCTCGTGAAGCACGGCAGCGTCTTCGCCACGCCCAAGCGGGCCTGACGCCGGTGGACGTCGAACTCGTCTCCATCGGCGACGAGCTGCTGCTCGGCTACACGATCGACACCAACGCGGCCTTCTTCGCGCGGCAGGCGGCCGCTCTGGGCATCCGCGTCGTGCGCCGTGCGACCGTCGGTGACGGCGCGGACGAGATCGCCTCGGGCGTGCGCGAGGCGCTCGAGCGCACCGGTGCGGTGATCACCAGCGGCGGACTCGGCCCCACCGCCGATGACCTCACCAAGCCGTCGATCGCCGCCCTCTTCGGGCGCGGCATGTTCCTCGACGACTCGATCGTCGAGTCGCTCAAGGCCCGCTGGAAGGCGCGCGGCTGGCCCGGCGAACTGCCGGTGGCGAATCACGCGCAGGCGATGATCCCGGAGGGCGCGACCATCCTGCAGAACAAGCATGGGTCGGCGCCGGGCATCTGGCTCGAGGACGAGCGTGGCCGTTGGGTGGCGATGCTGCCGGGTGTGCCGCGCGAGTTCCGCGGCATGACCGCGGACACGCTGTTGCCGCGCATCCTCGCACTCGGTGCGACCGGCACGGTGATCCGCTCGCTCACGCTGCGCACGACCGGCATCGCGGAGTCCGCCGTGGCGGATCTACTCGGCCCACTCGCGAAGGATCCGCTCGGCGTCTCGCTCGCGTATCTCCCCGGCTGGGAAGGGGTGGACCTGCGGCTCACCGTGCGCGACCTGCCACTGGAGGTCGCGACGGAACGGCTCGCGGCCGCGGAAGGGGCCGTGCGGGAGAAGGTCGGGCGCTGGGTGTACGGCGTGGACGAGGCGGACCTGAGCATGCTCGTGCTCGACGCACTCCGCGCGCGCGCGATGCGGATCGCGGTCGCCGAGAGCTGCACCGGTGGCATGCTCGGCATGCGGCTCACCGCGGTCCCCGGGTCGAGCGACGTGGTGCAGGGCGGCATCATCGCGTACGACAACGCGGTGAAGGTGCGTGACCTCGGGGTGAGCGAAGCGACGCTCGCGGCGCATGGCGCGGTGAGCGAGGAGACGGCGCGCGCGATGGCGAGCGGAGTGCGCACCCGCATGGGTGTCGATGTCGGCGTGAGCATCACCGGCGTGGCCGGCCCGGGCGGCGGGACGCCGGAGAAGCCGGTGGGGACGTTCTGCGTCGCGGTCGACGTGCGGGGCGAGGTGCGCTCATTGCGGACCTCCGGGGTCGGTGACCGGCACGAGATCCGCCAGCGGGCGACGCAGGCGGCGTTGAGCCTGGTGAGGAAGGCGCTCGAAGGCTGACTGGCGCAATGACGTGATGACGAGAAGTAAGGGCACGGAGCGCATCGCCGCCCGTGCCCGCTTTACTTCCCCGCCGAGCCGAGCGTACCCTATGGCCATGCCTGACTTCGTGGAGCGTTACTGGACGGCCGAGGACCTGCTGCAGCTGCCGGACGACGGCAATCGATACGAGTGCATCGATGGGGTGCTGCTCGTGACGCCGGCGCCGCGGGGGAACCACTTCTACGTGGTGGACGCGTTTCTTGAAGCGCTCCGGGAGTTCGCGCGCACACTCCGACCGGATGCGTGGCTCTTCCACGCGCCGTTCGACGTCGAGATCTGGCCGCAGACCCTGGTCGAGCCCCACATCTTCGTGGCGCGGCGCAAACCGGGCATCTCCAGGATCATGCAGCCGGCGGACATCCGCGACCTCCTGCTCGCGATCGAGGTGCTCTCCCCGGGCACGGCGCACACCGACCGCGGCCGCAAGCGGGAGTTCTATCAGCGAGCCGGGGTGCACGAGTACTGGATCGTCGACCTCGCGGCGCGGGCCGTGGAGCGCTGGCGGCCGACCGACTCGCGACCCGAGATCCTCAGCGGGACGCTCCGCTGGCACCCCGAAGGCGCCACCGCCTCGCTGGAGATCGACCTGCCGTCACTCTTCCGCGAAGCGCTGGGCGAGTAGCCCTCCGAGGCGCCAGAACGACCGAAACGCCCCCCACCGGGGCGCCGTAGGGGACCCAGAGCCGTGCCCCGCCTGCAGATCCGGCACGAATCGACTGGCACGCCGGTTGCTCCTCACATGGGCAAACGGCGAACTTTCCCCTCATGAGCGATCCGAACGTGAATCAGGACCCCACCAAGACCTCGTCGTTCGACAACGAGGCGATCGACCCGGCCACCGCCGCGGCAGCCCGTGCCCGTTTCGACGCCTCCTCCGCCGACTCCTCGGATGCCGCGGACGAGCACGCATCCGAGAGCGAGGGCATCGCGCTCATCACCGGCGCGCTCGAGCGCGAGGTGAACGAGCAGAAGGAGAAGTACCTGCGGCTCTACGCCGAGTTCGAGAACTTCCGGCGGCGCACCGTGAAGGAACGGCAGGAGGCGGAACTCAAGGGCATGCAGCACCTGCTGCGCGGCCTGCTCGAGACCATCGATGACGTCGCGCGCTTCGCGCATGTCGATCCCGCGAGCACCGACGCCAAGACCGTCGTGGAGGGTGTCGCGATGGTGGAGAGGAAGCTGCTCAAGTCGCTCGCCGGCCACGGACTCGAGGTGATCGACCCCAAGGGGCAGCCGTTCGATCCGGCCCTGCACGAGGCGATCACCACCACGCCCGCCGCGACGGCCGAGGAGGATCACCTCGTCGCGATGGTCTACCAGGTGGGCTATGTCCACAACGGCACGCTCCTCCGTCCCGCCCGCGTCGTCGTGACGCAGTGGAACGGGTGAGCGGGCGTCGCTGACCTCCATGGCCCAGAAGGACTTCTACGCGGTCCTCGGCGTCAACGCGTCCGCCACCGCCGACGAGATCAAGAAGCAGTACCGCCGACTGGCCAAGCAGTATCACCCCGACACCAACAAGGGTGAGGCCAAGGCCGCGGAGCGCTTCAAGGAGATCTCTGAGGCGCACAACGTGCTCGGCGACCCCGAGAAGCGGAAGCAGTACGACGAGATGCGCCGCCTCGGTGCGTTCGATCCGTACGCACCGCGGCCGCGCAGCAGCTCGCGCCCGGGCGGGACGACGAGCACGGGCGGCAACACCGGCGGTGGCCCGCGCGTGGAGGACTTCGACGTCGGGGGCTTCGGCGGCCTGGGCGACATCTTCAGCTCGATGTTCGGCGGCGCTCGCGCCCGGCCGAGCGGCCCCGAGAAGGGCCAGAGCGTCGAGACGACGCTCGAGGTGCCGTTCAAGATCGCCGTGACCGGCGGCAAGGTGCCGATCGAGCTCGAGGTGAACGAGGAGTGCGGCACCTGCAGCGGGAGTGGCGCGGCCAAGGGTGCGCGCATCCAGACCTGCCCCGAGTGCGACGGGCGCGGCACGATCTCGTTCGGGCAGGGGAGTTTCGCGGTCACTCGGCCGTGTCCCATGTGCCTGGGCAAGGGACAGGTGCCCAGCGAGAAGTGCGCGGCGTGCAACGGTGCGGGAGCGTCACGCTCCCACAAGAAGATCCTGATCACCGTGCCGCAGGGGACCGAGAGCGGCTCCAAGATCCGGCTCAAGGGGCAGGGAGGCCGCGGCGTGCGCGGCGGTCCCGCGGGCGACATCCTCATCACCTTCCAGGTGAAGGACGACGCGGCCTACGATCGCGAAGGACTCGACCTCGTCGTGCAGGCGCCGGTGAACATCGCGCAGGCGACGCTCGGCTCGAAGATCTCGGTCCTCACCATCGACGACCGCAAGGTCACGCTCACGCTGCCGCGCGGCACGCCGAGCGGGAAGCGCTTCCGCGTGCGCGGTCAGGGCATCACCCATGGCGGCAAGACCGGCGACCTGCTCGTGGAGATCCAGGTCGTCGTGCCCGAGTCGCTCACGCCGGAACAGGAGCGGCTCATGAAGCAGTTCGCCGCGGCCGGCGCGCTCGAGTATTGACCCCCGCGCCGTGACTCTCCCCGCGGCTCCGGCGACGGCGGGCCCCGCGCGCGGCTCGGGGACGCTCGGTCCGCGCGCGACCGACGATGCGCGCCGCGCCGACATCGCACGGATCCGTCGGCGCGCGACCGGGCTGCTCGTCCTGGCCGGCGTGGTGTTCGTCATCGCGCGCGCGCTCGAGTCGCGGTGGTGGTGGATCGGGTTCATCCGCGCCACCGCCGAAGCCTCGCTCGTGGGCGGCCTCGCCGATTGGTTCGCCGTGACGGCGCTCTTCCGCCAGCCGCTCGGGCTCCCGATCCCGCACACCGCGATCGTCAAGCGGCAGAAGGACCGGATCGCGCGCGTGCTCGGGACCTTCGTGCAGAACCACTTCCTCACGCGCGAGGTGATCGCCGAGCGGCTCAAGTCGCTCGGGATCGCGCAGCGGATCGGTGAGTGGCTCGCCGACCCGGCGAACAGCCGCAAGACGGCCGGTCAGCTCACGCAGGGCGTGGCGCGCACCGTGGAGGCGCTGCCCGTGGGGCGCTGGCAGGGCGGCCTCGTGGACGAAGGCGTGAAGCTCGTGGCGCGCGCGGTGGAGAGCAGCGAGGACGCGATCGCGGCGACGTTGCGCGAGCAGATCAGGACGGCGATGCCGCGCTGGACGCCGGCGATGGTGCAGGAGGCGATCCACAAGCGCGTCATGGCGGCGCTCGAGCGCTTCCTGGTCGAGGTCCGCACCGACGCGGCGCACCCGGCGCGTGCGCGCCTCGAGGTCGCCCTGCGCGAGGCGCTCGACCGGTTCCGCGTGGCCGCCGAGCGCCCCGAGGCCGCCGAGGACGACGGCACCGCGGCCACGATCGCCCGCGTGCTCGAGTCGCTGGGGACGCATCTCCTGAACGACGCCGAGGCGCGCCGCGAACTGGAGACCCGGATCACCGAGACGGTCGCGGACCTCGTGGAGGAGCATGGGGCCGAGGTGGCGGCGCTGATCGAGCACACTGTCGCGGGGTGGGACCCCGACCTCGCGGCCGACCGGATCGAACTCGCGGTCGGCCGGGACCTGCAGTACATCCGGCTGAACGGGACGCTGGTGGGCGGCCTCGCCGGGCTGGTGCTCTACTCGGTCAGCCTGTTGTTCTGATCGAGGCGCGGTGGGAGCGCGTGGCGAAGAAGATGACCGTCGCGCCCGCCGCCACTTCGAGCAACACGAGCCACTCGGACGCCGTGATCGACGTGAGCAGCCCGAGGATCGCGATGCACGAGAGCACCGGGATGATCGCGCCGCCGGGCATGGCGTAGGGCGTGGTGCCCTCGTCCTGCACGCCGCGGCGCTTGAGCTCCCACGCGCCGGCCGCGCACCCGAAGTAGACGAGCAGGGCGGCGACGTTGGAGATCAGCGCGAGCGGACCGAAGTCGCTCCAGACCGCGAGGCCGAAGCAGATCGCGATCTGCACGATCACCGACACCCAGGGGGTGTGGAATCGCGGGTGCACGGCGGCCATCGCGCGGGGGAGGTAGCCGTCGCGCGCGAGCGCGTAGAGCGTGCGGGGCGACGCCAGCGACATCCCGCTCAGGTAGCCGAAGGTGGAGACGATCACGCCGATGAGCAGGAGGGAACGCCCCCAGGGGCCCACGGCGGCTCCGGCGGCGTCGGCGAGCGGCGTCGCCGAACCCGCGAGGGCGGGGCCGAGGATCCCCTGCGCGACGAGCTGGATCGCGAGATAGAGGACGGTGACGCCGCCGAGTCCGAGGAGGATCCCGCGCGGCACGGTGCGCGACGGGTCCTTGATCTCGCCCCCCGGCACGAGGGCGAACTCCACGCCGGTGAAGGCGAAGAGCAGCACCATCGAGGTGCGCGTGACCGTCGAGGCCGCGGGCATCGTGGTGACCGCGAGATTGGCGGAGTCGATCGCGAAGACGCCGAGCAGCACGAGGACGAGCAACGGGAGGAGTTTGAGCACGGTGGTCACCGCGTTGAGCCGCGCACCGTACTGCACGCCGAGCACGTTGACGATGGTCAGGAAGGCGAAGACGGCGAAGAGTCCGGTCGTCCGGCCGACGGGAGTCGCGAGGGCGGGGATGAACCCCGCGAGATTCGCGATGAAGACGTCGCCGATCGCGGCGATCGCCGTCACGCCGATCACCCAGGTCATGACGCCGGCCATGAAGCCGGCGAAGGGGCCGAACGCGATCTCCACGTACGTGTAGGGCCCGCCCGTCGTGGAGACCCGGCTCCCGGCCTGCACGATGCTCAGGCCGATCATCGCCATGACCACCGCGCAGACGATGAAGGCGACCGGCGCCGCGGGGCCGAGGTCCCTGGCCACCTCCGACGGCAGGCGGAAGATGCCGCCGCCCACGGTGACGTTCACCACGCCGGCGGCGAGGCCGAACGTGCCCACCGCGCGGATGAGGCCGTGCTCGCTCTTGACCGTGCTCACGCGCCGGCCTCCGCCGGCGGCGTGTCGGGGAACTCACCTTCCCAGCGCGCCATCACCGCCGTCGCGAGGCAGTTGCCGAGCAGGTTCACCGAGGTGCGCGCCATGTCCATGATCGCGTCCACGCCGAGGATGAGGGCGATCGCCTCGAGCGGCAGGTTGAACATCGCGAGGGCACCCGAGAGGATCACGAGCGAGGCGCGCGGGACGGCGGCGACGCCCTTCGAGGTGAGCATGAGCGTGAGCATCATGATCAGCTGTGTGCTGATCGGCATGTCGATGCCGGCCGCCTGGGCGGCGAAGATCGATGCGACGGCGAGGTAGAGCGTGGAGCCGTCGAGGTTGAACGAGTACCCCGTGGGGAGCACGAACGCGATGATCCGCTTGGGGATCCCGAACTTCTCGAGGTTCTCCATCGCCAGGGGGAGTGCGGCCTCCGAACTCGCGGTCGAGAAGGCGAGGAGCCAGGGCTGCTGCACGTACCCCCAGAACCGGCGCAGCGGCACCCTCGCGAGGATCGCGACCGGCAGGAGGACGACGAGCAGGAAGACCACGAGCGCGGCATAGAGCGTGATCACGAGCATGGCGAGACGGGAGAGCACCTGCCAGCCGCTCACGCTCACGGTCACGGCGATCGCCGCGCCGACGCCGATCGGCGCGAAGGCCATCACCAGGCCCGTGAACTTGAACATCACCTGCGCCAGGCTGTCGCAGAACTCCAGCATCACCTGCTTCGGCCGGCCCTGCACGCGCGAGAGGCCGACGGCGAAGAGGATCGCGAACACGACGATCTGCAGCACCTCGTTCTTGGACGCGGCCTCGAAGAAGCTCTGCGGGAACATGTGCTCGATCACGCCGGTGAAGGTGATCTTCGTCTGCGCGTATTCGGTGCCGGCGGTCGCCGAGGCGTCGGCGAGGGAGATGCCGACGCCGGGCTTGATGACGTTCACGGCGATCAGGCCGATCGCCAGGGCGAGCGTGGTCACGACCTCGAAGTAGATGATCGAGCGGAGGGCGAGCCGCCCCACCTTCTTCATGTCGTCGCCATGACCCGCGATGCCGACCACGAGCGTGCTGAAGAGCAGCGGGACGATCAGGGTCTTGATGAGGCGCAGGAACACCGCCGACGCGGCCTTGAGCCCGACGATCACGTTGGGATGCTGGGCCGCCGGGAAGGCGAGGCCGATGGCGATGCCGATGACCATCGCGATGAGGATCTGCACCGTCGGGGAGATGCCGGTGCGCGGCGCGCTGGGGGCTGGGGCGGCGTGAGCGTTCATCAGTCGCGGAGGAGGGGAGGAGCGGAACCCGCAGGGGGGCACAGGACACGGAAACCTACGCCCCCACCCTCCCTCCCGTCAGGGCGCGACGGGCTCGAACTGCGCGCTGAAGTGCCGCAGGAACCGCGGCTCCCTGAGGATCCGTAGCCCGCGTACGGCGTCGCGCCGGCGGAGCACCTCCTCGAACGTCTCGGCCACGTACTCGATGTGGCTCTGCGTGTAGACCCGACGGGGGATCGCGAGCCGCACCAGCTCCATGGACGCGGGGACGAGCGCCCCCGCCGCGTCGTACGTGCCGAACATCACCGACCCGATCTCGACGCAGCGGATCCCCGCGAGCGTGTAGAGCTCGCAGACCAGGGCCTGTCCGGGATACTCGTGCACCGGGATCCGCGGGTAGAGCGCCTTGGCATCGATGTAGACCGCATGCCCGCCGATCGGTCGCATGAGGGGCACGCCCTGCGCATGCAGGTGGTCGCCGAGGAAGGTCGTGCTCCTGATGCGGTACTCCAGATAGTGCTCGTCGAACACCTCCTCGAGCCCGGTCGCGATCGCCTCCATGTCGCGCCCCGAGAGACCGCCGTAGGTGGTGAAGCCCTCGGTGATGATGAGGAGGTTCGTGCATCGCTCGGCGAGGGCGTGCTCGCGAAGCGCGAGGAAGCCGCCCATGTTGGCGAGCGCGTCCTTCTTGGCGCTCATGACCGCGCCGTCGGCGAGCGCGAACATGCGCTGCGCGATCTCGCGGTACGTGAGGCCGTCCATCCCCGGCTCCCGGTGCTTCACGAACCAGCTGTTCTCGGCGATCCGGCAGCAGTCGAGCAGGAAGCGCACGCCATGCCGCTTGCAGAGCGCGGAGACGGCGGCCGCGTTGCCGAGGCTCACCGGCTGGCCGCCCCCGGAGTTGTTGGTCACCGTGAGGATCACCGCACCCACGGCGCTGCCGTGCTCGGTGAGGAGCCGCTCGAGCGCGACGACATCCATGTTGCCCTTGAACGGATGCTCGAACGCGGGGTCCAGCCCTTCGGCGATGGGGATGTCGATCGCCCGTGCGCCGGAGAACTCGATGTTCGCGCGCGTCGTGTCGAAGTGGGTGTTCGCGATGAACACCTTGCCCGCGCCGCCGAGCGTGCCGTAGATGATCCGCTCGGCGGCGCGGCCCTGGTGCGTCGGCAGGACGTGCTCCATCCCCGTGAGCTCGTGCACCGCGCGCTCCATCCGCTTCCATGAGCGCGAGCCGGCATATGCCTCGTCGCCGACCATCACGCCGGCCCACTGCCCCACGCTCATCGCCGACGTGCCGCTGTCGGTGAGCAGGTCGATGATGACCTTGTCGGAGTCGAGGAGGAAGGGGTTGTAGTGCGCCTCGCGGAGCGCGTCGACGCGCTCCGCTTCGGTGGTGAGGCGGATCGGCTCGACGCTCTTGATCCGGAACGGTTCGATGATCGTACGGTGGCGCATCTCGGACTCCCCGGGGCGATGGCGAACGGTAGCGTCGCCGTCCGGACCGGTCTGTCAGGTCTCTCGCAGTCCCGTGTCGGGGAATCGCCTATGACACGCGACTCAGGTGCAGGATATCGTTGCCGGGTCCGTCTCACCGCCCGATCACCCGACGAGGTACCGATGGCCGTCGCGCGCCTGCCGTTGATCGAGTCGCATCCCTCGTGGCGCGTCGCCCAGCTGGTCGGTGTGCTCGCGACCGTCACGCTGCTGGTCGCGTTCCTGGTCGCGCCGACGCCATCGCTCCACCTGCTCTGGGACATGGTGATCCCGCTCCTGCCGGCCGTCTTCCTCGTGAATCCGATGCTGTGGCGGAACGTCTGTCCGCTCGCCTCGTTGAACGACCTCGCCGGACACCGCAGGGAGTCGCCCACGCTCGCGCTCTCGGTGCTCGTGCCGGCGTGGGCGGTCGGCATTGTGCTGCTCATGGTGCTGGTCCCGGCGCGCCATTTCCTGTTCAACACGCATGGGTTGCCGATGTTCGTCACGGTGACGGCGGTGGCCCTGCTCGCGCTCGCCGGGGGCTTCGTGGTGTCGCGGCGCGGCGGATTCTGCAACTCGATCTGTCCGGTGCTCCCCGTGGAGAAGCTCTACGGGCAGGCGCCGCTCCTCCACGTCGGGAGCGCGCGCTGTTCCGACTGCAACAAGTGCGCGACGGTGGGTTGCCCCGATCTGGCGGGGCGCAAGAGCGCGGTGCAGAGCGTCGTCGCGGGGGGAAGACGGTCGTGGGTATGGACGCCGTTCGGGCTCTTCGCGGCGGCATTCCCGGGATTCATCATCGGGTACTTCACCACCGCGGACGGCGCGGTCGCGCACGCGGCGTCGGTGTACGGCCATGTCGCGCTCTGGAGCGCGGCGAGCCTGAGCGTGGCGATCGGCCTGATGGTCGTGAGCCGCGCACGGAGCGCCGTGGGGCTCCTGCTGCTGGGTGCCGCGTCGCTCCTCGCGTACTACTGGTTCGCGGCGCCGCGGCTCGTGGCGGCATTCGGCGGCGGGCCGCGCGTCGGCGAGATCGTGCGTGCGATGGCGCTGCTCGGCATCGGCGCCTGGGCGGTCCGCGGCTGGCGACGCGTGCGCGCATGATGCCGCGTCGGGGCGCCCGCGCATGACGACCGTCCTCGGCGGCGAAGCCCTGGCGCTCATGCTGCGAGCGGAGGGCGTCGAGAAGGTCTTCGGCATCATCGACGGCACGTACTTCGGGTTCTACTCCAGCTTGCACCGGCTGGGGATCGAGATCGTGACGCCACGGCACGAGACCTCGGCGGCGCACATGGCCGGCGCCTACGCGCGACTCACCGGGCGACTCGGCGTCTGCATGGCGAGCAATGGCCCGGGCGTCGCCAACCTGCTCCCCGGGCTCGTGGTGGAGCAGGGGGAAGGGAACCGCGTCCTCGCGATCACGAGCGCGCGACGGCCGGGCATCATGTATCCGGACCGCGGCGGCGCGTATCAGTGCTTCGATCAGTCGGGCGTGATCGGCCGGATCGCCAAGTGGAGTGCGGCTGTGTCATCGGCGGAGCGGCTGCCCGAGCTCGCGCGGAAGGCGCTGCGGAAGTGCTTCGAGGGGCGCCCGGGCGTCGTGCACCTCGACGTGCCCGAGACGATCATGAACGGCAAGCTGCCCACGGTGCCGGCGCTCTGGCCGCCGGCGAAGTACCGCCGCAGTTCGCCGCTCGAGCCTTCGGCCGCGGATGTGGAGGCCGCGGCGGGACTGCTGCGCGACGCCTTGGCGCCGATGATCCACGCCGGCAGCGGGGTGATCCACGCCGGCGCGTTCGACGCGTTGCGCCGGGTGGCCGAGGCACTCCACGCCCCCGTGACGACGAGCTGGGCCGCGCGAGGCGTGCTGTCGGAGCGGTCACCGCTCGCGATCCCCATGCCGCACGTGGAACTCAATCACCGCGTGCGCAACGAGGCCGATGCGGTGCTGATCGTCGGCTCCCGCGTGGGCGAGACCGACTGGTGGGGACGGCCGCCGTACTGGCGCGATCCGGCGGAGCAGCGGACGGTCCAGGTGGACATCGACGGCGAGATGATCGGCCTCAACAAGCCGGCGGAGCTCGGCATCGTGGCCGACGCCAAGCGATTCCTCGAACTGCTCGCCGACGCGCTCGCGGATCCGTCCCGCGCCGACGAGCCGCGGCTCGCCGCCCGACGCGCGCGGGTCGCCTCGTACGGCCAACGCATCGTGACCGACCGCGCCGGCTGGGACAAGGCGCTCGCCGACGTCGCGGTGCCGATGCACCCGGCGCACATCGCCTCCACCTGCCGCGCCCTGTTCCCTCCCGAGACCGTGCTCGTCGCCGACGGCGGCAACGCCGCGATCTGGACGATGTTCCATCACCGCATGGAGGTGCCCAACACCCTGCTCTCGACCTTCAAGTTCGGGATGCTCGGGGCCGGGCCGGGCCAGGCGATCGGCGCGGCGGTCGCGCGCCCGGGCCAGCCGGTGTGCTGCATCATCGGCGACGGCGCGATGGGATTCCACATGCAGGAGATCGAGACCGCGGTGCGCGTGGGCGCGCGGGTGATCTTCCTCGTGATGGTCGACCGGCAGTGGGGCATGGTGAAGATGAACCAGCAGTTCATGCTCCGGCCGATCAAGACGATGCTCTTCAAGCATCTCGACGCCGACGAGACCATCAAGGCCGACCTCGGCGAGATCAGGTGGGACGATCTCGCGCGGAGCATGGGGGCGCATGGCGAGCGCGTGGCCGATGCCGCGGCGCTCGGTCCGGCGATCGAGCGGGCGCTCGCGTCAGGCGGTGTGGCGGTGGTGCATGTGGACGTGGACCCGGTGAAGCACATGTGGGCGCCGGGGCTGTTGCACTTCAAGAAGATGCATGAGGAACCGGCCGGGCGGTGATCAGGCCGCGCGCACCGGCAGCGCCCGACGTCCGCCCGCGATCACGCCGCCGCCGAGTACGAGGTCCCCGTCGTAGAGCACGACCGATTGTCCGGGAGAGATCGCGTGCACGGCCGTCTCGAGTGCCACCTCCACCTCGCCGGCCTCGCAGCGCACGAGCGTGCCCGGCACCGGCGGCGCACGATGGCGGATGCGCACCTGCACGGCCGAGCCGACCGCGGGCGGCGTGGGGACGAGCCAGTTCACTTCGCGCGCCGTGAGCCCGCGCCCGAGCAGTGCCTCGCGCGGGCCGACCACGACCGCGCGGTCCTCGGGACGCAGCTCGATGACGAACAGCGGCTCGCTCGAGCCACCCGGCAGGCCGCGTCGCTGTCCCACGGTGTAGCGAGCGAAGCCCTCGTGACGGCCGACGACCGTGCCGTCGAGCGAGACGATCGGCCCCGGCATGAGCGCCGGCGCGTCGGCAGGGAGTTCGCGCTCGAGCACCTTCACATAGTCGCCGTCGGGCACGAAGCAGATCTCCTGGCTCTCGGCCTTCTCGGCCGTGATCAGCCCGAGTTCGCGCGCCATCGCGCGGGTCGCCTCCTTCGTCATCGCGCCCACCGGCAGGATCATGCGCGAGAGCACCGCGCGGTCGATGCCCCAGAGGAAGTACGTCTGGTCCTTCGCATCGTCCTCGCCGCGCAGGAGCCGGCCGTCGGCGACGCGCGCGTAGTGCCCGGTCGCGATGAACGGTGCGTCGATCGCGTCGGCCTTCGCGAGCAGGTCGCGGAACTTGGTGAAGGTGTTGCAGCGCACGCAGGGGATCGGCGTGCGTCCCGCCGCGTACTCGGCGACGAAGTCGGCGACGACGTCGCGACCGAAGCGATCCTGCAGGTTGAGCACGTAGTGCGGGATGCCGAGGTGCTCGGCCACGCGGCGCGCGTCGTTCACGCTCTCGAGCGAGCAGCAGGGACGGTCGGGGACCTCGCCGCCGTCGTGGAAGAGCTTCATGGTCACGCCGACGACGTCATAGCCGGCGCGCACGAGCAACCCCGCCGCCACCGACGAATCGACGCCGCCCGACATGGCGACGAGCACGCGCGGCTTGGTGCCTGCCGCGAGCGAGGCCGGCAACGGCACGTCGAGGCGACAGGAGCGGTCGTCGAGGGCGTCGGTGCGATCGCCGGTCATGACGTCGGTCGGCTCAGGCGACGCCGGCGAGCCCGCGCGCCTTCTGGATCAGGGCCGGGAAGAGCTCGGCGACGCGGTCGATGTCGGCGGGAGTGGAGAGCGCACCGAGGCTCATGCGCACCGCGGCCGTCGCGAGGTCGGCGCGCACGCCCATGGCAGCGAGCACATGCGACGGCAGCACGCTCCCGCTCTGGCAGGCCGAGCCGCTCGACGCGGCGACGCCCTGGAGGTCGAGTGCCATGAGGAGCGACTCGGAGTCGGTGCCCGGCACGGAGACGTTGAGGATGTGCGGCGCGCGCTTGGCGCCGCGGCCGTGCACGAGCGCGTCGGGGACGCGCGCGAGCAGTGCGGCCTCGAGCCGGTCGCGCATCGCCTCGAGCGCGATCCAGTGCGCCTCGCGCTCCTCGACCGCCAGTTCCATGGCACGGGCGAGCCCGACCGCGTACGGCACGTTCTCGGTGCCCGGGCGACGGCCACGGTCCTGAGAGCCGCCGAAGAAGAGCGGCTCGAGCGGCGTGCCGCGGCGGATGAAGAAGGCGCCTATGCCCTTGGGTGCGCCGAACTTGTGCCCGCTCACCGCGAGGAAGTCGAACGGCACGCGGCGGGCGTCGATGTCGATCTTGCCGAAGGCCTGGACCGCGTCGGTGTGAAAGAGTCCGCCGGCCGCCTTGGTGAGCTGCGCGAGTTCCTCGATCGGCTGGATGACGCCGGTCTCGTTGTTGACCCACATGACCGAGGTGAGCGCGAGCGCGCCGGCGCCGATCCGCGCGCGGGCGTCGTCCATGGAGACCGTGCCGTTGCCCTCGGCCTTCAGCAGGCGCTCCTCCGCCCCTTCCTTGGCGGCCTGGTGCGCCGCCTGCAGCACGGCCTTGTGTTCCATCGGTGATGTCACGATCGCGGTCTTGCCCTGGGCCTTGAGCACGCGCCAGCCGCCGAGCACGGCGAGGTTGTCGCCTTCGGTGCCGCCGCTCGTGAAGCAGATCTCGTCGGGGGCGGCACCCAGACAACGGGCGACGCGCTCGCGCGACTCGTCGAGTGCGGCGCGGGCCTCGCGACCCCACCGATGCGTCGACGATGCATTGCCGAAACGCGCCCCGAAGTACGGGGCCATGGCCTCGAAGACCTCCGGGCGGACCGGGGTCGTGGCGGCGTGGTCGAGGTAGATGGGGACGACGGTCATAGGGGATGGAATATAGCGGGATTGAGCACCTGTTTGGCCTTCCTCACCCCAGGGGCGCGCCCGATCCGCAGCGGCGTCCCCCGGCCGGCCTGCCTCCCGCGCGCACAGCGGCGGATTCGGGCATGTACGCGCCCCGGCTCGTGGTGCCGTAGCTGGCGGAGCCCGGGCAGTGATAGACCTTCGAGGAGAGGTTGAGCCAGACGCGGACTTCGGTGGGGTCCGGTGGGTCGGCGCCGACTTCCATCCGCAGGATGTCGTTCTTGTTGAGCACCGGCTCGACCCGAAGCACCGGGTGGAGCTCGATGCCGTTCTCGGCGTTGCCGGTCTGGCCGTGATCACTGTCCCAGAAGGCGACTCCCGTGACTTCGACGACGATGTCGCGGGGAAGTCGGTCCACGACCCGCCGTGCTTCGGCGAAGTCCGAGGCATGCCGGCTGCCGAGCGCGCACGCCGAGTCGGGGATCTCGGCGACCAGCCGCTTCGTCGGGTCCGCGGGATCCGCGAGTATCAGGTGCAGGTCAAGGTCCGACTGGGCACGCGTCTCGACGAGGATGCCGCGTATCCGGAAGGTGCGACGCTCCATCGCGAGGCGGCCGCGCGCCGGCCGTGCCTCGCGTGGCTCGGGCAGGTCCACGAGTGCCGCGATCGTCGTCGGCTCCGCGACGAGCGCGACCGAGTCCCGGTCGGCGTCGTTCAGGATCTTCACGGGCCAACGCTCGACGCCGCAGGCGGGGCCCTGCTGCGCGGCGAGCAGCGTGGGGAGGATCAGACCGACCAACAGCATCCTGACGCGCATGGGCACCTGACCTCCGAATGGCGGGCTGCCGCGCAACCGATGACCCTGCCCTCAAATGGTAGTGTAAGGGGAGATCCGACCGCCACGCGCGTCCGACAGGCCCACCGCCACGCGACTTGCACCGCCCGCCAGGCGACTTGCACCGACCGCCTCGCGACTTGCACCGACCACCACGCGAAGTGGCGCCCGTCCTGCCGGTCCCGGCGCGGGGGGCCGCGCGAATCCCGCCGCGACTATCGGACAGGACGTAGCGGCTGTAGCGTGAGCGTACGTCCTCACCCGGAGCACCGGTGGCACTCTCGCTCAGCTCTCCCTCCTTCGCGCACGGCACCGCGATCCCGGCGCGCTTCACCTGTCAGGGCGAGGACCTCTCGCCTCCCCTGATCATCTCCAGTGTGCCTGCCGGCACGAAGAGCCTCGTGCTGATCGTCGACGACCCCGACGCCCCCGATCCGGCTGCGCCGAAGATGGTCTACGTGCATTGGGTGCTCTACGATCTGCCGCCTGACACCGTCGCCCTTGCCGAAGGACTGGCGCCGGGAAAGATGCCCGCCGGTACTCATGATGGACTGAACGACTGGGACCGCACCGGCTATGGTGGTCCCTGCCCGCCGATCGGGCGGCACCGCTACTTCCACAAGCTCTATGCGCTCGACTGTTTGCTCGGTGACCGCGGGCCGCTGCGAAAGCCCGCCTTGCTCGCGGCGATGAAGGGGCACGTGCTCGCGCGCGCGGAGTTGATGGGGACGTATCAGAAGACGTAGGGTGCGGATCAGCGCATGAACGCCGCGGCGTTCCCGCCGTCGACGGTGACGACGCAGCCCGTGGTCGCCTCCGCGCGCGCGAGCCAGCCGAATGCCGCCGCGACATCGCCTCCTGTGGTCTCGCGCGCGAGCAGGTTCTGCTTGAAGTACGCCTCGGGTGTGAGACCCCGGGCCTTGGCGCGGGCCTCGAGCACGCCGCCGCCGAACAGGTCGGTGCGGATGCGGTCGGCATTCACTGCGTTCGAGCGGATGGCGTGCGCACCGAGATCCACGGCGTACTGGCGCATCAGCGCCAACAGCCCGGCCTTGGGCACGGCGTACGGCCCGAACTCCGGCCCCTGGTTCACAGCACTCTTGGACGCGTTGAACAGCAGGCATCCACCCATGCCCTGCGCGAGCATCACCTCGCTCGCGGCGCGCGCCGCGCGCTCGTGGCCCATCAGGTTGATGTCGAGCGACGATTCGAGCGCGGTCTCGCCCGCTTCGGTGTGGAGCAATCCCTGCGGCGCGGTGCCGGCGTTCGAGACCAGGAGATCGAGCCCGCCGAACGCGAGCACGCAGCGCCTGATCGCCGCGCGCACCGAGGGCGTGTCGGTCACATCCATCACGGCGGTGGCGAGCCGCGGCCCGGCGCGCTTCGCGAGCTCCGCCGCGAGCCGGTCCAACGCGCCGGCATCGCGATCGGTGATCATCACGTGCGCGCCGAGCGACAGCAGATGCTCCACGGTGGCGCGACCGATCCCTGCCGCCCCGCCCGTCACCAGGGCGACCTGCCCGGCGAGCGCGCCCGCCGATCCGCCCTTGGCGAGCTTGGCCTGCTCGAGGCTCCAGTATTCCACGTCGAACAGGTCGTGCTCCGCCACCGGGTGGAATCGGCCCACGGCGTCGGCGTCGAGCATCACCTGCGACCCGCGCGCGACGATGTCGCCGGCGATCCGCGCGTCGGCGAGCGAACGACCGAGTGTGGCGACGCCGAGTCCCGGCACGAGCACCACGCGCGGGGCGGAGTCGAGCGGGGTGAGCGCGCGCCCCGCACGCGCCTGTCCCCGTGCGAAGTACCCCTCGTACCAGCGTGCGTACTCGGCGACGGCGGTCTCGCACGCCACGGTGATCGCCTCACCGTCCGCGACCGCGGGCAGGTCGAGCCACATCGGCCGCGGCTTGGTCCTGATCACATGGTCGGGCGTGACCGTACCGCGCGTGGTGATCTCGCGGGCGGACGGGTGCGCGAGCAGGGAGATGATCGCGGGTTCGGCGCGCCACTCGATCACGAACCGTCCCGCCCCCGAGCGCGCGATCGCACCCCGCAGGCGCGGCGCGAGCGCCGCGCGGCGCCGGTCGACGTCGGCCGCGATCGCGGTCTCGACCGCGGCCGATTCGGCGGTGGCCGCCTTGGGACGCGCCGTGGGCGCCGGACGTGCGCGTGAGAGCCGGGCCTCGGCCGCCGAGACGCCAGCGACCATCCGCTCGTAGCTCTCCTGCGCGGTCTCGCCCCAGGTGAAGATGCCGTGCTGCTCGAGGATGAGACCATGCTTGCCGGTGAGATCGCGACCGAGCTCGACCACGCGCCGCGCGAGTGCGAAGCCCGGCATGACGTACGGGATGAACAGGAACGCATCGCCCCAGACCTCGGCCGCGACGTAGGACGCGTCGGGCTGATCCAGCAGCGCGAGCACCGCGTCGGCGTGCGTGTGGTCGACGAACTTGCCGGGCAGGAAGGCGTGCAGCAGCGCTTCCACCGACGGCGTCGGACTCGCGGGATCGAGCATCTGCGAGCGGAGCGCGGCGACCATCGCGTCGTCGCTCAGCGCGTCGAGCTCGCACAGGCGCCGAAGCGGTGCGAGCCGGCAGGCCGGGAATCCCGCCGATTCGATCGTCGCGAGATCCCAGCCGCTGCCCTTCACGCAGAGCACCTCCACCGACTCACCGCTGAACTCGCGTCCGGTGGTCTTCACCGAGGTGTTCCCGCCGCCGTGCAGGACGAGCGCGGGGTCGGCGCCGAGGAGTCGCGACGTGTACACGCGGAGGGCGAGGTCCGCTTCCAAGCGGGAGCCATGCGGCTCGATGGCGCGGGCCGCTTCGTCGGCGCGATACTCAGAGCGCATCGACGGGTCGTGGCTGGAGAGGAGCGATTCGATGCATGCAGCGAAGCTATCGGCTCGACTGCGGGCCCACCAGCCGCGACGGACTGGTGACCCGCCTCGTGGGGGCGTAACGTTGGTCGATGAGATCCATCGTTGAGCGCTCGGTCGGTCGCCGGCTCGCCGTCTCGATGAGGACGGTCGGAGTCGTATCGTTCGTCGCCTCGGCGGCGAGTCCCCTGCGGGGTCAGTCGGCTGCCATCGTCGGCCCGCAGCCGACCGGAGTCCCGCCGGGCGCGTCCGCGGTGGAGCAGACCGTGCATGGGACTGCGGCGCCCGCCAGGCTCATCGTCGCCTTCGACGGCCTTGGTGCCGGCTTCAGCGGTCCCCAGGGGACCGCCGTGCTGCGGAACCCCTCGGACAACTCGCTCGCTGTGGGTCGTGACCAGATCGTGCAGACCGTGAACTCCCAGCTGGCCGTGTTCACCCGACGTGGCGCGACCTACGACTCCACGGGCCGGGTGCTCCTCGGACCCGTGCCGACGAACCGGATCTTCCGCGGCTTCGGCGGTGCGTGCGAGTCGAACAACAACGGCGACGCCGTGGTGCGCTACGATCAGCTCGCCGATCGCTGGCTCGTCGTGATGCCGATCTTCCGGCGCGTGCCGTGGCGCGGGGCCCCTCCCACGCCTGCCGCCATGGCACAGGCGAATGCCTCGGCCGGCGCGACGCCGAGTGACTCCGGACGGTTCGCGATGTGCTACGCCGTGAGCGCAACGAGCGACGCCCTTGGCGAGTGGCACCGGTACGAGTTCGACCGGCCCCTCTTCCCCGACTATCCGCGTCCGGCCGTGTGGCCGGACGGCTACTACACGCCGACGAGCACCGGGGACGATGTGATCGAGAAGCATGTCTGCGTCGCCGATCGCACGCGGATGCTCGCGGGCGAGGAGGCGACCGAACAGTGCGTCATCGTCCCGGGGGTGAACTTCCTCAACACCTCCGATCTCGACGGCACGCGACTCCCGCCGCCCGGTGCGCCGAACATCATCGTCGCCGCCGGTGGCTCCCAGTTGAACGGCGTCATCGACGCGACGGAGCTGCAGGTCTGGACGATGCATGTCGATTGGCAGGATCCGGGTCGGACGCGACTCGACGGACCGCAGCGGATCGCGGTCGCACCGTACCGCTATCTCTGCGGCGGGCAACTGACCAAGTGCGTGCCCCAGCCGGGGACCGATCGGCGGCTCGACGCGCAGGGCGACAAGGTGATGCCGCGCCTCGTCTACCGACGCTTCGCCACGCACGAGGCGCTGGTGGCCGTGCATTCGGTGAACACCTCCGCGGGCGGCGGCGGCGTGCGCTGGTACGAGCTGCGCGTCGGCGCCGGGCGCACGATCGAGCTCCACCAACAGGGGACCTTCGCCCCCGATGCGCTCTATCGGTGGATGGCGAGCCCGGCACTCGACCGCCTGGGCAACATCGGGATCGGCTATTCGTTCGGCGGGTCGCCGGAGTTCCCCGGGCAGCGGTTCGCCGGTCGCACGCCCGACGCCCCGCGCGGGGTGCTCTCCCTGCGTGAGACGATCCTGGCCCTTGGCGAGGCATCTCAGACGACGACGCTGCGCTGGCAGGACTACACGCAGACGGCGATCGATCCGGTCGATGATTGCACCGTCTGGTACGTCGGCGACTACCTGCGCGCGGGAGCGACGTCGTACTCGACTCGCATCGGGGCATTCCGCATGCCGGGGTGCGACTGAGGCGACAGGGGCCGCTCTCGACGCGTCAGGGCGCGGCCAGCGACACATTGCGGGCACCCGGGCGCGCAGGGAAGATTCCTGCCGAAGGCGGTCGTCGAACGCGGCCGCGGCTGGGGAACGGGACCTTCAGGAGCGGAGCGATGCGGAACAGCCGGCGCGCGCGGATCGTGGTTGCGATGGTGTGGGCCGTGGCGGCGGCGGGTGCCGGTTGCTCGCGAGGCGCGGCGGCCGTCGATCCGGAACCCGGCGTCGCCCGTGCGCTCGCCGAGTCCCGCGCGCGCGCGATCTCCGATCTCCGGTATCGCGTCCGGTTCGCGATCCCCTCCGCGCGCGACTCGGCGGTCACGGGCATCGTCGAGGCGACCTTCGCCTGGAGCGGGGCGGGACAGGACCTCGTCCTCGACTTCCGCGCGCCGGCCGGGAACGTGGGTGTCGTCTCGCTCGATGGCGACTCGGTGGCGCATCGCGTGGTGCAGGACCACATCGTCGTTCCGGGTGCGTCGGTCGCCGACGGAACGCGAACGGTGTTGGTCGCATTCCGCAGCACCGATGCCGCGCTCAACCGCAACGACGAGTTTCTCTACGCGCTCTTCGTGCCGGATCGTGCGTCGACGGCCTTCCCGGTCTTCGAGCAGCCCGACCTCAAGGCGCGGGTCGCCGTCACCCTGGAGATCCCCGCAGCGTGGGACGCGCTCTCCAACGGTGCGCTGGCCTCGCGCGACAGCTCGGCGGGGAATGGCCGGCACACCCTGACCTTCGCCCCGACCGAACCCATCAGCACCTACCTGATCTCGTTCGCGGCCGGCAAGCTGCAGCGGCTCGAGGGTGACCGGGACGGCCGTCACTACACGATGTTCCATCGCGAGACCGATGCCGCGAAGGTGACCCGCAACGCGAAGGCGATCTTCGACCTGCATGCGGCGTCGGTGCGGTGGCTCGAGGCGTACACGGGGATCGCGTACCCATTCGGCAAGTTCGACTTCTTCGCCGTGCCCGCCTTCCAGTTCGGCGGCATGGAGCATCCCGGTGCGGTCTGGTACCGCGCCGACGCACTGCTGCTCGACGAGTCGCCGTCACGCGCGCAGGAGCTCGGTCGCGCGAGCCTCATCGCGCACGAGACCTCGCACATGTGGTTCGGCGACCTCGTCACCATGCGGTGGTTCAACGACGTCTGGATGAAGGAGGTCTTCGCCAACTTCATGGCGGGGAAGATCGTGCAGCCGTCGTTCCCCGACGTCGACCATGACCTGCGGTTCTTCCAGTCGAACCACCCCTCGGCGTACGGCGTCGACCGGACGCCCGGCGCCAATCCGATCCGGCAGGACCTCGCGAACCTGCGCGAGGCGGGATCGCTCTACGGCGCGATCATCTACCAGAAGGCGCCGATCGTGATGAAGCAACTCGAGGCGCTCGTGGGCGACACCACCTTCCGCGACGGGTTGCGGCGGTACCTCGACGCGCACCGCTTCGGCAACGCGACCTGGGACGATCTCGTGACCGTGCTCGACGATCTCACGCCCGAGGACGTGCGCGCCTGGAGCCGCGTCTGGGTCGAGTCGCCGGGCCGGCCGACGATCGAGTCGCGATGGATCGACGGCGCGCTCGTGCTGACGCAGCGCGACGGTTGGAGCACGCTCTCGCGCCGCTTCTCGGCGCCTGATTCCACGGCGAAGGGCGTCGCCGCGAGGGAACCCGCGCGCGCGTTGCGCTGGACGCAGAAGGTCACGACGCTGGTGGCGTGGGGCGGCGACCTGCGCACCATGCGTGGCGACCTGCGCGCCGAGTCGCTGACGGTCGCCGTGACGGACGGGCGGAAGGGCGAGCCCGACCTGATCCTGCCCGGCGCGGACGGCGTCAGCTACGGCCGCTTCCCACTGAGCGCCTCGAGCCGATCGGTGCTGCTCGCGCGCGCCGGCGATCTCGCGCGGCCGCTCGAGCGTGCGGTCGCGTGGCAGTCGCTCCAGGAGGAGATGCTCGATCACACGCTCCCGCCACGCATGCTGCTCGAGGCCGCGCTCCGCGCCCTGCCGGCCGAGTCCGATGAGCTCGTCGCGCAGCAGCTCACGGGGCTCATCCGCGGGACCTACTGGCGTTGGCTCGACGACTCCACGCGTCGCGCGGTGGCGCCCGAGGTCGAGCGGGTACTCTGGGCCACGCTCGAGCGAGCGCCCAACGCGGGCCGCAAGGGTTCGCTGTTCGGCACCATCATCGGCGTCACGCTCACCGACGACGGACTCGCGCGCCTAGAACGGATCTGGCGCAAGCGTGAGGTGCCCAAGGGATTCCCGGTGTCGGAGTCGCAGTTCATCGCGATCGCGGAGGGGCTCGCGATCCGCGATGTGCCGGGCGCCGCGGGGATCCTGGACGAGCAGGAGGCGCGGATCACGAACCCCGATCGCAAAGCGCGGCAGCGGTTCATGCGCGCCGCGCTGTCGGCCGACCGCACGGTGCGCGACTCGCTCTTCCGGACGTTCGCCCAGGTGGAGAACCGTCGCCGCGAGAGCTGGGTGCTCGACGCGCAGTCGGCGATGAACCATCCGCTCCGCGCGAGCGCGTCGGTCGGCGATCTCGAGGCGGCCCTCGCATTGACGGCCGAGATCCAGGCGACCGGCGACATCTTCTTCCCTCTCAACTGGCTCAATGCGACGCTCGGCGGGCATCGCTCGGCGGAGGCCGCCGCGATCGTCGCCGAGTACCTGCAGAAGCACCAGGAGCTCGCCCCGCGGGTCCGGGCCAAGATGCTGCAAGCGTCGGACGAGCTCTTCCGGGCGGCGCGCTAACAGCGGGTCAGCAGCGCGCCAGCCGCGCGTTCGGCGCGCGTTCGGCGCGCGTTCGCGGCGCGTCAGCGGCGTGGCGCGACCGTCATCCGGCCCAGGAACTCGGGGTGCCGCCTGATCAGCACGAGTCCCGCCACGAGCACGGCGAGGGCGTTCGCGACGATGATCGACCACCAGGGCAGGACATCGCGGATCGACGTGGAGAGGAGCCCGACGCCCGCGATCGTCGCGGCGAAGCCGGCCACGATGAAGAGCAGCGCGACCTGCGCGAGCATCGGCTGCAGCTCGGCCTCATGCACGAGGCGGCAGACCACGATGCCGATCAGCAGTGACGCGACGAGGTGGACCGCGCTGTAGCCGATCACCGCCGACAGGTCGATGGCGACGGCGGGCCCGGTCGTCGCGATGCCCGCCGATCCGTGGAGCAGCAGTCGGCCGATCCGATCGACCGTGAAGAGCGCGCCCCGCGCCGTGAACAGGTCGAACGCGAAGTAGAAGACCGCGACGGCGATGTAGGCGATGAGTCCGGTGACGATGCCTTCGCGGATCCAGCGGCTGGGGGACGTCATGGGGTGCTCTCGGGCGCTCGGGGGAGTCTCTCCACTCACGCTACCTCAGGTGAGGGGGCAGGGCATCGGGGGAATACCCGACACCGCTGTACGGACTTGCATGGTCCGCAGGAGTCGCCGGACGCAGCGCGCCTCGGGTGGATGCCGGAACGGTGCCCGGAGCGAGCTCCGGGCACCGTCTCAATCCTTGTACGGATCGAATTCGCGGGCCCCCGCCATCACGGCGATGAGCGGCCGCAGCGTGTGCAGGATGTCGATCGTCCCGCCCTGCGCTTCCAGCACCGCCGGCAGGCGACGGTACACATGCGGGCTCTCGTCGACCCCGCCGCCCCGTAGCACGACACCCTTCTCCCGCACCCAGGCCTGCATCATGCCCTCGGAGATCGCGCCACGGAAGCTCGGACGACCGGGCTTCCGCCGCCGCGTGCCCGCTGCCGCGGTGCGCGACATCACGCGCCCGGCGCCGTGGACGGTGGAGTAGAGCGCGGCCCGTTGCAGTTCCGCGACCGGAGACTCGGCATCGATCACCTGCGTGCCGCGCACTATCACCGCGTCGTCTCCCATCGAGCCGCCCACGAAGCCGAGCTGTCCCGGAAAGGCGGGCGTCGCGCCCTTGCGGATCACGACGACCGACTCGCCGGCGTGCTCCTCGATCCACGCGAAGTTGTGGTGGTTGTGCACGAGTTCCATCTCCCGGCCGCCCATGAGCCGCACCACCTTCCGCGCCACCCACTCGCGGCCGGCGTAGGCATACCGACCGGCGAGCGACATCGCCTGCCAGTAGTCATGACCGAGCGGCGCCGCGAGGTCGAGCAGCACCTCGCGTTCACGCACCTGCGTGCCCCAGGCTTCGCCCTCACCGAGCGCGAGGAAGCCGGAGGCGATCGAGTGACCGAGTCCGCGGCTGCCGAAGTGCACGCCCACCCACAGCGCGTCCGTCTCGTCGACGAAGACGTCCACGTAGTGGTTGCCGCTGCCCACCGTGCCGAGTTGCGACCGCGCCTTCGCGCGCAGTGCCTCCCGGTGCGTCGCAGGCACGGCTTCCCACGCCTCCTCCTCGAAGAGCGCGTGGTCGGTCGGCGCGTCGTCGGCGCGGTTCTTCCGGCCGACGCCGAAGCTCACGGTCTCGCTGATCTCGTCGGCGAGCGCGCTCAGCGTCCGCTGACGCGCCTCCCCGTCGTCGCCCAGCGATCCGAACGTGAGGTCGGTGCGGATGGCGGCATTGCCGCAGGCGATGTCGAAGCCGACGCCGACGACCGAGATCCGGTCGCGATAGCTGGCCACGCCGCCGATCGGCATGACGTATCCGACATGGCCGTCGGCCATGAGCGCGGCGTCGACCGCGTTGGCGCGGACCGACTCGAACTGGATCAGGGTCTTCTCGTCGTGCTGTCCGAAGATCTGCATGGGACGTCCTCCCGCCTCCGGCGGGAACAGTGTGTGATGGTGCGTTCCTCCGGCGCCCCCGGAGCGGGGCGAGGTGCGCACCGCGAACGCTCCGGGGGTCGTTCCGGTCGACGCGGTGATACCGGCGAGCATCGGGAGTCGCGTGCCTTCCGCTCGTGGTACCGTACGATCCGACCCCGCGCCGCCGGTGCTTGGCGGATCAGGTACTGCGTGCAACGGACCGGGATACGAAGACCCCGCCTGGCTCGGGTGAGCGCAGGCGGGGTCGGTGTCCGATCCCTGAGGGTCGGTCGGTCGCTAGTCCGTCAGCGAACGCTCTCCCCTGCCTGCGTAGGTCTTGCCACTCTTGAGATCCACTGGCGCGCACGCCACCCTGCGGCGGCGAATGCCGTCGAGAGCGCACGGAGCGCTGGCGTAGGCGTTGAAGGAGCGGTGCGTCATGCGGGTCTCGCAGGGGGAAGTGAACGGGAATGAAAAAGAGTCGCGTCTCGGAAGAGCGGCCGGTGTGTACACCGACTGCTGCCTCGTGCGGGACGCGACTCCCATGCGGAGGGAACAGTAAGGCCGCATGTCTCGGCTGTCAAGCGCCTCCTTATCGTCGCACCACGACCGGGGAGTACACCACCCCATCCGGCGTCTCTCCCACGCGCAGCTCGCCGATCACCACGCGCCGCACCACATCGATCGCGACGACCTTCCCCGTCGCACTCAGTGAGAGCAGCGCCGTGCGGCCGTCGCCCGTGATCGTGACCCCTTGGGGACCGCCGCCGGTGAACTCCATGCGTCCGAGCTCGCGGCGGGACTCGCGCTCGATGAAGCGGAGCGACTCGCCACGATAGTCGGGCATGAGCACCGTGCGTGCGTCGGGCGAGAACAGCACCCGGTACGGCCAGCCGAATCCCTCGGCCGCCGTGGTCACGCTCCCCGTGCGCGTGTCCACCACGCTCACGCGGCCGGTCGCGTTGCTCCCCACCCACGCCTCATCGCCGCCGGGGGTCACGTTGATCGCCTCGGGCTGCGCCGGGACGTCGATGCTCCGCAGAGCACGGCCGGTCGCGAGGTCGAGCTGCGTGACCGTGTTGCTGCCGATGTCCCCCGTCCAGGCGCGGATGCCGTCGGCGGCGACGCCGACCATGTGCGACCCGCTCTTGTCGGTGCGGACCTCCTTCACGACGTGCATCGATCGCACGTTCACGATGATCACGGCGCGCGACGCCTCGACCGTCACCGCGACGAGTGAGTCGCCGGGGAGGAAGACGATCCCGTGCGGGCGGCGGTAGGCGCCGAGCTCGAGGGTGCGGATGATGCGCAGGGCGGACACGTCGATGATCGTCAGCGAGCTGCCGGGGGCCGGGCCGGTGCCGTAGTCGGTGACGACCGCTCGGCGGCCGTCGCGCGAGATCGCGATCTCGTGCGGACCGTTCCCGGTCGGCAAGGTCGCGAGCGTGATGCCGCTGGCCACGTCGACGATCGTCGCGGTCGATGGGTCCTTGTTGGTGACGATCACGGTCCCGGTGAGCCCCGGAACCTGCGCGGCGACCGGCGATGACGCGAGGACACCGAGCCCGACAGCACCAATGGTGGTGCGAACCGCGTACCCGACGACGAAGGCGAGGTGCCGCATCCAGTCCTCCCGCAGTAGGTGAGTATCGTGACGCCTCAGTATCGTACCCCATCCCCCACGGCGGCGCTTCCCCTGCGGCCGGCCGGACGCAGGACCCTTGAAGGAGGCGCGCGAGCGCGTAGAATCCCGCCGCATGCATCTCCTTGGAACGACGGAGTGGTTCTTCCTCGGCTACTTGTGCCTCGTCCTGCCGTGGGCGGCCGCTCGCTCGAGGGCTCGTGTCCGACCGCTCGAGTCCGCCGATCCGGCCGAGCGCACCGCGGCGGAAGGGGCTCTCCCTGCCGGAGTGGTCCGCCTCCTCGGCGGCACGTTGTTGCTGCTCCTGCTGCTGGGCTACTTCTCCTGGGTCATCGCGAGAGAGTGGCGCTACGACCTGCTCGGCGGCAGGGCCCTGGATGGACGCGCCTGGTTCCTCGGTGTCGTGACCCTCGCCCTGCAGCTCGGTCTCTTCGCCGTCGCTCGCTATTGGCGGGGCGAGGAGGCACGACGCCACATGGTGGCGCGTCGATTGGTCCCCCGGTCGTTGTCCGAGTGGGCGATGGTGTTGATCGTCGTGCTCGCAGCGGGCTTCGCCGAGGAGGCCGCATATCGGGATCTCGGGATGCTCTTCCTCGGCATCCTGACGGGGAGTGTCATTCTCTCTGCCGCGGTGATGTCGCTCGCCTTCGCCGCCGCGCACGCAGTGCAGGGTCGCAAGAGCATGCTCGTGATCCTCGGCACGGCCGTGCTGATGCACCTGCTCGTGTCCCTGACAGGGACCCTCGTGGTCGCGATGGTCGTGCACGTGGTCTACGACCTCGCCGCCGTCGCGCTCACCGCGCGCATGCTACGCAACGAGGCGACGCCCGCCGGGATGGCGAACGCCGCCTGAGGCCGCCGACGCCGGGGTGACCGGCGCTAGGGCGTGAACGTCGCGCGCTGCGCCTTCACGTGCACGTCGAACCAGGCCAGCCACCGGGCCCACTGGTCCAGGTCGCTCTCGTACGTCGCGACGCTGTGATCCTCGTACGGATAGAGGTAGAGCGCGGCCTCCTTGCCGAGTCCCTGGAGCGCATTGAACATGCGGATCGAACTCGTCGGTGCGGTGCCGGTGTTCTGGTCCTCGAGATTGTGGTACATGAGCAGCGCGCCGGAGATCCGGTCGGCCCTGAGGAAGGGCGACATGTCGAGGTAGGTCTCCTTCGCCTCGTAGAAGTTGCGACGCTCGCTCTGGAAGCCGAAGGGCGTGAGCGACCGGTTGTACATGCCGTCGCCGGCGATGCCCGCCTTGAAGTACGGCACCAACGTCATCGCGTTGACCGTGCTGAACGCCCCGTAGCTGTGGCCGCCGATGCCCATGCGGTCGCGGCGCACGAAGCCCGAGTCCACGATCGCGTCGAGGACCGCGTCGAGGTTCTCCTTCAGGTCGCGCGTGTAGTTGTCGTTCATGCGCCCCGAGTCGCCGAAGATCGGGATGTCGGGTTCGACGAAGACGTAGCCGCCGGCGACCCAGAGCTCGGTCGCGGTCGCGGGCCGGGCGGCCGGCACCGCCGGGAACTGGTTGATGTTCGTGACCCAGCGCGAACGCTGGTAGGCCTGGTCGGTCGCATACTCGCGCGGGTAGAACCAGATCACGCCGGGCATGTCGCCGCCGCGCTTCCAGTCGCTCGGCAGCACGACGTCCACCCAGATCCGGAACCCGTCGCGCGGGCGGGTCACGGTGATGCGCTTGCGCACGGCCTGCGTGACCTCGGGCGCGACGTCCACCGCCTTGGTCAGTTGCCGCTGGGCCCCGGTGCGCGTGTCGCGCAGCCAGGCGTCCTCGATCACGGTCGCGCTCTGGCGCGTGAGGATCACTTCGCGATGATCGTCGTCGAGGGCGGTGACGAAGCGGTCGTACGCGTCCGCCGGGCTGTCGAAGACGCGCGTGCGCGCGCCGGTCGCGATCTCGATCCGGTCCACCCAGGGCCGCGGCGCACGGCTATCCCATGCGGCGCCGTAGGTGCGCTGGCCGCTGACGAACACGCCCGCGCCGTCGCTCGTGGTCACGACGAAGGACTGGCCGTTGGGTCCGCGCCTGGTGCTGAGCGCGCCGCCGGTGCCGATCGTGTCGGCCGGGGTGTTGCCGCCCCCCGGGCCACCGGCGCCGCCCCCACCGAAGCCGCCGCCTGCACCGGGGATCGTGACTCCCCGACCGAGCGGGTACTTCCTGGCCATGTCGCCCACGCGGATGGCCGAGACCCTGCCGCTGTCACTCAGGAACATCGTCTTGCCATCGGCGCTCCAGGCGACGTTGCCGAGTTGCGCGCCTCCTTCGTAGATGAGCTTCGTGTCGGTCGGCCCGAACGGCGGGAGCCATTGCATGTACCGCACGCTCGTGGGTTGGGGCCGCGTGGGCGCGCCTCCTCGGGTGCCGGCCCCCGGCGCGCCACGTGCCGGCCGCGCATCGGCCCCGGTCGCCGCGCCATTGACCTCCGCGAAGACCGACTGCAGGTAGACGAGCCCCGGTCCCACCGGATTCCATTGGATGTTCCGCTTGCCCGTGTCGGACGCCGCGGCTCCGCCGGCCGCGCCGCCGGGGCCGCCCCGCGCTTCGTCGCGCAACGGCGTCGTCTGGAGGGTCGCGATCACCTTGCCGGTGTCGTCCCAGAGCTCCTGCACGCTCCCGAACGACGAGACCGGCACCAGGTACGAGAACGGTTCCGCCATCCTGGTGACGCGGAAGTGCGTGCCGGCGGCGGACGCGTCGACCGCGCGGATCATCGCCGGTGTGCCGATACGACGCACCGTGCGCTTCGCGACGTCGATCAGCGCGAGCTGGCCGGTCGTGTGGTACCTGAGCAAGGCCTGATCGTGCGGGTCCTCGAGGAGGCTCGCGTGTACCGGCTGCGGGACCGCACGCCCACCGGTGAGGCGCACCTGCGGGCCATCCTCGATCCCGTTCGCGCCATGCGTAGGCACGGCGCCCCGGCCCTCTGGAACGAGCACGGCGATCAACTGCTTCCCATCGGCGGACCAGGCGAGTTCCGTCACCAGGGTCGCGAGCAGCGGCGAGCGACTCACCTGCGTCGATCGCCCGGTCGCGACGTCGGCGACGAACGCGTAGGACGCATCAGGGAAGTTCGCGATGAAGCCGACCTGCGTGCCGGTCGGCGAGAACTCCTCGGCGCTGATCGAGGCACCCGCCGGCGTCTGCAGCGTGCGCGTCTCGCCGGTGCGCGGGTTCACCACGAGCAGGCCGGTGCGCGTGCTCGTGGTGAGCGATCGCGCACGGTTGGCGCGCTCGTCGACCTGCAACCCGCCGAGGTACCGGTGCGGGACACCGAAGGTCGCGACCGTCGCGCGGTCCTTGCCGGTGGTGCGGAGGAACCAGGTGCGATCGGCGTTCGGCCGGTCGAACGAGATGTCGGTGCGCGGTGCGAGCACGATTCGTTCGATCACGGCCGGTGGCCGGACGTAGCGCTCGGTCTTGAGGATCGCCTGGGGGTCCCACGCGGCCGCGGACTGTGCGTGCGCGTCACCGGCCGGTGCGAGGAGGCTGACCGCGAGCAGGAGGAGCGCGGAGGAGGATCGGCAGGACGGCATCGCGAGGAACTCCGGCGGTGGAACGCGCGACCGCGCGTTACTGAGGTTGAGAGGACGACGGCACGAACGGGGCGTGGCGTTCCGCTTTCGAGGGGTTCGCCGCTCGATCAGCGCCCGCAACTCGGGTAGGACGGATCGGCACCGGCGATCGCCGGCCGCTCCGGCCGCGCCGCGATCGCGGTCATGACCTCGTGGATGAACCGCGCGAGCCGCGCCGTGTGGTCGTACTCGATGTAGCGCGGCTCGTCCGTGAGCTGATGGTAGTCCTGCGCGTACCCGAGCGAGAAGTAGGTCACCGGGATCTCCTTGCTCACGTAGTTCACCTGGTCGCTGCGGCAGAACCGGTTCATCGGGTTGGCCGTGACGTCCCAGCTCCTGTCGATCGCCATCGGCTCCTTGCTGCCCGCGTTGACCGAGTCGATGATGTCGCCGAACTCGCGTGAGAGGCGCCGCGACCCGAGCATCTGCACCGAGTTGGGCCCGCCGAACTTCACCTGGTCGGCGCGTCCCTTGCCGAGCATGTCCATGTTGTGCGCGGCGACGATGTTCGCCAGCGGCACCGTCGGATGGTCCACGAACCAGCGCGAGCCGAGCAGTCCGGCCTCCTCGCCCTGGTGGGAGATGAAGATGATCGAGCGCGCCGGCTTCTCCGCCGCGAAGCGCTCGGCGATCTCGAGCAGCACCACCGTTCCCGACCCGTCGTCGTCGGCGCCATTGAAGACCGAGTCCATCTGCGCAGGACGGATCCGGCGCGCGCGCGCGATCAAAGAGTCGATCCGCCGCTGCTGATCGGCCGTGGGCTGACAGGCCGGATCGTTGCTCCCCTGTCGCCGGGTCACGGTGTTGACGGCACGCAACGAATCGTGATCGACCGGCGTGCCGGTCGTACCGACATGGTCGTTGTGCGCTCCCACCAGCACGTACTCGGCGGCACGCGCGGGATCGGAGCCAGGCAGGATCGCGACCACGTTGCGCGCCGGAGACGACGTCGGCCTCCACGCATAGGTCCAGCGCCCGCTCACCGCGCCGCCAACCATGCCGACGGTCACCGTGGAGACGGGACGGCCGAAGATCCGCTCGGCCAACGCACTCGAGATCGTCGCTCCACCGGTCGTGCTCGCGCCACCCGGCAGGCCCTGGGGCTGCATCATGCCCCGGGGCGCGAGTGCCGCGGCGCGCGCGGTCTCACTCATGCCATCGAGTCCGACCACCAGCACGGCGACCGCACCCGCGGCGAGAGCTCGGCGGTCGGCGGACGGTCCGGCGGGGCGCTGTGGGCCACCGACTGCGGCCGGTCGCGGGTTCGCGCGAGCGGCCGCCTCGACCGCGGCTGCCGCGGCCGCACCGAACTTGTTCGGCACGTCGGCGCAGCTCACGAAGCTCGTCGGCGCGCGATTCACCGGTGTACCTCCCGAGGTCGCATCGCTCACGAAGACCGCGACCTTGCCGCGGAAGACCGCCGGATCGAGCACCACGCTCGTGTCGTTCCACCGTCCGGCGAACACGGCCGGCACGTCGCTGAAGTCCACGGAAGCCGCGAGCCCGTTCCCTGCGGTAGGCGTCATGGGAACGAAGGCGGCGGTCAGCGAGGCCGGTACCCCCGCCACGACCAGCCGCACGGCAGGCGCATCGAAGCCCGCGGCTCCGTATGGGAGCACCTGGAAGAAGGTCCCGTCGTCGCCGGCCGGTTTGAGTCCGAGCCGCCGGAACTCGCGTGCGATGTACTCGGTGGTCCGGGTGTTCCCGGGCTCGCCGGTCCGCCGGCCGCGCATGGAGTCATCGGCGATCTGGTAGAGACGGGTCCGGAGGTCATTCGCCGTGATCTCGGTGCTCGTCGGACGCGGCGCCCAGGTGCGAGGGCCTTCGTCGGGCCAGACGCGCTGGTCGGCGGCGCGGGCGGGGCGGGCCCCGGAGGGCGTCTGGGCGGACGCGCGAGGTGCGACTGCGAGAGGCGCGACGGCGAGGAGCAGCAACGAGCCGGCGGTGGAGACCCGGCGGAGCAGGGCAAGCGACATGCGTGGGACCTCGGGTCGATCGGAGGTGGACTGGACGGGGGCGGCGCGCCCGGAGGACTACGCGCGCGGTCCGCCGAACGCTACGGACTCCGCAACAGCGCCCGCACCGGCGCCGCGTCGATCGCGCCCACCGGCATCGGCAACGCGAGAAGGTCGTAGTGCCCCGGCGCGACCGAGCGCAGGTCGAGGTTCTCCAGCACGAACGCACCGCCGTCGAAGATCGCGTGATGCACGGCGAGCGTCTTGCTCTCGCGGTCGTCCACGCTCGGGCAATCGACCGCGAGGAGCCGGAGCCCGTCGTTCGTGAGCGTGCGCACGATCTCCGGGTCGAGACTCGGCCAGCTCTCGGGGAAGGTGCCGGTGGCGACGGTCCGTCCGGTGCGCAACAGGAGTCGCACGGTGCCCTCGGCGTAGCCTGCCGCGCGCAATGCAGCGAGGGAGATCGGTCCCGTGGCGGCCGAGACATCGACCACGAGCGCGCGGCCCAGGAACGGCACGAGCGGCAGCCGGTCCGCCCCGATCCCGTCCTGGCGCACATGGCGCGGCGCGTCGGCGTGCGTGCCCACATGCGGACTCGACGCGATTCGCGAGACGTTGACGCTCGCGCCCTTCATCATCTCCCAGGCCCAGGTGCACGACCAGGGCGTGTCACCCGGCCACGCGGGCGTTCCCGTGTCGAAGCGGACCGAGATGTCCTGCACCGGCTACCGGCTC
The DNA here is from genome assembly GCA_021413975.1 of Gemmatimonadota bacterium. Lineage (GTDB taxonomy): Bacteria > Gemmatimonadota > Gemmatimonadetes > Gemmatimonadales > Gemmatimonadaceae > Pseudogemmatithrix. The sequence goes on from JAIOPJ010000016.1 coordinate 44,051, forward strand.
CCGTAGAGCTTGGCGCGCAGCGCCCAGAGTTCGGGGAAGAAGCGCTGGCTGACGGTCTTGGCGAGGTACTTGGCGCCGAGGGTCCCACCGGTGCCACCCGTGTCGGGCCCGATGATGCGCTCCACGAGCTGCACATGCAGGAACCGCCACCGCGCGAAGCCCTGCTCGTAGGCGAGGAACGACTCGGCGAGCATGAGCAGCATGCCGTGCTGCGGCTCGGTGTAGATCGCTTCGAGACTCACGCCCTGGCGCTCGATCATGGAGAGGAAGAGCGCCTGCAGCGTGGGCTTCTCGAGCGCACGGGCCACCTTGGGCGGCAGTGCGCCGTGCTCCTTGAGCGCCGCCATGAAGTGCGGGTCGCGCAGACCGCTCGTCGCCTCGATCGCGCGGAACTGCGCACTCTGCGAGCCGCTCGACGACCCCAGGTAGCCGCGGAACTGCATGAACCGCTGCGGGGGGAGCGTGTCGAGCGCGGAGAGCTCGTGCGCGACGAGTTCGACGAGCGTGTTGATGCGCTGCATGGTGGTGAGCGCGGCCTGCGGGTCGGTCGCCTCGAGCTGCGCGATGAGATGGTCGAACTCGTGCAGCAGCACCTTGAACCAGAGTTCGCTGGCCTGGTGCACCACGATGAAGATCAGTTCGTCGGGATGCTCGGGCCTGCTCTGCGGACGCTGCAGGGAGAGCAGCGCGTCCAGCTCGAGGTAGGTCGGGTAGGAGATCTCGCGTGGTGTGCTCAAAACGTGGATACCTCGAGCGCGAGGAGGTCGTCCGCGCGCATCGTCTCGGTGGTGAAGAAGGGTTCGCCGTGGCGGCAGCGGATCAGCGAGCCGTAGTGCTCGGACTGCACCCGCACCACGTCATAGAGCGAGGCGCCGGTGGGGTAGACCTCGCCCGCCTGCGTCGCGCCGTCGAACTGCGATCCGTAGCACCTGATCGCCTCGAGCTTGGTCTCGAACTCGGCGCTGATGTCGACCACGAAGGTCGGCTTCTCGTGGTCCTCGCGGTAGGCGACCGCATGGAGCACCTTGAGCGGCCGGTGCGGCGCGGTGCTGCTGTCGACCTTGGTCAGGCCGGCGAGGAAGCAGGCATCACGGATGAGCTGCGCGCCCACGCGATGGTCCGGGTGGCGGCCGTGGAGCGCGGGCGCGATCACCACCCGCGGGCGCAGTTCGCGGATCATGATCGCGAGCCGGCGGCGCGTCTCGGGGGTGTTCTCGATCCCGGCATCGGGGAGCTCGAGGTTGCGGCGCACGGCCACGCCCATCACGGCGGCGGCCCGCGCGGCTTCCTCGGCGCGCAGGGCGGCCGAGCCGCGCGACCCCATCTCGCCCTGCGTGAGGTCGATGATCCCGGTGCGTTGTCCCTTGCGGGCGTGCTTGATCAGCGCACCACCGCAGGTGAGTTCCACATCGTCGCGATGCGCGGCGATGGCGAGGAGTTCGACGGGCGCGTTCATGGTCCCAATCTACGGCGGGCGTGCGGGGGGCGCGATCACGGGCGCCGGCGTGGCTGTCGCCGGCCGGGCTCGATGGCCATAATGCGGGATGACTGCGCCCAGCGGCCTCTTCGCGAGGCCCATGCCCTCGCTCACGTCGGAGCGTCTCGTCCTTCGCCCGTTCGTCGCGGGCGACGCGCCCGACGTCACCCGGTATCTCTCGGACGCCGCCGTCGCGCGGCAGACGCTGACCATCCCGCATCCGTACCCGGAGGGTGCCGCCGTGGAGTTCATCGCACGGCATGCGGCCGACTGGACCGCGGGGAGACGAGGCGTCTGGGCGATCACGATGCGTGACGATGGCGCGCTCGTCGGAGCCGTGGGTCTCCACTTCACGCTCGCGCACCACAAGGCCGAAGTGGGCTACTGGATCGGCGTCCCGGCGTGGGGGAAGGGGATCGCGACCGAGGCGGTGAAGCGGGTGATCGCGTTCGGTTTCGACGACCTCGGGCTCCACCGGCTCGACGCGCAGCACTACGTCGAGAACCCCGCGTCAGGACGGGTCATGCTGAAGGCCGGGATGCGGCACGAAGGGCGGTTGCGCGGCGTGGTGTTCCGCGACGGCGTCCCGCGCGACGACGAGCTCTACGCGATCATCCGCACCGACCCGCGTCCCTGACGATGGCGCATGCACGACGGGGACGCTCGCCGCAGCGAGCGTCCCCGTCCCGTATTCTGGTGCGCGGTCGCGTTCCGCGATGCGCGCCCGGCGGCTCGACTAGCGCTGCGGCGGCGGACGACGCCCGCCACCCTGCGGCATCGCCGCGAGGTTCTTGTCGAAGATCGCCTGCTGTTCCGCCGTGAGGACCGCGCGGATCGCGTCATTCTGCTTCTTGCGCATCTCCATCATCTTCTCGCGCATCGCCGGGTCCTGCATGCCGGCGCCGCCCTGCATCATCGCGCGCTGCTCCTCGCGGCCCTTGGTCTGGATCGTGTCGATCTGGGCCTTCTGCGCATCCGTGAGCGTGATGTCCTTGAACAGCATCTCGTTCATCCGCTGCGCGCCACCCTGGCCCATGCCACCCTGGCCGCCCTGACCCATGCCGCCCTGACCGCCCTGCGCCGAGGCCGTCGTGGCCACCAGCACCAGCGCCGCTGCCGTGAAGAATCGAATCGCCCGCATCGTGCCTCCCAAAGTGGTTGTGTGTCGACGGGCGGCCGGGGCCGCCCTGCCGGAGATGAACGCCCTCCGGTCCTGTTTCGTTAACCGGTCAGGCGGCCAGAAGTTCCGGCTAGCGTCCGCGCCCGGGCCCGCGACGTCCCGCGCCCGACGGCCGCGACGAACCCGCCTTGGGTGAGCCGCCGCTCCCGCCCGTCGACCCGCTGCGGGCATGGCCACCACCGGCATGCCCTCCACTGGAATGCCCGCCACCGGTCGATCCGGCACCCGCCGAGCGCCGTTCGAGCTTGGCCTTCGCCCGCGCCCGGTCCTCCGCCTTCTTGGCGCGGATCGCGGCGATGCGCTCGGCGAGCGGCACCTCGAGTCGTTCCGTCGGCACGTGCTTGTAGTTGAAGCCGTCGAGCGTCCGGCGCGGGAGCTTGCGCCCGATGGCCTTCTCGATCTGCCGCAGGTCCGTCTCCTCGTCCGGCGCGACCAGTGTGAACGCCTCGCCCGTCGCCTCGGCGCGTGCGGTACGGCCCACGCGGTGGATGTAGTCCTCCGGTACATGCGGCACGTCGAAGTTCACCACATGCTCGAGCGCCTCGACGTCGATCCCGCGCGCGACGATGTCGGTCGCGACGAGCACGCGGACCTTGCCGCTCTTGAAGTCGCCGAGCGCTTCGGTGCGCTGGTTCTGGCTGCGATTGCCGTGGATCTTCGCGTTCGGGATCCCGGCGCGCGTGAGCACGTCGCTCAGGCGGTTGCTGCGATGCTTGGTGCGCGTGAAGCAGATCACGTTGCCGATCACGTTCGCACGCAGCAGGGCGATGAAGAGGTCGGCCTTGAGCGCCTCGGACACCGGCCAGAGCGCTTGCTCGATCCCCACGGCGGGCATCGACTGCCGCTCGACGTTGATCCGCACCGGCGCGTGCAGCATCTGCCGCGAGAGGTCCGAGATCGGCTTGGGCATGGTGGCGCTGAAGAACAGCGTCTGCCGCTTGGGAGGCAGCTGGGCCAGCACGCGCTTGATGTCCGGGAGGAAGCCCATGTCGAGCATCCGGTCCGCTTCGTCGAGCACGAGCACTTCGAGCGCCGTGAAGTTCACATAGCGCCCCGGCTGCGACATGTGGTCGAGCAGGCGCCCCGGCGTGGCGATGATCACGTCGGTCTGCGAGCGGAAGGCCGCTTCCTGCGGCCCCATGCCCACGCCGCCGAAGATCGCGGCGCCGCGGACGTTCGTGTGCTTCGCGAGTGCGAGCAGGTCGGCATGCACCTGCGCGGCGAGTTCGCGAGTGGGGGCGAGCACGAGCGCGCGGGTGGCGCGCTTGGGGTGCTTCATGAGGCGCTGCAGCGTGGGCAGCAGGAAGGCCGCGGTCTTGCCGCTGCCCGTCATGGCGCAGGCGAGCAGGTCATGTCCGTCGCGCGCCGACGGGATGGCGTCGAGCTGGATGGGGGTCGGCTTGGGCCAACCGAGATCGTGGACCGCGCGCAGGAGCGCGGGGTCCAGGCCGAGGGATTCGAAGGTCATGCAGATGGGGCGGGGGAGGCCGGCATGCCAGGATGGCTGCTCGGTCACCGGTGCGGATCGCCGCACCTGATGCGTTGCAGAAAGCTAGCCGGTGGCGCATCCTCTTCACAGGCCCGAGCCCCTTCCTCACGCATTCCTCATGTCCGCGCATCGCACCGAACCCCTCGCGACCTTCCGCACCTACCCCGCCGCCGAGATGCTCCGGCGCGCGGTGGAGTTCAGCACCGATCTGCGGCGCCGCCGAACGGTCCGGGACTTCTCGTCACAGCCGGTCGCGCGTGCGGTGATCGAGCAGGCGCTGCTCGCGGCCGGGAGCGCGCCGAACGGAGCCAACCTGCAGCCCTGGCACTTCGTCGCGGTCAGCGACGCCGCGACGAAGCGCGAGATCCGCCTCGCCGCCGAGGAGGAGGAGCGCGAGTTCTACGCAGGCCGGGCCACGCCCGAGTGGCTGGCGGATCTCGCACACCTCGGCACCGACCCCGAGAAGCCGTTCCTCGAGTCGGCACCGTGGCTGATCGCCGTCTTCGCCGAGCGATGGCGTCGCGGCTCCGACGACGCCAAGCGCGCCAACTACTACGTGCCGGAATCGGTCGGCATCGCGACCGGCTTCATGATCGCCGCGCTGCACCACGCCGGTCTCGCGACGCTCACGCACACGCCGAGCCCGATGGGCTTCCTCAACCGCATCCTCGACCGGCCCGCGAACGAGAAGCCGTTCCTGCTGCTCGTCGTGGGCCATCCGGCCGCCGATGCGCGCGTTCCCGTGATCACCAAGAAGTCGCTCGACACCATCGCCACCTTCCGCTGAGGTCCTCATGAACACGCCCCGTCGTTCGTTCGTTGGCCGCCTGACCGCCTTGCTCGCCGTCGGGGCCGCACCGTCCGCGCTCTCGGCGGCCACGCCGGGAGTCGGCCGCGCGTCCTCATCCGGCAGCGACGGCGCGTTCTGGCCCGACGAGCGCTGGCTCGAGATGGCCGCCCAGCGCGAGCATCGGATGATCATCGAGACGGGCATCGTCTCGGAGGGACTCGCGTTGCGGCGCGGGCTCAACCTCCTCGACGTGTTCAATCAGGACTATGCGGTCCCCGATGCGCGGATCGGACTCGTGATCGGCGTGCACACCGCGGCGCTCTCGTTCATCCTCAACGACGCCATGTGGCTGAAGTACACGCTCGGTGCGCGGTTCGACGTGAGGAACGCGCAGGGGGCGCCGGCGACCGCGAACACGTTCCGTGCGGGGGTCCCCTACTCCGTCGAATCCCTGAGCAAGCGAGGCGTGGTCTTCCTCGCGTGCAATCGGGCGCTGCTCCGCCTCTCGCGCGAACTCGCCGGTGCCGGCGGGAATGCCGCGGCGGTGCACGCCGAGCTCGTGGCGAACGTGCTCCCCGAGGCGCAGGTGACACCGGCGATGGTCGTCGCGCTGAGTCGGGCGCAGTCGAAGGGAGTGCCATACATGGCGGTGGCGTGATGGCCCGCTCGCCTTCGCGCGTCACGATCCACATGGCGGCGAGCCTCGACGGCTTCATCGCCCGGAAGGACGGGCGCGTCGACTGGCTCGAGACCTCGGACGAGTTCGCGGGTGGGGAGGCCATGGACCCGGCCTTCGTCGAGGCCTTCCTGAGATCGATCGACTGCTACGTCATGGGGTCGCGGACCTATGAGACCGCGTTGCGCTTCGAAGCGGCGGGGTCGGGATGGGCGTACGGCGACAAACCCGTGTTCGTGCTCACCAGCAGGGAGTTGTCGCGGACCAGGGACACCGTCGAGTTCTGCTCTGGCGATGTCGCGCAGCTCGTGAATGAGCGGCTGCGCCCGACGTTCCCCTCCATCTGGTTCGTCGGGGGAGGTGCGGTGTGCGGCGAATGCCTGCGCCTCGGACTGGCCGACGAGGTGCGCTACTCGATCCTGCCGATCCTGATCGGTGACGGGGTCCAGTTCTTCGCCGGACTCGACCGGGACGTCGCCCTCCACCTGACCGAGGTCAAGGCCTATCGGAGCGGCATGGTGGGGCTCTGCTACGAGGTACGAGGGCAGAGCGCGACATGAAGGTGAACACCCGGATCAGCGAGTACATCGATGCGCAGCCGGAGCGCAAACGCCGCGAGATGCGGGAGCTGCACGACGTCATCATGCGGTTGATGCCGGGCTGTCGATTGTGGTTCCTCGATGGCAAGGACGAGCGGGGTCGCACCGTCTCGAACCCGAACATCGGGTACGGTCTCCAGACCATGACCTACGCCGACGGGAAGACCCGGGAGTTCTATCGGATCGGTCTGAGTGCGAACACCACGGGGATCTCCGTCTACATCATGGGACTCGAGGACAGGACGTACCTGGCCGAGACCTACGGCGGGAGGATCGGCAAGGCGAGCGTGACGGGGTACTGCATCAAGTTCAGCACGTTGAGCAAGGTGAACCTCGACATCCTCGAAGCGGCGATGCGCGATGGGATCGAGCGGACGAGCACGTGACTCGGACAGGCGGAGGTCGCGATGCCCAACCTTGAACTCGTCGCACTGATCGTACGGGACTATGAGCCCGCGATCGACTTCTTCGTCCGCGTGCTCGGGTTCGAGCTGATCGAGGACGTTCCGTCCCTCACCAACGACGGCCGGCCCAAGCGCTGGGTCGTCGTCCGTCCCGCCGGTGCGGCGACGGGCATTCTCCTCGCCCGTGCCGACGGCGATCGACAGGTGGCCGCGGCAGGAGAGCAGTTCGCGGGGCGCGTCGGGTTCTTCCTGCGGGTCGAGGACTTCGGCGCGTCGTTCGCGCGGCTCACGGCGGCGGGCGTCGAGTTCGTCTCTCCCCCACGATCGGAGCCGTACGGCGACGTCGCCGTCTTCCGAGATCTCGAGGGGAACCGTTGGGACCTCCTCGGCCCCCGGGTGGGATCGGCCGAGAGAGGATGATGATCGGGAAGGCGGGCGCGTGATGGTCACGTCGCCCGCGACAACGCACCGGAGGCACGATGCTCAGCTGGACGCTGCGGATCTGCGCGATCATCCTGTCGCTCACCCTGTTCTACGCCTCGTGGGACGGCGTGGCCGAGAACCGCGCGTTCGAAGCCCAGGGCGTGCAGGCGCTCGTGGAACCGCCGGAGGGCTACACCGTCAACATCACCACGACCACGAACCTCGGCGTCGAGGTGAATCGGACGGAGCGCAACAGCGCGAAGCTCTCCTTCACGACGCGTGACGGACGCCGCGTCACCGTCAACCGCGTCCTGCCGGACGAGGTGCTCGCCGCGTTCCGCTCCGGGTCCGACGTGTTCGTCGAGTATCTCGCCGAGGAACCGACCACGACCCGGTTCCTCGGTCATGCATCGAAGCCGCTCTTTCCCGCACTCCTCGGCCTGCTCGTCGTCGCCCTCACCCGGTACTTCTGGCGGAAGATGTAGCCGGAGCGAAGGCGTTCAGACGTGCTGGTCCACCAGGACGGGGTTCCCGTCCGGATCCACCACCATGAAGCTCGCCGGACCCGTCGTGTCGGTCGCCGCTTCCGTCAGCAGCGCGACCCCGCTCGCCTTGAGCTGACGCTGCAGCTCGCGCACGTCGGTGAACCCGGGCACGAGCTGCGCATTGCTGTCCCACCCGGGATTGAAGGTCAGGACGTTCTTGTCGAACATCCCCTGGAAGAGGCCGATCACGGTGTCGCCGTTCTTCATGATGAGCCACTGTTTCCCGTTCCCCCCGAACCCGCTGAACCCGAGCTTCTCATAGAAGGCGCGCGAGGCGGGGAGGTCCTTCACGGCGAGGCTGATGGAGAAGACGCCGAGTTGCATCGAGACTCCGGAGCTGAGTGTGGTGACGTGCGGAGGGGGGAAGGTCAGGCCGTGGCCGGCGAGGCCGGGCGACGACGCAACAGGGCCGCGCTCACGAGCGTGTAGAGCAACGCCACCGGCAGCGGCTCGAGGAAGGTGTACGCCGCGTTGATCAGGGGATTCCGGTAGTTCCGGGCGAAATCCGCCATCTCCTTCGTGGTGGCGGCCAGTTGCGCGTCGGTCGCGCCCGCCTGCCGCATCCGTTCGATCACGCTGGCGGCGTACTTGTCGGCGAAGTCGGGGGTGAAACCGAAGTAGATGATCTCCCAGGTCAGCACGTATCCGGCGATGCCGATCAGCGCGATCAGGCCGCCCACCATGAAGGCCTGACCGAAGGAGATGGTCCCGCCGGCCACGGTGTCGCGGTAGGACTTCACGCCGACGAACACCATGAGGAAGGCGACGACCATGCCCGCATAGCCGACGATCTCGCCATGCTCGATGCCGTACCGGTCGAACAACGGCAGGGTGATGCCCATCAGCGCCGAGCAGATCGCGGCGGCGATGAGCCCGAACTTCCATACGATCGTCCGCATCGCGGCTCCTGGGAGGTTGAGGAGCGGGCATGCTAGCCACGAGTGGGCTCCTCGCGCGTCACCCGAACGGGTGATTTTGGCGCCGAACCGGGGAAATCACCAGAACGGGTGAGCCGGCGGGCAGGTCCCGGCCCCTCAGGGGATGAGTCCGAGCTCCTTGCCGCGTTGGACCGCTTGTGTCCGCCGGCGTACCCCCAGCTTGTCGAACACCCGTCCAGAGTGCGTCTTGACCGTGTTCTCGCTCACGAATGCCCGCTCGGCGATCTCCCGGTTGCTCAGGCCCGCCGCGATGAACTCGAGGATCTCGAGTTCGCGGGGCGTGAGTCCGAGGGTGGCCACCTGCCCCCGGTCCCGGACGAACTCCGTCGGCGCCGGGACGAGGACCTCGCGCACCACGACCCGCTCTGCGGGACGGGTGAGCTTGAAGCCGAGCCAGATACCGACGCCCGCGGCGACCGCCGCGATGAGGGCGCCATAGATCTCCATGGAGTGCGCGAGCACGAGCCAGCGGTACTCGATCAGCTGCAGCACGGCGACGACGACGCCGGCCATCAGGCCGAAGAGGAGGACATGGCGACGCATCACGGAATCATAGCAGGCCGAAACCGCGACTGGCACGTCGCGTAGGGCTCTCAGTCCCCTCACGGAGTTCGACATGACCCGACGCCTGCAGGCCTGGCTCGTGACCGCAGTCCTCTTCACGCTCGTCAACGCCATGGCCGCCGGGTTCGCCGCCGCCGGGAGCGAGGCGATGCACGCGGGGGCGCACGTCGTGGGGATGTTCCTCGGGACGTACGCCGTCTGGCGGCTCGCCCTGCGATCCGTTCGGCAGGATCCGCCGACGGCCGCCCGGACGAACGACCGTCTCGAGCAGCTGCAGCAGTCCGTGGACGTCGTCGCGCTCGAGGTCGAGCGTCTGGGCGAGGCGCAGCGCTTCAACGCGAAGCTCGAAGCCGAACGCGCCGAGAGCCGTCGCTGAGGCGACGCTCACCGGCGCTTCTTCGCCGCCTTCTTCGGCTTGGGCATCGGCAGCGCGGCATCGGTGGCCAGGATGAGCCGCACCAGCAATGCCGGGTCGTCGAGTGACTCCGAGACGTTGAAGTGCGGCTTGGCCCCGGGGTAGGGCGCGCCGATCGTGGGCGTCCCGAGCACGGCCTCGCCGGCCGCCGTCGGCTTCACGAAGAGCTGGTTGTCGCAGGCGAGCGCGACGATCTTGCCGTGGCGGTAGATCCCGTACTCGCCGAACATCTTCTTCGCGGTGATGCCCCCCGCGTCGTGCAGTTGATCGCAAACGTGTTCGATGAAGCCGGCGTCGGTGGACATGATCGGAGGTCCGGAGAGGGTCGTCGAATAATGGACCGGCCCGTGGCGCGCCGCCACGAAGGGTGAGGGCGGCACTCCGGGCGCGTCGGGTGTAGATATTCCTGAGTCCAACGCCATCAGGAGAGCCCGATGTCCCCGGCCATGCTCGTGCGCCTGCTCCCGCTTTCAGCCCTTCTGCTGAGTCACGAGGGCTCCGGCGCGGGCCATGCGGCAGCCGGACGCATCGCCTCCACCGAGGCGATGAGCGTGGCCCGCATGGCGCATACGGCGAGCGTGCTCCGCGACGGTCGAGTCCTCGTTGCCGGAGGGTTCACCGGTGACGGGAACGCGGCCCGCAGTGCGGAGCTCTTCGACCCCGCCTCCGGGACCTTCGGACCCCTCGCGCGCATGGTCGTCGTGCGGCACAGCCACTCGGCCACGATCCTTCCCAACGGGAAGGTGCTGATCGTCGGGGGCTACGGGGCGGGGAACGAGGTGATCGCCGACGTCGAACTGTTCGACCCCGCGACCAGGACGTTCACGCGCACGGGGTCGCTCGGATCGGCGAGGGCCGGCCACGTCGCGGTGCTCCTGGGCAACGGCAGAGTGCTCATCGCCGGGGGAGTGGGACCGGGCTGGACCTTCCTGTCGAGCGCCGAGTTGTACGACCCGGTCACCGGACGATTCAGGCCGACCGGTCCCATGACCGAGCGGCGCGAGAGTCACGCGGCGGTGATGCTCCGTGACGGTCGCGTGCTGGTCGTGGGCGGGCACCGCGACCGCCGGTCCGAGATCACGCTCTACGCGTCGGCGGAGACGTACGACGCCGCGACCGGCACCTTCACGCGAGCGGGTGACATGCGCGTGCGACGGCACAAGCACGACGCCGTGCTGCTGCGCGACGGTCGCGTGCTCATCACCGGCGGGTCCGACGAGCGCGACGACGGCGAGTACGACTCGACCGAGTTCTTCGATCCCACGACGGGGAGCTTCGCTCCGGGCCCGACCATGCGCCTGGCCCGATACAAGCACACCGGGAGCTCGATCCTGCTGCCCAGCGGCGACGTGCTGATCGCCGGTGGTGCGCCACAGGCGGAGGTCTTCGACCCCCGCCGCGGCGCCTTCACGCTCGTCGAGGGCGACGGACCGCTGACCGGTCAGTTCTCCGCCGTGGCGTCGCTCGGTGCCGGTGGCGTCCTCATCACCGGCGGCTACGGGCGTGGGAGCGGTCCGCGTGCCGCCGCCTGGGTGTATCGCCCCTGAGTCCGCGGCCCGCGGCCGGCTCTTGCGGACCGGGCGCCCGGACCGGAGCTTCAACGGGATCGGCGACGGTCCGCCGTCCGGGAGGGAGAGGGCATGAACAAGGTCGTGGCGCGGTACACCGATGGTCGCCTGGTGAAGGGGGTCACCGCGGATTTCGTCCAGACCAAGGACCTCTTCCACGTGCGGCCGGTGACGGATCCGGAGGGCACGAAGGCGGTGGAGATCCATACGAAGGAGCTGAAGGCGCTCTTCTTCGTGAAGGACTATGACGGTCTGCCGCAGCGGGTGAAGAAGAACGACTTCGACCCCTCGCGACCCGTGCCCGGCCGACGGATCAAGGTGAAGTTCGCCGACGGCGAATCCCTGGTGGGGACGACGACCGGATTCCAGCCAGGTCGGCCCGGTTTCTTCCTGATCCCGGCGGACACCGCGTCGAACACCGAGCGGTGCTTCGTCGTGGCCGCGGCGACGCGCGAGATCAGCTTCATCTGACCCTGCGATCGCGACCCTGGTCGCGCATGCCGACCGGTCGCCAAGGAGCCTGGGATCACGACAGAACCGGAGAGCCGCCCTCCGCTTCCACCCTTCACGCGCGAGTCGGCGACGCAGAAGGTCCGGATGGCCGAGGACGCCTGGAACTCCCGCGATCCCCAGCGCGTCTCGCTGGCGTACACGGCGGACAGTGTCTGGCGGAATCGTGCCGAGTTCCTCTCGGGGCGCGAGGCGATCGCGCGCTTCCTCGAGCGCAAATGGGCGCGGGAGATCGAGTACCGGCTGATCAAGGAACTCTGGGCCTTCCACGACGCGCGCATCGCCGTGCGGTTCGCGTACGAGTGGCGTGATGATTCGGGCAGCTGGTTCCGGTCGTACGGCAACGAGAACTGGGAGTTCAGCGCGGAGGGCCTCATGCGCCGTCGCATCGCCAGCATCAACGACCTGCCGATCGGGGAAGCCGACCGCAAGTTCCGCTGGCCGGCCGGTCGGCGTCCCGACGATCACCCGGGCCTCTCGGAACTCGGGCTCTAGCAGCCCGCCGGGATCACTCGTATCGCAGCGCCTCGATCGGATCCAGTTGCGCCGCCCGCCGCGCCGGCAGCACGCCGAACACCACCCCGATCCCCACGCTCACCACCACCGCGATCATCGTCAACCCGATCGGCGGCGTCGCGTCGATCCCGAGGAGCCAGGTCACGACCTGCCCCGCCGCCAACCCCACGGCGATCCCGATCACGCCGCCGATCCCCGTGAGCGTCGACGCCTCGATCAGGAACTGCACCGCGATGTCCGCCCTCGTCGCGCCGAGCGCCTTGCGCACGCCGATCTCGCGGGTGCGGTCGGTCACCGAGACCATCATGATCGCCATCACGCCGATGCCGCCCACCAGCAGCGCCACCGAGGCGAGCACGATCATCACGACGAAGAACACGCCCGTGAGCTGGTTGAACACGTCGAGGATCTGGTCCGCCGTGACGAGGTCGAAGTTGTTGCGCTGGGCGGGGCGCAGCCGTCGGTGCTCCCGCATCGCGATGGTCACTTCCTCCTGCGCCGCCGCCACGGTGACGCCCGGACGCGGCTTGACCGGGATCCAGAGGGCGTTCGTCCGGTCGATCGTGAACTGCGCGTCCAGCAGCTTGAACGGGATGATCGCCCCCGTTCCCGCCCCCTGTGGTGCGAAGATGTTCTCCGGCGGCACGTAGAGGCCGATCACTTCCATCGGGCGACCGCCGACGAGGATCGTCTTGCCGAGCGGGTTCACGCGCCCGAAGAGCCGGCGGGCCATCGTCTCGTCGACCACGACCACGCTGGCTCCCGTCGCGACCTCCTGGCGGGTGAACCACCGCCCGTCCGCGAGCTCGCCGCCCTGGATCTCGGTGAATCCCGCGTCGGCGCCCCAGAGCGCCGACGGTTGCGTCCGTTCGCCCTGATACGAGAGACGTGCGGCCGTCTGCCCCCAGAGCGACGCGTAGCCGATCGACGGCAGCCGTTTCACGACCTCCGCGTCCTCCTCGGCGATGTCGGGCCTGATGCGTACCCAGGCCGGCGGATTCTGCGGATTGATCGGCGTGCTCGAGTAGACCTTGAGCACGTAGAACGTCGTCGGCCCGGCGATCTCGACCGTGGTGATGATCTGCGATCGCAGCCCCTCCACGATCGACGCCATCGTCATCACGGTGGCGACGCCGATCACGACGCCGAGGATCGTCAGCGCCGACCGGAGCTTGGCCACGCGCAGCGTGTCCATCGCGATCCCGAGGTTCTCGCGGACCTGGTCGAGGCCGGGGATCCGCACGGCCTATTCCGCCCGCATCGCGGTGATCGGGTCGAGCCGCGCCGCCCGCCGTGCCGGATACACGCCGAAGATCACGCCGACCCCCGCGCCGAGCCCGAGCGCGAGCGCCACCGACCACCAGGTGATCCGCGCCGGCAGCGGCGAGACGGCCGAGATGACGAAGGCGAACGCCCATCCCGCCAGCACGCCGATCACGCCGCCCATCGCCGAGAGCGCGATCGTCTCGGCGAGGAACTGCGCCTCGATGTCGCGGGCGCGCGCGCCGACGGCCTTGCGGATACCGATCTCGCGCGTGCGCTCGTTCACCGCCATCAGCATGATGTTCATGATCACGATGCCGCCGACCACGATCCCGATCGCGACCACCGCCGGGATCACCGCGAAGAGCACCGCCGTGAGCTTCTTCCAGAAGGCGACGAGCGCGTCGGCGGTCTCGATCGAGAAGTCGTTCTCCTCGCCGGGCCGGAGGCCGTGCGCCACCCGCATCGCCTCCTCGGCGCGCGACATCATCGCCGCCACGTCGGCGGTGTCGGAGACCTTCACCGAGATCGTGGTGGTGAGCCGCCGCCCGTAGCGCATCTCGAAGCGCGGGATCGGGATCAGCACATAGGCGTCGAACGACTGGCCCAGGACCCGCCCCTTGGGCTCATTCACCCCGATCACCGTGAAGCGTTCGCCGGCGACGCGGATCTCCTTGCCGATCGGGTCCGCGGTCTCGAAGAGCTTCTCGGCCAGTTCGGGACCCAGCACGGCGACCGGCATCCGCTGGGAGATGTCCACCGCCGACATCGCGCGGCCCTTCATGACGCGATAGTCCTGCACGATCTGGTACTCGGGGGAGCTCCCGAACACGAGGATGTCGCCGATCGAGCGGCCGCGCCAGAAGACGTCCGTCTGCGGCGTGGGCCATCCGGTCTGGATCGAGATCGCGACCGCATCGGGGAGTGCGGTGCGCACGGTCCGGGCGTCGGCCTCGGAGATCCGCGGGCGGCGGCGGATCCGCAGCATCTCCTCGTCGTCGATCAGCCCCACCTGGATCGGCGACCGCCGCACCTGGAACGCGTTCGTGCCGATCATCGCGTCGGCGATGTTCTCCTTCACGTACGCATTCATCCCCTGGATGATCGCGACGACCGCCACGAGGAAGGCGACCGAGACGATGATCCCGAGCAGCGTGAAGAAGCTGCGCAGGGGGTTGCCCTTGATCTGCGCGAAGGCGATGCCGAGGACGTCGGAGTTGCGCACGGTACCCGGAAACTAAACGGGCGCGGCCACTGGCCGCGCCCGTCGGGGACCCGACGCTCCGCAGGTCCTACTCGTGCCGCAGCGCCTCGACGGGGTCCATCTTGGACGCCCGGCTCGCCGGCAGCATCCCGAAGACGATCCCGGTGAGCGCGGCCGCCCCGAGCGACGAGAACACGGCGCTCAGCGGCACGCTCGCCGGCACGGGCGTGTTCGCCCGGATCACCCAGGCGAGCAGGGCGCCCACCACCAGCCCGATCGCCGCGCCCAGGCTGGTCAGCGTCATCGCCTCGACCAGGAACTGCCAGAGGATCGTCGCCCGGGTCGCGCCGAGCGCCTTGCGCACCCCGATCTCCCGGGTCCGCTCGGTGACGGAGATCATCATGATCGCCACCACGCCCACGCCGCCGACCATGAGACCCACGGCGGAGAGGCCCAGGCCGACCATGAAGATGGCGCCGAAGAGCGAGTCGAACGTCTCCATCATCTTGTCCTGACCGACGAGGAAGAAGGTGTTCGTCTGCGAGGGCCGCAGGCCGCGCATGCCGCGCAGCGTCGCCGTCACCGCGTCCATCGCGGCGTCGCGCGTGACGTCGCCCTTGGGCACCACCATCATCATCATGGACCGCCGCCAGACGTCGAGTCGGCGGTACGCGGTCATCATCGGGAGCACCATCCGCGGCGTGTCGGGACCCCGGCCGTCGAGCGACTTGAGGAACCCGGCCTTGGTCTGGAAGACCCCGATGACGCGGAACCGTGTGCCGTCGAGATCGATCTCCTTGCCGATCGGATCGGAGTCGCCGAAGAGCTCCTCCGCGAGCTTCCTGTTCACGATCGTCACGAGCGCCGCCGCGTCGTGTTCGGACTCGGTGAAGGTGCGCCCCGGGAAGATGTCGGCCTGGTCGGTCTCGATCCACTCGGTGCTCTGCGCGTCGTAGCCGACGTTCTTCACCTCCCGGTCCCGGTAGACCACCGTGCCGCTGCCGAAGAGCCACGCCATGGCGTGCTTGACCTCGGGCAACGACTGCACCGCGCGCCATTCCGCGAGCGAGATCCCGGGATAGCGACGCTCGGGACAGTTGTCGTTCGTGGGGTTGCAGGCGTTGAAGCCGGGGTTCCGGCGCCGCACCTGGAAGCTCGACGTGCCGAACTCGTCCATGTCCTTCTGGAACGACTGCCGGATGCCGTGCACCGCGGCCCCCATCGCCACCACCACGAAGACGCCCACCGCGACGCCCGAGATGGTGAGGGCCGCGCGGACCTTGTTGGCGCGCAGCGAATCGATGGCGATCACCGCGCCCTCGAGGCTCATCAGGATCTTGTCCCAGGTGCGCATCGGCTATTCCTGACGGAGGGCGGCGATCGGGTCGAGACGCGAGGCACGGCTCGCCGGGTAGATGCCCGCGGTGATCCCGACGCCCGCGCCGACGATGAGCGCGGCGACGAGCGACCAGGGCGCCACCGAGGCGGGCAGCGGCGTGAGCGCGGCGATGATCATGGCCAGCCCCACGCCGAGCCCGGCGCCGATCGCGGCGCCGAGCACCGAGAGCGTCGCGGCTTCGACGAGGAACTGCGCGATGATGTCCTGGCGACGCGCGCCGAGCGCCTTGCGTACGCCGATCTCGCGGGTCCGTTCGGCGACCGCCACCAGCATGATGTTCATGATGACGAGCGCGCCGACCACGAGGCCGATCGCCGGCAGCGCGGTGCCGAAGAGGATCAGCTTGCCCTTGAGTTCGGCGAAGAAGCTGAGGGCCGCATCGGAGGTCTCGATGGCGAAGTTGTCCGGATCACCGGGGCCGAGGCGCCGGAAGCCACGCAGTCCTTCACGGACCTGCTCCATGCCGTCCGCGAGCATCTCGCGGCTGGGGGCCTGCACCGTGATCGCATCGATGTCGCCGCGTGGCCGGATCGCCCGCGTGAGCGGCGAGGTGTACGGCGCGATCGCCATCCGGTCCATCGAGAACCCGAAGACCGAGCCCTGTTCCTCGATCACCCCGATGACGGTGTAGGGCTGGCCGCCGACGCGGAGCTCCCGGCCGAGCGGGTCGAGCCCGTCGAAGTAGTAGCTCGCCACCTCGGAGCCGATCACGATCACCTTGGCCCCGATCGCGACCTCCTGCGGGGCGAAGGCGCGGCCGCTCGTGAGTCCGAACTTCTTGATGTCGAAGTAACTCGCCTCGGTCGCGATCGCCTGCACCGAGCGCGGCCGCACGCCCGGCACGACGGCGTTGATGAACGTCTGGTTGACGATCGCCGACTTGAACGATGCCGGCAGCGCGCTGCGGACGACCGCCGCCTCCGGATCGTAGATGCGGGGGTTCCGCATCGAGGCGCGCTCCTGCTCCTCGGTCTCGTTGGGCGTGAAGTTCGCCCGGCGCGAGACGTCGAACGTGTTCACGCCGATGATCTTGGCGGCGAAATCGTTCTCCACGTAGTCGCTCATCCCCTCGACGATCGAGACCACGGCGATCAGGAACATCACGCCGATCATCACGCCCACGAGCGTGAAGAAGCTCTTCATCTTCTGGACGAGGATCGTCTGGATCGCGAGGCGGAAGGCTTCGAAGAGTGGCAACGGGTCCTATTCGTGGCGGAGGGCTTCGACCGGGTCCAGCCGCGAGGCGCGCGCGGCCGGGATCATGCCGAATAGTACGCCCGTGACCGCGCTCGCGAGGAGCGCGGAGACCACGGCGAGTGGTGGCACGGAAGCGGCGATCGACGTCGAGCTCCGGATGAGCAGGGCGACGAGCCAACCTCCGAACAGCCCTATGACCGCGCCGATGCCCGTGAGGGTCACCGCCTCGATCAGGAACTGGAACAGGATCGTCGCCCGCGTCGCACCCAGCGCCTTCCGCACGCCGATCTCGCGCGTGCGCTCGGTGACCGAGATCATCATGATCGCGACCACGCCCACGCCGCCCACGATGAGCCCCACCGCCGAGAGGACGATCATCACCAGGAAGAACATGCCGAAGATCCTGTCGTAGGTCTCCATCAGCTTGTCCTGCGTGATGATCGCGAAGGTCGACGCATCGCTCGGCCGGAGGCCGCGCGCACCGCGGAGCGCCGCGGTCACCTCGTCGACCATCACGTCGCGCGGCACGTCGGCGCGCGGCTTGACCACCACGCCCATGTCGCCGCGCGAGACGTTCAGCGCGCGCTGCAGCGTCGTCACCGGCATCACGCCCTTGGGACGGTCGCCGCCGGAGAGGAAGCTCCCCGTCTCCTTGTAGACGCCGATCACGGTGAAGGGGATGCCGTTGATCGTGACCACCTTCGCCAGCGGATCGCTGTCGCCGAACAGTCGTTCGGCCATGGTCGTGTTGACCACCACGACGCGCGCCGAGCTGCGCGTCTCCTGCTCGGTGAAGATGCGCCCGCCGGGCAGGATGTCCGGCGCGCCGAAGATCGACCAGTTCGCCGTGTAGGCCTCGATGCCGGCGCCCGCGAGCGCCTTGTCGCGGTACTTGAACGCGCCGCTCCAGCGCATCTGCACCCCCACGGCCGCCGCGTTCGGGAGCCGCTGCAGGGTCTCGATCTCCTCCCACGAGACCGACGGGTTCCGCAACCAGGCGCAGGTGTCCTCGGTGCCGTCGCAGGCCTCGAACGTGATCGGGTACCGGGAGACGAAGAACGTCGTCGGGCCGGTGGACTCGAAGTCCTTCGCCACGCTCTGGTTGATGCCGTGGATGGCGGCCGAGATCACCACCACCACGAAGACGCCGATCGCGACGCCGAGGATGGTGAGGCCGGCGCGGACCTTGTTGCCGACGATCGCCTCGAGCGCGATCCGGACGCCTTCGGTGAGGTTGTAGAGCCGGGCGGAGAGCCTGTTCATGGGGTCGGCCTCACTCGGACCGCAGGGCGGCGATCGGGTCGAGCAGGGAGGCACGGCTCGCGGGATACACCCCCGAGACCACGCCCACCACGATGCCGGTGAGCACGCCGACGACGATCGACCAGGGCGCCACGCTCGCCGGCAACGGCGTCACCGCCGCGATCGCCTGCGAGAACCCGATCCCGAGCGCGATCCCGATGATCGCGCCGACGGTGCTCAACGTCGCCGACTCGATCAGGAACTGCGCGAGGATGTCGCGCCGCTTGGCTCCGAGTGCCTTCCGGATCCCGATCTCGCGCGTGCGCTCGGCGACCGCCACCAGCATGATGTTCATGATCACGATCGCGCCGACGATCAGGCCGATCGCCGGCAGGGCGACGCCGGCCAGCTGCAGCTTCGACTCGATCTTGTTCCAGAACTCGAGCGCGCTGGCGGACGTCTCCATGGAGAAGTTGTCCTTCTGGCTCGGCCGCAGTCCGTGCCGCGTGCGCATGACGGCGCGGACGCGCTCCTGCGCATCGGTCATGCCGTCGGAGCTCGCGGTCTGCACGATGACGGCGTCGATCATCTGCGGCTCGGGATTGAGCAGCTTGCGCATCGGCGAACGCCAGGGCGCGATCACGAAGTTGTCGAACGAGATCCCGAAGACGCTGCCGCGCGACTCGGTCACGGCGATCACGCGGTACGGCACGCCACCCACGCGCAGCTCGCGGCCGATCGGATCGAGACCGCCGAACGCGCGGTCCCGCATGTCCGGACCGACGATGAGCACGTTCTCGCCCTGCGCGAGTTCCTGGTCGGTGAACGGCCGGCCGTCCTTGAGCGCGATGTTCTTGATCGCGAACCAGTCGCCGTCCACGCCGATCGCGTTGGTGCTCTTGGGCCGCGTGTAGCGGCTGACGACCTGCACGTTCGCCTCCGCCTCGATGGCCCAGCGCGCCCCCGCGGGGAGCGCCTCGACCACCGGCAGCAGGTCGCTGATGTAGAGGCGCGGCCGGCGGCGGTACTCGTCCCAGACGGATTCGTCGACGTCGCCGATGTTGATGTTGGGCCGGCGGCGCAGCTCGAACGAGTTCACGGCGAGCAGCTTGCCGACGAGGTCGTCCTTCATGTACTTGCCCATCCCGTCGATGATCGAGACGACGGTGATGAGGAACATCACGCCGATGCAGACGCCCGCGAGGGTGAAGAAGCTCTTGAGCTTCTGGACCCGGAGGGTCTCGAGGGCGAGCCGGACGGCTTCGAGGAGCGGCATCGAATGGGGCAGGGAAGCGAAGTCCGGGGGCCGCAGGGGCGCGGGGCGGCGCGAGCGCCGCCCCGCCGCCGGCTAGTGCGACAGGCCGAGCTTCTCGGTGAACTTCTCGCGCCGGTCGTCGCTCGCGATCTGGCCGTCGCGGAGGACGACCACACGGCGTGCGTGCGCGGCGATGTCGGGTTCGTGCGTGACCATGATGACGGTCTGGCCGGTGTCGGCGAGGCCTTCGAAGACGCGCATGATCTCCTCCGAGGTCGCCGAGTCGAGGTTGCCCGTCGGTTCGTCGGCGAGGAGGATCGAGGGACGGTTCACGAGCGCGCGCGCGATCGCGACGCGCTGGCGCTGGCCGCCCGAGAGCTCGTTCGGCCGGTGATGGACGCGCTCACCGAGCTGCACCGCCTCGAGGGCGCCCATCGCCCGCTCGCGACGCTCGCTCGCCGAGACGCCGGCGTAGACGAGCGGCAGCTCGACGTTCGCCAGCGCGGTGGCGCGCGGGAGCAGGTTGAAGGTCTGGAAGACGAACCCGATCTCCTTGTTGCGCACGCGGGCGAGCTCGTCGTCCTTCATGGTCGACACGAGCTGGCCGTTGAGCCAGTACTCCCCCTCGTTGGGCGTGTCGAGGCAGCCGATGATGTTCATGAGCGTCGACTTGCCGGAGCCCGACGGTCCCATGATCGCGACGTACTCGTTGCGCCGCACCGCGAGGTCGAGCCCGCGGAGCGCGCGCACGACTTCGCCGCCCATGTCGTACTCGCGCTTGAGGCCGCGGGTGACGATCACCCACTCCTTCGACGGCGCCGCCCCCTGGCTCTGGACGATCGCCTGGCGTTCGGCGGTGATGTTGAGCGGTGCTTCCTCGGTATGCTGGCTCACGGCGTCCCCGGGGCCTTGGTCGCGGCCGGTGTCTGAGGTAGTTCACGGACGAGTTGACCATCCTTCAACTCGCGGATCGCCTGATAGGTGCCAGCCACGATGCGCTCGCCCGGCTTGAGCCCGTCGAGCACCTCGAAGTACTTCTCGCCGGCGATCCCCACCCTTACGGGGCGGAAGGTCACTTTGTTGTCGGTCCCCACCACGAAGACGCCCTCGACGTCGCGCTTGCCCACCTGCACCGCCGACGCCGGCGCCGCGTTCGGCGCGGCCTGGTCGGTGTTCTTGAGCGCCGAGTCCTCGCGCACGGTGAGCGCGATGATCGGGATCGCCAGCGACTGGCTCCGCGTGTCGGTCACGATCTTCGCCGTCGACGAGAAGTCGGGGCGGGTGTCCGCGGGCGGGTTCAGGATGCGCACCGTCACCTCGTAGTCGATCGCCTGGTCGGTGGTCGCGGCCGTCGCGCCCTTCACCGAGCTGTTGGAGATCTCGACCACGCGGCCGATGAACGTCGTGTCGGGGAAGGCGTCGATCTGGATGACCGCCGAATCGCCGACCTGGATGCGGCTCACGTCGGTCTCGTCCACCTTCACCTTCGTCTCCAGGATGCTCATGTCGGAGATGGTGAGGAGCGTGGCCGCGTCCTTGTTGAGCGTGCCCATGATCGCCGTCTCGCCGAGCTCGACGTTGAGGCGGGTGATCCGCCCCGTCATCGGCGCGTAGATCGTCGTGCGGGAGAGCTGGTAGCGCGCGTCCTTGAGCGAGGCGTCGCTCTGCTTGACGTTCTCCTCGGCCGCCGTGACGAGCGCCTTGTTCACGTCGAGCTGCGTCGTGAGCTGCTCGAGTTCCTGCGCCGAGACGAGCGCCACGTTGACCTTCCGGATCTCCTGCTGGCGCTCGAGGTTGCGCTGCGCCTGCACGAGGTTCGCGCGCGACTGCGCCAGGCTCGCCCGGGCGTTCGCGAGGGCCGCCTCGGCGCGCAGCACCTGCGCCTCGTACTGCTGGGGATCGATCTGGAGCAGGAACTGGCCCTGCTTCACGTAATCCCCGTCCTTGACCACCAGGCGCGTGATGCGGCCGGTGATGTCGGCCGAGAGGTCGACCTTGGTCCGCGGGATCACCTGCCCGCTGGCGGTGACCGAGGCCACGAGGTCCTGCTTCGAGACCTCCTCGATCCGCACCTCGGTGCCCTTCTCCTTCTTGGCGGCCGAGACCGCGACGAGCGCGCCGATCGCGATCACCACCACGCCGAACACGCCGTACTTCATCTTCTTGCTCATCATCGCCTCAGTCAGCGGAGGGTGCGTCCGACGGCCGCTTCCAGCGCCGCGTACGCCCGGTGGAATTCATAGATCGCATCGATTCGGTCCGTCTCGGCCCGCTCGTACTCGCCGCGCGCGGTGGTGAGGTCGACGAAGGTGTTCGACCCCACGCGATACCGCTCCTCGGCCAGTTGGAGCGCTTCGCGCGCCGTCGCGGCATTGCGGGCCTGCAACTGCGCCGCCTCGAACGCCGCCTGCAGCGTCACCCGCGCCGACGTCACGTCGGCGGTGAGGGCCAGCTCCTGGCGCCGCACGCTGTAGCGCGCGTCGGTCTTGCTGGCATTCGCTTCCTGCAGCCGCTGCTCGCGACCGAAGCCGTCGAAGAGCGGCAGCGAGATGCCCAACGAGAGGTTGTACGGGTTGCGGGTGAACCCGAACGGGAAGTCGGTGTTCGCGGCGCGGATCGCGGCTTCCTGCGCCGGCGTGAACTGGATCGCCGCGCACTGGGCGGCGATGCTGTTCAGTCCGGCACCGACGCGGATCGAGTCGGTGGTGAGGCAGCTGCGCTGCGACGAGAGCGCCTGATTCTGCGCCTGCAGGATCGACGGGCCGATGTCGGACTGCTTCTGCGCGACACCGCCCACCGAGGCCGAGAGCGACAGCGACGGCGTGTACTCGCCGCGCGCCGAGCGCACGCTGGCGTCGGCCACGCGCTCGCGGGCCTGCGCCGCACGCAACGTGGGGTTGGCCGTCCGGGCCATCTCGAGCAGGTCCGCGACCGTGGAGGTGGGAGCGACCACCGGCAGTTCCGCCGAGAGCACGACTTCCGCCGGCATCGGGACGCCGAGTTGCTGGAAGAGCTGCAGGCGGGCGACCGCCGCCGTGTTGCGGGCGCGGAGGGCCGCGACCTGCTGCGTGCCGAGGCTGACCTCGGCGCGCTTCACGTCGAGTGACGTGCCGGAGCCGACGCCGGCGCGGGCCTGGGCGAGCTCCAGCTGGAGCCGCTGCTGGATCACCAGGGTGTCCTGCAGGTTCGCGCGCGCCTGGGTCTGCAGTGCCAGCAGGAACTGCGCGGTGACACCGCTCCGCAGCTGGTACTGCGCCGCCGCGACATCGGCGTCGGCGGCGTCGAGCGCCGCATTGGCGCGCCGGATGGTGTAGAGCGTGTTGACGCTCAGGCGCGCGTTCGCCGAGAGGTTCCAGCTCGACGAGATGATGTTCGAGGTCGCGCCGAAGGCGACGCCGCCGAAGAACTGCGGGCGTCCCTCGCGAAAGCCGGCCGAGAAGCTGGCATCGGCGCTCGGCAGCAGTTGGCCATAGGCCGAGCGGACCGCCGCGGAGGCGCGCGTGCGCCCGGTGACGGACTGCAGGTACGTCGGGTTGTTCTTGCTGGCGATCTCGAGCGCCTCGGTCAGCGTCAGCGTCGTACGGGTCTGAGCCGCCGCCGGCATCGCCAGGCCGAGAAGAAGGGTCGCACGCCACAACACACGCATTGATTCAGTTTCCTGTTAGGGAGGGTTCCGACTCGTTGTACGCGTGAGCCGCCTGTCCAGTTTCAGGCAAGGCTTCGTCGCGGACGGCGTCGAGGTCCTGGGCGGGGATCCGGACCCGCAGGAGACGGCCACGGGAGTCGAGCCAGGCCTCCCGGAGCACCGCGCCGCCCGGGGCTGATCGCAGTGCCCATTTCCGTGCAGGGAATACGTCGCCGGCGATCGAAACGCTGTCGGCTCCCAGGTCCTCCAGCACGAGATCGCGCAGCGTGAGCGAGCGCGGCACGAGCAGTCGAGCGCCGGCCCGGGCACCGAACCGCACCAGGAACCAGGTCTCATGGATCACGTCGTCGTCGGCACCCACGACCGGCTCGGGCAGCCGGAACTCGCGTCCGGACTCGCCCGCGGCGCCTACCGCCCGGCCGGACCAGAGACCGCGGCGGAACTCGCCCGAGACGTTCTCGACCGAGCGGCCCGTGACGAACCGCTCCCACTGGAACCGGAGTGGAGTCCCGAGCGAGTCCGTGTTGAGGGCCACGACCACGCGACTCTCGCCGCGCAGGATGGTCCCCTGAGCGAGATATCCGCCCTCGAGGGCGGTCGAGCGCCGGATGCTGAAATCCTCGCGCCCGGCACGAACGCCCGCGATGGTGACGGTGAACGTCCCCTCGTCCACCACGAGCACTTGGGCCCGGGCGTCGGCCCCGACGAGCGCGAGGGCGACCAGGGCCGGGAGGAGGGCGCGTCCGGCCACCGCGAGGTTCGAAGTCATCGGGAGTAATCTAGCCGACCGACATCTATTGAGTCGCCCAATCGGCGCGGAGCTTGGGTATAATCCCGATGTGACCCCCGCCATCGTCGTCGCCGAGCGCGCCCGCGCCGAGTCCCGTGCACGCTGGGACCCATGGTCGGGGCTCGCCTCGCTGGTCGTGCTGGTGTCGGCGCGCTGGCTCCAGGTGGCGAGCGCGGCCTCGGCGGCCTTGCTCACGTTGCTGGTGCTCCTGCTCGCCGCCATGACCTGGCGCGCGCGCGCGAGCGCCGTCCGTCGGCGAATGGCCTTCGTCGGCGGCGCCGTGCTCTTCGTCGGGGCGGCCGGCGCGCATCACGCCACCCTCGCGCAGCTCGACAAGGGCGGTGGCGACGAGATCGCCCGGCGTGCGTCCGACGGCACGACGGCGCTCGCGCTCGCGGTGTCGGCCGCCGGAGAGGAGCTCCAGCGCGTCGCGAACACGGCGCTGCAACTGCCCTCCGACGTCGACGCGGCCTTCACGAACGCGCAGGGACTCGTCGCCGGCCCCGACGACCGGGCCGTCGTGCTCGCGGAGGCGGGCAGGCCGTTCGCGTGGGCCGGCCGGCTGGTCGTCCCGGTGGACTCGCTCCCCGGTCCGGTGGGTGTCGTCGCGACGCCGTTCTACATCGTCGCGTACGCCATCGCGACGAGCGGGAATCGCAGTGCGGTGGCGACCGTGCTCCTGCATGCGGAACCGCCGTCCGACGGTCTCAGCCGACCGCTCGATCTGCGGGTGGCGCGATCGACCGGCGTGACGGGATTCGCGTACGGCGCCGCCGGTGCGGCGGCCGCCGTGCCGGGCGCCGTCGTCCTGAAGCTCGGCGGCGAGCCGTTCCTCGCCGCGCGCGCCCTCGTCGCGGCCCCCGAGGCGCTGCGGCACGACGCGCAGGAACGGGCGCTCACGCGCGGGGCCCTGCTGCTCGCCTTCCTCGTGCTCGTGCTCCTCGCGACCGCCTGGCGACGCGACGCCGGCCTCGCGCCGCGCTTCGCGGTGCTCGGCGTCGCCTACGTCACCGTGCTGCTCGTGCCCCTCAGCGCCCTCTCCAACCGCTGGCCGGTGTTCGACCCGACCTTCTTCTTCGTCGGCGCCGGCGGACGACTCACCGCGAACGCGGGCGCGCTGGCGATCAGCAGCGGCCTCGCGTTGCTCGGCCTCCTCTCGGCGCTGCGCGAGGGCGCGCGCCCGCGTTCGCGGCTGCAGGCGTTGATCGGGGTGTTGTTGGTGGCCGGGGTCGGCCCGTTCGTGCTGCGCGAGTTGGCGCGCGGGATCCAGGTGCCGGTGATCGGTGCCTCGGTCGGACTCTGGCTCGCCTGGCAGGTCACGCTCTTCCTCGCGGCGGTCACGGTCCTGCTGCTCGGCGTCACGGCGGGACGAGCGGCGCTCGGTGGCGCACGCCATGGGCTCCCGACCTGGGTCGCACCGGTGGTCGCCGGACTGGCGGCACTGTCCACCCCGATCGTGCTCGAGGCGCCCGGCCGGCTGCCGGCGCTCCATCCCGCCCTCTGGATCTTCGCGATCGGCGCCTTGGCGTTCACGCGCCGCGCGCGTGCGATCGTCCTGTCGGTGGCGTTCGTCGCCGCGTGCGGTGCGGTGACGCTCGTCTGGTTCTCGAGCGTGCGCGAGCGGGTGCAACTCGCCGCCGACGACGTGGCTTCGCTCGCGAGCGCCGACCCGACCGCCCTCACTCTGCTCGACCGATTCGCCGCGACACTCGATCCGGCCACGGCCGCGCGGTCGCGGGTCGAGCTGCTGGCGCGGTACGCGATCTCCGACCTCGCCGACGCGGAGTACCCGACCGAGGTCGCGACGTGGGCACCCGATGGCACCGCGATCGCCGAACTGCGGGTCGGTCGCGGGCCGGGGATCACGGCGGGTGTGAATCTGCTGGCGCGCGAGGCGCAGAGCTCGCACCGGCTCATCCTGCGGGAGGCACCGGGCCAGCCGGGCGTGCACGTGGTGCTCGCGATGCCGCATACCGATGGGACCGTCACGACCGTCGTGCTCGCGCCGCGCAGCGCGCTCGTCGCCCCGGACGCGTTCGGCGCCTTCCTCGGCTTCCCACCTCCTCCGGCGCCCGAGCCCCCTTACACGCTGCGTCTCGGAGAGCTCCGGCCCAGCACCGAAGGTCTGACGCCGCGCCTCGGCCGCTGGTCGCGGGAAGGCAACGAACTGCACGGTGACTGGCTGATCGCCGGTGCGGGCGGCATGGCGCAGCGCGTGCATGGCACGGTCGACCTCCGCAGCTTCGACGCGTTGGTGGCGCGGGGCGTGCTGCTGGTGCTGCTCGACCTCGCGATGCTGGGGGCCGTCTGGTCGTTGATCCTCTCGGCCGACGGGGCGTTGTGGCGGTGGTGGCGGATGCGGCGACAGGACGTGGTGCGCAGCTTCCGCGTGCGGCTCTCGGTGGCCCTCTTCGCGTCGTTCGTCGTGCCGTCGGCGATCTTCGGGCTCTGGTCGTTCCAGCGGGTGCAGGCGGATGATCGGCAGTCGCGCGACCTGCTCGTGCGCGAGACGCTGCGCGGCGTCGCCGTCTCGACCGACTCGGTGCAACTCGCCGCGGCGAGTGCCCGTTTCGACACGCCGCTCCTGCTCTATGCCGACGGCCTGCTCTCCGAGACGAGCGACCCGCTGCTCGATGCGCTCGCGCCGGTGGGGCGGCTCCTCCCTCCGGGTGTGGCACGCACCCTCGCCGAAGGGGATGAACCGACCGCCGGCCGCGCCCAGGGCCTCGGCCCCTCGGCGGTGCGCCTCGGCTATCGATCGGCGATCGACAACGGCATCCAGTTCGTGCTCGCCGCGCCGGCGCGACTCGATGAACGCCTGCTCGACCGCCGGCGGAACGACCTGGCCGTCTTCCTCCTCTTCGCGCTCGCGCTCGGGGGGCTGGCGGCGCTCTGGACGAGCGGGGCCGGGGCGCGCCAGCTCTCGCGTCCGATCCGCGCGTTGCAGGAGAGCGCGCTGGCGATCGCGCGCGGCGCTCCGGCGCCGGCGCTCGAGGAGGACCCTCCGGTGGAGTTCGCGCCGGTGTTCGACGCCTTCAGGACGATGACCGCCGACCTCGCCGAGAGCCGGGCCGCGCTCGAGACGGCCGAGCGGAGGCTCGCCGCGACGCTGCGGAACGTCGCGAGCGGCGTGGTGGCGATCGACGATGGCGGACGGGTGACCTTCTCGAATCCGCGCGCCGAGTCGATCCTCGGTGCGACCCTCGCGATCGGCACCGAGCTCGCCCCGGCGCTGGGGCCGGTCCTCGCGGCGCCGATCGCGGCCTTCCGCGATGCCGAGGCCGACGATGCCGACTTCGAGGTGGACCGCGACGGCCGACGCCTGCAGGTGCGGGTCGCGCGCCTCGCCCGCAGCGCGCGCCGCGCGGTCATCACGCTCGATGATGTCACGGACGTGGCACGCGCCGAGCGCGTGCTCGCCTGGGGCGAGATGGCGCGACAGGTCGCGCACGAGATCAAGAACCCGCTGACGCCGATCCGGCTCGGGATGCAGCACCTGCGACGCGCCCGTCGCGACGGGCGCGTGGACTTCGACGCCGTGCTCGAGGAGAACACCACCCGTGTCCTCGCGGAGATCGACCGGCTCGACGAGATCGCACGCGCCTTCAGCCGGTATGGCACCGCCCCGCTCGGTGACGAACCCGCGGAGCCGACCGACGTGGCGCGGGTCGCGCGCGACGTGCTGGAGCTCGAACGGATGGGAGCCGAGGAGATCGAGTGGGTGGCGACGATCCCCGAGATGCCGCTGCTGGCCGCCGGACGCGACCGCGAGTTGCGCGAGGTGCTCCTCAACCTGCTGGAGAACGCGCGCCTCGCGCGGGCGCGGCGGATCACGCTCACCGTGCTCGCCTCGGCGGACGGAGGGGCAGAGATCACCGTCGCCGACGACGGCGACGGGATCCCGGCGCACCTGCTCGACCGGATCTTCGAGCCGCACTTCTCCACCCGCACCAGCGGCAGCGGGCTCGGACTCGCGATCAGCCGTCGGCTGATCGACGGGTGGGGCGGAGCGATCCACGCCGAGAGTGCGCCAGGGCAAGGCACGCTGCTGCGGGTGCGGCTGGCTCCCCCCTCGTCACGCTGAGTATCTTCCGCTCCGATGCACAACCCCGAACTCAGCGGCCCGAATCGCCCGTCGACGGGCATCCCTCCGCATCTCGACGGATGGTCGCTGCCGCCGGACTGGCGCTGGGGGAGCAGCGGCGTCTACACGCCGTACCGTCATGCGCAGGAGATCCGCGATGCCCTGGGGCGCTCGCTCGCCCTCGTCACGGCACCGGATCCGGCGCATCATGCGTGGCTCTTCCGCGAGGCCCGTCAACTCGCGCATCGCAGCCACCCGATGATCCCCACGACGTATCACTTCTGGCAGCAGCACGTCGGCAGTCCTCGCGGCCCGGGCTACCTGCGTCGCTGGATCACCGGTGAGACGATCGGGGAGCGGCTGCGCCGCAGTGGAGCGGAGACGGTGCCCTTCACGCTGCGGATCATCCGATCGATCGGATCGGCCCTCGCATACCTGCACGATTCCGGGAGCGTGCATGGCGCGATCGCACCCGACACCTCCTACTTCACGCCGACCGGTCGCGTCTGGGTGCTCGGCTGGCAGTGGGCCGTGCCGCGCGACGAGATCCCCACGGGAGTGGCTCCCGACCGGCACTGGAAACCGCAGGCCCCCGAGTGGAAGGGTGGTTGGTCGCCGAGCCAGGCCTCGGATCAGTGGCAGCTGGGCGCGATCGCGTACGCGCTGCTGACGGGCGAACCCCCGAGTGGCGCGGTGCTCCCGCCGATCGGACTCGCGCGTCCGGACTGTCCCAAGTCGGTGGCCGAGCTCGTGGACCGGATGCTGGCGCCGTCGCCGAACGACCGTTTCACGAGCCTCGCCGGGATGCTCCGCCGCATCGAGCGCATCTCCGGCACGTCGGCGCTGGCGTTCCCCGGGACCGAGCAGGCGAGCGGCGAGCATATCGCACTCTCCGAGGAGGACCGTCTGCGCTGGGCGACCGGCGACGACTACGAGGTGCTCGCGCCGCTCGGCGCCGGCTCGTACGGCTCGGTCTGGCGGGTGCGCGACCTCTCGCTCGAGCGCGAGGTCGCGCTGAAGATGCTCCACCCCACGGTCGCGCGGAACGCGACCGCCGTGGGACGTTTCCGGCGCGAGGCGCAGCTGGCCGCGCAGCTGCAGCACCCGGCGATCGTCCCGATCTTCGCGTGGGACTCGAAGGGGGACGTGAACTGGTACATCATGGAGCTCGAGGAGGAAGGCTCGGTCGCCGACCTCGTGAAGCGCTCGGGGCCATTGGGGTTCGCCGAGATCGCGCCGCAGGTGGATTCGGTGCTCGACGGGCTCGCGGTCGCCCACGCGAACGGGATCATCCATCGCGATCTCAAGCCCGAGAACATCCTGATCGACCGCTACCGGCGCTGGCGCATCGCCGACTTCGGCATCGCGCATGCCCTGGGTGCTCGGCCCGCGGGGTCGTCGGGGACGCCGGCCTTCGCCTCGCCGGAACAGCTGCTGGGTGAGGAGCAATCGGCGACGACCGACCTCTTCGCGGTCGGCGCGATCGTCTACTACGCGCTCATGGGCCGCTCGCCGTTCGAGGGCGGGGACGGGCGGGCGATCCTCGCCGCCCAGCTCGCGGGCCGGGTGGACCTCGGGGAGTTCGCGGAGCCGCTCGCCGGCTGGTTGCGGAGGTCGCTCGCGGCCGATCCGCGCGAGCGCTTCGCCGACGCGTCGGTGATGCGCACTGCGTGGCGCCAGGTGGTCCGGCAGACCGCCCGTGCCGAGCGACGCAACCGGACGCTGCTCGGTCGCTTCACGCGCCTGATGACCGCGGTGTTGGGGCGCGCGCCGAAGAAGCGCCGGACCTGACGGGCGACCGGCGCGTCAGTCGGCGTCGAGGAGGGCGCGCACCGTGGCAGCGACCTTCTTGGCCGTGAACGGCTTCTGGAGGAAGACGTAGCGCGCGGCCCCGAGGTCGCGGCGCAGATCCTCGTCGTCGGTGTACCCGGACATGAGGATCACGCGCGTGCCCGGCCGGATCGCGAGGACGCGTTGCACGAGCTCCTTGCCTCCGATGCCGGGCATCATGACGTCGGTGAGCAGCAGGTCGATCGCGCCGGCGGTCTCCTCGGCGAGCCGCAGCGCTTCGCCGCCGTTGGCGGCCTCGACGACCTGGTATCCTCCCGAGCGCAGCATCCGTGACAGGGCCGACCGGATGGCCGGTTCATCCTCGACGAGCAGGATCGTCTCGCCGCCCTCCGGCAGCACCGTGCCGCGTGAGGGACTGAGCCGCGATTCGGGTTCCCGCTCGGAGTCGCCCACGCGGGGGAGGATGATGTCGAACACGCTTCCTTCGTTCTCTGCGCTCCGCACGCGGATCGTCCCGCCGGCGGTCCGCACGATCGCATAACCGGTCGCGAGGCCGAGGCCCGTGCCCTGGCCCGAGGGCTTGGTGGTGAAGAACGGTTCGAAGAGCAGACGTTGCACCTCGGCCGACATGCCACTGCCGGTGTCGCGCACACTGACGACCACCGCCGGGTGGGTCACGGTCGCCGCGGCGTCGAGGCGCTCGTCGCCGCCCGAGAGGACGATCGTGAGCAGGCCGCCGCGGGGCATCGCATCGACGGCGTTGATCGAGAGGTTCATGATCACCTGCTCGAGCTGGCCGGCGTCGCATCGCACGAGCAAGGCCTCGTCGGCGAGCCGGATCTCGAGGTCGACGCCCTGCCTGAGCAGCCGGCGCAGGATGCCCTCGATGCCGGAGACGACCTCGTTGACGTCGACGACCCGTGGGACCACGACCTCGCGGCGACTGAACGCGAGGAGCTTGCGCGCCAGCGTGGCGGCGCGGTCGGCCGCACCGCGGATCGCCTCGATCTCCTCGTGCCCCGGCGCGCTCGGATCGAGATTCGCGGCGAGCATCTCGCCGTAACTCTGGATCACCGTGAGGACGTTGTTGAAGTCGTGTGCGATCCCGCCGGCGAGCCGTCCGACGGCTTCCATCTTCTGGGCCTGCCGGAGCTGCTCCTCCAGCTGGCTGCGCGCCGAGACGTCCAGGAGCATCACGCCGACGCCCGTCGGCGGCCGCCCGCGCGGGCGCAGCGGATAGCAGGTCACGTTCCAGCGGCGTGGGGTGTTCGGCGATGCGGGCACCTCCCCGCTGACGACCACGTCCGATTCGGCGACGCCGGTGCGGAGCACGCGCGAGAGGACCGGCTCGAGGCGCGGGCCGAGCACCGGCATCAGGTCCGTCAACGTGAGGCCGGGGTGTGCCTCCACGGGGCGCGCGCTCAGGGCGGCGATGGCCGGGTTCACGCGGAGGAGGCGCAGGTCGCTGCCGAGGAAGGCGACGCCGAACGGTGCGCTCGCCACCGCGGAATCGAGGAAGACGGTCGTCTCCTCCAGCCGCCGGTTGGCCTCGTCGGCGGCGTCGATCCGGTGCTCGAGCTCGGCGGTCGTCTCCTCGAGCTGGCCGGTCTGCTCCTCCAATACGAGGGCCTGCTGCTGCAGCTCCGCCGACTGCGCTTCGACCTGACGCGCCTGCTCGTGAGCCCGGCCCACCTCACGCTCGAGCGCCAACGCGACGCCGCGGAAGATCCACGCGGCCACGCCGATCGTGACGAGGATCAGCGCGAAGGCCGACCAGTCCATGCGCGCCTGGCGCAGGCGGAGCACGCCGCTGCGACTGAACGCGTCGGTGTGGAACGCGTCGAACAGGCGCGAGACCTCGTCGAAGCGATCGGTGGCCGCCACGGCCACGTCCCTCGTGACGGACCCAGTTACCAGCACCGCGTCGGCGAAGTCGACGTGCCAGGCCGCGACCGCGTCGATGAGCGAATCGACGAGCGGCACCTGCTCGTGTCCCGCCGCGGCACGCAGCATGCCGAGATGCGTCTCGGCGACCGATCGGGCCGCCCGGGCGCGCGGCGCCGCAGCGGTGTCGCGGCGCAACCCGAACCCTCGCAATGCGCTCTCCTCGAGCCAGAGCGCCCGCTGCGCTTCCGAGGCGTGCCGGATCACGGTGCCGCTCTGCGCGACGCGCCGCACGGCGGCCTGGTTCGCGAGGAATCCCGATACGAGGACCACGCTCGTCAGCAGGACCACGGCCGCGAAGACACCCCGCCAGCGGCGGAGGTCCTTGGCGGCCTCGATCGTGGGCACGCGATCCGGGGGCGTGGTCTCGAACATCGCAGGGAAAGATAGCGCGTTCCGCCGGTTCGCCGCCGTCGCGCCGGCAGGGGCGGACCCGCCGTCCGGCGCGCCGATGCTTTCGCGCCGCACCGCCGGCGGACTATCGTTGGGCATGCACACCGCCCTCCGCTCGTCGTTGCGACTGCTCATCCTTCACGCGCTCGTGTGCCAGGCCGCCTCCGCGCAGGCGGGAGCGGACTCCGCGCGCGCGGACAGCAGCCGCATCCTCCGCGCGGTGCGCGTCGAGGCCGCCCGGACCCCCCAGCCCGCCGACCGGGTCCCGTGGGCCGTCAGCACGCTCGACGCGCGCGCCCTGCGGCGAGGGCAAGCGACGCTCGGCCTCGATGAAGCGGTCTCCGACCTGCCCGGCGTCGTGGTCTCCAATCGCTACAACTACGCCCTCGACCAGCGGCTCAGCATCCGCGGGGCCGGGAGCCGCGCCAACTTCGGACTGCGAGGGGTGAAGGTGCTGCTCGACGGCATCCCACAGTCGTTGCCCGACGGCCAGAGCCAGCTCACCAACGTCGATCTCGCATCGATCGGGCGCGTGGAGGTGTTGCGGGGCGCGGCCTCCTCGCTGCATGGCAACGGGTCGGGCGGCGTCCTCGCGTTCACGACCGATCTCACCGCGCCCGACCGGCTCGGCGCGAGCGTGCGGGCCACCACCGGTTCGTTCGGGATGAACAAGCTCCAACTGCGGACCAGCGGGCGGACGGGTCCGTTCATCGGCGCGGTGTCGGCGTCGCGCACGACGGTGGACGGCTTCCGTCAGTACAGCAGGGCGGACCTGCGGCAACTCGGCGGGGCCGTCGACCAGGCGCTCAATGAGCGCGTCACGTTGTCGTGGCGCGCCGGTGTCGCCGAGACACCATTGGCGCTCAATCCCGGTGCGCTCACGGCCGCGGAGTACGCGATCAACCCCGACACCGCGGCGCTCAACAACACCCGGCGCGGGGCGCAGCGCTCGGTCTCGCAACGGTACCTCTCGCTCCGCGCGCACAAGGACGAGGGTCCGGTCACGTGGAGCGCGAGCCTCTTCGGACAGCGACGCTTCATCGACAACCCGCTCGCGACCGCGCCGCCGGCGCCGGCGGCCCCGACGAACGGCGTGCGCAACACGATCGACCGTCGTGTCACGGGCCTGCGCCTGGATGCTTCGCGCACCGTCGCCGCCGCCTGGGAGCCGCGGCTCTCGGTCGGACTCGACGTGCAGCGCTCGCACGACGTGCGCCGCAACGAGCGCACGACCGGCGGCTGGATCGTCGCGCCGACCGACACCACCTTCCTGTTCCAGGGGGAGACGGTGGTGAGCGTCGGGCCGTCGGCGCAGTTGCAGCTCTCGCCCGCGCCGAAGGTGGCCCTGAGCATGGGCGCGCGGTGGGACCGGCTCTCGTTCCGCGTGGAGGACCACTTCACCGGCGACGGCGACGACGACAGCGGCGAGCGCGTGATGACGGCGGCGAGCGGCCACGTCGGTGCCGTCTGGCAGCTGGCGCCGGCCTTCAGTCCGTACGCGAACATCGGGACGGCGTTCGAGACGCCGACCACGACGGAGCTGAACTCGCGGCAGGACGGACTGGGGGGATTCAACGACGCCCTCGGCCCCCAGCGCATCGTCTCGGCCGAGGTGGGCGCGCGGGGGAGGGTGGGGGAGCGCGTGACCTACGAGATGGCGTACTTCGATTCGCGGGCGGGCGATGCGATCGTGCAATACCTCGAGTCGGGCGGTCGCGCCTATTTCCGGAACGCGGGTCGCACGCGCAGCCGCGGCGTCGAGCTCGGGTTCGCGGCGGTCCTCACGCCCTCGTTCACGCTCCGTGGCGCGTACACGGGGGCGGACCATCGGTTCGTGGAGTATCGCATCCCTTCGGCGACGCTCCCCGTGCCGGCGCGCGACACGCTCGACGGCAACAGGCTCGCGGGCATCCCGAAGGAGAACTGGCGCGTCGCACTGCAGTTCGCGCACGCGGGTCTCGTGGTCGACGCGGAGCAGACCATGCAGGGGGCGGCGTGGGGCGACGACGCGAACAGCGTACGGGTCGCCGATTGGGGACGCGGCCTGCTCAACCTGCGCACCTCGTGGCGCGGCATGGTGCTGGGGCGTTCCGTGGAGCCGTTCGTGGCGCTGCAGAACGCGCTCGACGAGCGCTATGTCGGGGCGGTGACGCTCAACGGGTTCGGTGGCCGCGTGCTCGAGCCGGCGCCCGGACGCAACTGGTACCTGGGCATCGAGATCGGGTCGCCGGTCCTGCGGTGATCCGCGAGGCGGCTCGGTGAATCACCGGCCGTGACCCGTTAGATTGCCCTGCATGACCAAGCCACTCGCGTTCGAAGTCCGTGACTCCGCCATCTCCGGCAAGGGGGCCTTCGCGCTCCGCGCCATCAAGAAGGGGGAACGTCTCATCGAGTACACCGGGGAGCGCATCCCGCACCCCGTCGCCGACGCCCGCTACGACGACGACACGATGGACGAGCATCACACCTTCCTCTTCAGTGTCAGCAGCCGCACGGTGATCGACGCCACGCGCGACGGGAACGAATCGCGCTACATCAACCACTCGTGCGATCCCAACTGCGAGTCCGAGGTCGAGAAGGGGCGCGTGTACATCTTCGCGCTGCGCGACATCAGGAAGGGCGAGGAGCTGCACTACGACTACGCCTACGAGCGCTGCGGCGACGAGACGGAGAAGGAGGTGGCGCAGTACCGCTGCCGGTGCGGCACCAAGATCTGTCGCGGCTCGATCATGGAGCCGCGCGCCGACTACGAGAAGCGCGTGCGCACGGCGAAGCGGAAGAAGGCGCTCGCGCGCCGCGAGCGTGACAAGCAGAAGGACCGCTACGGGTCGAGCCATTCCACGCGCCGCTCGGTGAGCAAGGCGAAGAAGAAGGCGAGCCGCCGGTAGGATGTGGAACGGGCCCGCGTCCCGTGACGCGGGCCCGTGGTGCGTCCGGCGCAGGACTCAGCGATTCGCCGGGTAGAGCCGCACCACGCGCGCCGTCCGGATCTGGTCGAGCAGCGGGAAGTCCTTCGCCAGGTATGCCTCCCCCTGAGCACCGATCCTTCCCTGCGACGGCCCCTTGCCCGCGGGCGCCGCCTCGCCGTACTCGGTGTACAGGCCATCCACCACGTCCATCCCCCGCACCACCTCGCCGACCGGTGCGAAGCGCGTGGCGTCGAGGCGCGCGTTGTCGCGGAGATTCACGAAGAGCTGCACGGTGCGCGTGTTGGCGCCGCCGGCGGCGAAGGTCACGGTGCCGCGGCGGTTGCTCTCGCGCACCGTGTCGTCGGGGATGCTGCGCGCGCTCCACTGCTTCGAGACGGCGGTGTCGGCGGCGATCCCCCACTGCACGACGAAGCCCCGCAGCGCACGGAAGAACCGTGCGCCGTCGTAGTAGCCGGCGGCGACCGCCTGGGCGACGCGCGGCGCTCCGTGGGGCGCCCACGAGCGTCGCACCATGACGTCGATGTCCCCCTTGGTGGTCGCGAACCGCACGAGCACCGAATCGGCCGCGGCGATCGCCGCCGAATCCGGCTGTGGCTGCATCACCGGGGCCTGCACGATCGGCGCCGGCTCGGTGGTCGGCGCGACGGCGGGTGCGCACGCGGCTGCGCCGGCGGAGAGCAGGCCGAGCAGGGCGCAGGCGGGGACGGATCGAGGACGGATCACAGGATGTCGTTCCTGAACTGGAGGCGGAGGACGCGGCGCCGCTGCACGGCGCCGTTGCGATAGTCGAACGGCAGCGAGAGGCGTTGGGCGCCGTCGATGGTGCCGTTGAGCATGCGCACGCCCCGGGTGTCGCTCGTGGAGTCGGCGATGAAGCGGATCTCCTTGCCCGTCACCTCGTAGCGTCCGGTGACGGTCATGGACTGGATCGGTGCGGTCCGGCTGCCGGCGCGCGAGTCGGAGGTGCTGAGCGAGCGCTTGAAGCGCACCGCCGCGCGGAACTTGTTGCCGGAGCGGAGCGAGAGCACCATGCGCTCGAACTCCACGAGGTACGTGGTGCCGTCGGTGTCGGTGACGCGGTCGGCGAGCGGGAGGGGGGACTCGTCGATCCTGAGCGCGAGGTAGGAACCGACGGCCTGCGCGTGGGCCGCCGCGGGGACTGCGAAGGCGAGGGCCAGAGCGGCGAGCGGTAGGCGCATGCGTCGAAGCTACCGCCGGCGACGGGGGCGTGGAAGTCTCCGCGCGTCGGATCGATGACGACGGCGGTGCGTGGATTGCGACGACCGCGTGGGGCACGCGCATCATCGCGCCCATGCTCGCCGCCATCAACGCCGCCGCCGTGCTCGGCATCGAGGCCTTCGCCGTCACCGTCGAGGTCGATGCCGCACCGGGACTCCCGGGATGGACCATGGTCGGCCTCCCCTCGGGGAGCGTGAAGGAGGCGCGCGAACGGGTCGGCGCGGCCCTCGTGAACGCCGGCTTCGTGCTCCCGCCGCGCCGATGGACCGTGAATCTCTCGCCTGCCGACGTGCGCAAGGAGGGCACCGCCTTCGACCTGCCGATCGCCATCGGAGTCCTCGTCGCGAGCGGTCAGCTGGAGGCCGCGGCCGTGGCGGATCTGCTCTTCGCCGGAGAGCTCGGACTCGACGGCACGGTGCGCCCGATCCGGGGAGCGCTGCCGCTCGCACGCGCGGCACGGGACCGCGGGTCGCGTGCGCTCGTGCTCCCCGCCGCCAACGCCCCCGAGGCCGCGCTCTTGCGCGACGTCCGGCTCGCGCCCTGTGCATCGCTGCGAGAGCTGGTGGACGATCTTCACGCCGGCCGACTCCCCGCCGCACCGAGTGTGCCGCCGCCCGCGGACGCGGCCCACGAGGCGGACTTCGCCGAGTTCGTCGGACTGGCGATCGCGACGCGCGCGCTCGAGATCGCCGCGGCCGGCGGGCACAATCTCTTCCTCACGGGACCGCCAGGGGCGGGGAAGACGATGCTCGCGCGCCGGCTCACCTCGATCCTCCCGCCGCTCGACGACGATGCCCTGCTGGAGGTCGTCGCCATCCACTCCGTCGGCGGGATCCTGCCCGCCGGCGCGGTCCCCACGCGCACGCCGCCGTTCCGCGCGCCCCATCACACGATCAGTCTGGCCGGGCTCATCGGCGGCGGGCCGGGACCGCGCCCCGGCGAGGTGAGCCTCGCGCACCGTGGCGTGCTCTTCCTCGACGAGATGCTGGAACTGCCGCGCTACGTGCTCG
Source organism: Gemmatimonadota bacterium (assembly GCA_021413975.1). Classification (GTDB taxonomy): domain Bacteria; phylum Gemmatimonadota; class Gemmatimonadetes; order Gemmatimonadales; family Gemmatimonadaceae; genus Pseudogemmatithrix. Next base: position 81,532 of record JAIOPJ010000016.1, read on the forward strand.
ACGCCATGCGGCAGCCGCTCGAGGACGCGCGCGTGGTGATCGCGAGAGCGGCGCATGCGGTCGCCTTTCCCGCGCGCTTCCTGCTCGTCGGCGCGGCGAACCCCTGTCCCTGCGGATTCGACGGCGATCCCTCGGGGCGGTGTCGCTGTTCGGCCGCCGACATCGCGCGCTACCGCTCGCGGCTCTCGGGGCCGCTCGCGGACCGGATCGACCTGCATGTGCGCGTGGGGGCGGTGGCCCTGGCCGATCTCGGGCAACTCGGCCGCGAGGAGTCGAGTGCGGTCATCAGGGACCGTGTCCGGGCCGCCCGTGAGCGCCAGCGCGATCGCTATCGCGTGCTCCCGGGCGTGCGATGCAACGCCGAGGCGCCGGGGCGCTGGCTGCAGTCGCACGCCGCGCTCTCCGACCCCGCACGCGAACTCCTCGGCACCGCGGCCGAGAAGCTGCGGCTCTCGGCGCGCGCCTATCATCGCACGCTGCGCGTCGCGCGCACCGTCGCCGACCTCTCGGGCGAGGAACGGGTGGATCCGGGCGCGCTGGCCGAGGCGTTGATGTTCCGTCCGGCGGTCGACGCGCCCTGACACGGTGCGGGGTGGGCAATAGCTTTCGCGGATGCCGCCCGCACAGGTTCACTCGCTCGAGGCCGTCGAGCCCGATCCGATCGCCCGCGAGAAGGAAGCGCGTCTCCTCGACTGGTTCCGGGCGCAGGGCTCCGCGCTCATCGGATTCTCGGGCGGCGTGGACTCGGCCTATCTCGCCTGTGTCGCACTCGAGGCCGTGGGCGCGGCGCGCGTGCTCGCGGTGATCGGGCGGAGCGCCTCGTACCCCGAAGCCCAGTGGACGCGCGCCCGCGAGGTGGCGGACCGCTTCGGCGTCCCCGTGCTCGAGGTGGACACCGACGAACTCAACGACCCGCGCTACGCCGCCAATCCCGCCGACCGCTGCTACTTCTGCAAGCGCGAGCTCTGGTCGCGCCTCGCGCCGATCGCGGCCGAGCGCGGGCTCGCGGTGGTGGTGGACGGCACGAATGCCGACGACCTGAGTGATCACCGGCCCGGCGGCCGCGCGGCGCGCGAGCGCGGCGTCGCGTCGCCACTCGCCGGACTGGGGTTCAGCAAGGACGAGATCCGCGCACTCTCGGCGGTCCGCGGCATCCCCACGTGGGACCAGCCCTCGTCCCCCTGCCTCTCCTCGCGCCTGCCCTACGGCACGGCCGTGACACCGCTGCGGCTGCGCACCGTGGAGCGCGCCGAGGCGTCGCTGCGCGCGCTCGGGATCGAGGGCGACCTGCGGGTCCGGTACTTCGGCGCGACGGCCCGTGTGGAACTCGACCGGGGGCTCGTGGCGTATTGGAGCGAGGGTGCGGCGCGCGCGCGTCTCGACGAGGCGGTCCGCGCCGCGGGATTCACCGAAGTGGAGGTCGACCCGCGCGGGTTCCGCTCGGGAGCGCTCAACGTGCTGGCGGGCATCACCGCCGGGGAGGCCTGATGTTCGGTTGCATGTTCCGGATGGGGTGCGCGATCCTGCTCCTCATCCTCGGCGCGCTCGGCTGGCAGTTCCGTGACAAGTGGGTGCCGAAGGTCAAGTCGATGGTCACCGCGGAGGCGCCGGCGACATCGGCGGGCTGGGCCCCGATCACGGCGGCCGGCGGCACCAGGGCGAAGGAACGGATCGCCTCGCTCGGTCGCCGCGGCGGGCCGGCGTACATCACGCTCACGCCCACCGAGTTCGCGTCGTACGTGCTCGGCAGCGCCCTGAGCTCCGTCGCGGCCGGCGATACCTCCACGCAGGCCGTCGTGCAGGACGGGATGCTCTACATCAGGACGCGGATCCGTCTCGCCGACCTGGGCGGCAAGGACGCGCTCGGTCCGCTCGCCCGGATGTTCAACGACACCGAACCGCTCATGGTCGCCGGCACGCTCTCGGCGGTGCGCCCCGGGCTCGCGCAGTTCCGGTTGAAGGAAGTGTCGGTCCGCGAGCTCAAGGTCCCGCGCTCCGCCGTCGGGACGCTCGTGAAGCGTTGGGGGCCGACGCCGCGTCCGGACTCCCTCGCGAGCGACGGACTGCCGGTCACGCTGCCGAACGACGTGGTGGACCTGCGCCTCGCCGACGGCAGGATCACGCTCTACAAGAAGACGCCTTGAACCGTCGTGTCCTGATCGTCGACGACGAAGCGGGCATCCGCGCCGCGCTCGCGCAGCTCCTCGAGTACGAGGGGTACGAGGTGCATGCCGTCGCGAGCGGGAAGGAAGGGCTCGCCGAGTACGGGTCGTGGAAGCCGCAACTCACCTTCCTCGACGTGAAGATGGCGGGGATCGACGGGCTCGAGACGCTCAAGCGCCTGCGCGCCGCGGATCCGGCGGCCGTGGTGGTGATGATCTCGGGCCACGCGAGCATCCAGGACGCGGTCGAGGCGACGCATCTGGGCGCGTACGACATCCTGGAGAAGCCGCTCGACACCGACCGGATCCTGGTCACGCTGCGCAATGCGATCGGCCACCTCGACCTGCGCGAGGAGAACGACCGGCTCCGCGCCAAGGTCGAGAAGCATGGCGAGATCGTGGGGCGTTCGGGGGCGGTGCGGTCGCTCGTCGACCAGATCTCGCGCGTGGCCGGCACGGCGGCGCGCGTGCTCATCACGGGCGAGAACGGCACCGGCAAGGAACTCGTCGCGCGGGCGGTGCATGCGCAGTCCACGCGTGCCAAGGGGCCGTTCATCGAGGTGAACTGCGCGGCGATCCCGTCGGAGCTGATCGAGAGCGAGTTGTTCGGGCACATGAAGGGATCCTTCACCGGCGCCGTGCAGGACCGGGCCGGCAAGTTCGAGCAGGCCGACGGCGGCACGATCTTCCTCGACGAGATCGGCGACATGTCGCTCGCCGCGCAGGCCAAGGTGCTCCGCGTGCTGCAGGAGGGCGAGGTGACGCGCATCGGCGGGCAGAGGACGCGCAAGATCGACGTGCGCGTCCTCGCGGCCACGAACAAGCGGCTCGAGGAGGAGATCCACGCCGGCCGCTTCCGCGAGGACCTGTTCTACCGCCTGAACGTCGTGCCGATCGTGGTCCCTCCGCTGCGCGAGCGTCGCGAGGACATCCCGATGCTGGTGCAGCACTTCGTGCAGATGCTCGCCACCGAGGGAAGTGCGCCGCTCAAGAGCGTGGAACCGGCGGCGCTCGAGCGCCTCTCGTCCCACGACTGGCCGGGCAACATCCGCGAGTTGCGCAACACCGTGGAGCGCCTGTTGATCCTCGCGCGCGGTCCGCGCGTGACCGCCGAGGACGTGGATCGCCTGGTGGGCGCACGCGCGAGCGAGGGGCACGCCGGACTCGGCGGGCTCGAGCAGTACGAGACCTACGAGCAGTTCAAGCTCGCCGCCGAGCGCGCCTTCCTGCTGGTGAAGCTGCGGCAGTTCGACTGGAACGTGGCGGAGACCGCGCGGGTGCTCGACATGCCGCGCTCCAACCTCTACAAGAAGATCGAGCGCCATGGCCTGGCGCGGGAGCAGTCGTGAGCGACAAGAACTGGGACGAGGAGCTCAAGAAGATCGACAAGCAGATGGAGCGCGTGAGCGACGAGGCGCTGTTCCCGAGCAAGGGGGCCGCGACGCCGGCGGCGAAGGCGCAGGCCGTCGGGATGCAGGCGACGACCTCGACCTTCGGCGTGTTCGCGCGGCTCTCGCTCGCCGTCGCGCTCGGCGTCGGGATGGTCTTCTGGCCCTACGCGGCGCGCTGCGGGCTCGGGCTGGCGGCGTATCTCGCCGCGGTGCTCGCGTTGGTCGTCGCCGGCACCTGGTCGAGCATCTGGACGTGGCGGCATCGCGCGGCGAAGGCGCACACGTTGTCGCTGCTGCTCGTGCTCTGGGGCCTGGTGCTCGGCGCGATCGACGTGCTGCCGCGGACTGGGTATGCGATCCCGTCGGCGGCGCATCCGGTCGGGTGGGCGTGCACGGAATGAGCTGACGGTCCGCCTCAGGAGGCGCGCGTCAGGAACCGCGCCTCAGGAACCGCGCCGGTCGAGTCGCATCACCAGGCAGTCATCCTCCCCGAACGTGCGGCGCTCGACGGCCCTGAACCCCAGGCGTTCGTAGAACCTGATCGCCCGCACGTTCGACGCGAGCGGGTCGATCACGATCGCCGTGACGTCGTCAGGTGCGAAGCACTTCGCGATCGCCTGCCGCATGAGCTCGGTGCCGAGCCCGCGGCCGCGATCACCCGGCGCGCCGATCCAGATGTCGATCGCACGGAGTCCCGGTGGCACCTCGCCCCAGTAGCCTGACTCCTCGCGGTCCGGATCGATGATGTCGACGAACCCGACCGGCCGGCCATCCTCCTCGCCGATCAGAGGTTCGCGCCAGTCGGGGATCTCCGCGAGCTCCTCCTCCCAGCGCCAGTCGTCGTTGGGATCGGAGCTGACGACGTCGGGGTCCTCCTCCCAGTGGCGGAGCAGGGGGACGTCGTCGAGGGAGGCGGGTCGGAGCCGGATCATGGGTAGGGTTCGCGGGCGGGTCCTCCGGGGCTAATTTAGGCGGATGACCACCTTCCAGAACTTCATCGCCGGCGAGTGGGTCGCCCCCGCCAGCGGCAACTACTTCGAGAACAGCAACCCGGCCAACACGGCAGACGTGATCGGCCGGTTCCCCAAGTCCAACGCCGCCGATGTCGCGCGTGCGGTGGAGTCGGCCAAGCGCGGCTTCGAGAAGTGGAAGCGGATGCCTGCCCCCGCGCGCGGCGACATCCTCCGTCGCGCAGGTGAGATCCTCACCGCGCGCAAGGAGGAGCTCGCCGACCTCATGACCCGCGAGATGGGCAAGCCGCTCGCCGAGACCCGCGGGGACGTGCAGGAGGGCATCGACACCGCCTTCTATGCGGCCGTCGAGGGGCGCCGACTCTTCGGGCACACGGTGCCCAGCGAGTTGCGCGCCAAGTGGGCCATGAGCTTCCGCCGCCCGATCGGGATCGCCGGCATCATCACGCCGTTCAACTTCCCGCTCGCGATCCCCACCTGGAAGATGTTCCCGGCGCTGGTCTGCGGGAACGCCTGCATCTTCAAGCCCGCCGAGGATGTGCCGCACACGGGGCACGTGTTCGTGGAGATCCTGCTCGAGGCGGGGCTCCCGCCCGAGGTGATCCAGCTCGTGCACGGCGACGGCGAGGTCGGGGCCGCGATCGTGGATCATCCCGAGATCCCGCTCCTCTCCTTCACCGGGTCCACCGAGACGGGGAGCAAGGTCGGTGAGATCGCGGGGCGCATGCACAAGCGGCTCTCGCTCGAGATGGGCGGCAAGAACGCGCAGATCGTGCTCGACGACGCCAAGCTGGACCTGGCGCTCGACGGCGTGCTCTGGGGCGCGTTCGGCACGACCGGCCAGCGCTGCACCGCGACGAGCCGGCTCATCCTGCAGGACGGCATCCACGATGCGTTCCTCGCCAAGCTCAAGGAGCGCGCGAGCCAGCTCAAGCTCGGCGACGGCCGCAAGGCCGGCACCGAGGTGGGTCCGGTGATCCACGCCGACTCGATCGCCAAGATCGAGCGCTACGTGGAGATCGGACTCGGCGAAGGCGCCGAGTTGACGCTCGGTGGCCAGCGGGCGCACGGCGCCGGACTCGAGAAGGGCTTCTTCTTCCAGCCCACGATCCTCTCCGGCGTGAAGGCCGGCATGCGCGTGGAGCAGGAGGAGATCTTCGGCCCCGTGCTGAGCGTGGTCCGCGTGAAGGACGCCGACGAGGCGTTCCGCGTGAACAACGGCGTGAAGTACGGGCTCTCGAGTTCGCTCTACACGCAGGACGTGAACCTCGCGTTCCGCGCGATCAACGAACTCGACAACGGCATCACGTATATCAATGCCCCGACGATCGGCGCCGAGGCGCACCTGCCGTTCGGTGGCGTGAAGCAGACCGGCAACGGCCACCGCGAGGGCGGCTGGGAGGTCTACGAGTTCTACTCGGAGACCAAGGTCGCGTACGTGGACTACAGCGGGACGTTGCAGCGGGCGCAGATCGACAACTACTAGAAGGGCAGAGGGGAGAGGGCAGAGGTGAGGAGGCCGCCCGGACGGGCGGCCTCTTCCTTTGTCACGACCGCTCCTCCCACTGCCCGGTCCGGCCGATCCGGTGTATATCCAATCATGGCCATGCCTGCCCCCGAGCAAGACCGAGTCGCGCAGGAACCGCTGCGGGAGGCCCTGAGCGGCGCTCCTCCGGTCGTGCGGGACGTCGCTCCTGCCGACGCCGCCGACGGAACGGATCAGGCGCCCGCGGCGTCCCCGCCGGCGGCGCGGCGGCGCCGGCGCCTGCTCCCCCGCGTCTGGGAATGGGCCAAGGCGGTGCAACTCGCGTTCATCATCTTCCTGCTCTCGCGGGCCTTCCTGATCGAGATGTTCAAGATCCCGAGCGGATCGATGGAAGGCACGTTGCTCGTGGGCGACTTCCTGATCGTGAACAAGCTGCTCTACGGATCGGAGCTGCCCCTCATCGGCACGAGGCTGCCGGCGGTGCGCGCGCCGGCGGCGGGGGACGTGATCGTCTTCCAGTGGCCCGAGGATCCGACCAAGAGCTTCGTGAAGCGCCTCGTGGGGTTGCCGAGTGACACGGTCGAGATGCGCGAGGGTACGCTCTACCGCAACGGGGCCGCGCAGCGGGAGCAGTACGCCACGCACCGCGACCTCGGGTTCGACCCCGCGACCGAGGACTTCCGCTGGCAGCGCGATTTCGTCGCTCCCGGGATCGACGTGCGGCGATATCATCCGTCCCGAAATAATTGGGGACCGCTCGTGGTGCCGCTCCGGCATTACTTCATGCTGGGCGACAATCGTGACAACTCGCTCGACAGCCGCTACTGGGGATTCGTCGCCGATTCCCTCGTGCGCGGCAGTCCGATCCTGGTCTACTACAGCTACTCGCCCGACAGCAGCGAGGCCTTCGACTGGCTCCGCCGGGTGCGCTGGCAGCGATTGGGTGAACTGATCCGATAGGGTCGGTCGTGCGGGGGGTGCTTCCGCCCCCCGGTACCGGCCTGCACATTCCGCGAGTGGGCGCGAGTCAGCACTTCGGGAGGATGCGAGTGAGACGGATGGCCGGCGGGCCGCACAAGCGGCACCTGCATGAGGAGGGATCGCTCGACCTGTACCTGCGGGACATCAGCGTCTTCCCGCTGATCTCGCGGGAGGAGGAGGTGAGCCTCGCGCAGCGGATCCGCCAGGACGACCAGGAGGCACTCGACACGCTGGTGCGCTCCAACCTCCGCTTCGTGGTCTCGGTCGCCAAGAAGTACCAGAACCAGGGCGTCTCGCTCTCCGACCTCATCAACGAGGGCAACCTCGGCCTGATCCGCGCGGCCCACAAGTTCGACGAGACCAAGGGGATCAAGTTCATCTCCTACGCCGTCTGGTGGATCCGGCAGGCGATCCTCCAGGCCCTCGCCGAGCAGAGCCGGATCGTGCGCGTGCCGCTCAACCGCGCCGGCGCGCTCCACCGGATCGGCAAGCGCGCGAACTCGCTGCTGCAGGAACTCGGGCGCGAGGCCACGAACGCCGAGATCGCCGAGGGGATGGAGATCACGGAGGAGGAGGTCGCGAAGACGATGTCGATCTCGCAGACCCACCTCTCGCTCGACGCACCGATGGCACCCGGCGAGGACAACCGCCTGCTCGACTACCTCCCCGACACGCAGAGCGCCACGCCCGACGAGGAGACGATCGAGAAGGAACTCACGACCTCGGTGCACGAGGCGCTCGCCGGCCTCAAGGAGCGCGAGTCGAAGATCCTGCGCCTCTACTTCGGGCTCGACGGGTCGGACCCCATGACGCTCGAACAGATCGGCGCCGTGCTCAACATCACGCGCGAGCGGGTGCGGCAGATCAAGGAGAAGGCGCTGTCCAGGCTGCGGCACGTCAGTCGGGCGAGAGCGCTGGAGTCGTATCTGGGATGAAGGTCGGAGGATGAAGGATGAAAGAGGGCGGCGATCGGGGCATCCGGTCGCCGCCCTCGTCTTTTCCGTCCTGATGGGTGGCATCGGCCGCGCGGAATGACGAAATTCAGGGTACAGGGAGGCTGAAGCAGGCTTTCATCCTCCATCCTTCAGCCTCCATCCGCAGTCATGGCCAAAGACGCCTCCTTCGACATCACGACCTCCGTGGACCTCCAGGAGGTCGACAACGCCGTCAACCAGGCGTCCAAGGAGATCCTGCAGCGCTACGACTTCAAGGACGCGGCGCTCGCGACCGTCGAGCTCAATCGCACCGAGGGGCTCATCAAGCTCTCGTCCGACACCGACATGCGCCTGCGCGCCATGTGGGACATCCTCCAGTCCAAGCTGATCAAGCGCGGCGTGCCGGTGAAGAACCTCGATGCCGGCGAGCCCACCCCCGGCGGCGGCGACACCTGGCACCGCGACATCACGCTCAAGCAGGCGCTCGACGGCGAGACCTGCAAGAAGATCGTCGCGGCGATCAAGGCGCAGAAGTTCAAGAAGATCCAGGCGTCGATCCAGAGCGACACCGTGCGCGTCGTCTCGCCGAGCAAGGATGAACTGCAGACCGTGATGACGTTCCTGCGTGGCGAGGACTTCGGTGTCCAGCTCACGTTCGGGAACTATCGGTGAGATTCCGCGTCATCACCCTGGGCTGCGACAAGAACACCGTCGACTCCGAACGCTACCTCGCGCAGCTCGTCGATCATGGCGGCGTGCAGGTGGACGACGCCGCCGACGCCGAGTTGATCATCGTCAACACCTGCGGCTTCATCGACGCCGCGAAGGCCGAGTCGATCGACGCGATCGTCGCCGCCGGGCGCATGAAGTCCGAGGGGAGCGCCACCGCCGTGGTCGCCGTGGGCTGCATGGTCGAGCGCCACAAGGCGGAGCTCGCCGATGCCCTCCCCGAGGTCGATTTCTTCCTCGGCGCCTCGGAGTCGGAGCGCCTGATCCCCATGCTCCATGAGCGCGGGCTGATCGGCGACCCGGTCACGCAGCATCCGGGGGTGCGCGTCTATGCCGGGGACACGCCGTTCGTGCGCTACCTGAAGGTGAGCGAGGGGTGCGACCACGGCTGCGCCTTCTGTGCGATCCCGCTCATGCGCGGCAAGCATCGCTCGTTCTCGCTCGACGACATCGTGCGCGAGGCCCAGCTCCTCGAGCTCCAGGGCGCCCGCGAGGTGAACCTCGTGGCACAGGACCTGGCACACTACGGCCGCGACCGCCGCGAAGGGGCGCGACTGCCGGAACTGCTCGAGGCCCTGTTGCGCGAGACCTCGATCCCCTGGTTCCGCAACATGTATCTCTACTCGGCCGGCATCACGCCGCGGCTGCTGGAGATCATCGCCAACGAACCGCGCATCCTCGGCTACCTCGACATGCCGATCCAGCACGCGTCCGACGCGGTGCTCGGGCGGATGCGCCGGCCGGAGCGCCAGCACACCATCCGCGAGAAGGTCGCGCGCTTCCGCGAGGCCGTCCCCGGGGTCGCCATCCGTACCACCTGCATCGTCGGGTTCCCGGGCGAGACCGAGGCGGACTTCGTGCAGCTCACCGAGTTCCTGCGCGAGATCCAGTTCGAGCGCGTCGGGGTCTTCACGTATTCGCCGCAGGAGGGCACGCGCGGCGCCGAGATGCAGGACGACGTCCCCGAGGACGTGAAGCGTCAGCGGCTCGAGACGGTGCAGGAGCTCCAGCGGCACATCACGGCCGAGCGGTACGAGTCGCGCATCGGCACGCGGGCGACGGCGCTCGTCGTCGAGGCCGCGGGACCGGACGGCGTCGCGATCGCCCGGCTGCCCTGGCAGGCGGACGACATCGATGGGGTGACGCGCGTCGTGACCGATGCGGCGCCGGGGAGCCTGATCGAGGTCGAGGTCACCGAGGTCGTGGACGACTACGACTTCGAGGCGACGGCGGTCCGACTGGTCTCGGCGCCGCCGGCCCGCGAGACAGCGCCGCGGAGCAGCCGGAGCCTCCCCATGGCCGGGGCGTCGATGGGGAGCTTCGGTCGGTGAGGCGGCGCCGCGTGCGTCGTCGCGCGCTCGCACTCCTGCTGCTCCTCCCGGTCGTCGGATCCTGCTTCTCGCGTCCGACGGAGTCGCGCGGCACGCCCTTCCCCGTGCGCGCCGAACCGCGGCGCTCGCTCCCGCAGGACACCATCGGGCCGCCGCCCGCCGAACCGATGCCGCGCGACGCGGCGCCGGAGGGGCCGAACGCCGGCTACGGGCCGCTCGTCCGCGTCGCGCTCCGCGTGGCGCGCGACACGGCCGCGCTCGACGCGACCGGCCCCTGGCGCCTGCTCGACGCGCCCGGCGGCGTGCTCGTGCGTTCGCGTGCGACCGAGGGCTGGCGCATCGAACGGCGCGGGCGGCAGTTGCGCGCGGTCCGCGGCGACGGCACCGCGACCGGTTGGCAGGCGGGGATGCTGGCGCAGTTCCCCGACGAGGGCGGCGCGGCGCGATCGGCCGGCAAGGCCTATCGCGGTGCGCTCGTCTTCGTCGCGACCGACACCGGGATCCTCGTGGTGAACCACCTGCCGCTCGAGGATTACGTGCGCGGCGTGGTGCCGCTCGAGATCGGCGAGCGGGCGCCGTCCGAACGCGCGGCGGTCGAGGCACAGGCGATCGCCGCGCGCTCGTACACCGTCACCCGGCTCGCGGCGGCGCGCGGCGGTTCGGGCCGGAGTACCGACTTCGACCTCGTGGCGTCGGTGAGCGACCAGGTCTACGGCGGCCGCGACGCCGAGCGGCCCTTCGCCGACGCGGCGGTGACCGCGTCGCTGGGCCTGGTGCTCCGGATCGGCGATCGCGTGGTGAATGCGCCCTTCTTCTCCGCCTGCGGGGGCGAGACGGCGGCGGCGGACGAGGTCTGGCGGACGGCAGGGGAGCCGCACCTGCGCCGCGTGAGTGACCGGATCCCCGGGAGCGATCGCTACTACTGCGACATCGCGCCGCGTTTCGCCTGGACGCGCGCCTACACCGCCGCCGAGCTCGACGCCGTCGTCCGGCGCTACGTCGCGGCGTACGCGGCCGTGGGCAGCGGCGGACCCGGCAAGGTCACCGATCTCGAGGTCGACGGCCGCACCGCCAGTGGCCGCGTGGCGAACCTCATCATCCGCACCGATCGCGGCAGCTACAAGGTCCGCGGCAACGATTCACGCTCCGTGCTGCGATCGCCCGGTGGCGAGTTGTTGAACAGCGCCTATTTTTCGGTCACGATGGAGCGGTCCGGCGATCGGTTGGTCCGGGCGCTGATCCGCGGCAATGGCTACGGACACGGCGTCGGGATGTGCCAGTGGGGTGCGATCGGTCGCGCCCGGGCGGGTCAGGACACTCGCACGATCCTGAGGACCTACTATCCGGGCACGACCGTCGGTCCGATCCCCGCAGGGCTGCTCACCCCGTAGGAGACGCACGTGGTCACGACCCCCCCGGCAGGCATCCCGCGCGGTCCGCTCCGGATCGGCGTCCTCGGACTCGGCGCGATCGCGCAGACGGCGCACCTGCCGGTGCTCGCCAAGATGCGCGGCGTGCAGATCGCGGCGCTCTGCGACAACGACGGCGCCAAGGCCCGCTCGCTCGCGCAGCGTTTCGCCGTGCACGACGTCTGCACCGACGTCGAGGAGTTGCTCGAGTTGCGCGACCTCGACGCCGTGATCGTCTCCACGCCGAACCACCTGCATGAGGTGCATGTGCTGTCGGCGTTGCGGGCGAAGAAGCACGTGATGTGCGAGCGGCCGCTGGGACTCAATGCGCGCGCGGTCGAGCGGATCCTCGCCGCGGCGGAGAAGGCCAAGCGGGTCGTGATGGTCGCGAACAACCATCGATTCCGGCACGATGCGCAGGCGCTCGATGCGTTCGTGCGCAGCGGCGAGCTCGGCAAGGTGCGATCGGTGCGCGCGGGCGCGTACCGTCGCCGGGTGCAGCAGGCCCCGTGGCGTCTCCGCCGCGGCGAGTCCGGGGGCGGTGCGTTCCTGGAGCTGGGCCTGCCGCTCCTCGACCTCGCCGGATGGTTGCTCGACTTCCCGCGGGTCGAGCGGGTGAGCGCGTCGATCGAACGCGCCAAGGGCGCGAACGCGGTGGAGGATTCCGCGATCGCGTTCATCGAATGCCTCGGCGGGTTCACCGTCACCATCGACGTGCACTCCAACTACATCGGCGAGGACCAGCGCTGGTGGTTCGAGCTCGTCGGCACCAAGGGCTCGGCGCGGCTCAATCCGCTGCGCCTGATCAAGGAGATCAACGGCGTCCCCGTCGACGTGTCGCCGAGCGGCGCGCAGACGCGGGACACCGCGTTCATCCAGAGCTATCGGTCCGAGCTCGCGCACTTCGTCGCGGTGGTGCGCGAGGACACGCCGTACGAGCCGCCGCGCGACCAGGTCCGCGTGTACAAGCTCCTCGAGCTGATCTACAAGGCCGCCGAAGACGCGAAGGAACTGCGCCCGTGAGCACGCGATCGTGAGGCCGCGGTGAGGATCCTGTGCGCGATCCTGCTGGCGCTGTCCGTGCGCGCCGCCGGGGCCCAGGGGCGCGGCATGCCGGCCGACCCGTTCCCGTTCGGCGGCGAGGGCCTGCGCGTCTCGGTGCTCACCTTCGGGCCCGGTGACGAGGTCTTCGAGCGGTTCGGCCACAACGCGCTCCGCATCGTGGACGCGAACACCGGCATGGACCTCGCATACAACTGGGGCATGTTCTCGTTCGAGGATCCCGATTTCCTGCTGCGTTTCTTCACCGGCGACACCCGGTACTGGGTGGAGGCCTTCCCGGGGAGCTGGCTGATCGAGGTCTACATCGCCAAGGACCGCGAGGTGCACGAGCAGGTGCTCGCGCTGACGGTCGCCCAGCGGACCGCACTGGCGGCGCTCGTCACGCGCAATGCCCTGCCGGCCGACAAGTACTATCGCTACGACTACTTCCTCGACAACTGCTCCACCCGCGTGCGCGACGCGCTCGACTCGGTGCTCGGCGGCTCGCTCCGACGGCGCTTCTCGGTGCTCCCCACGCAGTGGACGTTCCGCTCCGAGTCCATCCGCCTCCTCTCGCCGGCGGGTCTCGCGCAGGCCGGCGGCGACATCGCGCTCGGGCCCAAGGCCGACGTCCCGATCACCGCCTGGGAGTCGATGTTCATCCCGATGCGGCTGCGCGACTTCCTGCGCGACGTGACGGTCCCCGGGGCCGACGGGACCCCGGTGCCGCTCGTGGTGAGCGAGGAACTCGTGTACAAGGCCAAGCGCGCGCCCGAGCCCCCTGAGCGCCGCGGACTCACGATCGGCGCGTGGGGGCCGATCCTCGGCGCCTGGATGCTGCTGCTCGCTCCGCTGAGCATCGCGGCGCGCCGGCGCACGCGGGTCCCCGCCGCCGTCATGGCCGCGGCGTGGTACGGCCTCACCGGATTGATCGGACTGATCCTCGTGGTGATGTGGTTCGGTTCCGGACATCAATTCTGGTATCGCAACCTGAACCTGCTGCTCCTCTCGCCGATCGGACTCGTCGCCGCCGTGCCGGTCGCGCGCGCGATCCTGCGCGGGACGCTCTCGCCGCTCGCCCGCGGGCTCGTGATGGCGATCCTCGCGCAGTGCGTCCTGGCGCTCGTCCTGCTCCTCACGGGGCCGCAACGGCTCGCCGGTCCGATGCTGCTCACGCTCCCCGCGCACCTCGGACTCGCGGCCGCGCTCTGGCAGCACCTGCGCATCGCCGGGTCGTCATCCGCTCCGGGTGCACCGGGTGCACCGGGCGCACCACTCGCACCGCGCGTGGAGTCCACCTGACCGCGCCGGGTCTCGCGGCGGGAGTCGACGTCGGCGGCACCTTCACCGACTGCGCCGCGATCTCGCCCGACGGCGTCGTGCATGCGCGCAAGGTGCTGAGCACGCCTGAGGATCAGGGGGTCGGCGTGGTCGCCGCGCTCGAGGCGCTAGGGTCGTCACTCGGGCCGGTGACACGTCTCGTGCATGGCACGACGGTCGTGACCAACCTCCTGCTCGAGCGCACCGGCGCGCGCGTCGTGCTCTGCGCCACCGCGGGCGCCACCGACCTGCTCGAGCTGCGGCGCCAGGATCGCGCATCGCTCTACGATCTGTCGGTGCAGCATCCGGCCCCCCTGGTGGCCGCGGCCGATGTGATCGCGGTCGACGAGCGACGCGGCGTGCGGGGCGTGGAGCGCGCGCTCACCGACGCGCAGGTCGAGCTCGTGATGCGTGCCGTGCTGGCGCTGCGGCCGGAGGTCGTCGTGATCTCGTTCCTGCACGCCTACGCGGACGACGCGCACGAACGCCGGCTGGCGCAGGCGCTGCGCGAGGCCTCGCCCGATCTCACGGTGGTCGTCGCCACCGCCGTGCTTCCCGAGATCCGCGAGTACGAGCGCACGGCGACCGCGGTCGCCGAGGGATACGCGCGTCCCGGCGTCGGGCGCTATCTCGATCGGCTCGGAGAGCGGCTGCGTCGCGCCGGCTTCCCGGCGCCGGCGGTGATGACTTCGGGTGGCGGGATGCGCAACGCCGCGGATGCGGCGCAACATGCGGCCTCGCTCGCGCTCTCCGGCCCCGCAGGTGGCGTGGTCGGTGCGGCGGCCGTGCTGCGCGCCGCCGGGATCGCCGACGCGCTCACGATCGACATCGGCGGCACCAGCGCCGACGCGGGGCTGATCCTCGCCGGCGAACCGCTGGTCGAGCCGGGCGGCAGCGTCGCCGGCGTGCCCATCGCACTGCCGCGCGTGTTGGTCGAGACCGTCTCGGCGGGCGGAGGCAGCATCGCATGGGTCGACGAGGGCGGCGCGCTCCGCGTGGGTCCACGCAGCGCCGGTGCGCGCCCCGGCCCCGTCGCATTCGGTCGGGGCGGCACCGAGCCGACCGTGACCGATGCGCAGGTCGTGCTGGGTCGCATCGGCTCGGGCGGGTGGAGTGGCGGCGTCGCGCTCGACCGCGAGGCCGCGCACGCCGCCGTCGCGCGCCTCGCCGCGCGGCTCGGGGCGACCGTCGAACGCACCGCCGCCGCGGTCGTGCGCGCGGCCGACGCCGAGATGGCGCGGGCGCTGCGCCGCGTGAGCGTCGACCGTGGAGTCGATCCGCGCGACTGTGCGCTCGTCGGTTTCGGTGGTGGCGGTCCGCTGCATGCCTGCGCGCTGGCGGACGCGCTCGCCATGCGCACCGTGCTCGTGCCTCCGTTCGCCGGCGTGCTCAGCGCCGTGGGGCTCGCGATCGCGCCTGAACGGCGCGAGGCCGCGGCGAGCCTGCTCGTGCGCACCGCGGCGCTCGATTCCCACGCCTTCCGCGCGGCGTGCGACGCGCTCGCCGCCCGGGTGAGCGGACATGAGCGTCGCTGGCAGGTCCGCGTCCGCTACGAGGGGCAGGGGCACGAGCTCGAGGTCGCGGCGGCCCCCGGAGATTCGGGGCGCGAGATCGCCGACCGATTCGAGCAGACGCACCGCACGCTGTACGGCTTCACGCTCCCGCGCGCGGTGGAATGCGTCGCACTGCGCCATGTGGCCAGCGACCCCGGCGCGCGCGCGGCGTTCCGTCGCGATCCGCTCGGTCCGCCCTTCGACGCGCGCGGTCTCGTCGATCGCGGCGGTCCGGCTCCGGGCGACGTCCTGCGCGGCCCCCTCGCCGTGACCCTGCCCGATGCGACGCTCTGGGTCGCCGAGGGATGGACCGCCCGGGCGCTCGCGATCGGTGGCTGGCGTCTCGACCGGGACACGCCATGAGCCGACACGACCTCGACCCCCTCGAGCTCTCCGTCTGGTCGTCGCTCGTCGCGATGATCGCCGAGGAGATGGGCTCCGTCCTCACGCGCGGTGCGCTCTCGCCGAACATCCGCGAGCGGCGCGATGCGTCCTGTGCGCTCTTCGACTCAGGCGGGCGGATGGTCGCGCAGGCCGCGCACATCCCCGTGCACCTGGGCGCGCTCCCCGAGGCGGTGCGCGCGGTCCGCGGGTCGACGCCGCGTGCGGGGGACGTCTTCCTCCTCAACTCCCCGTGGCAGGGCGGATCGCATCTCCCCGACCTCACCATGATCGAGGCGATCTCCGACGGGGCGGGGGGCATCGCCGGGTATGCGGTCGTGCGTGCTCACCACGCCGACGTGGGCGGCATGAGCCCGGGGTCCATGCCCCAGGGCGCGACCGAGCTCGTGCAGGAAGGACTCGTGCTCCCCCCGGTGCGGCTCGAGCGCGTGGGCGTGCCCGATCCCGAACTCCTCGCGCTCATCCTCGCGAACGTCCGCACACCCGATGAGCGCCGCGGCGACCTCGCCGCGCAGCGTGCGGCCTGCGAGGTCGGCGCGCGTGGCTGGCGTGCGTTGCTCGCGCAGCATGGTGCCGCACGGCTCGCGGAGGTCACCGATGGGTTGCTCGACTACGCCGAGCGCCGCGCGCGGGCGCGCCTGACGGCCCTGGAGGGGGCGACCGGGACCGCCGAGGACGCGCTCGAGGGCGATGGGGTATCCGAGCAGGACGTTCCGCTAAGCGTGGCGCTCTCGGTGCGTTCGGGTGCGCTGCACCTCGACTTCACCGGCACGTCACCGATGGTGCGCGGCAACGTGAACTGTCCGATCCAGGTGACCCGTGCCGCCGCGCTCTTCGTCCTCCGGTCGCTGCTGCCGGAGGATGTCCCGACCAACGAAGGGATCGCGCGTCCGATCCACATCAGCGCGCCGGACGACTGCTGTCTCGCGGCGCGCGCGCCCGCGGCGGTGGCAGCGGGCAACGTGGAGATGAGCCAGCGCATCACCGACCTGCTGTTCGCGGCCTTCGCCGCGGCCGGCGTGGACGTGCCGGCGCAGGGGCAGGGCACCATGAACAACATCACGTTCGGCGGCGCCGGCTGGACCTTCTACGAGACGTTGGGCGGCGGCCAGGGCGCGAGCGCGAAGGGCCCGGGCCCGGACGCGGTGCACGTGGGGATGAGCAACACGCGCAACACGCCGATCGAGTCGCTCGAGCGCGCCTATCCGCTCGTGATCGAACGGTACGCCGTGCGGCGCGGGTCAGGCGGCGCGGGGCGGCACCGCGGCGGCGACGGCGTGGTGCGCGCGTATCGTGTGCTCGAACCGTGCACGGTCACGTTGCTCACGGAGCGGCGTCGCCGCGCGCCACGCGGCGCCGCGGGCGGCGGCGACGGGGCGTGCGGTGAGAACCTGCTCAACGGCGAGCCGCTGCCGGCCAAGTGCCGCCGCGAGTTGCAGCCCGGGGATGTGGTCGAGCTGCGGACGCCCGGCGGTGGCGGCTGGGGCGTGCCGGCGCGTGCGTAGTTCCGGGACGCTCGTCGCCGACCGCTAGTCGCGACGCGGATCGTCCGACGGCGTGGACGTCGGCGTGGCCGAGGGCGAGGGTCGCGGCGAGGGCTGCGGCGTCGCCGGCGGGGTGGTGCGCAGAGTGGACTGCGGCGTCGGTGGCGCGGCGCGGGACGCCATCGACGAGCGCAACGATCCCGTGGACCGCCGCTTGGTCCCCTCCGACGGCGCGATCTTCGTGAAGACCTGCGCCTGGATGAACGTCGTGAGCAGGTCGCGGTCGATGTGCCCGTCCTTCGCCTCGAAGCCCAGGATGTCGAGCGCGCGCTCGGCCGTCACCGCGCGCTTGTACGGGCGGTCGGTCGCCGTGAGCGCGTCATAGATGTCGGCGATCGTCATCATGCGCGTCTGCACGGGGATGTCCTGTTCGCCGATGCCGCGCGGATACCCCGTGCCGTCGAGCTTCTCGTGGTGCCCGAAGGCGATCCTCGGGATCCCGCTCAGCTCCCGCGTCCAGGGGATCTGCTCGAGGAACCGATACGTGTGCGTGACGTGCGACTCGATCTCGCGCCGCTCGCGGGGGTCGAGGTTGCCTTTGTTGATCATGAGGAAGCGGAGCTCGTCCTCGGCGAGCAACGGCCGCTCCACGCCGTCGAAATCGGTGAACGTCTGCCGGCCGATCTCCTCGAGTTCCTCGAACGTCCCCTCGGGCATGATGGTCGGTTCGTTCGCGCGCACGATCGAATCGAGCCAGCGCGACAGCTCGTCGCGCCGCTCTCGACGCATGAGCTCGAGCCGCTGGACCACTTCGCGGTAGTCCGACGGGCCGTGGTCGAGCAGGTGCTCGGCGCGCTCGCGCTCGAACTCGAGGTCGGCCTGCTGCAGCAGCGAGTGGAACCGGTGCCGCAGGATCGTGAGGTCATGGCCGTAGAGCTTCTTCTGCTTCACCAGCACCTGCTCGCGCACGCCCACCTTGCCGAAGTCGTGCAGGAGTCCCGCGTAGCGGATCTCGCGGATCTGCTCGCGCGTGAAGGTGAGCCCCCGGTACGGGCCCTCGCCCGCCTTGTCGACCGCCTCGGCGAGCCCGGTGGTGAAGGTCGCGACGCGGAACGAATGGCCCGACGTCGTCGGGTCGCGCGCCTCGATCGCGGTGACGGCCGCGGTCACGAAGCCCTCGAAGAGGCGCTCGATGTCCTCGTACAGCCGGCTGTTCTCGATCGCGACCGCGGCCTGCGCCGCGAGCGCGGCGACGAGATCCGCCGAGCGCTGGTCGAACGGCAGCACCTGCCGACCGACGACGTCGGACGAGGTCAGGCGCACGTCCGCGTCGCGCTTGCGGTTGATGAGCTGCAGCACGCCGATGATCTCGTCGCGATGCGTCCGCATGGGGAGCACGAGCATCGACTTGGTGCGGTAGCCGAACTTCTCGTCGAACGACCGGTTGAGCCGGTACGTCACCTGCTCGGGGAGCAGGTACACGTCGGCGATCTGCAACGGGTCGCCGGTCGACGCGACGTATCCGGCGATGCTCGTGTGGTCGATCGGGATGGAGAACTCGGTGAACGGGATCTCGGGCAGCGTGATGTTGCGCGAGAGCTTGAAGCGCAGCGTGCTCGGCTTGCCCGCCGCATCACGCTCCATCAGGTAGAGCGAGCCGGCGTCGGACGACGAGAGCTTGAGCGCCTGCGAGAGGATCATCCCCAGCAGCGTGTCGAGGTTGCGCTCGGTCGAGAGCGCCGCTCCCACACGCGAGAGTTCGCGCAGGTCGAGGGCGCTCGACTGCTCGAGCCGCGCGGCCCGGTACGCTTCGATCAGGGAGCTCGCGTGGCGCAACGCGCCCTGCAGCGCGGTCGTGCCGACGCCCCGGCCCGCGTCCGCGGGGAGCCAACTCGTGAGCGCGAGCGAACGCATGATCTCCGACGGTTCCTGTTCGCCAGGCTCCCCGAGCCCGATGAAGGCCGCGAACTGGGCGAGGGAGCCGAGCGTCGCCGCGCCCCCGGAGCGTTCGGCGAGGGCCGCATCGACGAACACGACGGTGGGACGTTCGGGATCGAGCTCCTCCCCGCGCGGCAGGGCGGTCACGCGCTGCACGTCGAGCGCGTCGCCCGCGCCCAGGTGCGGGAGGGCGGCGATCGCGCGACCGGCCGGGGTGAGGATGAGTGGCTGCACGGTGGGGGGCGAATGAAGGAACCGCCGGGATCCACGATGCGTGGACCCCGGCGGTTCGAAGCTTACGGGCGGCGGGCCATGGCCCGCCAGTCGCGCGTCACTGGCCGCCTTCGAGCTTGGCCTTGGCCGCCTTGGCGTCGGCGAAGTTCGGGAAGGCCGTGATCGCCTGACTGAACAGGTCGATCGCCTGCGCCCGGTTGCCCGCATCCTGCGCGCTGATCGCACGCGAGTAGAGCATCACGGCCTGGAAGGGCACGCGGCGCTGCTGCTCGGTACGGACCTCGCCGGTCTGGCGGGCGGCCGCCGGGATCGCCGGGAGCTTGAGGCCGGCGTTCGCCGCCGCGCCCACGCGCGAGACGAGATCGAGGAACTCCTCCGTCTTGCCGTCGCCGCGGTGCGTCCACTCGATGCGGCCGGTCTCGGTGTCGATCGACTTGACCGTCACCACCATCTTGCCCGAGCGGTCGGTGATGAACGAACCCGTCATCATGTGCTTCGCGCCGAGCAGCTTGCCGATGCGCGCCGCGGTGGCGTCGTCCACCCGTCCGTCCCGCCCGAGGTTCTGCTCCTCGAGGATCTTCAGGATGTTCTCGCGCTCCACGAGACGGATCCCGGGATTCTGTGCGAGCTCGGTGAGGAGGAGTTCGGCGATGCCCTTCGAGAGCGGCTGCAGCTCCGCGTTCGCCGCGCCGATCGCGCTGTTCACGAACGGCAGGACGGCGAGCGTCGGCCGCATGTCGTCCTGCGCGAGCGCAGGAGCGGCCGCGAGGGCCAGCAGGGCGGTGACACGGGCGATGGGCTTGAACATCAATCCTCCTGGGAGGGTCAGAGAGTCAGCGACAGTCCTTCTGCGGCGGCCACGACCTGCAGCGCACCGCCCTGCGTCTTCACGAACGCCCTGCATTCGGCGAGTTGCGTGTCCAACTGGTCGTCGGTGCGGCGCGGTTCGTGGTGGAAGAGCACCAGCGTCCCCACCTCCGCTTCCAGCGCCAGCTCCACCGCATCGCGGAAGGTCGAGTGCCCCCAGCCGCGATGATGATCGTATTCCTCGGTCGTGTAGGTCGCGTCGTGGATCAGGACCTGCGCGCCCCGCACGAACTCCACCATCTGTTCCTTCCAATCGCTCGGCGACCCGTACCGCTCGTGCGCCGCCAACTCGTTGTCCGACACATACACCAGGCCGCCGTTCGGATCGCCCGGCTCGGTGAATCGATATCCCAGCGCCCCGCCCGGATGCTGCACGGCGAAGGCCGTCACCTCATACCCCGTACCCTCGGTCCTGGTGCCCTCCACCAGATCGCGGAAGTCGATCGTCGCGTCGAGCTCCTCGAACGTCACGGGGAAGACGACCGGAGACATCTGGTCGCGCAACACCCGGTCCACTCCCCGCTCCAGCGACTGCGATCCCCAGATCCTGAAGTGATTCCCGCGCCCGAAGATCGGCGCGAAGAACGGGATCCCCTGGATGTGGTCCCAGTGGGAGTGGGTCAGGAAGATGTCCCCCCTGATCGGCGCCCCATTGGACCGTTGCAGCAGGTCACGTCCCAGCTCACGGATCCCGGTCCCGGCGTCGAGGATGATCAGCCATCCGTCATCGGTCCGGACCTCCGTGCACGGGGTGTTCCCCCCATACCGCACCGTCGATGCTCCCGGGGTCGGGATCGATCCGCGCGTCCCCCAGAAGCGGACACGCAAGCTCATTCGCTCCCCCTGTCCACACCGAATGATCGCGCGGCGGAGGCCCTGACACCAAGGCGAGCGGTCACGGCTGGGACGTGATGTTGGTCACGAAGCGTCACGAAGACCCGGGGCTCAGAGTCGCTGCTGCGAGCGCTTCTCGAGCGCTGCGCGGTCGGTGATGCGGATACGGCGACGTTCGGTCGAGATCCAGCCGGCTTCCACGAACTCGCGCATGGCGCGCGAGACCGTCTCGCGGCTCGCGCCGATCACGTGCGCGATCGTCTGGTGCGTGAGCGGCTTCTCGATCGATTCGCTGCCGCCCTCGGTGGCCGCGTCGAGGATCATGCGGGCGATGCGGCCCGGCACGTCGAGCAGGACCAGCGACCCGATCTTCTCGTCGGCGCGGCGCAACCGGCGCGACAGCTCGATCAGGAGCGCCCACGCCACCGCGGGATTCTGTTCCACGCGGCGCCGGAAGTCCTCGCGACGCAAGACCAGCAACGTCGACTCCTCCATGGCGACCACGTGCGCCGACCGGGGTTGGTCGTCGATCAACGAGAGCTCGCCGAAGTGCTCGCCCACGCCGAGGATGCCCAGGATCACCTCGCGGCCGTCCTCGGACACGAGTACCACCTTCACGCGTCCGGCGCGCACCACGAACAGCGAATCGCCGGGGTCGTCCTCGAACAGGATGACGCTGCCCTTGGGATAGCTCTTCTCGCGCACCAGCTGCGAGAAGGCCACCACCTCGGTCTGCGCGAGGGAGCGGAAGAGCGGGACGGTCGCGAGGAAGTCGACGGTGGAGGCTGGCATGTGATTGGTCGAGCGGCTGACAGGGGGGCTCTCGTCGCGAAGTTAGGGCGCGGCCCAAGGGCTGTCAAACGGCCAAACCACGACACGGACGGGGGTTAGCCGTCAGGAACCTCCGGCGGATGACGCGACGGCACCGCGATGAGCCGGCGCCAAGGGGCCGACCGCGGGCCACGAGCGACGTCCTGCCCCCACCGGGAACCGTACGCGGGCCATCTGACTTGGTGCGGCGGGAAAGGTCGCTTGCGTGGAAGTCCTTGTCCCGATTATTCTTCTAGGCTGTCCAAGCCCCAACCCGAGGCACCAATGAAGCCCGAAATCCACCCGACCTACGCGTCCGCGACCGTCTCCTGCGCCTGCGGCAACAAGTTCGTCACGCGCAGCACGCACGCCGACATCCATACCGACATCTGCGCCGCTTGCCACCCGTTCTTCACCGGCAAGCAGAAGCTCATCGACACCGCCGGCCGCGTCGAGCGCTTCCGCCAGAAGTACAACAAGGCGGCGACCGCCTGAGCGTCCGCGACCGGCTCGCCGACGCGCTGAGGCGCGCCGTCGAGGTCGAGCGCGACCTACTCGATCCCAAGACCGTCAAGGACGCCAGGTTGATGGCGTCCCTCGGTCGGGAGAACCAGCGCCTCGGCCAGGTGGTCGTGCGCGCCCAGGAACTCGAGAAGATGGACCTGGAGCTCGCGCAGGCGCGCGAGCTCTTGTCGTTCGACGACGCCGAGATGGCCGCCGAGGCCCGCGCCGAGGTCGCGCGCATCGAGGCGGCCATCCCGCTGGCGGAGGAAGCGCTCAAGCCGCTGCTCCTGCCGCCCGATCCGCTCCACGACCGCAATGCCATCGTCGAGATCCGCGCCGGGACCGGCGGCGACGAGGCCGCGATCTTCGCCGCCGACCTGCACCGCATGTACACCCGCTACATCGAGCGGCACGGCGGCTGGAGGATCGAGACGATCTCGCATTCGGACGGCACCCTGGGTGGCATCAAGGAGTCGATCTTCAAGGTCTCCGGCCACGAGGCCTTCGGGGCGTTGCGCTTCGAGTCCGGCGTGCACCGCGTGCAGCGCGTGCCGGCCACCGAGGCCGCCGGCCGCATCCACACCTCGGCCGCGACCGTCGCCGTGCTCCCCGAGGCCGAGGAGGTCGACGTGCGGATCGAGGACAAGGATCTCCGCATCGACGTCTTCCGTTCCTCGGGGCCGGGCGGCCAGAGCGTGAACACCACCGACTCGGCCGTGCGCATCACCCACATGCCGAGCGGACTCGTGGTCAGCCAGCAGGACCAGAAGTCGCAGCTGCAGAACAAGATCAGGGCCATGGAGGTGCTGCGCTCCCGCCTGCTCGACATGCGCGTCGCCGAACAGGAGGCCGAACGCTCCCGCATGCGCCGCAGCCAGGTCTCGACCGGTGACCGCTCGGCGAAGATCCGCACCTACAACTATCCGCAGAGCCGCGTGACCGACCATCGGATCGGCTACACCACCCACGACCTGACGGGCATCATGGACGGCAAGCTGGACGAACTCATGGAAGCGCTCCGCCTCGCCGACATCGAGGAGAAGCTCTCCGGCGACGCCGGCTGAGCGCCGGCGCGCGCAAGTGATCCGCCCTTCGTGATCCGCCCATGACGACGATCGGTGACCTGCTCGACGCCCTGTCGCAGGAACTGGCGGCCCCGGGCGTGCCTCCCTCGCGCACCGAGGCACGCGACCTCATCGCCGGCGTGCTCGACCAGCCGCGCTTCTGGCCGAGCGCGCATCGCGACGACCCGCTCGATGCCGCCACCGAGGAGGCGATCCGCGCCGCGGCCGCCCGCCGCGCCGAGGGGATGCCGATCCAGTACGCGATCGGGCGCGCGACTTTCCGGCATCTGACCCTCAACGTCGACCCGCGGGTGCTCATCCCGCGTCCCGAGACGGAGCTGCTCGTCGATCTCGTGCTCGCCGCCCAGCGCGGCGGGAAGGGGCGCGTGGTCGACGTCGGGACGGGCTCGGGGGCGATCGCCCTCGCCCTCGCCGCCGAGGGGTCGTTCGACGAGGTCCACGCGATCGATCTCTCGCCCGGCGCGCTCGAGCTCGCCCGCGAGAATGCCGCCGTGGTGCCCGAGGAGAAGCGTTCACGGCTCCGGTTCCACGAGGGCTCGCTGCTCGAGCCGGTCATGGGAACCCTCTTCGACACCGTCGTGTCGAACCCCCCGTATATTGCGATGTCGGAACGGGCGGAGCTGCCCGCGCTGGTCCGCGAGTGGGAGCCCTCGATGGCGCTCTTCGCTGGGGACGGCGGCATGTGGGCGATCCGCAACCTCGTGCCGCAGGCCGCCGAGGTGCTGGTGCCGGGTGGACTGCTGGCGTTGGAAGTGGATTCGCGGCGCGCCGACCTCGCGGTGGCCGCGGTGCGGGACGATGGCCGGTTCACGGACATCGAGACACGACTCGACTTGACCGGCCGCCCGCGCTTCGTGGTGGCCCGACGACAGGAGCGGTGATGCTGAGCGAAAGGGCGGTGGAACTCGGGCGGTTGATCGGCCAGAGTGCGGAGTATCAGGCGGTGAAGCGCGCCAACGAGGCGCTCAACGAGGACCGCGAGGTCGTCGCGGCGCTGCAGCGCATGGACACCCTGCGCAACGACGCGCAGCAGATGATCGAGAAGGGCCAGCAACCCACGGCCGAGATGGAGCAGGAGCTCGACACGCTGCTCACCAAGGTGCAGGGGAGCACGATCTACCAGCGCGTCATCGTGACGAACGAGAACTTCGACAAGGTGATGATGCAGGTGAATCAGTGGATCCTCGAGGGCATCAAGAAGGGCGCGACGAGCTCGATCATCACGCTCGGCTAGCGGCGATGGCGCGCGGGCGGCTCGTCGTGTTCGAAGGGGGCGAGGGGGCGGGGAAGTCGACCCAGCTCCGCCGCCTCGCCGCGTCGCTCACCGCGGCCGGGGTCGCGCACCGCGTCTTCCGCGAGCCGGGCGGCACCCCCGCCGGCGATCGGATCCGCGACCTGCTGCTGCACAGCCACGAGCCGCTCGCACCGCGCACCGAGGCGGCACTGTTCATCGCCTCGCGCGCGCAGCTCGTCGCGGCGGAGATCGTCCCGGCGCTCGAGCGCGGCGAGCAGGTGCTGCTCGACCGCTTCCTGCTCTCGACCTACGCCTACCAGGTCCATGGGCGGGGCCTGAGCGAGTCCGAGGTGCGTGCGGCCAATCGGCTCGCCACGGCCGGACTCGTGCCTGACCTCACGCTCCTGCTCGCGCTCCCGCCGGGCGAGGGGCTCGCGCGCGCCGGTGCGCGCGGTGGCGCGGACCGCATCGAGCGCGCCGAGGTGGCCTTCCATGAGCGGGTCGCGGCGGCCTTCCTGCGCTTCTCGGCGAGCGAGTGGCAGCAGGAGCACCCGGAGTGCGGCCCGATCGTCGCGGTCGACGCGGCGGGAACCGAGGAGGAGGTCGAGTCGCGACTGCGCGCGGTCGTCGCCGCACGCCTGCCCGGCCTTCTCGCCATGGCGGTGCGCCCATGAAGCGTGCTCGCGTCATCGGCTCCGCCGCGCTGATGCTCGCCGCGGCCTGGTCGGGCGTCTGGCTCATCCAGCGCGCGGTGCGGGGCGGTGATCGGTCGACGGCGGACGGCGCCCGCCTGCTCGAGAGCGTGATGGTCCGCGTGCGGGACAACTACGTGGAGCCGGTCGACGCCGATCGGATGTGGGAGCTCGCCGCGGTCGGCATGCTCGACGAGCTCGGCGACCCCAACTCGGCCTACCTCACGCCGGAGCGGCTCGAGCGGTTGGAGCGCACCGCGAGCAACTCGTACGTGGGTGTCGGTCTCCAGGTGGACGTGCGCGACGGCTGGGTGACGGTCACGCAGCCGCGCGTGGGCTCTCCCGCCGAGCGGGCGGGACTGCTGGCGGGTGACAGGCTCGTCGAGGTGGATGGCCGGGCCATGCGCGGGTGGACGGTCGAGGAGGCGCGCGTCGCGTTCCGGGGTCCGCCGGGGTCGAAGCTGGCGCTCGTGGTCGAGCGAGGGAACGGGGCGGGCACGCGGATCCCGGTCTCCCTCGAGCGGGCGGCGATCCTGGTCAGCGCGGTCGCGCGCGCCACGGTGCTCGACGGCGGGGTGGGATACTTCGCCGTGACGACCTTCAGCGACTCCACCGAGGTCGAGCTCGTGCGGACCGTGGATTCGCTGCGTGCGGCCGGGGCGCGCTCGATCGTGCTCGACCTGCGAGGGAATCCCGGCGGCCTGCTCGCGCAGGGCGTGCATGTCGCCGACCTCTTCCTGGCGCCGGGGCAACGGATCGTGAGCACGCGCGGACGCGTCGCCGCCGCCAACGCCATCTACGCCGATTCCACGCCCGAGCGGTGGCCGGACCTGCCGGTGGTGGTCCTCGTGAACCACCTCACGGCGAGCGCGGCCGAGATCGTCGCCGGGGCGCTGCAGGACAACGACCGCGCACTCGTGATCGGGCGCGCCACCTACGGGAAGGGGAGTGCGCAGGCGATCTACCGCCTCGAGAACGGTGCCGCGGTCTCGCTGACGAATGCGCGCTGGGTCACGCCGCTGGGACGGAGCATCGAGTATCCGCTCCCGGGCGAGCAGCCGCTCGCCGACGCCGACACCACGCGACCGCGCTTCAGGACCGCGATGGGGCGCACGGTCTACGGCGGAGGCGGCATCGTCCCTGACGAGGTGGCCGGGGACAGTGCGGCCGACCTGGCCGAGCGGAGATTCTACGCGGAGCTGGGGAAGGATCTCGACGCCTGGCGCCGGATCTCACGCGAGTTCGCGACGGCGCGCGTGCGCGAGGGGGCGGTGCGGGACACGCTGTTCACGGTACCCAGGACGTGGCGCGACCAGCTGTACACGCAGCTCGATCGCGCCGGCGTGGCCCTGAGCGTCGTCACCTACGGCGAGGCGCATGCCCTCGTCGACCGGGTCCTCGGCAACGAGGCGATCCGCCAGGCGTTCGGCGCCGCGTACCTGCAGCGACGCGTGGTGCGGGACGACGCGACGGTGCAGCGCGCGGCCGCGGTGCTGCGCAAGTCGCGCTCGGCGCGCGCGGTCTTCGCCGGCGAGTAGGGCGCGGCTACGGCCGGACGCTGCCGCTGAGCATCGCGGCCTGGTCGATCACCCGCACGCCTTCGGGCGGTGTGAACGTGAACACGCCGCGGGGGAGCGCCGAGCCGGTGCGGATGCCCGTGAACGTCACGGTGCGCACCAGGCCGCTCGCCTCGGTGAAGCTCGCGCGCCGCACGAGGGCGTTCTCGGTGTCGAGCCAGAGCGTGGCGCGCATGAACGGCGCGTTCGGGGAGCGCGGCACGAGGAGCATGCCGCGCACCGGACGTCCGTCGAGCAGCGTGTCGCCGGCGGCGGTCACGATGTAGCGCCTGGCCGGCTCCGTCAGCACCGACGACGCGAGGTCGAGTCCGGCCCCGGCGGCGCGCGGCATCTTGAACACCTGTCCGGGCGCCGTGCTCGGTGAATAGAGCCAGAGCACCTGGCCGTCGGAGACGATGCGGTCCTCGGCCGGCGCACTGAACCTGAACGAGAAGAGCTGTGCGCCCTTCTGGAAGAACTCCCCGGAGCTGCGGAGGTTGGTCCGCGTGCGCGGATTCACGAGCTCCTGAGTGAATGCGGCTCGCAGCGTGCGTGCGCCCTTGTAGGCCTTGCCGGCACGCTCGAGCAGCGCGAGGGACGCCGAGTCGCTGCGCGGGGCCGTGGCGGCGGGGGCCCTGAGGTCGGACTGCGCCTGAAGGGGCCGCGCCGGGAGCACCGCCATCGCGGCGAGGAGCACGCCGAGCGCCGCGCCGGTGATGCTCCGCCCGATGGCATCGGCCACGCGCCGCAACTGCCGCATGGTCTCGGTGAACTGGTCGGGCGTCTGCGACTGCGCGCCGTCGCTCATCGCCTTCTCGGGCTGCGGGTGCACCTCGATGATCACGCCGTCGGCGCCGGCGGCCACGGCCGCGCGCGCCATCGGCAGGACCTTGTCGCGGCGCCCGGTGCCATGGCTCGGGTCGGCGACGATCGGGAGGTGCGAGAGCTGCTGCACGATCGGGATCGCCGTGAGGTCGAAGAGGTTGCGCGAGGCCGTGTCGAAGCTGCGCAGGCCGCGTTCGCAGAGGATCACCTGCGTGTTCCCCTCGGCGAGGATGTACTCGGCCGAGAGCAGCAGGTCCTGGATGGTGGCGGCCATGCCGCGCTTCAGGAGCACCGGCTTGCCGATCCTGCCGACGGTCTTGAGCAGCGAGTAGTTCTGCATGTTGCGGGCGCCGATCTGCAGGCAGTCGGCGAACTCGGCCACGAGGTGCGCGCCCTCGTCGTCCATCGCCTCGGTGACGATCGCGAGCCCCGTCTCGCGCTTGGCGAGGGCGAGGAGTTCGAGTCCCTTCTTGCCGAGCCCCTGGAAGGAGTAGGGCGACGAGCGCGGCTTGAAGGCGCCGCCGCGCAGCGCGACCGCACCGGCCGCCTTGACGGCGCGCGCCGACGCGACGATCTGGGCCTCGTTCTCCACCGAGCAGGGGCCGGCGATGACGGGCACGTCGCGGCCGCCGAACACCACCCCCGGCGCGATGGTCACGAGCGTGTTCTCGGGCTTCCACTCGCGCGAGACCTGCTTGTACGGGTTCGAGACGTAGATGACCTCGGCGACGCCCACCATGTCCTCGAGCGGGGAGCCGTCCACGCGGCCGTCGTTGCCCACGAGGCCGATCGCCGTGCGCTGGGCGCCCGGCATCGGCTGCGGCGTGTAGCCCCGCTCCCGGATCCAGTCGCAGACGCGGGCGATCTCGGCCTCGGTCGCGGACTGCTTCATCACCACCAGCATCGTCGGCGCCTCAGGCGGTGGCGGGAGTCGACTCTTCGGCGAGCATGCCGGCGAGTTGCTCGCCGTCGTCGACCGCGCGGCCGTTCATCCGGACGCTCACGAGCGACGACACCCCGGGCTCCTGCATGGTGACGCCATAGACCGCGTCCGCGGCCTCGGTCGTCGTGCGCGGGTTGTGCGTGATCACGATGAACTGCGTGTTCTTCTTGAACTGGTTGAGCATCTTCACGAACCGGCCGATGTTCTGGTCGTCGAGCGGCGCGTCGACTTCGTCGAGCAGGCAGAACGGGCTCGGCTTGGTGAGGAAGATGCCGAAGAGCAGCGAGAGGGCCACGAGCGCGCGCTCGCCGCTCGAGAGCAGGTGGATGCGCTGCGTCCGCTTGCCGCGCGGGCTCGCGTGGATCTCGATGTCGCAGTCGAGCGGAGCATCGGGGTTCTCGAGGCGCAGGTCGCACTCGCCGCCGCCGAACAACGTCATGAAGATCTCGCGGAAGTGCGCCCGCACCTGCGCGAACGTCGCGAGGAAGAGGTCGCGCGCGGTGATGTCGATCTCCTTGATCGCCGCGTGCAGCTTGACCTGCGCCTCCGAGAGGTCGGCGCGCTGGGTCGTGAGGAACTCGAGGCGCTTGGTCTCCTCCTCGTGCTCCTCGATCGCCAGCGGATTCACCGGACCCAGCTGCTCGATCTGCTTGCGCAGCTCCTCGGCCTCGGTCCGCAGCGCGTCCTCCTCGGCCTCCACGACCGTGTAGCCGGTCATCAGTTCGTCGAGCGGACGACGCCATTCGGCCTCGAGGCGCTCCTTCACCGCGGCCCGCTTGCCCGAGAGTTCGGCGAACCGGAGCTCGGCGGTGTGCAGACCCTGGGCTCCCTCGTCGGCCGAGCGGCGCGACGCATCGAGGGCGTGGTCGGCCTCGGTGAGCGCGCCATCGGCGGCACGCACCCCCTCCTCGGCGAGCGCGAGCGCCTGATCGGCCTCGGCCTGCGTGGCGCGCCGGGCGGCGATCTCCTGCTGCCAGACGGACATCTGCTCCTCGAGGTGCCCGTCCTGCTCGGCGAGCGTGGCGAGCTCCTTCTCGAGCGCGGCGAGCCGGCTCAGCGCCGATTCGCGTTCGCGGTCGAGGCGCTCGCGGCGTTCGGTCGCGACCTGCCGTCGTGCCTCGGCCTGCGCGTGCGCCACCTGGTGCGCGGCACGCGCCTCGCGCGCCTCGTCCTGCATCCGGTCGGCGGCGACCAGGAGCGCGCGGGCACCGTTGGCGGCGTCGTCGGCGTCGGCGAGCTGCTGCGTCGTCTGCTCCTGCGCGGCGATGCTCGCCGTCACTCGCTCGCCGAGCTCGTTGTGCCGGCCCGCGAGACGCTCACGCAGCGCGACGGCGTCGGCGAGTTCGCGTGCGGCGCGATCGCGGACACGATCGCGCTCGTTGCGCACCTGTGCGGCCTGTGCCGCGGCCTGCTGCGCGGTCGCCGTCTCGTCCGCCGCCTGCGAGGCCGCGGTCTCGGCGCGCACCACTTCGTCGTGCACCTGCTGCGCGGCGGCCTGCACGGCCGCGCGACGCACCTCGATCGTGCCGAGCAGCAGTCGCAGCTCCTCGAGCTCGGCGCGGCGCCGCAGCGGGCCTGCGCCGGCCTCGCGCGCCGGGAGCCAGACGGCGCCCCGCGCGTCGACGAAACCGTTGCCGTCGCTCGTGGCGTGCACGCGACCGAGCAGGGCGCGCACCCAGCCGCCCGCCGCGCCGTCGGCGCGCACGCGCGCGCCGAGTCCGTCGGCGTCGCCCGAGACGCCATTGCCGCTCACCGCGTCGAGCGGGAGGAGCAGCAGCGCGCCGGGGTTCGCCTCGGCATGCCAGGCGCGCACGGCGTCGGCCGCCGCGCGGTCACGCACCACGACGGCGTGCACCGTGGCCCCGAGGAAGCGCTCCACCTGCGAGGCGATCGCGGTGTCGGCGCCGATGAAGTCGGAGAGCGGGCCGAGCACGGCCTCGCTGCCGAAGCGCTCGCGTTCGCGCAACAGGCGCGCGGCCGCGGGAGCGAGGCCCACACGTTCGCGCTCGAGACCCTCGAGCGCGGCGAGCTTGCCCTGGGTCGCGGTGTGCTCCTCTTCGACGCGGCGCACGTCGGCGCGCGCCGCCGCCTCGGCGTCGCGCGCCGCGCGCGCGGCAGCCCGGGCCTGGTCGAGCGCGTTCTCGGCAGCGGCCGCCATCTCGCGGGCCATCGCGAGGGACTCGTCGGCGCCGCCCAGCTCGCGCTCGGCGAGCGAGAGTCGCGAGGCGAGGGCCTCATGCTCGGTGAGCAGCGCTTCGGTGCGTTGCGCGACCTCGGCGAGTTCACGCTCGGCGTTCTCGCGATCGAGCTCCAGGCGTCGCACGCGGTCGCGCAGCTCGCGCACCACGCGGTCGGCATCGTCGGCGGCGGTGCGGGCACTCATCACGGAGCCGCGCGCGACGTCCTCGGCGCCGACCTTCTCGGCCAGCGCGTTCGCCGCCGACTCGAGGGCGAACGCGCACTGCTGCTCGTCCTGCTGGGCGGTCTCGAACTCGGTCCGAACACGGTCGCCGAAGGCCGCGCCCTCGGCGCGCTCCTGGGCCGCACGCTCGCGGCGCGTGAGCGCGTTGCGATGGCGCTCCTCGGCCACCGCGAGCTGCTGCTGGAGCTCGAGCACGGCCTGTCGTGCGGTCGCCGCGACGGCGGCACGCTCATGCCGCGCGGTCTCGGCGGCGGCGCGGGCCGCATGCGACGCATCGCGCGCGGCCTCGGCGTCGCGCACCGCCTGCTGCGCGGCGGGGAGCGCCTCGCGCAGGGTGCCGAGCTTCTCCTCCAGTCCGGTCAGTTCCTCATGCCACGAGGCCATCTCGCGCGACGCGAGCGTGAGCTCCACCGCGAAGCGGCGCGTGGTGATCTCGGCATGCCGTTCGGCGCGGCGGCGCTGGCGCAGGAGCGAACGCACCTGCGTCTGCACCTCCGACGTGAGGTCGTCGATGCGCAGCAGGTCGGCACGCGTGGCCTCGAGCTGGCGCTCGGTGCTGCGGCGACGATCGCGGTAGAGACCCACGCCGGCGGCCTCCTCGAAGAGCTCGCGACGGTCGTCGGGGCGGTCCGAGAGGAGCGCGTCGATCATGCGGCTCTCGATCACCACGCCCGAGTCGGCGCCCAGGCCGGTGCCGCGCACGAGATCGTGGATGTCGCGCAGGCGGCAGGGCGCCCGGTTGAGGAAGTACTCGCTCTCACCCGAGCGCGAGAGCCGGCGGGTGATGACGACCTCCTTGAACGGCACCGGGAGGGAACCGTCCTCGTTCTCGAAGTGCAGCGACACCTCGGCGATGTTCACCGCGCGGCGCGCCGACGACCCCTGGAAGATGACCTCCTCCATCTTCGCGCCGCGCAGCAGCCGCGCGCGCTGCTCACCGAGCACCCAGCGCACCGCGTCCGAGACGTTGGACTTGCCGCAGCCGTTCGGGCCCACGATCGCCGTCACCCCGGGCTCGAAGGTGAGGAAGGTCGGGTCCGCGAACGACTTGAATCCATGCAATTCGAGCTTGGTCAACCGCACTTAGAACATTCTCCCGGTTCGGAAGGCCAGCACGGGCGCGACGCCGATGTCGCGGAGCGACAAGGCAACGAGCACGGACTGGCCGGGGGTCTCGAAGGCGCCCGCGAAGAGGCTGGCGCGTCCATCGTCCTGCAGCAATGCGTACGCGGAGATGCCGCGGGCCTCCCACTGTGCGATCGCCGCGGTCACCTGCGCCGACGGCATGCCCTCCACGAGTCGGAGCGCGTACGGCGCGCGCAGCACCCGTCCCACATCGTCCCGCACGAGCCCGCGTTCCCGCAGTGTCGCGAGGAACGACTCGGCCTCAGAGCGCGCATGCCACGCGCCGGTGAGGGCGCGGTACCACGGCCGTCCGTCCGCGCCGAGCAGGACAGGGGTCAGGGTCGGCGCGGGCAGATCCACCCCGCGCATTGCCAACCCTGAATTTGCACCCGCGAGGGTATTCGCCGCTACGAGTTCGACGGTGAATCCCGTGGCATTCGTCGAGTCATCGGGGTTGACAACGGACCCGAGGGTGATCGTGTCGGTGATGCCGGCCAGCGAGTCGACGGCTCGCACGCCTTGCGCGGGCGTCCCAGTGCCGCCGAGCGCCGGGCCGCCTCGGCCTGTCGCGCCTGTCGCGTCGGCCGGGGGCTGCGCGCCGGCGCGTGCGCGCGCTCGCCACTCGAGCAGTCCGAGACCGCCGGCCGCGATCAGCGCGAGGGCGGCGAGCACCCACGCCCACCGGCGCCCACGTGCGCGCCGAGGCGGCCGATCCGGGAGCGGCCGCACCGGAAGCAGTTCCGGCTCGGGCCGGTCGACGGTCGCCAGCAACGGGAAGGTCCGCGCCAGCACCGGTGGCAGATCGACCGCGATCACGCCATCGACCGCGCCGAGCAGCGTCGGGAGGCCCGGCGCGTTCGCCGCGACCACGAGGAGGAGCAGGGCGTCGACCTCGCGGAAGCCGGCCACGAGCCGCGGCCAGCGCGCACTCTCGAGGACGAGTCGCTCCCCCACACCCGGACCACCGGACGGGAGGATGAAGATCCTGCCGTCCTCGCAGAGCGGGCGGGCGATCTCCGACACCGGCAGTCCGTCGCGGATGCAGTCGAGGAGCCCCGGTGGCGGCGCACCGTCCGCACCGACCGGTGGCGAACCGCCGAGCGCGCCGAGGTCGCCCACGAGGTCGGCCACCGCGACACGTCGGTCGCCACGTTGCGCGCGCGCGATCGCGATGGCGACGAGGGCGGCGATGGCGGGGTCGGCGCCGATCACGAGCGCCGCCGCGACCTCCTCGAGCGCTCCCGCCGTCCGCGCGCCCTCGGCCGCCCAGCTCTCGGGCGGCACGGGGGCGTGGATCATGGCGCGCCCTCGAAGACCCAGTACGGGAGGCGGGACGCGATGCCCGCGCGCTCGGCGTCATCGCGATTGTCGTACGGCCCCATCACCACGCGCCAGATCGCGATGCCGTCGCGCGACCCGGCGATCACGCGCGCCGCGCGGCCATCGACGCGGATGCGCTCGGCCATCTCGCGCGCCCGATCCTCGGCGAGGAGTGTCGCGAAGGAGACGGTCCAGACCTCGCCCTGTCGTCCGCCCGAGGGCAGGGGCGCACGCGGCTTCTCCTCGACCGGCGGGGGCGCGAGCGGCTGACTCGTGACGTCGCCATAGCGCGCGGCCATCATCGCCGCGAGGGCGCTGTCGGCGGCGGCGGAGTCGGCCACGTATTCCTCGAACGCCACCGGCTTGTCGAGTCCGGCCGCGCGAGGGCGGAAGCCGTTCCAGCGCACCTGCAACCAGACATCGGCCGCGCCACCACTGTAGCGCAGGCGCTCGCGGCCGGTCTCTGCGTCGACGTGGATCACGTCGTCGCCGCGCGCCACGAGCACGCGGCCGTCGGGGGTCACCACCGGCAGGTCCTCGCGCCAGGCGCCGGCGATGCTGGTGATCACGCGCGAGGTGCCGATCGAGACGACATGGATCGAGTCGGAGTCGGCGACGCGGACCAGCAGGTAGCGGCCATCGGGATCCATGCGCATCGCGAGCGCCGGCGCCGGCAGCGGGATCCGGCCGATCTCGCGTTCCGCGAACCGGTCGATCACGCGGAGCGAGGGCTTGTGCGTCGCGAGGAAGAGGCGGTCGCCGCTCGGCGTCGCCTCCATGGCCGCGATCGGGTCGGCGATGCGCACCACGAGCGCGCGCGTGAGGTCGCGCGTGCGCACGGCGATGAGGCCGCTGTCGGTCACGAACCAGAGGCGGTCACCGATCGAGGTGCGCAGCACGGCGTCGCTCGTCGGCAACTCCGTCGAGTCGGTCAGGCGCGCTTCCGGCGGGATGAGCCGGCTCACCCGCGTCCGTCCGTTCCCGTTCTGCACGATGATCAGCGCACCGTCGGGCGTCGGCACCATCTCGTCGGCGCGATGCGGCGGCTTCCAGTTCCAGGTCCCGACCGAGGTCAGGCGAAGGATGTTGCCCTGGGGATCCAGCCCGAAGACCGAGCCCCCCTCCGTCCTCACGACGCCGGCGAGGACCGACTTGCCGAGTGCCTGCACGGCCCCGAGGCGCAGGTCGACCGCGAACGCATGTCCGTCCGCGCCGCGACCCAGCACGACACTCTGGAAATCATCGAAGCCGATGAGCGCGGCGGTCGCGGGGGCGGCACCGCTCGACGTCCAGAGGACGCTGTCGCGCCCGGCGCGGTAAGCACGTACGACGCCTCCCTCGCGCGGCACGCGCAGGAGGATGGCGTCGGGTCCGACGCCGGTCGGGACGGAGGTGGCCGTGAGACGCGTCTCGCCGCAGGCCGCGACGGCGAGAGCGAGGAGCAGGAGGCGGGTGGCGCGCACCCGTGCAACTTAGCGGATCGGGCGCATCAGAACGACTGCCCGAGGGTCCAGAACCAGTAGCCGCGGTTGAGCGAACCGTCGCGCGGGATCGAGTAGTCCCAGCGCAGGAGCGCGATGTTGAACAGGTTGAGCCGGATCCCGAAGCCGTAGCTGCGCAGCGGGTAGCGCTGCTGGTTGAAGTCATAGTTGTCCGGCCGCGTGAGCGAGAGCTGTTGTCCCGCCGACCAGGCCACGCCGAAGTCGTAGAAGAAGAGTCCGTCCACCGGCGGCAGCGAGATCGGCAGGACGCCCAGGTCGAAGCGCCGCACGAGCGGGAAACGCAGCTCGAGGTTGGCGAACGCGACGCGGCTGCCGAGGAGCTGGCCGGCACCGCACGCGGTGGGATCGGCCGCCGACGTGCCGCAGTCGCCGGCGTAGTACTCTCGGTCATAGCCGCGGATGAAGTCGGGCCGCCCGATGTACTTGGGGAACTCGCTCTCGTCCCGGCCGACCGAGACGTTCGCCGAGACGCGGGTGGCGAGGGTCAGGAAGTTGAAGAGGATCGCGTCGTAGCGGCGGTAGTCGGCCGTGTACGCGGTCCACTCGACGTTGCCCATGATGCGTTCGATCCCGAACCGGTAGCGCTGGCCGTAGATGCCGCCCGTCGCGCCGAAGAGCGCGTTGTCCTTCACGTAGGCCACGAACGGCGACGCGTAGTTGAGCGACGCCTGGTTGACGATCGAGTCGAGGTAGAAACCCGTGGCGAAGCCGGCGTTGTAGTCCACGCCCTGGCTGATGTACATGAAGGCGCGGTCGATGTTGTTGAACGACGCGCCGTACTCGAACCGGGCGAAGCGGTTGAGCGGGTAGATCCCGCTCGCGAAGACGTTGCGCACGATGTAGCGCGCGAGCACCTGCGACTGCAGGAACTGGCCGCCGCTCCCGGTCTGTGTGCCGCCGGCGTAGAAGAACAGGGGCTGCTGGCCGAGCCCCGCCTGATACTGCAGCCGCCCGCCGAGGTTGGTGTACTCGGCGTACAACTGGGCCTCGCTCACGCGGCCGTTGATGCCGCCCGCGAGCGCGAGGCGCTTGTTGCCGACCATGTCGGCGAGCACGATTGCCGTGCCGCCGTAGACGCCGCGGCCGAAGTTGTCCTGTGCGTAGCCGACCGCCGGTCGTGCCACGTACTCCGGCTTCAGCGAGCCGCTGTACGGCACCGACGTGAAGGTCGCGGGATCGGGGAGCGCGAGATTCGCGCTGTCGAGCAGCGCCGCCACCGAGAGGCCGGAGGACTCGCTGCTCGGCAACACCCCCGAGAAGCGGAGCCCGTCGCCGGCGCGGTAGACCGACCGCGATCGCGGGTTCGCCGCGGCCGCCGCCAGCGCCTTCGCGGCGGCGATGCTGTCGGACATGGTGCGGGCCAGTTCGGTGATCGCGGCGCCGGCGCGTGCGGCGTCGCTCACGCCGGAGGGTGCGACCGGTGTGCCCGGCAGCGCGTCGCCCGCGGCGACCACGGCCGCCGTGCGGAACGGCTCCTTCTTGAGCTGGCGCGGATTGACCACGCTCCAGATGGTGAAGTCGCCGGCATCATGGTACGTGAACGCGAGCTTGTCGGCCTCGCGCGCCCACGACATGACCGGGCTGCTCTCGGTCACCGAGAGCACGCCGCCGATGAACTTGGTGAGCTGGTAGTGTTCGCGGTCGGCGAGGTCGTAGAGGAAGATCTGCGGGATCCCGGTGCGGTCGGAGATGAAGGCCAATGACTGGCCATCGGGCGCCCACATCGGATTCAGGTTCTTGCCGTCCTGCCCGGGAATGACCGTCGCCTCACCCTTCTCGAGGTCGTAGAGGCTCACGCGCCACTCGCCGAGGTTCAGCGTGGCGAGGTCGGTCTGCGGGCCGCGCTCGCTCACGAACGCGATCTGCCGTCCGTCCGGTGACCACTGCGGCATGAGGTCGCCGTAGGGGTCGTTGGTCAGCCGCGTGAGGTTCTTGCCGTCGCTGTCGACGATGTAGAGGTCGGAGAGCCCGCCCTGGGCGCCGCTGAAGACGATCTTGCGCCCGTCCGGCGAGAAGCTCGGGCCGACCATCGCCTGCAGCGGCGTGTCGATCCGGCCCGTCACGCGCTTGCGGCGCAGGTCGTAGATGTACAGCACGTCCTTCCCCTTCCGCTGCGCCGTGAACGCGAATTGACGGCCGTCCGGCGAGAAGGCTCCCTGTGAATACAGGTAGCGGAGTTCCTCGAACTCGGGGTCGAGGGTGCTCTTGGTCAGGCGCGCGAGGCGCTTGCCGGTGGTCGCGTCGGCCAGGTAGAGATCGAGGAAGACCTCCGCCCGCAGCAGCGATCCGGTGGAGATGTAGGCGATCCGCTTGCCGTCGGGCGAGAGCGAGGGCGCGACGTAGATCGGGATGATGCCGCCGGTGCGGCGCTCGTTCAGCAGCGGGCCGGCGACGCGACGCGGGCGCTCGAGCGTCGCGACCTGCGGGAGGTAGCGCGTCTGCACGTCCTCCTTCCACTCCTCGCTGAGGTCCTCGAGGTCCATGCCGGTGAAGCGCCGGAAGGCACGGTCCACACCGAGGCTCGGCGTGGCCTGCATGATCTCGCCGATCACCTCGTCCCCCCAGCGCCGGCCGACGTACTGCCAGAGCGCCTCGCCGAACCGGTAGGGGAAGTAGGAGTCGGGGCGATCGGTCATCTCCTCGATCGTCGGGATGTCGCCGTTGAGCGCCGCGTCCCGCATGATCGCGTCGGTGTACGGATGCCGGGGACCGATCGAGAGGTACTCGGCCATGCCTTCGGCGAACCAGAGCGGCGGCGCGACGGCGGAGAGCTGCTGCATCCCGTTGCCGGCACGGCCCTGCGCGAAGATGTCGTACTGGAAGACGTGCACCATCTCGTGCGCGAGCACGTGCTCCGCCTCGCCCAGGTCGCCGGCGAAGAAGAACATGTTGCGCTGCCGGAGCGCGTCGGTGACGCCGCCCGTGCCCTCGCCGAGGTCACCGGTGACGTTGTTCTGCGCGAACTCGGTGCGCGAACCGTAGATGAGGATCGGCTTGCGCTCCTTGAACTCATGACTCAGCAGGCGGCTCAGCCGCGCGTACGTTCGCTCGGCCATCATGCCGGTGTAGCGCGCGGCGTCCGCGAGTTCCGGGTAGTAGTGGACGTCGAAGTGCTCGGTCTTGAGCACCTGCCACTTGAACTGCCGGAACTGGACCTGGTTCTGCCCGAAGTACGTGCCCTGCGCAGCGAGTGGCTCCGCGAGCGGCGCGGACGCGAGGGCGAAGAGGGCGAGCAGACGGGCGACTCGGCGCATGCGGACTCCCTAGGCGGAAACGGCCACGGCCTGGGCATCGCCCCAGAGCCGTTCGAGCTGATAGAACGAACGCAACGCCGGATGGAACACGTGCACCACGAAATCGACGTAGTCCAGCAGCACCCAGCGCCCGCTCTCGAACCCTTCGACCGACTGGACGGTCATCCCTTCCTTCCGCAGTTCCTCGATCACGTGCTGCGCCGTGGCGCGCACGTGCGTGTCCGAGGTCCCGCTGGCCATGATGAAGTAGTCGGCCATGTCGGTCACCTCGCGGAGATCGAGCATGACCACGTCGTTGGCCTTGCTGTCCACGAGGACCTGGGCGGCATGTCGCGCGGAACGGAGCACTTCGGCAGGAGCGGTGACCATCGATTCTGTGCAGGATGTTAAGGGAGCGAACCCGTCCGACGCCGAAAGGTTCCGGAGTGCCCTCCCCAGCGCAAGTTTCAGCGGGTCGGCCGGGCATTGGACGCCGCGGTGACGCCGGTGTGAACGACGAAGGCGGCCCCCCGCGGGGAGCCGCCTTCGCGTGTCGCGAGCCGACCGCGATCAGGCCTTGATGACCCAGACCTTGATCTCGGGCTTCACGTCGGCGTGGAGCCGGATCGCCACCTTGTAGACGCCGAGCGCCTTGATGGGCTCGTGCAGGTCGATCATGCGCTTCTCGACCTCCGTGAACCCCTGCGCCTCGAGCTGGTGGGCGATGTCCGCCGTCGTCACCGACCCGAAGAGCTTGCCTTCCTCGCCGACCTTGGCCGAGAAGGTCAGCGAGACCTCTTCGAGGCGCTTGGCGATCTGCGAGGCCGCGTCGCGGCGCGCGTTCTCGGCGGCCTCGAGGCGTCCCTTCTCCTGCGCGATACGCTTCTTGTTCCCCGGGGTCGCCTCGTAGGCGATGCCGCGCGGGAGCAGGAAGTTGCGGGCGAAGCCGGACGAGACGTCCACGATGTCACCGGGATGTCCGAGATTGTCCACAGCCTGCCGAAGGATCACTTCCATTGTTCACTCCGAACGTTGGGATCGTTGCCGCGACGCGCGGCGCCAATCGAACCAGGTATCGCCGAGACCCAACCCGGCGGACACGAGCACGACGACCGGCCAGAAGATGACGGAGAACACGAACAGGACCACCGTCATCATCCGACCGGGCGCAAGGAACCAGACCAGCACGCCCAGTCCGCGCAACGCGAACAGGACGCCGAAGAACAACAGGAGGTTGAGCCCTGCGTCGCGCACCGATCCGGGGAACGGCAGCGCCACCAGCGTCAACCCGGCCACCACGCCCCAGACCAGCAGCTCGTTGAACCGCAACTCGCGGAGTCTCGAGAGGGGCGGTCCCAGTCGGGCCCGACCCACGCGGTGGTAGACCGCCCAACCGATCGCCAGCACCGCCAGCGACTGCAATGCGAACAGGGCAGGGTAGTACCGGAGCGCGATGCGTGGCAGCTCCGCGAGCTGCTTCTCCACCGTCTCGGAGTAGACCCCCCAACCGGGCGACTCTCGGACCAGGTCGGTCCATTCGGGCGTTCCGGTCAGTTCCTGCCATTCCCGCGTCGCCTCGATCGCGCGACGTCCCACCTCACCTCGCACCAGCTCGGCCGCGCCCGCAAGGCCGCCGGGCACCACCACGAGCGTCGCGACCCCCAGCAGCAGGGCCGCGGCCAGCGCGATCAGCGCCTTGGAGAGGAAACCCTCGCCCACTCCCGAGGCCGCCGTCACACCGAATGCGAGCGCCAGCAGGACAGCCCATCCGCGGGCGAAGTCGAGGAAGAGCCCGGGAGGACCCGGAGCCCGCCACACCACCCAGACCGCGAAGGTCGTCCAGAGGACGGCGAGCGGGAGCTTCCCCCCGGTCCGCCACCCGGCCACCGCGCACGCCGCCGTCACCGGGGCGAGCAGGAGCAGGGCATCCTCCACCGGCATCACGATCCGCACCGCGGAGAGCGTGGACACCAGCACCAGCAAGAGCACCGCGAGGATCGGACCCCACCATCCCCGCTCGTGCGCGGGGGCCGCTCCCTCGACCTCGGTCACGCCGTCCTTACTGCGCCGACTGGCTGCGCGTGTACGGGATGAGCGCGAGGTAACGCGCCTTCTTGATCGCCTTGGCCAGCTGACGCTGGTGACGGGCGTCCACGCCGGACAGACGGCTCGGGAGGATCTTCCCGGTGTCCGTCACGAAGCGGCTCAGGAAGCGCTCGTCCTTGTAATCGATGAAACGGATCCCCGCCTCGGTCACCGGGCAGGTCTTCTTGGGTCGGCGCATGGTCTAGTCCTCGTCGTCGTCGTCGTCGCCATCACGCGCGCGGCGCGCAGCGAGCTGCTCTTCGGTCATCGGGGGCGCGCCGAGCTCG
Organism: Gemmatimonadota bacterium; assembly: GCA_021413975.1. Classification (GTDB taxonomy): domain Bacteria; phylum Gemmatimonadota; class Gemmatimonadetes; order Gemmatimonadales; family Gemmatimonadaceae; genus Pseudogemmatithrix. The sequence continues at coordinate 122,223 of JAIOPJ010000016.1, forward strand.
TGCTCGTGCACCGAGATGAGATAACGGATCACGCTGTCGTCGAGCTTGAGCGAACGCTCGAACTCCGGCAGGGCCTTCCCCTCGGCCGAGAACCGCGCGACCACATAGTAGCCGGTGTCCTTGGAGCCGATCTTGTAGGCGAGCTGGCGGCGACCCCAGATGTCGAGCGTGACGGGGTCCTTGGTGCCGAGAAGGGCGTGGTGCTTCTCCAGCTTCTCAGCGATGGCGGTGTCTTCGAGTACGGAATCGAAGATGTACACCGCCTCGTATGCACGAGACAATGCGGCAATCCTCCCTTTGGTCGTGATCGCCCCCTGCGGGTTGCCTACGCAGGAGGAGAGTGGCGTTCGGAGATGTCGGCCTCGGTGCCGGACACGGGAACGCCATATGTGGAAAGCCCCGCAAGCTACTGCCTTTTCAGGGCTTAGTCAACCGGGCCAGCGCCTGTTCCGCCGCGATGTAGCCGAAGCTCGCCGAGGGGCCGGTGGCGAGCACTTTCTCCCATGCCGCCCGTGCTTCCGCGGTCCGCCCATGGGCGGCATGCCACTGGCCGACGCCGTTGCCGATCGTCTGCCGTTCCAGCGCCGACGCGCCCGCGGGCAGGAGCGCGGATTCCGCCAGGTCGCCCCTCATCCAGAGCAGCAATCGGAGATAGCTGCCGTTCTCGATCACGTCCCACTCCGCCTTCACCGGGGCGAGCGCCGCGGCGACCGCCTGCTCCCGCCGGAGGTGCGCGAGCGTGAGCACGAGCCAGTAGGTCGACGCGACGTGCGTGTCGATGTTGCTGGCGAGGCGGACATCCTCCTCCCAGATCGGGAGCGCCTGAGTGTACGCCCCGGTGACGAAGTACGTCAGCGCCAGATGATAGCGGATGTTGGAGTGCAGCGTGCTCGTTGGGATGCCGCGGGCATTGGGCTGGCCGTCGGGTTCGACCTGGTCGGGTTCGATCAGCACCACGGCGCGCGCCTGCTCGAGGTCGGCGATCGCCCACGGGAATCGCCGCAGCGAGATGTAGCGGTGGCCCCGATGGCGGAGCAGTCGCGGCTCGTAGGGATGGAGGAGCAGCCCGGCGGTGTAGACGTCGATCGCCTCCTGGAAGGCGCCGGTGTACCCCAGCCTGCGGCCGTACCAGATGATCGAGTCGACGTCCTCGGGGTTGCGCTCCCAGGCGGCGCGGGCGGCGGCGAGCGCCGTGGGTTCCGGCGTCTGGGCGCCGAGTGCGCCCGGTGCGCCCAGCGCGCAGGCGAGCCCGGTCACGAGTAGCGGGCGAAGGAACATCGCGACTCCATTTGCGAGAGGTGGCGCGCCGAATGTAGACTGCCCCCGATGACCCACGCCAGCACGCTCTCCGTCGCGCGGTCGCGCGCGCCCCGCCGGTGAGTGCCGTCGCCCTCACGCGCGCGACGCCGATCGTGGCGTCGGACGACCAGGCGTCGGCCGAACTCAGTTCGGAGGTGGTGATCCTCTCCATGCGCGAGGGCGTCTACTTCGGACTCGACGGCGTCGGGGCACGGATCTGGTCGCTCGTGCAGCAGCCGACCACCCTCGGCGAGGTCACGGCGACGATCGTCTCCGAATTCGAGGTCGAGGAGGAGCGGGCGTTCGCCGACCTGTGCGCGCTCGCCGGCGAGATGGCCGGGCACGGACTCGTGCGACTCGGGGGCGAGACCGGCACGACGTGATACCCCTGACTGCGCCGCGGTCGGCGTTCCGACAGCTTTCGCGCACGGCCCGGTGCCATTCGTGCTCGGTCGGACCATCCCACTCCCGAGCGGAGCGGACAACACGCGGATCGCCGATGCAGGCGCTGCTGGCACGACCCATCCGGGCCCCGATCAAGAAGCTCGTCTATCGACCTCCGCGGCTGGTGACGTTCGGACGCGCGTCCGGTCTCACCGAGCGGAACTCGAACCGCGGGAGAAGGGACGGACTGAACAACCGGCGGACGGGCTGAGCAGGACGCTCGGCGGTTGACGCTCACGTCGTCGGGCGGGCAGATTGTGGTCACGTTGCTCGTGCCGCGCATCGCGGCCGATGATTGGCAGGTTCCCGCCGCCGGATGCGCCCCATGAACGATCGTACCGAAGGGCCACCAGCGTACTCGCCGGTCTCCTCACCGAAGCGCGCACCATACCTGCCGCCGCGCCTCGGACGGTTCGGCGTGGTCACGACGCTTACCGCCACGGTCTCCATGAAGGGACTGATGGACAACTTCATGGGCCGACGGACGGGCTGAGTGTACGCGCTGTCGGACTACCTGGCGATGATCGACGATCACCGCCGTACGTCCGCCTACACGCGAGCGCTCCGGGCGGCGATCCGCCCGGGCGACGTGGTGCTCGAACTCGGCGCCGGCTTCGGCTACTTCTCCGTCGAGGCCGCCCGGATGGGAGCGGCCCACGTCTATGCGGTCGAGCCGAACGACGCGATCGATCTCGGCCCCGCGCTCGCGGCGCGGCACGGCGTCGCCGACCGGATCACCTTCCTCCAGTGCCGCGCCTCGGAGGTCGAGCTGCCGGTGCGCGCCGATCTCCTGCTCGAGGACCTGCGCGGATGCTCGCCACTGCTGGGCGGGAGACTCGGCATCCTGCGCGATGCCCGGGTGCGGCTCCTCAAGCCCGACGCGCGCTTCGTCGCGCGACACGACCGGCTGATGGTGGCGCCGGCGGCGCTGCGCGCGACGGGTGGCGGGGACGCTCCCGTCACCGTGGGGGAGCCCACGGAAGCGCTCTCGCTCGATGACGTGCGTACGCGCGCCGGGCGCGGCTGGCGCCGCATCGATGCGGATGGTTTCGATCCGCTCGCGCCGGCGGCCTGCTGGGCGTCGATCGACCTCACCGCCGTGGACGGACTCGATGTCGACGGGCGCGCTGCCTTCGTGATCGAGCGCGATGGCGTGCTCGAGGGATGGGCGAGCTGGTTCGAGGCGGAACTCGCCGGCGGCGCCCTGATCTCGAGCGGGCCGGAGTCCGGCGGGTCGGTGTACGCCTGTGGCTGGTATCCGCTCGAGTGCAGCGAACCGGTGCGCGCTGGTGACGGTGTGGCGGTGCGCCTCCGCGCCACGCACGACGGCACCGACTACGTCTGGCTCTGGGAGACGACGATCACGCCGGCCGACGGGAGGGCGCCGCGCCGCTCCCGGCAGTCGAGTCTCGGCACGAGCCTCTTGTCCGCTGCTCGACGCGCACGGCGCGCGGCGGCGCATGTGCCCGGCGTCGGCGAGGCACTCGCCGTGCAGCGCGATCTCCTCGACGCCGTCGACGGCGCGCGGACGCTCGAGGAGATCGCGGCGCTGCTGCGGGTGCGCCACCCCGCCCGCTTCGTCGACGCCCGCACGGCGCTCGCCTGGACCGCAGCCGAACTCGCGCGCCTCGACGAACCGCCCGCGTGACGGGGCCCGGATGACAGGGTCCGCGCCGTGAGCGGCTTCCTCCTCTGCTGGCATCGCGCCGGCGGTGCGCTCGCGCCGGCGGTGCTCGATCGCGTGCGCGCGCGCCTCGCGATGCGCGGTCCCGAGGGCGGCGCGACGATCCACGCCACCGATGCCGTCGCCCTGCACACGGCCTTCACCGACGCGATCGGCGCCGAGGAGGATCTGCCGTTGCGCGTCGGCGACCTCATGATCGCGGCGGACCTGCGGCTCGACGATCGCACGCGGCTGCGCGCGCACCTCCGGGACGTCGGGGACGATCCGCCGGCCGACGCGACCGATGCACGCCTCCTCGCCTCGGCGATGCGCTGCTGGGGCGATGGTGCGGCGTCGCGGCTGCTCGGCGACTTCGCGTACGCGGCACTCGATCTCGCGCGCGGCCGGCTCGTCGCGGCGCGCGGCACGTTCGGCGTGAAGCCGCTCTTCGTCGCCGAGACGCGCGCGTTCGTGGCCTGCTCCAACGACATCGATGCGTTGCTCGAACTGCCTGGCGTCGACGCGACGCCCGACGAGGCGGCGCTCACGGACTTCCTGCGGTCGGGGACGATCGTCGCTCCCGAACGGACCGCGCGCCGCGGCGTGCGGCGTGTGCCGCCGTCGGGTCAACTCGCGTGGGGACGCAGCGGACCCGCCGCGCCGTCGCGCCACTGGGAGTTCCCGGTCCCGGCGCCCCTGCGCTATGCGCGCGAGGCCGACTACACCGAGCGCTTCAACGAGCTGCTCGACACCGCCGTGCGCGACCGCCTCCGCGTGCCGCGCGCGAGCATCATGCTCAGCGGGGGACTCGACTCGCCGGCGCTCGCCGTCGCCGCGCAGCGTGGCGCGCCCGGGGTCGCGCTGCGGGCGCTGACGGTCTCGAGCGAGCGCGTCTCGCCGTCGGACGAACGCGAATGGGCGGAGCGGGTCGCGCGGCATCTCGACCTGCCGCAGGAGATCCACTACACGGAGGCCTCGGACCTCCTCGCCCACTGCGACGATGCGACGCTGCGCACGCCGGAGCCGGTCAACGAGCCGGAGTTCTCACGCTGGCGCCGGATCGCCCGGCGCCTGGCGGAGTTCGGAGCGGTGACGTTTGACGGCGAGGACGGCGATGCGCTGCTCGCGCCGCCCGACCTGTTCACGATGTTGCGCACCCTGCCGTGGGGTGAGACGGCCCGCGCGTGGCGTGCGTACCGCGCCACGCACGGTGTGCGTCCGTGGGTCGGTCTGCGACAACTGCCGGCCCTGCGGCGTCGCCGCGAGGCGGATTGGTGGACGCCGCCGGCGTGGATGCGGCCCGAGATGCTCGCCAAGCATGGGACGCGACGCCCCGGGGTGCCGCCCGGGCATCCGACACGCGCGCGCGCGACCTGGGGATTCCGCCAGCCCGTGTGGGAGACGCTCTTCGCGCTCGACGATCCGAGCGCATCGGGTGCACCGCTCACCGTGCTGTTGCCGCTGCTCGACGCACGGCTCTTCGCGTACGTCTTCGCCGTCCCGCCCATCCCCTGGTGCCAGCGCAAGCAGCTGTTGCGCAGCGCGATGGCCGGCCGCCTGCCGGACGAGGTGCTGCGGCGACCGAAGACGCCGCTCGAGGGATCGGTCGACGCCGCGGTCGCACGGTGGCGAGCGGACGGCGGCCCCGACCGGCCGCTCGCGGCGCCGATGGATCACCTGATCGATGTCGCCGCATGGCGTCGCGCGCTGCGGGAGGCGCCGCTGGCGGAGGACGTGGTGTCGGGGTGGCGGGTGTTCGAGGTCGCGCGATGGCTGGCGCAGCCCGGAGGTGCGCGTGCCTGATCATTCGGCGTTCGGCCTGCGCATCCGCAGTTCCGACCCGCTCCCCGGCCTGCCCTTGGCCACGACCGGTGAACCCGACATCGTCGTCAGGCTCGGCGCGCTCCCTCCGTGGAGCACCGGAACGGCACGGGTGCACCGGCATTCGGGCGAGGCCGAGGTGGGCGACACGCCCACCGTCACGGTGTGGGACCTGCCCGAGGCGGCGGCGATCGCGTTGCGCTACGCGGAGGGGATCCGTTTCAGCGTCACCACCGACGGTCGCCAGGTCTGGGCCGATTGGGACGCGCCGCTCACGCTCGACGACGCGATGACGTTCCTGCTCGGTCCGGTGATGGGGTACGCGCTGCGCCGCCGCGGTCTCCTGGCGCTGCACGCGAGCGCCGTCGTGATCGCAGGTCGTGCGATCGGGATCGTGGGACCCGGCGGGACGGGGAAGTCGACCACCGCGACCGCGCTGGTCCTGCGCGGCCACCCGCTCGTGACCGACGACATCCTCGTTCTGCGGCCGATACTCCCCGGGTGGGAGACGACCCCCGCGATCGATCAGGTGCGCCTGTGGGAGGACAGCGAGCGCCTCTTGTTCGGTGCGGCCTCGCCGATGGCGGCGCTCTCGCCCACATGGGAGAAGCGGGGGTTGGCGGTCGCCAGCTCCGGACTGCGGTTCCAAGGGACCTCGGTCCCGCTGGGAGGACTGCTGCTGCTGGGGCCGCGCTCGGAAGAGGCGTCGGCGCCGCGGATCGAGTCCTGCGGCGGGGCCGAGGCGATCATCGGGCTCGTCGCGAACACGTACACGAACTACCTGCTGGATGATGTGGAACGCGCACAGGAACTGCGCGCGGTCGGGGGGCTGGTCCGGCACGTGCCGGTGATGCGCATCACCCCGCACGCCGACCCGGAACGGATCGGGTCGCTAGCCGGGTGCGTCGAGGAGTGGGCGGAGAGTCTGCGCGGACCGCGTGCCGGCTGACCGTTACCATTCAGCAGGGAATTCCGTCCGGCGACCAGTGGTCACCGCCACGCACACGTCCCGATCGAATCAGGGAGAGACAGGATGTCACCATCGAACCCAGGCGCGAACTCGCAGCCCTCGGCGGACCCGGCGGCGGAGTCGTCGCGCGCGCACGGACGGGCCGCCTACCTGGCGCCGACGTTGCGTGTACATGGCGATGTGACGGCCCTCACCCGGCGCAATCTGTGGGCACCCGGTCGACAGGATGGCAGCAACTGGTTCCGCCGTACTGGATGAGCCGCTGGTCACTCCCGACCGCGCGGCTCTCGGATTCCTGCGCGCGGCCGTCGCCGCGCGGCTGACGTCCGCACAACCGGAGGCGCTCCGTGAAGCCTCCGCCGCGGTGCTGGACTGGCCGGCGCTCTCGTGCGCGGCCGAGGCGCACCGACTGACGCCGCTCGTGACCCGGGCGGTCTCCGCGTTGCCGGCGGGTGTCGTGCCCACCGCCGTGCTCCAGGAGATGCGGGACGCCTCCTTCCGCATCGCCGGTGAGTCGCTGGCCGCGATCGATGCGCTGGGTCGGCTCACGGCGGCGCTCGTGGCGGACGGGGTCCCGTCACTCGCGTGGAAGGGTCCCGCACTCGCTGCCGTTGCCTGGTCGGATCCGGGTACGCGCTCCTTCGCCGACCTCGATGTCGTCGTGCGACCGGCCGACCGGCATCGCGCGCGTGCGGTGGCGCGCTCGCTCGGGTGGCGCAGCCGGCATGCGATGTCGGAGCGGCAGGAGGAGGCGATCTTCGGGGGACTCGCGGCCTGGGAACTCGAGCGCGAGTCCGCGCCGCGGCTGCTCGAGTTGCATTGGGAGTTCAGTGCGAAGCGCTACGCGGGCCGGCTGCCCGTGGAGGAGGTGCTCGCGCGCGCGGGATCGCTGCGGCTCGGCGGAGTCGAGCTCCGCGTGCCCGCGGCGGCCGACACGCTCCTGCTGCTCGCCCAGCATGCGACGAAGCACGGCTGGAGCACGCTCGAGGACGTGGCCGTGTTCGCGGCGGTCGCGCAGGCCGACCCGGCGGCACTGCCGACGGCGATGTCGCGCGCGAGCGCGGTCGGTGGGGGACGGGCGCTGCTGCTCGGCTGCGCGCTCGCGGCGGAAGGGTTCGGCCTGCCGCTGCCGGATGGGCTCGTGCGCGCGTCGCGTGCCGACTCCGCGCTCCCGGGACTGGTCGCCCAGGTGCGCGCGCGGTGGGATGCGCGCGAGACCGCCTGGCGGGCGCCGCTCTCGTGGGACTACGACTGGACCGTGGGCGGCGCCGCGCGGCTCCGACTGCTCGCACGGGCGCTGTTCGATCCGACGCTCCAGGAGTGGCGTGCGGTGCGACTCCCCGACCCGCTCGTGCCCCTCTACCGGGTGGTGCGCCCGGCGCGATTGGCGCTCGTCGCGCTCGGCCTCGGTCGGTCGCCGATCAGGTGATCAGGCTCAGACGTTGAAGCGGAAGAGCAGCACGTCGCCGTCCTGCACCACGTACTCCTTGCCTTCGGCGCGCACCGCCCCCTTCTCCTTCGCGCCCTTCCACCCTCCGAGCAGCACGAAGTCGTCGAAGCCCACCGTCTCGGCGCGGATGAAGCCGCGCTCGAAGTCGGAGTGGATCACGCCCGCGGCCTTGGGACCGGTGTCACCCTTGTGGATGGTCCAGGCGCGGACCTCCTTCTCGCCCGCCGTGAAGTAGGTCTGTAGGCCGAGCAGGTGATACCCGCCACGGATGAGGCGGTCGAGCCCAGCGGATTCCAACCCGAGCGACGAGAGGAACTCCGTGCGGTCCTCGGGCGCGAGCTCGGCGAGCTCCATCTCGATCCGCGCCGAGAAGGTGACGACCTCGGCCGGCTCGTGATCGGCGGCGATCGCGGCGCGCAACGCCGTGACGTGGGGGCCTTCCTCGCCGGTGAGCTCGGCGTCGGTGACGTTCGCGGCGTAGAGGATCGGCTTGAGCGTGAGGAGCTGCAGCGGCTTGAGGAGCGCGCGCTCCTCGTCGGTGAGCGCGACATGCCAGAGCGCCTTGCCGTCGGCGAGCGGCGCATGCGCCTTCTCGAGCGCGGCGGCCTCGGTGGCGGCGGCCTTGTCGCCGGTCTTGGCCGCGCGCTTGGCCTTGTCGAGGCGCTTCTCGACCACGGTGAGGTCGGCGAGCGCGAGCTCGAACTCGATCGTCTCGCGGTCACGTGCGGGGTCGACGGAGCCGTCGACATGGATGACGTCGGGGTCGTCGAAGCAGCGGACGACGTGAACGATCGCGTCGGTCTCGCGGATGTTGGAGAGGAAGGCGTTGCCGCGGCCCTCGCCCTTGCTGGCGCCCTTCACGAGGCCGGCGATGTCGACGAACTGCACGGCGGCGGGGACGGTGCGTTCGGGGGACACGACCTTCGCCAGGGCTTCGAGGCGGGGGTCGGGGACCGTGACGACGCCGATGTTGGGGTCGATCGTGCAGAAGGGGTAGTTCGCGGCTTCGGCCTTGGCGGCCGTGAGGGCGTTGAACAAGGAGGATTTGCCTACGTTCGGCAGTCCGACGATTCCGAGGCTTAGCACGGCTGGATTGAAGCTGAAGGATGAAGGCTGAAAGATAACCGCCTGCGGGGAAACGATGCGGAGAACGGCGCGGCGTCGCCTATCGTCGCCCCATGTACCCATTCAACCGTCTCAACGTGTGGGCCAAGGCTCACGAACTGACGCTCCGAACGTACCGCCTCACGGATGGCCCGATGACGAGGCGCTACCCCGGACTGTCGTCCCAACTCCGCCGGTCGATCGCGGCGATCCCGGCCAATATCGCGGAGGGCGCCGGGCACGACTCGCAGGCGCAGTTCAACCGCTACCTCGAGATGGCGATCGCATCGAGTCACGAAGCGATGTATCACCTCTTGCTCGCGAAGGATCTCGAGGCGATCACTGCGACCGACTACGCCTTCCTGGAAGCACGCTTGAAGGAGGTACAGGCCAAACTCGTGTTGCTCCGCAAGCGTGTGCTGCAGAACGCCAGGGAGAAACGAAAGAGGGGAGGCCGAGCGGCCTCCCCTCCTTCATCCTTCAGCCTTCATCGCGCCGTTACGCCAAGAACCACGGCGCGAGAACCAGCGACACCACGCTCATCAGCTTGATGAGGATGTTCATCGCCGGTCCCGACGTATCCTTGAACGGATCGCCGACCGTGTCGCCGACGACGGCCGCCTTGTGCACGTCCGATCCCTTGCCGCCGAGGAAGCCGCCCTCGATCATCTTCTTGGCGTTGTCCCACGCGCCACCGGCATTGGCCATGAAGAGCGCCATCATCACGCCGGTCACGGTCGCACCGGCGAGCAGGCCGCCGAGCGCCTTGACGCCGAGGAACTTGCCGACGACGACGGGGAGGAGCACCGCGGCGACGCCGGGGATGATCATCTCCTTGAGCGCGGCGGTGGTCGAGATGTCGACGCAGCGCGCGGAGTCGGGCTTCACGCCCGGCTTCCCTTCGAGCAGGCCGGGGATCTCGCGGAACTGGCGGCGGACCTCCTCCACCATCCCCTGCGCCGCGCGACCGACCGCGGTCATGGTCTGCGCGCCGACGAAGAACGGCATCACGCCGCCGATGAAGAGGCCGATCACGACCATCGGATCGATCAGGTTGAGCCCGACCTTGTCGAGGCCGACCGCCGAGGCGTAGGCCGAGAAGAGCGCGAGCGCGGTGAGCGCCGCCGACCCGATCGCGAAGCCCTTGCCGATCGCGGCGGTGGTGTTGCCGAGGGCGTCGAGGCCGTCGGTGATCTTGCGGACCTCCGGTCCGAGATGGCTCATCTCGGTGATGCCGCCGGCGTTGTCGGCGATCGGGCCGTAGGCGTCGACCGACATCGTCACGCCGACCGTGGCGAGCATGCCCACCGCGGCGATCGCGACGCCGTAGAGGCCGGCCGCCCAGACCGAGACGTAGATCGCGCCGCAGATGAGCAGCACGGGGACGATCGTGGACTCCATGCCGACCGCGAGGCCGGCGATGATGTTCGTCGCCGGGCCGGTCTTGGAGGCATTGGCGATGCGGGTCACGGGGCCGGCGGCCGTGTAGTACTCGGTCACGAGGCCGATCGCGACGCCGGAGACGGTACCGGCGAGGACGGCGATCCACGGTCCGAGGGCCGGGAAGACGCGGCCGGTCTCGGGATCGACCATGGCCAGCGGGATCCGCATCGTGAGCCAGTAGGCGAACACGAGGAAGAGGCCGGCGGCGATGAACGTGACCATGCGGAGCGCGTTCGCCGGGTTGCCCTTGGCGAGGATGCGCATGACAAAGATGCCGATCAGCGAGGCGACGAGGCCGGCAGCGGTGTACGCGACCGGCAGCATGACGCTCGCGAGGCGGTTCGCCTCGGGAATGAGCACCGACGTGGACGCGAGGGCGATCGTGGCGATGACCGACCCGACGTACGACTCGAAGATGTCGGCGCCGAGTCCGGCGACGTCACCGACGTTGTCACCGACGTTGTCGGCGATGGTGGCGGGGTTGCGCGGGTCGTCCTCGGGGATGCCGGCCTCGACCTTGCCGACCAGGTCGGCGCCGACGTCGGCGGCCTTGGTATAGATGCCGCCACCGACGCGGGCGAAGAGCGCGATCGAGCTCGCACCCATCGCGAAGCCCGAGATGATCTCGCCGAACGACTTGAAGCCGGTGGTGCCGAGGAGTTCGCGCTGCCAGATGAAGATCGACGCGATGCCGAGGAGGCCGAGGGCCGCCACGGCGAGGCCCATCACGGCGCCGCCGCTGAAGGCGATGCGGAGCGCGGCCGACTGGCCGGAGGCGCGGGCGGCCTCGGAGGTGCGGACGTTGGCCTTGGTCGCGGCCGACATCCCCGCGTAGCCTGCGGCGACGGAGCAGATGCCGCCGACGACATAGGCGATGCCGGTCGGCACGTTCGTGGCCCACGCCAGCAGCCCCGCGACGACGAGCAGGAAGGGCAGGAGCACGGTGTACTCCCGCTTCAGGAAGGCCATGGAGCCGAGGTGGATCTGTTCGGCGAGGTCCTGCATGACCTGCGAGCCAGCGGGCTGGCGGACGATGCCGAGGTACGTCAGGTAGCAGGCCACGAGGCCCGCCACGCCGATCACCAGGGCGTACGTCGTCAGGTTCTCAAGCATTGGGGGGTGGTTGAGGGTTGTGATTCGTGGAACGACGACTGCGAGCGCTACAGCGTAATCAGCGATTGAACCGGTTCATGACCACCTCGATGCCCTCGGTCGTCCAGCACCGCAGGGCCTCCTCGAACGTGGGGAGCGATGCGCGCACCGTCTCGCGCTCGCCCTTCCCGAACTCGCCCAGCACATAGTCGGCGAGGTCGCCGATGCGCCGCTGCGGGTCGTCCGGACCGACACCGACGCGCAGCCGCGCATAGTCCTGGGTCTTGAGCGCCTGCTCGACGCTCTTGAGTCCGTTGTGTCCCCCCGCCGATCCCTTGGCGCGGAAGCGGTACGATCCGACCGGCAACTGCACTTCGTCCGAGACCACCAGCAGGTCGCTCGCCGCGGCCCAGAAGGGGCGCCGCAGCCAGGGCTTGAGGACCGCCCCGGAGAGATTCATGAACGTCTGCGGCTTCACGAGGCGCACCTTGAGCCCGCCGACCGTTCCCGAGCTCGTGAGCGCCTCGCCGTCCTTTCGCCATCCGTCCGTCCGCCACGCGTCGGCGAGGTGGTCGAGGACCCACCAGCCGACGTTGTGACGGGTGCCCGCATACTCCTTGCCCGGGTTGCCGAGACCGAGGATGACCTTCATCGCGAGCCTCGGCGCACCGGGTTGGGGAGCGGGTTACTTCTTGGCGGCCGCCGCGGCCTCTTCGTCGGCCTTGGCCTTGCGGATGAGCTCCGGCTCCGACGGTGCGGCGCCTTCGGCCGGAACGGCCTCGGCCTCGACCTTCGGTGCGGCGCAGACGCAGATCGTCGCGTCGGCATCGGTCTCCAGGGTCACACCGGCCGGCATCACGATCTCGCCGGCGTGGATCGAGTGCCCGATCGTCAGGGGCGTCACGTCGACGACGAAGTGATGCGGGATGTTGGCCGGATCGCAGGTGACCTGCAGCTCGTGGAGGATCTGGTCGAGCATGCCGCCACCGAGGCGCACGCCGTCCGGGACACCGGAGAACTGGAGCGGCACCGGCACGGTGATCTTCTCACCGGCCACGAGTTCCTGGAAGTCGACGTGCACGATCTGCTTCTTGAACGGGTGGCGCTGGATCTCGCGGATGAGCGTGTTCACCGTCTTGCCCTCGACGGTGAGCGCGATCACGGTGCTCTGGTAGGAGTGCTTCTCCAGGAGCAGCTGCAGGGCGTGATGCTCGAGCTGGAGCGACTGCGCCTCACGGGCATGCCCGTAGATGACGGCGGGGACCTGACCGGCTGCGCGGAGCTTGCGGGCGACGCCCTTGCCGGTGTCGGCGCGGGTCGTGGCGGAGAACGGAACGGAAGCCATCGGTACGAACCTCCCTGATATGGGCGCGCGACGTGGGTTCCCGGTAGGTCCGGCCCGGCGGCGCACCTCTTGAACTGCGGATGAAGGCTCAAGGACGAAAGATGAAAGTGACTGCGATCATCGTTCCCTCGCCCGCATCCGGTCCTACAGCCAACGTCTTTCAGCCTTCATCCTTCTTCCTTCATCGTTACTCGAACAGCGACGACACACTCTGATCCGAATGCGTGAACCGGATCGCCTTCGCCAGCAGGTCACCCACGCTCAGCACCGTGAGCTGCGGGAACCGGCGCGACTCGGGGATCAGGATCGTGTTCGTGACCGCGACCTCCTTGATCGGCGCGTTCGAGAGCCGTTCGACCGCGGGGCCGCTCAGGAGCGCATGCGTCGCGCAGACGTAGATGTCCCGCGCGCCGAGATTCTTGAGCGCGCGCGCGGCCTCGGAGATCGTCCCCGCCGTGTCGATCATGTCGTCGGCGAGCAGGCAGTCCTTGCCCTCCACTTCACCGACCACGTTCACCACCTCGGCCACGTTGGCGGCGGGGCGGCGCTTGTCGATGATGGCGAGCGAGGCGTTGAGGCGCTTGGCGAAGCCGCGGGCCATCTTCGCCGAGCCCACGTCGGGGGCGACGACGACCAGGTCCTGCAGCTTCTTCTTGCGATAGTGCGCCGTGAAGACCGGCGCGGCGTAGAGGTGGTCGACCGGGATGTCGAAGAACCCCTGCAACTGGTGGGCATGGAAGTCGACCCCGAGCACGCGGTCGGCGCCGGCGCGCATGATCATGTTCGCGATGAGCTTCGCCCCGATCGCGACGCGCGGCTGGTCCTTGCGGTCCTGGCGGGCGTACCCGTAGTACGGGAGCACGCAGGTGATGCGTGCGGCCGAGGCGCGGCGCGCGGCGTCGACCAGCAGCAACAGCTCCATCACGTTCTCGGCCGGCGGGTTCGTGGACTCCACGATGAACACGTCGGCACCGCGCACGTTCTCGTCCAGCCGGACGAAGACCTCGCCGTCGGCGAAGCGCGTCACGGTGGTCTTGCAGAGGTCCGTTCCCAACGACTTGCAGATCTCATCGGCGAGCGGCCGGTTGGCCGTGCCGGTGAGCACGCGATAGCCGTGGATGGGGACTGCCAATCCGTCCATGTCGGGAGTCGTAAGGGTCACGCGCGCCAGAGGATAGCATCCCCCGGCCACCATGGCCGGGTCACCCTTGCGAGAGCCTCCAAAGTTAGCCCTTCAGGGTCCTCAACGGCAGGGGGAGCGTCGGCGGGTTCCGCTCCGGCGCGTCCGGCATTGCCCCTGGTGGATTCGAACCACCATTCGCCGCTCCAAAGGCGGCTGTCCTGCCATTGGACGAAGGGGCATCGGCCCGGCCGTCACCTGCACGACCGACCTCACGAAGCTAGCGGGGCCCGGTGAGCCCGACAACGCGGGCCGACCCCGGTCTCGACCGTGGTCACGGCCAAGATCAATCGAGGAGGCGGACCTGGGCGACGCTCGTGAGGGTACGAGCGCCCACGACCCGCGTCCCCCGCGGGAGGCCGGCGAGCACGGCTGGGGAGCGCCGCTCGAAGATCCCGAAGACGGTCGACCCCGACCCGCTCATGCGGGCGATCCGCGCCCCGCCCGCCACGAGGGCCTCGAGGCAGGTCGCGATCCCCGGGTGACGGTGGATCACCGGCGTCTCGAAGTCGTTGTGCGCGAGGCGCACGACGCCGTCCCAGCGGTCGAGGTCGGCGGCACGGATCAGCGCGGGGGCCCGCAACGGCTCCTCCTCGCGGGAGGCGGCGATCCACTGGAAGGCGGCAGCCGTCTCCACTCCGAAGGGCGGCAGGCAGAGCACGACCTCGCGCGCCGGCAGCGAGTTGAGCGCGAGCAGGCGTTCGCCGCGCCCCCAGGCCAGCGCGAGGGGCGCATCGGTCGTGAGGAAGGGGACGTCGGCGCCGAGCCTGAAGGCGAGCGTCGCGAGCGCGGCATCGCTCAGCGCGTTCGGGGCCAGCGCGTTGAGTATCCGCAGCACGGCCCCGGCGTCGGCGCTGCCGCCGCCGAGTCCGCCACCCACCGGGATGCGCTTCTCGATCGTGATCTGGAAGCCGGACGGCCACTTGGCCTCGGCCATGAACGCCTCGGCGGCACGGAAGGCCAGGTTCCGCTCGGGAGGCCCCACGTCGGCGCCCGTACACGTGAGCTCTCGCAGGGTCGTGTCGGTCGCGACGCGCACCGAATCGGCGAGGTCGATGCGCGCGAACAGCGTCTCGAGTTGGTGGTAGCCGCTCGCTTCGCGGGCGAGGATCCGCAGTGAGAGGTTGATCTTCGCCTGGGCGTCGAGCGAAGCCGCGGTGGCCGTCACCCGGCGGGCTCCGCCGATGCCCTCGCGGCGATGTCGCTCACGTGCAGATGCAGCCGGGAGAAGTACCAGGTGCCGAGGACCGTGATCGGCACGAACGACAGGAGGTGGAAGCCGATCGCCCAACTCAGGGCCACCGGCTCGGGAACGCCATAGAGCTTGAGGCCGGCGGCGGAGGTCGCCTCGAACACGCCGAAGAAGCCGGGTGATGACGGCACGGCGACCCCGACCGCGACGATCCCCTGCACGAAGCAGGCGGCGGCGAACGGTGCCGTGATGCCGATCGCCTTGAACCCGATCCAGAAGGCGGCGGCATTCGTGAGCCAGTGCAGCACGGTCCAGAAGAACACCTCGAGCGCGAGTCTCGGCGACCGCAGTACGCCGAGCCCGGAGGCGAAGCCGCCGCCCATCGCGCGCAGGCGCGCGCCGACCTTCGGCGACACGATGTTCCCCGAGCGCTCGGCGAGGCCGAGCATCGCGTCAGGGAAGAGGATGAACGCGTAGAGTCCGACGAGGACCGCGAGGAGGAACAGGCCCGCCGACGCCGCGATCCTCCCCGCGCCGACGCCGAGGATCGTCGCGTCCGCGGGGAAGGCGGGATCGAGCGTCCCGGCCAGCATGAGCATGATGAGCACGACGCCGTCGAAGAGCCGGTCCACCGCGAGCGAGGCGATCGCCGCGGTCAGCGGGACGTCGCGCCGTTCGCGCGAGATGGCCAGCGCGCGGGCGAACTCCCCGGCGCGCATCGGGAAGACGTTGTTCACCATCATCCCGATCGCCGTGGCGTGCCAGAGTGGCCGCACGGGGATCCGGCCGGCGAGTGGCGTGAGGATCGCCTGCCAGCGGCGCGCGCGCAGCGGGAAGATCGCCGTCGCCACGATGGCGCTCGCGGCCCAGAGCCAGAGGTTCGACGTGCTGAGCACCGAGACGACCGCGCCGACCTGGCCGTGCAGCAGGTACCAGAGCAGCAGTGCGCTCAGCGCGATCCCGAGCGCACCGCGCCAGTCGAGTCGCATGATCAGTCGGCCGCGGCGAGCTGCAACAGGTCGTACAACTCGGCGAGCGTGTCGTGGTCGGCGGGCGTCTGGGCGTTGCGCAGCCGATCCCCGAGCTGGAGCGCCTGCTGCAGCGCTTCCTTGCCGCGGAAGAGCAGGTCCTCGATCGGGACCACGTCCTCGTCCGGCATCATCGCCGGTTCGGCGAGTTGCGACGTGGCGAGCGGCGAGAGACCGGCGATGCCGGTGGCGAGGAGCTCCTTCAGTTCGGCACCGCGCGCGCCACCCTGCGACGTGCTCAGCGAGGCGGGGCGGACGGCCGCCGGAGCCGCATTGGGCGGATTGGTCATCCGGCGCTGCCGCGCCGGCGTCGCGGTGATCGGCGCCGGTGGCGTGCCGTGCAGCCGCTTGAGGAGATTGGTGAAGCGCGGTCCGACGTCCTCGATCCCGCGCTCGTGACGACTGAGCTCGGTGCCCGCCTCGTCGAGCACCCAGAGCGCTCGGGGGTCGAGTGAGGACGCCCCGCGTTCGGCGGCGAGGAAGAGGTTGGCGATCTCGGAGGCCGAGAAGCTCTGCGCGGCGCGCGCGAGCGAGCGCACGGCCGATCGGAGCTCGCGCCCGACCCGGTCGCGTGTGGCCGCGTCGATGGCGCTGCGGCCGTCGGCGACCAGGCGCCGCAGATGCTCGGCCTGGCTGACCACCTCGAGGCGGAAGCGCTGCGCGGCCGTCGTGGGCGGGTTCTGCGCCGCCGTGATGTAGGCCCCCACGGGCCCCGCCGGGAGCAGCGTGGTGATCGGTACGACGTCGTCGGTCTCGCGCTCGCCCGACCTGAGCGTCTCGGCGGCGTGGGCGAACTCGCGCACCGCGACCGACTCGGTGGGCGGGAGTCCACCGATGCGGATCGCCTCGCCCCCTTCGACGAGCACGAGGGCCGCGGCGCGGAAGAGCCGGCGCCGTTCGGCGGTGGCGTCCTCCTGACCGAGTTCGATCGGCTTGGCCGCCACGTCGACGGCGTCCACGACCTCAGCCAGGGGCGGGAGGTCCTTGAGCGCGGCCACGCCTCGCAGGGCGCGGACGCGATTCATGGTCGCGGCGAATGCCTCCAGCGAGACCGGCTGTTCGGCGAACGCGAGGAGGCCGGCGGCCGCGTCGGCGGCGGCGGTCGCGAGGTAGGCCGCGCCCTTGCCGCGGGTCGCGGTCTGCACGGCCTTGGGGGCGTAGTGGTCGAGCTCGGCGACGCGGTTGGCGGCGCGCTTGTCCTCGGCGTCACCCCAGCTGCGCACCCCGCGGACGAGGAACTTCAGGTCGTCGATCGCGGCGATCACGGTGCCGCGGACGGCCGTGTCCCAGGCCAGTTTGCCTTCGCGGACGTGACGGGCGAGTCGCTCGATGCCGGTGGCGACGTCGGCGATGCCCCGCACCTTGGCCATCGTCGCGGCACCGCGCAGGGCCCTCGCGGCGCGCGCGAAGGGCTCGGCTTCAGGTGGCGCGGCGGACGCGCGCGTGGCGAGGTCGTCGAGCTGGTCGACGTACTCGGTGGCCTCGAGCGTGAAGAAGTCGAGCAGGCCGCCGGTCATCGCACCTCCGAGGGTCGCGCGTTCAGGGATCCCATAGGTGAGCTAAGTGTGGTCGTCCGTAGCGGTTGGGTCAACGGGCGCGGGCCGATTCCATGGCCGCGCGCATGGCGCGGACGGCCTCGGCGAGGCCGACGAAGACGGCGTGGGCGACGATCGAGTGCCCGATGTTGAGCTCTTCGCACTCGGGGATCGCGGCGACCGGCCCGACGTTCCCGACGGTGAGGCCATGACCCGCGTGCACGGCCAGTCCGCGCGCGGCGGCATGGGCCGCGGCGTCCTGGAGTGCCCGCAGATGGCGCGGGTCCCCGGGATGATGGCAGTAGGTCCCGGTGTGCAGTTCGATCGCTTCGGCGCCGAGGGCCGCGGCGCGGTCGATCTGGTCGCGGTCGGGGTCGATGAAGAGGGCGGTGCGGATCCCCGCCTGCCGGAGCGCGCCGACGCAGGTGGAGAGCCGGGCGGGATCGCTCGCGAGGTCGAGTCCGCCCTCGGTGGTGATCTCCTCGCGCCGCTCGGGGACGAGCGTGACCTGATGGGGCCGGAGCCGGAGCGCGATGCGCGTCATCTCGTCGGTGGCGGCGATCTCGAGATTGAACGGCGTGCGCGCGCCGCGGGCGAGCGCCTCGACGTCGGCGTCCTGCATGTGCCGCCGATCCTCGCGCAGGTGCGCCGTGATGCCGTCGGCCCCGGCGTCCTCGCACAGACGGGCCGCGGCGACGGGGTCGGGGTACGATGCCCGCCGCGCCTGCCGGAGCGTGGCGACGTGATCGATGTTGATGTACAGGCGCTGTGGGGTCATCTTAGGGGAGTCATCCTTTCGCACTGGAGTATGCCGTTGAGACGCACATCGAGCTTGCTGATTTTGCTGGTCGCGGTCGCCGCGTGCCACCGGACCATGGGCGGCCCGGAGGCGGGTGCCACGTCATCGGTCGCTGCGGTGGAGCAGTTCCTCGCCGCGGCCAAGGCCCAGGACCTGCAGGCCATGTCGGCGGTGTGGGGGAACGTGGAGTCCCCGGTGCGGGACCGGGTGGACCGTCAGGAGCTCGAACGCCGGCTCCTGATCATGACGTGCCACTTGCGGCACGACACCTCGCGCATCGAGGCCGCCCAGCCGGCGGCCGCAGGAAAGTTGACACATCGTGTGGACTTGACGCAGGGCGACAAGAAGGCGTCACCCGTCTTCACGACCGTGCGGAACGCGAAGTCGGGACGCTGGTTCGTGGAGGACTTCGATTTCCAGTCCATGTCGAGCTTCTGCACGGCCGGGAACCGGGCACCGCCGCCGGTCGGCTCCGCCCTTTCGCATTAGTATTCGCTCAGCTCGACGAGGACACCGCCCGTGGATGCGGGGTGCAGGAAGGCGATCCGCTTGCCCTCCGCTCCGCGCCGCGGGACCTGATCGATGAGGCGGAGTCCGGCATCGCGGCACCGGGCGAGCGTGCCGTCGAGGTCGTCGACCTTGAAACAGATGTGATGGATGCCGGGCCCCCGTCTGGCAAGGAACTTCCCGATGGGGGAATCGGATTGCTCCGGTTGGAGCAGTTCGACGAGCGAGTCGCCGGCCGCGAGGCCGGTGATGCGTGCTCCATCGGAATCATCCAGCGGGACCTCGGGCATCCCGAGGAGATCGCGATAGAGCGGCAGGATCGCCTCGAGCGACTCGACGGCGATGCCGATGTGGTCGATGCGGGTCCCGCGGAGTGGGGCGGCAGGCATGGTCAGTGGCGGCTCGAGTGGCGAGGGATCCTCGCAAGGGACGCCGTAACGTTAGCGCGGCCGACCGGTGCCCGGCACCGGCGACGCATGAGGAGAGCCAGCGAGATGTCGAAGACGGTGGTGGTGACGGACGATTCGTTCGCGTCCGAGGTGGAGCAGCACAAGGGGCTGGCGGTGGTGGACTTCTGGGCGACCTGGTGCGGGCCGTGCCGGATGATCGCGCCGATCCTCGAGCAGCTCAGCGAGGAGTTCGCGGGCCGCGTGAAGATCACGAAGCTCGACGTCGACGCGAACCAGAAGACCTCGATGCGCTTCCAGGTGCGGTCGATCCCGACGCTCCTGTTCTTCAAGGATGGGAAGCTCGTGGACCAGGTGATCGGCGCGGTGCCGAAGCCGGCACTCGCCGCCAAGTTCGAGCAGCACGTCGCGTGAGTCCCGCGCGCCGCTGATGGCGATCCCGCGCGACGCCCTCCGGTATCCCGCCAAGCGGGTCCTGCTCGCCAGGACCCGCTTGGCGTACGTACATCTCCGCAACCTCCTCACCGATGCGAAGCGCGACCGCTCGGCACGGGTCTGCGGCTACGTCGCGGTCTGGTTGCCCGAGGAGCTGATCACGCTCTTCCTCGAGGAAGGCGAAGTGGTGAACGCGACCACGTCGAGCGATGGCGAGCAGTTCCAGCCGATCGCGATCAGCGACGCGATCGGCCGCGTCCCCTCCTCGGCGGAGTACGGGAGCATCTGCTTCCACGAGGCGGCCGACGAGCAGCTCGACACCATGTATCACTCGCAGACGGCGAAGCCGCTCCCCTGGCCGCGCGAGCTCAGGCTCGAGGACGGGGACGCGCTGCTCGCCTTCCTGTACGCGACCATGCACGACGGCGCGATCGAGATCCGCGACGACGGCGCCGTGCACTACGTGTCGATCGCGTCGGGGACGCCGGTGCGCGGGTACTTCTCCGACACGCGCACCGGCGACATCGCGGCGCACGTGAAGCTCCTCCTCGCGCCGCACGGCGGCGCCGCGAAGCCGCTCGTGCGGCTCTGGCCGCGCGCCGACGCACTCCCCGCGCAGGCGTCGCCGGCGCTGATCCAGGCGTATCGCGACCTCATCGCGGCGCTCGTCGCGCGCCTCGGGTCGTCCGGCGCGGCGAACGCTGCCGAGATGGTCGAGACCGCCCGTCGGCCACTCGTGGCGAAGCATCCGCTGCTCGAACGGTTCTCCCCGACGCTGCCCACGGTGCGCGATCCCGTGAGCGACACGGCGACGCTGACGAAGGCGGTCGCCGAGTGGCTCCTGGCGGTGTTGCGGGCGGGCGAGGCGAGCGGCGTCGCGCCCGAGAAGACGCTGCGCGACCTGACGTCGGCGCGTCACCACATGTTCCAGGCGGCAGGACTCTATGATGCCCTGCCGTGGAAGCTGCAGTGGTGAGTGAGTCCGGCGCGGCGACGCCCGGCACGTTGCACATCGTCAGCACCCCGATCGGGAATCTCGGCGACCTGAGTCCGCGCGCGGTGGAGATCCTGCGCGGCGTGAACGCGGTGCTCGCCGAGGACACGCGGCACAGTCGCGTGCTCTGCGACCGCTACGACATCCACACGGCGATGGTGGCGTACCACGAGCACAACGAGGCCAAGGCGACGCCGGGTCTCGTCGCGCGGCTGCTGGGCGGCGACTCCCTCGCGCTCGTGAGCGACGCGGGGACGCCGTTGCTCTCCGATCCGGGCAGTCGCCTGGTCCGTGCGGCGCTGGACGCGGGGGTGCGCGTCTCGCCCGTTCCCGGGGCCTCGGCGCTGCTCGCGGCCCTCGCGGGGGCCGGACTCGCCGCCGACCGCTTCACGTTCTTCGGGTTCCTCGCGCGGAAGGGGGGCGAGCGCCCACGGGCGATCGCCGAGATCGCCGCCCTCGCGCACACGGCGGTGGTGTACGAGGCGCCGAACCGCGTCGCCGAGACCCTGGCCGAGCTCGAGGCCGCCGGGGCCGGGGAGCGCCAGGCGGTGGTCGCCCGCGAACTCACCAAGCAGTTCGAGGAGTTCCGTCGCGGAACGGTGAGCGAACTGGCCCGGTATTATGGGGAGCACGAGGCGCGCGGCGAGGTCGTGCTGCTCGTGGCCGGCGCGTCGCCGCTGGTGGTCGACGAGGCGCGGCTCCGGGAGCGCGCGGCCACGTTGCGCGCCGAGGGCATGAGCGCACGGGACCTGACGCGCGTATTGATGGAGACCGAGCATGCCCCGCGGAACCTCGCCTACCGGATCGCGCACGAGTGACTCCCCAGTGATGCATCGCAGAAGCGTCCTCTCCGCCGCCGGTCTCGCCCTCGGCGTGCTCGCGCTCGGCGCGTGGGGCCCGGCGCGCGCGGCCGCGCCGCGGCTGGCGGTCGCGCGCCTGCAGTACGACGGTGACGACTGGTATTCGAATCCGTCGAGCCTGCCGAACCTCATCCGCGCGATCCGCGAACGGACCACGCTCGCGGTGGATGCGCGCGAAGCGCGGACCACCCTGCTGGACGACCGGCTCTGGGACTACCCGTTCCTGCACCTCACGGGGCACGGGAACATCAAGTTCAGCGAGACCGAGGTGCAGCGGCTGCGCGACTACCTGCTGCGCGGCGGGTTCCTCCATGCCGACGACAACTACGGTCTCGACGAGAACTTCCGGCGCGAGATCGCGCGCGTCTTCCCCGACCGCAAGCTCGTGGACGTCCCGCTCGACCACCCGATCTACCGGATCGTCTATGCCTTCCCCGAGGGCGTGCCGAAGATCCACGAGCACGACGGCAAGCCGGCGCGTGGCTTCGGGATCTTCATCGGGGATCGCCTGGCGGTGTTCTACTCCTACGAGAGCGATCTCGGGAACGGCTGGGAGGACATCGGGACCTATCCCGACGATCCGCCGGAGGCGCATGAGGCGGCGCTGCGCATGGGCGTGAACCTCTTCACGTACGCGGTCACCAGCGGTCCCGGACGATGAGCGTCCTCGACCTCGTCCTGCGCGAGACCGCGCGCGCCACCCGCATGGCGCGCGTGGCCGGCGTGCTCGTGCCGCTCGGCGCCGCGGTCGCCCTGCTCACCGCGGGAGCGATGTGGCTCTCGCGCGGCCGCTGGCTCGAGCTGCCGCCGCTGGTCCCGTTCGTCGTCTGGGGCGCGGCGATCGTCGGGACCCTGTTCCTGGCGCGAGAGCTCGGGCGGCGGATCGCGGCCCGGACGACCGCGCAGGCCGTGGCCCGTGCGATCGAGGAGGAGCAGCGGCTCCGGCGCGGCGCGCTCACCGGGCTCCTCGAGGTGGCGCACGAGGGTGGGGTGTTCGTCACGCGCGCGGCGGAATCGATCGGCGACGCGCTGGTAGGCGTGCAGGCGACGCCGGCGCCGGCGCACCGGCGCCGGCTCCTGCGCACGGCGGCCTTCTCGACCATCGCGTTCGCCAACGTGGTCGCGCTCGCGAGCGGGTCGTGGACCCGTCGCGGCGACGGTTGGAGCGCCTTGATGAACCCCGTGGCCGCCTGGCGAGGGACGTTGCTGCCGGCGCTCGAGCTGACCGATGCGCCGCGACGCTTGGCGCGTGGCTCGGCCGTGACCCTCGGGGTGACGGCGGTGGGCCGACGCGAGGTCACGCTCCACTGGCGGCTCACCGGGGCCGGGTGGCGCGATACCCTCCTCACGGTCGGCGTCGACGGCAAGGCCTCCGTGATGCTCGCGGCGGTCGATGCCGATCTCGCGCTCGTCGCGAGCGATGGCCGCGCCGAGAGCGACACCGCGGTGGTCCGCGTGGTCGATCGTCCCTTCCTCGGCGACGTCACCATCCGCGCGACGTACCCCGCCTATCTGGGCCGCGCGAACGAGCGACTCGACGCCGACCTGCCGCTGCGGTTGCCTGCGGGCACGCGACTCGCGTTCGAAGGGCATTCCTCGGAATCGCTCGCCGAGGTGGCACTCGCCGCCGAGGGGGCGCGCATCAAGTTCGCGGTGAGCGCGACGACCTTCAGCGGCGGTTGGACGCCGACGAGCAGCGCGACCTGGACCTGGATCGCCCGCGGTGAGCGCACCGAGATCGCGGACCTGCCGGCGCCGCTCGCGGTGGAGGTGCTCGACGATTCGCTGCCGCGCGTGGAGATCCTCGAGCCGATCGGCGAGGCGCTGGTCGGCACGGCGGATCGCGTCGGCGTGGAGATCCTCGCGCAGGACGACAATGCCCTCACCGGCGTCTGGCTCCGACGCCGGATCGTGGATGTGCGCGGCGCCGCACGCGACTCGGCGGAGTACCGCCTGAGCGACGCGCACGAAGGGGAATGGATCGGTGGCGTGGTGCAGAACATGGCCGACCTCGACCTCAAGCCGGGTGACCGCGTGGAGATCGTCGTCCTCGCGCGCGACGCGGCGCCGGGCATGCGCGAGGGCGTGAGCCGCACGCTCACGCTGCGCGTGCCGAGCACCGCCGAGGAGCGCGCGGCCGCGAATGCCGCGAGCGAGGCCGCGGTCGCGGCGGCGAACGCCGCCGCCCAGGCGCAGGGGAGGCTCGCCGAGCGCACCGAGACGGCGTCCCGCTCGCGGGGCGATCGCGGTGCGACGGCGGAGAACCGTCCCAATGCGCAACCCAACTCGCCGAACCGGCCGGGCGACCCGCAGTCCGGGCGCGATCGGCCGGCGATGGGCTTCGAGAGCGCGGAGCAGGCCAAGGAGATCGCCGAGCAACAGCGGGCGCTGCAGGAGCGCGTCGCGGGGCTCGAGGAGGCCGCGCGCGAGATGGAGGACCGACTGCGCGCGGCCGGTGCGCTCGACACTTCGCTGGCGCGGCAGCTGCAGGACGCCCAGCGGATGCTGCGCGAGGCGATGACGCCGGAGATGAGCGCCGCCCTGCAGCGACTCGAGGGCGCGTCGCAGGAGCTGAACGCGGACCGCACGCGGCAGTCGCTCGCCGACCTCGCCGAGCAGCAGAAGCGGATGCGTCAGCAGCTGGAGAAGAGCGCCGAGATGCTCAAGCGTGCCGCACTCGAGGGCGCGATGCAGACGCTCGGCGACCAGGCGAAGGAACTCGCGCAGGCGCAGCAGCAGTTCGCCGACAGCGCCCGTGCCGGCGCCCCCGATGCGCAGCAGGCGCAGCAGCTCGCCCAACGGACCCGCGACATGTCGGCGCAGATGGACGCGCTGCGCGAGCGGCTCGAGCGCGAGCGCGCGAACACCGGCGCGAGCCAATCGGAGCGGGCGCAGGAGGAAGCACGCCGCTCCGAGGCCGCCTTGCAGGAGGCGATGCGGCAGGCGCGCGACGCGCAGCAGGGCCCGCAGGGCAGTGCGCAGCGACAGCAGGCGCAGCAGGGCGCGCGCGACGCGGCCGAGCAGGCGGCGCAGGCGATGCAGCAGGCGGCACAGTCCATGCAACGGGCCCGGCAGGGACAGGTCTCCGAATGGAAGGGAGAGCTCACCGACGCGATCGACCAGTCGGTGCAGGAGATGATGCAGCTCGCGAACGAGCAGGAGCAGCTCGCCGCCCAGGCGCAGCAGAATCCGAATGACCCCTCGCTGCGCGGCAAGCAGGCGGCGTTGCAGCAGGGGATGGAGATGGCGCAGCAGCGGCTCTCGGAGGAGGCGAAGAAGTCGGCGCTCGTCTCGCCGCGTACGCAGCAGATGATGGAACAGGCGCAGCAACGGGTGCAGCAGGCGACGCGCGAGTCGGCGCAGTCGCAGCGCGGGCAGTCGCCGCAGTCGATGCAGGAGGCGGCCAACTCCATGCGCCAGGCCGCGGCGCAGCTCACGCGCGACCGCGAGCGGGCCAACTCCGCGCAGTCGGCGTCGGGGCTGCCGGAGATGATGCAGCAGATGCAGCAGCTGGCGCAGCAGCAGGGCGCACTGAACGGCCAGATGCAGAGCCTCTTCCCGGGGGCGCAGCAGCGCCCGTCGCAGGAGGCGCTCGACGCGACGAATCGCGGCCGCGCGCGCGAACTCGCACGCTCCCAGCGCGAGGTGGCGCGGTCGCTCGACGAGATCGGCGACAACGATCCCACGGGCCGCGCGCAGGAGATGGCGCGCGAGGCCCGGCAGTTGGCGCAGGCGCTCGACCAGGGCGCGGTGGATCCCGCGACGCAGGCCCGGCAGGAGCGGCTCTTCCGTCGCATGCTCGACGCCGGTCGCGCGCTCGAGCAGGAACAGAAGGACGAGAGCCAGCGTCGCGAGTCGCGGGCCGCCCGTGGCACGGCGCGGTTCACGCCGCCGGGCGGACCGGCGCGGGGGCAGGCCGCCGAGCGCTACGCGGTGCCCAAGTGGGAGGAGCTGCGCGGGCTGAGCGCCGAGGAGCGCCGGCTCGTGATCGAGTACTTCCGGCGGCTGAACGCCGAGAAATCGCCGTGACCGCACGGCCGTGCGCACAAGGGCGTGTTCGCCTGCATGAGCGAGCGCGGTGCGCGACCGGTCTGGCCACGCTCGCCCTGCTGCTGCTCGTGCCGGTCGCGGGAACGCTGGGCGCGCAGGAGTCGCCGGCCACGGGCGCGATCGTCGCGCGGGCGCTCGACGCCGAGTCGGCCGGCCGCAACCGGGAGGCGATCGGCGCGTGGCGCACGGCGATCTCGGCCGGCGCCGTGGTGCCGGGAGTGCTCGGACTCGAACGCGTCTTCTCGGTGCTCGCGCAGGAGGAGTCGTTGCTCGTGGCGCTCGACACGCTCGTGCCGCTGCACCCGCGCGAGTGGCAGATCCGGTCGGTGCAGCTGCGCGTGCTCACCACCATCGGCCTCGACACGAGGGCCGCGCGCGCATTCACCGAGTGGCGCGACCTCGCGCCGACCGACGTCGCGCCCTACCGCGAGTATGCGCGCGTGCTGCTCTTCAACAACCGCGCCGCCGCCGCGGACACGGTCCTGCGCCAGGCATCGGAGGCGTTGGGGTCCACGCGCGCGCTGCTGCTCGAGATCGCGCAGATGCGCGCCGGACTCGGGCTCTGGGGCACGGCCGCCGAGGCGTGGCGCGACGTGATGACGGAGGAGCCCTACTACGAGTCGGCGACGGTCTGGTCGCTCACTCCCGCGCCGGCCGAGCAGCGCGATGCCGTGCGCGCGGTGCTGGCCGCACGCGGCGTGCCGCTCGGTGCGACGCAGGCGCTGGCGCTGCTCGAGGTCGCGTGGAACACGCCCCGCAACGGCTGGACCGCGCTCGGCGCGCTCGCCCCGAGCGACACGGTCGTGGCGATCTGGCGTCTCTTCGCCGACGAGGTCGAGCGGGTCCGCGCCTGGTCGACTGCGCGTGATGCGCTCGCGGCGATCCATGCGGCGCGCCCCGACGCCGGGGTCGCCCTGCGCGGGGCGCAGGCCGCGCTGGCCGCCGCCGATCCCGTGACGGCGCTCGCGCTCGCGCGTTCGGCCGCTCCGATGCTCGACGAGACCCATCGGAACGCCGATGCCCTGCCGATCGAACTCGATGCGCTCGCTCGACTGGGGCGGGCCTCCGAGGCCGAGGCGCTGCTCGCGCGGGCCGCCCAGGCGCTGGGCCCCGATGGCGTGCGGTCGCATGCGCGCACGATCGCGTGGGCCTGGATCCGCGCCGGCGACATCCCGCGCGCACGGCGCGCGCTGGCCGACGCTCCGCTCTCGGCGGAGGATGCGGTGGCCGGCTGGCTCGCGCTGTTCGACGGCGACCTCGCCACGGCGCGCGGCGCGTTGCGCAACACCGACGTGCCCGGGCAGGACGCCGTGAATGCGCTCGCGCTGCTCAACCGCACGCGGCTGGAGCGGTCCGAGAGCATCGGGGCGGCCTTCCTCGCGCTCGCCCGCGGCGACTCGTCGCAGGCCTCGCGCCGGTTCGAGGCGGCGGCGACCGAACTGCCCGACGCGGCCTCGCTCCTGCTCACGCTCGCCGCGCGCATCGAGACCGCGCGCCGCAACGAGGACCGGTCGGCGACACTCTGGCGCCGCGTCACCGCCGAGCATGCGCAGTCGGGTGAAGCGCCCGAGGCGCACCTCGAGCTGGCGCGCGCGTCGAAGCGCGGTGGCGACCTCAAGGGGGCGCGCGAACACCTCGAGACGCTTATCCTCGACTATCCGGGAAGTGCGCTCGTGCCGCAGGCGCGGCGTGAGCTCGACGCGTTGCGCATGGGAGCGGTCTGATGCGGTGGAATGCAGTGGCGAAGGGGTTCATCGCGGTCATGGTGCTGGCGCGCCCGGCGCAGGCGCAGCACCTGCTCATGCCCATGGATGACCAACAGGCCAATCACCTGAAGGCCTACGGGATCACGTTCAGCGCGCTCACGGACGGCATCCGGAGCGAGTGGCTGCTCAACTACCGCGGCGGCAGCTTCCTCGTGCCCGACCTGCCGAGCCTGCGGCGGTCGGCGGCGCTCGCCGGCGTGACCTTCGAGGTCGTTGACGGCGCCCGCGTCGCACAGATCCGCAAGGAGATCGCCGACGGCAACATGGACGCGGTGCCGCTCGAGAAGGCGCCGCGCATCGCGGTGTACACGCCGCCCGACGCGCCCCCCTGGGACGACGCGGTGACGCTCGCGCTGGTGTACGCGGGGATCCCGTACGAGAAGCTCTGGGACGACGACGTCCTCAACACCGATCTCTCCAAGTACGACTGGATCCACCTGCATCACGAGGACTTCACGGGGCAGCAGAACAAGCTCTTCCTCGGGTTCCGCGACGCGCCCTGGTTCATCCAGTCGCGCGACCGTGATCTCGCGACGGCGCGGCGTCACGGGCTCGCGGACATCCCGGCGCTCAAGAAGGCGGTCGCGGACCGGTTGCGCGCCTTCGTGGACCGCGGCGGGTTCCTGTTCGCGATGTGCGGCGCCACCGAGACGCTCGAGCTCGCCATGGGCGCCAAGCTCGTCGACATCGCCGGCCCGTTCAGCGACGGCACGCCCATGGATCCCGACGCCGACGCCAAGATGGACTGGAGCCGCACATTCGCGGTGCAGGGCGCGCACCTCGAGTTCGCGGCGGGCGTGAACGCCATGAGCGACATCGACGGCCATCAGGTGAACGTCCCGTCGCGCCGCCAGCCGCTCGGGACCTTCACGCTCTTCGGCTTCTCGGCCAAGTTCGACCCGGTGGCGACGATGCTCGTGCAGGATCATCGCACCGTGATCGGCGACTACTACGGCGTCACCACCTCCTTCCTGCGCAAGGTGCTCAAGCCCGGGGCGACGGTGCTCGCGCACGAGGAGGGCGCGCCCTGGGTGAAGTACATCCACGGCTCGTACGGACAGGGCTCGTGGACCTACCTCGGGGGCCATGACCCCGAGGATCCGCAGCACAACATCGGCGCGCCGCCGACCGACCTCGCGTTGCATCCGAACTCGCCCGGCTACCGGCTGATCCTCAACAACGTCCTCTTCCCGGCCGCGAAGAAGAAGCCGCTCAAGACGTGAGCGCGCCGACGGAGCGCGTCGGCACGCCGTTCCACGGCGAGACCGCGCGCGTCACACCGGGCGCGGCGAACGCGATCCGTTCCGCGATCCGGCTCGCCGGCGGACGCGAGGTCTGCTTCGTCTGCACGATCAACGACGAGGGCCTCGTGCAGACGGCGCGGGTGGCGGCGCGCGGCGACGTGCGCAGCGTGCTCGCGCTCCCGGGGTTCGCGAACCGCGGCGAGCTGCTGGTGCACAACCACCCGAGCGGCTGGCTCGAGCCGAGCGGTGCCGACCTCGAGGTCGCGGCGCGATTGCACGACGACGGGATCGGGTTCGCGATCATCGACAATGACGCGGCGCGGCTCTACGTGGTGGTCGAGGTGCCGCGCGCCAGGAAGCGCGCCGAGCTCGCCCCCGGGGACGTCGCCGGTGTGCTCGGCCCCGACGGTCCCATCGCCGAGCACCTGGGACGGTACGAGGACCGGCCGAGCCAGCGCGAGATGGCGCGCATCATCGCGCAGCTGTTCACGCACGGCGGCGTGGGACTGATCGAGGCGGGCACCGGCGTGGGCAAGTCACTCGGCTACCTGGTGCCGGCCCTGCGCTGGGCCGCCGAGAGCGGCGAGCGCACGGTGGTGAGCACCAACACGATCACGCTGCAGGAACAGCTCACGGGCAAGGACCTGCCGTTCCTCGAGAAGGCGCTCACCGACCAGAAGGTGCGCTTCGCGCTGCTCAAGGGATGGCGCAACTATCTCTGCCTGCTGCGGCTCGAACAGGCGCGGCTGCAGGGACCGGTGCTCTTCGACGACGGCGCGCAGGCCGAGCTGGCGATGCTCGAGCAGTGGGCCGAGCAGACCACCGACGGGTCGGTGGCCGACCTCCCGAATCAGCCCAAGAGCGAGGTCTGGGACGAGGTCGCCGCCGAGGGTGATCTCTGCACGCGTCTCCGTTGCCCGCACTTCGACAAGTGCTTCGTGTTCAAGGCGCGGCGCGCTGCGGCGCAGGCCGACGTGATCGTGGTGAACCATCACCTGTTGATGGCCGATCTCGCTGTGCGTCGCGCGTCGCAGCGCTGGGACGAGGCCGCCGTGCTGCCGGCGTACAAGCGGCTCATCATCGACGAAGGGCATCACCTGGAGGACGCGGCGGCCGACCACCTGGGGCAGTCGGTGTCGCGCAGCGGACTCGAGCGACTCTTCGCGCGGCTCGAGCGGCGCGGCAAGGGACTGCTCCCCGCACTCGAACGCGCCCTCTCCAAGGGGAACGACCTGCTCAGCGTCGCGAGCCTCGACCTCGTGCGCGCGCGCCTGCTGCCCTCGCTCTTCGCCGCGCGCGACAAGAGCGCGGTGCTCTGCGACCTGCTCGGCACCTGGCTCGGCAGCCAGCGCGAGAAGCAGGTGCGTCTGACCGACAGCTTCGAGGAGGACCCGATCTGGCGCGCCGGACTCGGGGCGGCGCTCGATGACCTGCTCGCCGAGATCGAGCTGCTCGGCGACGGCCTCCGCATGGTGCGCGACCGCCTGGAGACCGACGAACAGCGCGCCGAGGAACTCGCGCCCTTGCTCAATGAGGTGCGCGGCGTCGCGCGCCGGTTGCAGACCTCGGGCGATGCGCTCCGAGCCGCACTCAAGCCCGACCGTGAAGGACTGCCACGGGTGCGCTGGCTCGAACTGCGCGGGAGCGACCGCAACGTCGGCGCGACCGCGGTGCCGCTCGATCTCGCGCCGGTACTGCGCGAGGACCTGTTCCGTCGCATGGAGACGACCATCATCACGAGCGCGACGCTCGCGGTGGGCGACGGCTTCGACTTCATCACCAAGCGGCTCGGCCTCGACGACGATCAGTTGGAGCCGGTCACGGCCTCGCTCGCCTCGCCGTTCGACTACCCGCGGCAGGCGATGCTCGCCATCCCCAGCGACTTCCCGGCACCGAACACCGACGGGGTGAAGCATCTGCAGCGTACGATCGACGCGGCGGCCGACCTGATAGAGTTCGCCGGTGGCGGTGTGTTCGTGCTCTTCACGAGTCACCGCGACGTGAAGGAGGCCGCGAGGGCGCTGCGCGAGCGCGGGGTGGGAGGCCAGCACCCGATGCTCGTGCATGGCGAGGCGCCGCGCGATGACCTGTTGCGACGCTTCCGCGAGCACGGCGATGCCGTGCTCATCGGCACGGCGAGCTTCTGGGAAGGGGTCGATGTCCCCGGGCGGGCGCTACGGGGGCTCCTGCTGGGGAAGATCCCGTTCCGCGTGCCGACCGAGCCGATCACGGCCGCGCAGTGCGAGGCGATCGAGGCCGACGGCCGGGACTCGTTCTCCGAGTACATGATCCCGCACGCGGCGCTCCGGCTCAAGCAGGGCTTCGGGCGGCTCATCCGCACCGCGACCGACCGGGGGGCGGTGGTGATCTGCGACCCGCGCGTGGTAACGAAGGGCTACGGGAGGCGTCTGATCGAGGGGCTCCCCCCGGCCACGCGGATCCAGGGGCCCTGGGCGATGCTCCGGGAAGAGCTGGCCGCCTTCTACCGGCAAGCCGAAACCGCCCGGAAGGGGTAAATTGGGCAATGATCAGGCCCGGGAAGATCGTCTGCGTGGGGCGGAACTACCGCGAACACGCCAAGGAGATGGGGAACGACGTGCCGACGACGCCGTTCGTGTTCTATAAACCCACGAGTTCCGTGATCGCCGGCGGCGAGGCGATCGTGCTCCCGGCCGGGGTGGGTCGGGTGGATTTCGAGGGCGATATCGGGATCGTGATCGGCAGCAGGCTCACCCGGGCGACGCCGGCGGAGTGTGCGGCCGCGGTGCGCGGGCTGGTGGCCGTGAACGACGTGAGCGCGCGCGATCTGCAGAAGAGCGATGGTCAGTGGTGGCGGGCGAAAGGGTACGACACCTTCTGCCCGATCGGGCTCGAGAAGCAGGGCAGCGTCGACCTGGGCGCGCTCCAGTTGGTGACGCGGGTGAACGGTACGGAGCGCCAGCGGTGTCATACCCGGGACATGATCTTCCCCGTGGCCGACCTGCTCGCGTTCATCTCGAGCGCCGTGACGCTCGAGACCGGGGACGTGGTACTCACGGGTACACCTGAAGGGGTGGGCCCATTGTCGGCGGGAGACGTCGTGGAGGTCGAGGTGGTCGGCTGGAGCACGGTGAAGAACCCGGTCGTGGCCGCGGCGTGACGCCGAAGAGCCGCATCACGTTGCTCCCGACGCGCCGCGGTGATCCGCGCGTGTCGGTCGCGGCGTTCGTGGTGCAGCTGGTCGTCATCGGGATCGTGGTCCCGACGCTCGTGGTGCCGGTCGCGTTCGAGCTCCTCCGCGACTCCTCGGGGCGCGCGGTGATGCCCGAGCGGATCAGCTTCATCACCGCGGTGCCCAAGGGCACCGGGCCGAGCCGAGAGGCGGCGCGCGACGGAGGGGATGGACGGGCGCCGGCCACGGTTCCGCAGCCGGCCGCGCCTCCAGCCGCGCCGGTCGTGGCGCCGAGCACGGTGCCGAGCGGCGTTCCCACTCGCACCACTCCCGAGCGGGCCCCCGCCGGCGGCGTGGGTCCGCTCGTCGGCGGTGGCGGACCGACGCAGGGGATCCGCCCGTCGTTCAACGACCCACGCCTCTGGCAGCAGCCCACCGACGTGGTCGAGGCACCGATGGTGCCGATGACACGCGCCGACTCGCTGCAGGCCCTGCTCTGGGCGACCGCCTCCGCGTTCGTGGATTCCATGAACCGTGCGACGCCCGAACCCGGCCGCGCGCCGGGGGACTGGACCTTCGAGCGCAAGGGGAAGAAGTACGGCATCGACCCGAAGATGATCCGGCTGGGTGACTTCTCGATCCCCACGGCGTTGCTCGCGCTCCTGCCGATGAACAACCTCCAGGCGAATCCGATCGGCATCGAGCGGGCGCGGAAGCTGAGTTCGATGCGGTCGGAGATCATGGAGCAGGCCGAGCGTGCGGCGCGGGACGACGACTTCTACGCGGCGGTGCGCGCGTTGCGCGAGCGGAAGGAGCGGGAGCGCAAGGAAGCGGCGGCACGGCAGCAGGGTGTGCAGCCGGCGCCGCCCGTCTCGCGCTAGCGTCCCTCTGCGGGGTCCGCGCCCTCGGTGCGGATGACCGGCAGGCGCAGGACGCCGCTCAGCGGGCCGAGGATCTCGAAATCATCGGCGGGTCCCAGTTCGATGTCATCCGCCCCCTCGCGCGGCGCACGCAGCACGAGCGTGTTGCCGCGCCTCTCGAGCGCACGCACCAGGACCGCACCACCGACACGGGCAACGACGGGCGCGTCCTCGCCGGCGCGTCCACCCGGATGCACGAGCAGCAGGTCACCGGCCCGCACGCCGTGCGCCGGCGCGTCCTCGATGTGGGCGCGCACCAGGTAGCAGTCGTCGGCCGGCAGGAACAGACGGTCGACCGTCACGTGGTCCTCGGCGACCATCACCGGCCCCGGCGCGATGCGCACCACCGGCACCGGCATGGTGCCCGCACCGCCGGAGAACCCCTCGATCACCAGGCCGCGCGACCGGCCGGGCGAACGACGCACGTAGCCCTTGCGCTCGATCGCCGCGATCAGGTCGGTCACCGTCTTGGTGGACGGGATGCGGAAATGGCGCGCGATCTCCCGCACGCTCGGCTGGAAGGTGTGCTCCGCCAGGTAGTCGATGAGGAAGTGGTAGACCTTCCGCTCGATCGGCGTGAGAGGAGCGCGCGGCGCGTCCATCTACGCGCCGGCCACCATCTCCCGCAGGCGGCGCTCCGCGGCGGCGATGCGCGCGATGGTGCGGTCGCGGCCGAGGATCAGCATCACGTCGAAGATGCCGGGCGAGGCACTGACGCCGACGAGCGCGATGCGCAGCGGCTGCAGCAGCTTCCCCGCGCCCACGCCCTTGGACTCGGCGAGTGCCCGCATCATCTCCTCGAGCAGGAGCGGATCCCAGCCGGCGTGCGCTTCGAGCGCCTCGCGCACGGCGGTCAGGAGCGTGAGCGTCGCCGCGGGATCCTTCCACTGCTTGGCGACGGCCTCGGGATCGTACGTCACCGACTCGGCGAAGTAGGGCGCCGCCTGGGCGACGATCTCGTCGATCAACCGCGAGCGCACGCGCAGCTGCTCGAGGAGGTGATGGAACCAGTCGCGCCTGGCCGCGAGTTCGGCGACGGTCGCGAGCCCCGCCTTCTCGAAGCGCGGCGCGACGAGTGACTCGAGTTCGGCGATCGGCATCTTCGCCAAGTGCTGGCCGTTCATCCACTCGAGCTTCTTGGTGTCGAAGACGCTCGCCTTGCGCAGCAGGCCGTCGGACGAGAAGGCGTGGATGAGCTGGTCGAGGGTCATGACCTCCTCGAAGTCGCCGCCGGGCGACCAGCCCATGAGCGCGAGGAAGTTCACCATCGCCGGCGCGAGGATGCCCAGGTGCTGGTAGTCGCCGACGGCCGTCGCGCCATGACGCTTGGAGAGCTTCTTGCCGTCGGTGCCGTGGATCATCGGCAGGTGGGCGAACTGCGGGAGCGTGGCGCCGAGGGCCTCGTAGAGGAGGATCTGCTTGGGGGTGTTGGAGATATGGTCGTCGCCGCGCATCACGAGCGTGATGCCCATGGCGATGTCGTCCGAGACGACGGCGTGGTTGTAGATGGGCGTCGCGTCGGAGCGCAGGATGACGAAGTCGTCGATGTCCTTGTTGGGGAAGCTGATCCGCTCGTGCACGAGGTCGTGCCAGGCGGTCTCGCCATCGGGGACGCGGAAGCGGAGGACGAACGGCGATCCCGCGGCGACCCGCCGGTCGATCTCGGCGGCGTCGAGCTTGTCGCAGCGGCGATCGTAGGTGAACGCGCCGCCGGCGGACTCGGCGGCCGCGCGCCGTTGTGCGATCTCGTCGGCGGTGCAGAAGCAACGGTAGGCCTTGCCCGAGGCGAGCAGCTTGGCGGCGTCGGCGCGGTGACGGTCGAGGTTCGCGCCCTGGAACACGACCTCCTCGTCCCAGTCGAGGCCGAGCCACTCGAGTCCCTCGAAGATGGCGCGGGTGGAATCGTCGGTGGAGCGGGCCTTGTCGGTGTCCTCGACGCGGAGCAGGAACTTGCCGCCGGTGCGCCGGGCGAGGAGCCAGTTGAAGAGGGCCGTGCGCGCGCCGCCGACGTGGAGGAAGCCGGTGGGGGAGGGGGCGAAGCGGAGGCGCGGGGGCGAGGCGGTCATCGCGTCGGAGGTCCGGGGGAGGAACGAGAACGGGCCCGGCCGGTGCTGAGGACCGGCGGGCCCGTACAACGGAGACGGGGGGATTCGAACCCCCGATACAGGTTTAACCCCGTATAACGGTTTAGCAAACCGCCGCGTTCAGCCTCTCTGCCACGTCTCCAGACCTGGTCGCACCGAGGAATGAGCAATCTCGCCGGGCGAGACGTTCGAGGCAAGCGGAGAGGGAGGATTCGACCCTGCCGCCTGTGCCGTGGACGGCTCCCCGACCCATGGCGGGCGAGGATCCGGGAGGCCGGGGGCGCGGTTGCCACCGCCGGAGCGAAGTGGTAGCGTGGATACGATGCCACGTTCCTCGCGCCTCCTCACCGTCGCCACACTCGTCCTCGTCACGGCCTGCGCCGGCGTGCTGTCCGACGACCGTCCGGGGTACGAAGGGGCCACGGGTCCGCTGCGCCCCGTGGAGACCCAGCTGCGCGGCAAGGTGATCGACATCGTCACGTTGCAGCCGGTGGCCGGCGTGTCCGTGAGGATCGACACCACCACGTCCGTCAGCACCGCTGACGGCACCTACACGCTGCAGCGGCTGACGATGCTCGCCGCGACCCTCGAAGCGACGAAGGTCGGGTACGACACGGCGCGGTCGTACATCCCGCTCGCGGGCGGCGATCGGTCGTTCGATGTGCGTATCCGCGCGAGCGTGACGCCGCCCTGAGAGTGGTTCGACGCGTGGTCGCGTCCGAGTCGCGATCGGTGTGCGGTGCGGGCCGCGGTGGCAACGTGTTCGGAAACGGAGGGCACAGGATTCGAACCTGTAAGACCTTGCGGTCGGCGGTTTTCAAGACCGCTGCATTAGCCATTCTGCCAGCCCTCCCGGGGGTGGCGCACCGGAAAAGTAGCATCCCCTACAGCGAATCGCGGGGGGAGTGCGCAATACTAGAAGACCTCAGGCCTCCCATGTCCATCTCCCAGACGCCCGCCGACGCCCAGCCCGCCATCGACGAGATCCGCCACGTCGGCGGGGACGAGTTGGTGCGCGAGCTCGCCGCGACCTTCCTGCGATTCGCGGCGGCGCACGTTCCGCGCCTCCATGAGGCGGCCGAAGCCGGGGACCTCGAGACGGGCGCCATCATCGCGCATACGCTCAAGTCGAGCGCCCGTCAGTTCGGGGCCGTCGCGCTCGGCGAGGCCTGTGCCTCGGCGGAACTCGCGGCCCGCGGGGGCGATGCGGCCGGATTCCTCGGCCGCGCGGAGGATGCCGCGAGCGCGTTCGAGCGAACGCGCCCGTGGATGCAACAGCTGGCCGCTACGGCCTGACCGGCACCGGCGTCCGCGCCGGTGCATCGTTCGTCGGCACGGGCTGCGGAGGCTGCGGGGCGAGGCTGCGCACCAGATCCTCGAAGCGCATCGCGACCGCGACTTCGCGCGTCGTGGCGAGGATGCCGTCGGCATCCTTCTGCCGACCGGCCTGCATGAGCGCCTCGGCCGTCGCGATCCCCGTCGTGACGATCAGTCCGGGAATCCCCTTCGACGGCCCGTCAACCCAGTCCCCCTTCCGGACGAGCGAGGCGGGGGCCTTGAACTCGTTCCAGAGCGCGAGCGAGCGGTCGATGTCCACATAGCCCTCGCCAGGCACGCGGATGACGTTCGCCGTGGCGACGACGCTGTCGGGCATGACGCGTCGCGTGTGGCCCTGCGTCACGACATAGCCACCGAGCCCCAACTCCTCGGCCAAGTTGCCCGAGGTGCGCGAGAAATGCACGACGCGCTCGTCGTTGTCGAGCAGCATGCGGAGCACGAGGATGTCGGCGCGCGGCAGCATGCGCGGCTCGATCACGGCGCGGATGTTCCCCTTGGTGAACAGGGCGGGGCGCGTGACCTCCTGATAGAGCGGCAGCCGGTCGGCCTCGTCCATGGACATCTTGAGGACCGGGCCCGTGGGCTTGGGCCACGGCTTGCCGCGCCAGACCGCCGGACCGGCCGCCTCGTCGTAGTCGAACACGGGGCGGCGGATGAGCTGTCGCGTGTACCAGTCGGTGTTGAGCAGCGAGGTGTTGGCGATCGTGACATCCTTGCGGATGCCGAGCACCTCCTGCGCGTACCAGAGCGGGAAGGTGTCGTTGTCGCCGACGGTGACGATGATGCCGTACGGCTCGACCGAGTTGAGGAGGTCGATCGCGAAGTCGGCGGTGTCGGTCTCGCCGGAACGCGAGCTCGCCTGCCAGTTGCCGAAGAGCGGCACCGTGGCGATCAGCAGCATCGGCGAGGCGATGAGCCAACTGCGCCGGCTCGGGAGGTCGAACGTCTCGAGACCGACCTTCACCTTCTCGCTGCCGAAGAGCACGGCGACCGACTCCCAGAGGTAGACGAGCCCGAGTGCCGCCCAGACGCTCCAGGCCGAGAAGCTCCAGAGGAAGAAGTAGTCGCGGTCGCGGACCTCGCGGTCGACGTTCTGCCCGAGTTCGGGGGACTGCGACGCGCCGTACCTGAAGTTCAGGTAATAGATCAGGATGAACGTCAGCGTCAGCATGAGCGGGCCGAAGAACGCGAAGCTCTTGGGATCCCGTCGGTAGTGCACCCAGCCGCCGAGGAGGCCGAGGATGAGGAAGAAGGCCGCGAGCGCGCCCTGCAGGCCCGGGTTCTCGCCATGGGCATCACGCAGCCACTGCCACTTGAAGTAGAGCCACCACATGCCGATCTGCGCGCCGAGCGGCGCCTGACGGTCGGCGACGGGCGGCTTGGCGTACTGGCCGCGATCGAAGTTGTACTTGAACGCGGTGTAGGTCCCCTTGGAGAAGGTGCAGGAGACCTCGAGTCCGTTCCGGCAGGCGGTGGGCTCGCCTTCGTTGATCGCGGGGACGTGGGCGGCGCGGATCGGCTGGGTGGCGAACGAACTGCCGCCGAGCACGAGGGCGCCTGCCGCGGCGAGGATGAGGCGCCAGCGGAGGAGCGTCGCCGGCTTGCGGATGAGCACCGCGAGGCCGATCGCCGGGATGGAGAGCATCCCCGCCATGTGATTGGCGTAGCCGAGGCCGGCGATGAAGGCCAGCAGGACGAGCGTACGGTCGGCCTTGCGGCCATCGGGCTCGTCGCACCAGCGGACGGTGAGCCAGGCCGAGATCGCGAGGCCGGCGAGTGCGACCGTGTAGACCTTCTCGTTCACGACCGACTGCGACCAGACGGTGAACGACGTGGCGCCGATCAGGGCCGCGAGCGACCCGCCGATGATCCGCTGCCACCGCTCCTCGAACCACCCCACCAGCACGCGCTCGGTGATGAGGAACCACATCCCGGCGCTCACGGCGCTGGAGATCGCCGCGAGGAGGTTGATCCGCATCGCCACGCTGGGCGCGATGGGGAGGATCGCGAAGACGCGCCCGATGAGCACGAAGAGCGGATTCCCGGGCGGATGCGGCAGACCCAGGGTGTACGCCGCCGTGATGTACTCGCTCGTGTCCCACATCGCCGTCTCGGGGGAGAGCGTGATGAGGTACAGGAGGAAGGTCAGCCCCGCCGCGATGGTGGCGGCGAGGTAGGAGGGGCGGTAGTCAAGGTCGGCTGACATCATTTCGTTCGCTGAGAATTGGGAAGTCGGAAAGCTACGGGGCGGCGGGGGGAAGATGAAGGTTGGAGGATGAAGGTTGGAGGATGAAGGTCGAAAGATGGAACGGCCTTCATTCACCCTTCACCCTTCATCCTTCATCCTTGATCCCAGCCTCAGTGCCTGAACGTCCGCTGCCCGGTGAACACCATCGCGATCCCATGCTCGTCCGCGGCCGCGATGACCTCCTCGTCCCGGACCGAGCCCCCGGGTTGGACGATGGTGCGTACCCCGGCCTGCGCCGCTTGCTCCACGCCGTCGCGGAACGGGAAGAAGGCGTCCGAGCCCAAGGCAGCCCCCTCGGTGGCGTGACCGCCGGCCTGGGCCTTGTGCACCGCCAGGAAGGCGGCGTCCACCCGGGACATCTGCCCGGCGCCGATGCCGATGGTCGCGCCGTCGCGGGCGAGGACGATCGCGTTGGACTTCACGCTGGCCACGGCGCGCCAGGCGAAGAGCAGGTCCTTCCACTCGGCCGCCGTCGGCTGGCGCCTGGTCACGACCTTCCAGCCGGAATCGCCGAGCGCCGCCGGGGCGCCCTCCTGCACCAGGATGCCGCCGCGCACCCGCTTGATGTCCAATGAGCCGGCGCCTGCGCGGACCGTCCCCTCGAGCACCCGGAGGTTCTTCTTGGCGCCGAGCGCGGTGAGCGCCGCCGGCGTGAAGCTCGGGGCCACGATGCACTCCACGAAGAGCGACGCGACGGCCTGGGCCGCGGTCTCGTCCACCTCGACCGAGAACGCGATGACCGAGCCGAATGCCGAGACCGGGTCGCACGCGAGCGCCTTCTGGTAGGCCTCCAGCGCCGTGGACCCCGTCGCGAGGCCACAGGGCGTGGTGTGCTTCACGATCGCGCAGGCGGTCTCGCCGGCGAAGGGATCGATCGCGAGCATCGCGCCTTCGAGGTCGAGGAAGTTGTTGAACGAGAGCTCCTTGCCGCCGTGCTGCTGGAGTGCGCCGAGTCCGGCGCCGGCCCGCTCCACGTAGAACGCGGCGGCCTGTCCCGGATTCTCGCCGTAGCGCAGCGACTGCGCGCGTTCGAACGCCAGGGTGAGCTTCTCCGGGAACCGGTCACCGCGCTGTGCCGCGAACCAGCTGCTGATGGCGGCGTCGTAGGCGGCGGTGTGCGCGTACACCTTCTCGGCGAGATCACGGCGCAGCTCGGCGGCATCGCCTCCGTTCCCGAGCGCCTCGAGCACCCGCGCGTAGTCGTCGGGATCGACCACCACCGTGACCGCGGCGAAGTTCTTCGCGGCGCTGCGCAGCATCGACGGGCCACCGATGTCGATCTGCTCGATCACGTGCTCGGGCGCGAGTCCCGCCTTGGCCGCGGTCTCGCGGAACGGATAGAGGTTCACGCACACGAGGTCGATCGGTGCGATCCCGTGCTCGGCGATCGCCGCCATGTGCTCGGGCAGGTCGCGGCGCGCGAGGAGTCCGCCATGCACCGCGGGGTGCAGGGTCTTCACCCGGCCGTCGAGCATCTCGGGGAACCTGGTCACGTCGGCGACGTCGGTCACCGCGAGCCCGGCCGCGCGAAGCGCCTTGGAGGTCCCGCCGGTGGAGAGCAGCTGGAAGCCGAGGGCGCGCAGACCCTTGGCAAACTCGATCAGGCCGGACTTGTCGGAGACGGAGAGCAGGGCGGAGGGCATGCGAGGTGCGGAGGAGGGAGGGTGGCGCGGAGCACGGAGCGCGAGATTCGAGAGGCGGAGGCTACGGCGATCCGGGGACGGACGACGGCGCACGCTCCACGTGGAAGGTCGGAACGCCCGTGACCGTTCCATCGGCCGCGAGCACGGTGCGACCGGCGCAGACCGATGCGAGGCAACGCGGGTAGATGAAGTGCTCGGCCGCGAGCACGCGCGTGGCCAGTGTGCCCGGCGTGTCGTCGGCACGCACGGGGACGCGCCATTGCGCGATGATCGCACCCTCGTCGTACTTCTCGCTGACGAAGTGCACCGTCGGTCCGCTCATGGTCGCGCCCGCGCGCAGCACGGCCTCGTGCACATGGTGACTGTACATGCCCGGGCCGCCGAACGCGGGGAGCAGCGCGGGGTGCACATTGACCAGCCGCCCGCGGAAGGTCGTCACGACGTCAGGCGGCACGAGGCGCAGGTACCCCGCGAGCGCGACATGGGTGATGCGGTGCTCGGCGAGCAGCGCGCCCAGCTCGTGGCTCCGCTCGCGCGGCAGCCAGACGGCCGGTATCCCGTGCGTGCGCGCGCGTTCGAGCGCCCCCGCGGACTCGCGATCGCTCACCACCAGCGCGACGCGGGCCGGCGCATCGGACCCGAGCGCGTCGAAGTGGTCGATGATCGACTGGAGGTTGCTGCCGCCACCGGAGGCCAGCACGGCGAGGCGCGAGGGTGTATCCGTCACCAGCTGAATCTACCGCCGAGGGCCCCGGACCGTCAGCGCAGCACGCGCGCGGCGACCGTGGCGAGATCGGGAACGAACTCGGCTTCACGCGCGGCCCGTTCCTTGTCGGCCTCGGGTGTGTCGGGGCTCGGGATGAGGAAACCGCGTCCGCCGAGTTCGAGGGCCGGCGCGACGTCGCGCCAGCGATCACCCACGAAGACCGAGCCGACGAAGTCGATCCCCAGTGCGTCGCGCGCCTGCTCGTACATGAGCGTGCCGGGCTTGCGACAGCGGCACGGGCCGGTGACGTCAGGATGGTGCGGGCAGTGCTTCGTCAGACTGAGCGTGATGCCGTGCTCGGCGAGCAGTTCGTCGAGCCGCGCGCGGACCGCGAGGTAGTTCTGCTCGGAGACCTTCCCCAGCGCGATGCCGCTCTGGTTGGTCACGACCACGATCGTCCACCCGGCCTCGGCGAAGGCGCGCAGGAACTCCACGGCGCCCGGGAGCAGCGCGACGAGCGACGCGTCATGCAGATAGTGGGCGTCGTGGATGATCGTACCGTCGCGATCGACGAAGAGGGCGGGGCGCGAGGTCATGCGAGCGCGGCGGTGATGAGCGAGAGGAGGACTGCGTCGTCGCTGGGGTCGACGCCGCGGAGATCGAGCCGGAGACGGCCAGCCTCGATGCGCGCGATCACCGGCACGACGCCATTGCGCAGGCGCGCCTGAATCGCATTCGCGTCACCGCCGAGGGTGAGGGCCCACGACGGGATGCGGGCGGTGGGGAAGGC
Organism: Gemmatimonadota bacterium; assembly: GCA_021413975.1. Taxonomy (GTDB): domain Bacteria; phylum Gemmatimonadota; class Gemmatimonadetes; order Gemmatimonadales; family Gemmatimonadaceae; genus Pseudogemmatithrix. The sequence continues at coordinate 163,731 of JAIOPJ010000016.1, forward strand.
ACCGCCACCGACCGTCGCTTCGCTCGGCTCCACCCGCGCGTCGATCGTCGCTGCCATGGCGTCGGCACGGGCCCGGATGCTCTCGGCGCTCGCCGTGAGCATCGCGAGCGCAGGGATGCCGCGGCGGGCCCGGTCCGGCTCGCGATAGAGCGCGAGCGTGGCCTCGAGGGCCGCGAGCGTGAGCTTGTCCACGCGCAGGGCGCGCGCGAGCGGATGCTTGCGCAAGCGATCGATCGCATCGCGGGCACCGACGATGATGCCGCACTGCGGACCGCCGAGCAATTTGTCGCCGCTCATCATCACGAGCGTCGCACCCTCGGCGACCGCCTCGCGCGCGGTGAGCTCACCGGTCAGGCCCCACGGGGAGAGGTCGAGCATGAGACCGCTGCCGAAGTCATGGAGCAGCGGCAGACCGGCTTCCGCGGCGATCGGCACGAGGTCGCGCACGCCCGCTTCGGCGACGAAACCCTCCTGCGCGAAGTTGCTGCGGTGCACCTTCACGATGGTCCCGGTGCGCGGCGAGAGCGCGCGCCGGTAGTCGTCCGGGTGCGTGCGGTTGGTGGTGCCGACCTCCACGAGCGTGGTGCCGCTCGTGGCCATGATGTCGGGCACGCGGAAGCTGCCGCCGATCTCGACGAGCTCGCCGCGACTCACGATCGTCTCGCGACCGGCGGCGAAGGTCTGCAGGGCGAGCACGAGCGCGGCGGCGCAGTTGTTGACGACCAACGCGTCCTCGGCGCCGGTGAGCTCGGCGAGCAACGCGGCGCAGTGCACATGCCTGCTGCCGCGCGCGCCGAGCGCGACGTCGTACTCGAGGGTCGAGGCCGCGCGCGCGACCTCCGCGATCGCCTCGAGCGCTGCCGGTGCGAGTGGCGCCCGGCCGAGGTTGGTGTGCAGCACGACGCCGGTGGCGTTGATCGCCGCCCGCAGCGAGGGCCGCGTGCGCTCGGCGACGTGCGACTCGACGGCGCGGATCCAGGCGTCGTCTTCCGCAGGGAGCGCGGCGCCGGCACGCGCGGCTGCGATCACGGCGCGCAGTGCCTCGGTGACGAGCGCGCGCGGGAGTCGGTCGGCGAGAGCCTGCATCGCCGGTCGCTCGATGAGCGCGCCGACCGAGGGGAGCGCCCGGCGCAGGTCGGTCACCAGCGAGGGCGGCGGACGTCAGGCTTGGCCGGTGCCGCGGGCGCGGCCGGCACTGCGGGCTTCGTGGTCGCCGACGAGTCGCGCGGCACCGCCGGCGGCCGGAGCTTGAACTCGCGCTCCGACGCTCGCACCACGCCGGTGAGACCCCTGATCGCGCGCACCTTCAATCGGTAGTCGCCCGGAGGGAGCGGTGCATCGTAGCGCACGACCCAGGCCTGGATGGGGATCGGCCGGTTGAGCTTGGGTGGCGGCACCGTATCGACGACCGCACCGGGTCGCGCCAGCGAGAATCGCGCACCGGGCGCGATCTGCACCGGTCGCGGCGCCCTGGACGTGTCCGCGCGTGCGGGTCGGCCCGCGCTCGCCGGCGCGGCCGAATCCGCGGGCGGTGCCGCGGAGTCGGCCGCCGCGCGGGCGGCGGTGGCGAGGGAATCGAACCGCGACGCCGGAATCATCACGCCGATCCGGACGTACGACGAGTCGTTGCGCATGATCACGAGCGTGGACGAATCGGGCGACCAGGCCACGTCCACGCCGCGGTCGAACTTGATGCGCAGCGCCGTGGAGTCGATGGGCTCGAGCGTCTCGATCCGCGGGCCGATGGTGTCGTGCGCGAACGCGTAGAGTTCGGTCGTGACGGTGCTGTCGACGGTGATGGTGGTGGAGTCGAGCAGCTCGCGCGGATCGATCGTGCGATCGGCGTTGGCGTCGAGCCAGCCGCGCAACGCATACGTGCCGGGGGCGAGGTCGCGCACCGTGAAGCGACCGGTGGAATCGGCGCGGGCGGACCAGCGCAACAGTGAGTCCGCGCGGGAGAAGACCTCGATCCGCGCGCCGGGGGCGGTCTTGTTCCCGACCCAGTCGAAGATCAGGCCGCTGATCGTGCTGCGCGTGGGCTGCGGCCCGGTGGAGAAGACGAGTTCGACGGGGACGCGCAGGATGTTGCTGCGCAGGTCACCGAGGCCGGGGAGGATGGTGACGCGATAGGTGGTGTTGGGCCGGAACCCGTTGCGCGGCTCGATCTCGATCGCGTCGCGGCGCCAGGTCACGCGCTCGCGGCCGTCGCCGGGCGAGACCGAGACGAGCGAGGCGAGCGAGGAGGCGTTGCTGCTGCTCGCGAAGGCCGAGCCCGAGCCACCACCGCCTCCACCATTGCCGCCGCTGCCACTCGTGAGCGGTGTGGAGCGCTCGTTCACGACCTCGTCGAAACGGAAGACGATCGACCGCGCGCGCACGTTCACGCTGTTCGTGTCGGGCGTGACCCTGATGAGCTGCGGCGGCTCCTTGTCCGGCGGGCCGCCGGGGGGGATGCCCGGCGACGCACAGGCGGAGACACCGAGCACGAGCACGGCGGAACCCAGGACCATCGCCTGGCGCACGCGCCCGACGCGACTCACGCGCCGAGCTCCGCGACCTTCGCCCGCAGCTGGTCGGCGCGCGCGGCCCACTCGCGCTCCTTGGCGCGCTCGCCGTCGATCACGGCCGGCGGGGCCTTGGCCGTGAACTTCTCGTTGGCGAGCCGGCCGCGCAGCGCGTCGAGCTGCTTGGTGAGTCCGTCGAGCTCTCCCTGCAGTCGCGCGCGCTCCTTGGTGACATCGACCATGCCCGCGAGCGGCAGCGAGAGTTCGAGCCCGCTCGGGAGCACCGCGTGCGCGGCCGCGCCCTCCGGCGGGGCACCGGCGATGATCTCGCAGCGCGCGAGGCGCTGCACGAGCGCGCCGTTGGCCACGAGGGTCTCGCGCCCGGCGCCGGCCGCGACGAAGGCGCGGATGGGAGCCCCGGGCTGCACGGCATACTCCGACCGGAGGCCGCGGATCGCGTCGATCGCCTCGCGCACGACCTCGAAGGCCGCCCCGGTCTCCGCACCGGCGACGCGCGCCGCCGGCCACGCAGCCGTCGCGACGAAGTGCCCGGCCTGGGCCCCGGGCAAACGCTGCCAGAGCGATTCGGTCACGAACGGCATGATCGGATGCAGCAGGCGCAGGCCGCGATCGAAGACGTGCACGAGCACCGCGCGTGCGACCTCGCGGTCCGCGCCGGGCTGCAGGAGTCGCGTCTTGACCGCTTCCACGTACCAGTCGGCCAGTTCGTTCCAGACGAAGCGCCGGGCGGCCTCGGCGTAGGCGTCGAGCCGCAGGCCCATCTGCCGCTCCGCCACCGGCCAGGTGCCCGCGCGCGGGCGCGCCGGTCCGAGCGCCGCGTCGCACTCGGCGACGGCCGCGTCGAGGCGTCCGAGGATCCACTGGTCGGCGAGCGTGAGCTGCGCGGGCGCGACCTGGTCGAGCGGCGTGACGGAATCATCCCCCACCTGTAGCAGGATGAAGCGCCCGATGTTCCACAGCTTGGTCGCGAAGTTGCGGCCCGGCGCGAACGACTTGTCGAGGTCGTTCGGGTCGAGCATCACGTCCACGCCGAGTCCCATGCCCTGGATGAGCGTCCAGCGGAGCGCGTCGGCGCCGAACCGGTTCACGACGTCGAGCGGATCGATCCCGTTGCCGAGCGACTTGGACATCTTGCGATGCTGCATGTCGCGCACGGTGCCGTGCAGGTAGACCGAGTGGAACGGCGCCTGACCGAGGAAGGCGTAGCTCGTCATGATCATCCGCGCGACCCAGAAGAAGAGGATCTCGGGGGCGGTGACGAGCACGTCGCTCGGGAAGAAGGCCTTGAGGTCGTCGCTCTCCTCGTCGGGCCAGCCCATGGTGCTGAACGGCCAGAGTCCCGAGGAGAACCAGGTGTCGAAGACGTCCGGATCCTGGCTGATGATCCGCGCGCCGCAATCGCTGCACGCGGTCGGGTCGATCCGGTACGCGAGCGCGTGTCCCTTCTCGCAGGTGAAGACGGGGATGCGATGGCCCCACCAGAGCTGGCGCGAGATGTTCCAGTCGCGGATGCCGTCGAGCCAGTTGATGTAGACCTTCTCCCACTTCTCGGGGAGGAGGCGGATGGTGCCGTCCTTCACCGCGGCGAGTGCCGGCGCGGCGAGCGGGGCCATCTTCACGAACCACTGGTCCGAGAGGCGCGGCTCCACGACGGTGTCGCAGCGGTAGCAGCGGCGCACGCTGTTGGAGTACGACTCGACCTTCACGAGCGCACCCGAGGCCTCGAGCATCGCGACCGACTGACGACGCGCCGCGAAGCGCTCCAGACCGTCGAGCTCCTCGGGGATGCGATGCTTGTCGTTCTCCCTGATGGCACCGACCATCCCGGTCGGCGTGATCACCACCGGCATCTCGAGCCCGTGCCGCTTGCCCACCTCGAAGTCGTTCGGGTCGTGCGCGGGCGTGATCTTGAGCGCGCCGGTGCCGAAGTCCTTCTCCACATAGGCGTCGGCGATCACGGGGATCTCGATGCCGACGAGCGGGAGCACGAGCGCCTTGCCCACGAGTGCCGCGTACCGCTCGTCGTCGGGATGCACGGCGACCGCGACGTCGGCGAGGATCGTCTCGGGCCGCGAGGTCGCGATGGTGATGCCCTGCGACGGATCGCCGGCGAGCGCGTACCGCACGTGATAGAGCTTGCTCTCGCTGTCGTGGAACTCGGCCTCCTCGTCGGAGAGCGAGGTGAGGCAGCGCACGCACCAGTGGATGACGCGGTGGCCGCGATAGACGAGGTCCTTCTCGTAGAGGCGCACGAAGGCCTCGCGCACGGCGCGCGAGAGCTCGGGCGAGAAGGTGTACGCGGTGCGCGACCAGTCGGCCGACGCGCCGATCGCGCGCAGCTGATGGAGGATCTGCCCGCCCGTCTCGGCCACGAACTCCTCGGTGCGCTTCACGAAGGCCTCGCGGCCGAGGTCGAAGCGCGTGCGCCCTTCCTTGGCGATGAGCTTCTCGACGACGTTCTGCGTGGCGATGCCGGCGTGGTCGGTGCCGGGGAGCCAGAGGGCCTCGTCACCGGCCATGCGACGCCAGCGGACGAGGACGTCCTGCACCGTGTTGTTGAGCCCGTGCCCCACGTGGAGCACCGCCGTGACGTTGGGCGGCGGGATCAGGACCGTGAACGGGTCACGGTCGCCGCCGAGGCGCTTGGTGCGCTTGGGGTCGGCGGTGAAGATCCCGGCCTCCTGCCAGGCCTTGCCCAAGGCGGGCTCGGCGGCGGAGAAGTCGAAGTGCGTGGGGAAGTCGGTGGCCGGCTTGTTCTCGGTCGTGTCGCTCATGCCCCAAAGCTAGCGGGGCCGACCGTGGCGGGGCCACGGTCGGGGCACGTCACCTCGGGCGGATGATCGCCAGCTTCTCGCGCACGCGCGTGATGCCCGGGACGCCGCGCGCGATCGTCACCGCGTACGTCACCTCGCGGGCGGACCGCACACGGCCACGGAGGATGATGTCGCCCTCGCCGACGTCCTCGATCTCGACCGCGCGGGCGGCGAGGATCGGGTCGTTCGAGAAGGCTTCGAGGACGCGGGTGTCGAGGACGCGGTCGGGCTCGTCGTCCGCGTCGTCCTCTTCGTCCTCGTCGTCGTCCTCTTCGTCGTCCTCGAGTTCGTCGTCTCCGTCGTCCTCGTCCAGCTCATCGTCCAGATCCTCGTCGAGATCCTCATCGAGATCCTCGTCCCCCATGTCCGGGTCCGGATCCTCGTCCCGTTCCGAGGGGTCCCCCGCCCAGGCCTCCTGCAGCCCGCGCGCCGTCTCCAGGAGTGGTCCGATGTTCTCCACGAGCATCGACGCCACCCCGCGGCCGCGGGCCACGAGCTTGCGGAACGACACCTTGCGGCCGCTCCGGCGCTCGGCGACGAGCACCCCCGCGCCGAGCCCGAGGAGGGCACCGGCCGCGAGCCAGAGCAGGGTGTGGCCGGAGTCCCGTTCTTCGACGCGGATGGTGCGCATGCGTGGCCTGGTCATGGTTGGCGGGGCTCCCATCGCCCCGCTACTTTGAAGGCTGACCCCTGTGGCGCGCTTCGGCAAGCAGGGAAGCCCCCGCGCGCCTCGATTCCGCACCGACCTTCCTCATGCCGAAGCGTTCTCCGTTCCTCTCGTCCACCGACGCGCCGCTGGCGAAAGGGCTCGTGATCGGTTGGGGCGTCTTCATGCTGTTCACGGTCGTGGGGGTCGCGATCGCGCTCCGTCTCAGCGCGTCGACGCCGATCCTGCTCACCGTGACCTCGCCATGAGTGCCGCCTCGGCGCCCGCCGTGCTCGTCCTGACCCTCCCGGACGGCGCGACCCGCGAGGTCGCGCCCGGCACGCCCGCGAGGGATGTCGTCGCCACGATCGGTCCGCGCCTGCTGCTCGCGGCGATCGCGGTGTCGGTCGACGGCGAGGTGCAGGACCTCGGCACGCCGATCCGTCGCGGCGGGGCGTTCCAGGTGATCACCGAGAAGGATCCGCGCGCGCTCGCGGTGCTGCGGCATTCGGGAGCGCATATCCTCGCGACGGCGGTGCGCCGGCTGCGCCCCGAGGCCGCGATCGGCTTCGGTCCGGCGATCGACGACGGCTTCTACTACGACTTCGACGTCGCCAAGCCGTTCACGCCCGAGGATCTCGAGGCGATCGAAGAGGAGATGCGGAAGGTCGTCGCCGAGAGGTATCCGTTCGTCCGCGCCGAGGTCACGCAGGCCGAGGCGCGGCGGGTGTTCGCCGACGATCCGCTCAAGCTCGAGCGTCTCGAGGACTTCGAGGGGTCGGACGAGATCATCTCGACGTACACGGACGGCCCGTTCACGGATCTCTGCCGCGGTCCGCACGTCCCCGACACCTCGTACCTCAAGAACTTCAAGCTGCTCTCGGCGGCCGGCGCCTATTGGCGCGGCGACGAGCGGCGGCAGATGCTGCAGCGCATCTACGCGACCGCCTTCTTCAAGAAGGAGGAGCTCGACGCGCGCCTGCATCAGATGGAGGAGGCCAGGAAGCGCGACCATCGCGTGCTCGGCAAGCAACTCGACCTCTTCCAATTCTTCCCGCACGCGCCGGGCGCGGCCTTCTGGACGCCGCGCGGCACGCACCTGTGGAACGCCCTCGAGGGCTTCGTGCGCGAGCGGCAGCAGGACGACTTCCTGGAGATCAAGACGCCGCTGCTCTACACCAAGACGTTGTGGGAGCAGTCGGGGCACTGGGGCAAGTACAAGGAGAACATGTTCCTGGTGTGGGACAAGGAGGAGGCGGAGTCGGGCGGATCCGCCGAGGAGGCGCTGAGGATGTCGCTCAAGCCGATGAACTGCCCCTCGCACCACCTGCTCTTCCACTCGGACAAGCACTCGTACCGCGAGCTCCCCCTGCGGTACGTCACCTTCGACGTGTTGCACCGCAACGAGATCTCGGGGGCGCTCTCCGGGCTCACGCGGGTGCGCCAGTTCTCGCAGGACGACTGCCATGTCTACCTGCGCGAGGACCAGATCGCGGCCGAGGTGAAGTTCCTCATGGACTTCATCCTCGGGTACTACGACACGTTCGGGCTCACGGCGCGGCTCAAGTTCGCCACGCGGCCGGAACAGCGGATCGGCTCGGACGCACTCTGGGACCGCGCCGAGGGCGCACTGCGCGCGGCGCTCGAGAGCACGGGGCGGCCGTACGAACTCAAGGAAGGGGACGGCGCCTTCTACGGTCCCAAGATCGACTTCGACGTGATGGACTCGATCGGTCGCGCCTGGCAGCTCGGGACGATCCAGCTCGATTACAACGCGCCGGAGCGGTTCGACCTCGAGTACACGGGCGAGGACAACGCGGCGCACCGGCCGGTGGTGATCCATCGGGCGGTGAGCGGCTCGTTCGAGCGCTTCATCGCGATCCTCATCGAGCACTTCGCGGGCGCCTTCCCGGTCTGGCTGGCGCCGGAACAGGTCCGCGTGCTGCCGATCTCCGATGATGTCTCGGGGTATGCCCGTGCAGTGACGGCCAAGCTCCGGGCTGCCGGCATCCGCGCCGTCTGCGACGAACGCAGCGACACGCTCAACTACCGGATCCGGGACGGCGAGATCATGAAGGTCCCCTACATGGCGGTGCTCGGCAAACGCGAGGCGGAGGCGGGGCAGGTCGCCATCCGCGTGCGCGGGGCGGGGAAGAAGCAGGAGGTCGTGCCGGTCGATGAGTTCACGGCGCGCCTCGTCAAGGAGATCCGCACGCGGGCGCTCACGCCCGCCTCGGCCGGAGCGGACGCATGAGCCGGGCGCGCGCCATCCGCGCACCGTGGCTGGCGACCCTCTGCCGCGCGCTGGCGGCCTGCTCCGCGGCACTCGTCGTCGCGGGCGCCGTGGGGGCACAACAGATCGAGAAGCCGCGGATCCAGCCCGCCCGCGTGGCCGGTCAGGTCATCGTCGGCGGGTACTCGGGGATCGCGGGCTTCGTCATCGGACGCTTCGTCGCCGAGGGCGTGTCCGGCCTGGTCGGCGTCGAGAACGAGACGGCCACGCGTCGCCTCGGCTTCGTCGGCGGTGTCATCGGCGGCGGACTCGCCACGGCCGGCGTCGTCTACGGCATCGGGAACATGGGCGATCAGACCGGCGACTTCGACGCGACCTATCTCGGCACCGGCGTCGGCTTCGTCGCGGCCCTCGGGATCGCCCGCATGGTGCTCGGTCCCGACGGCCGCCCTCGGGAAGGCATGAGCACCTCCGCACGCTGGGCGTCGGCGAACGTCATCGCGCTGCTGCCGGCGATCGGCGCGACCATCGGTTTCAACTCCACTCGTCGCTTCAAATAGAGGCTCTTCACATAGATGTCGGACCGCACCCCTGTCATCGTCTCGGCTGCCCGCACGCCGATCGGCCGCTTCCTCGGCGGGCTCGCCCCGCTCACCGCACCTGAACTCGGCGCCGTCGCCATCCGCGCCGCCATCACGCGCGCGCGGATCGACGCGGCTGGGATCGGCGAGGTGATCATGGGCAACGTGCTCCAGGCCGGTGTGGGTCAGGCACCGGCGCGTCAGGCCGCGATCAAGGCGGGCGTCCCCGGACTGGTCCCGGCCTACACCGTGAACAAGGTCTGCGGCTCCGGCCTGCAGGCGGTCATGCTCGCGGCCCAGGCGATCCGCGCCGGGGACGAGCAGCTGCTCGTGGCGGGCGGTCAGGAGTCGATGTCCAACGCGCCGCACTACGTGCGCGGGATGCGCAACGGGATCAAGTTCGGCGCGCAGAGCATGCTCGACGGCCTGATCACGGACGGGCTCTGGTGCTCGTTCTACGAACGGCACATGGGCGGACACGCCGAGTACACCGCGAAGAAGGCGGGGATCACGCGGGCGAGGCAGGACGAGTTCGCCCTGCAGTCGCACCAGAAGGCCGTGGCGGCGATCGCGGCGGGGCGCTTCAAGGCGGAGATCGCTCCGGTGGAGATCGCCGGCAAGAAGGGACCGACGATCATCGACACCGACGAGTCGCCGCGCGCCGACACGTCGCTCGACGCGCTCTCCAAGCTCAAGCCGGCCTTCCCGAAGGATGCGCCGAAGGACATGAAGCCCGACGAGCTCACCGTGACCGCCGGCAACGCGCCGGGGCTCAACGATGGCGGCGCGGCCCTCGTGGTCGCGTCGGAAGCGTACGCCAAGGCGCACGGCCTCCCGATCCTCGCCCGGATCACCGGCTACGCGTCGGGCGGCGGCGATCCGCAGGATCTCTTCTTCGCGCCGATCGTGGCGGTGCAGAACCTCATGAAGCGGACCGGCGCGAGGATCGGCGACTACGACCTGATCGAGGCCAACGAGGCGTTCGCGTCGCAGGCGCTCGCCGACGGCGACGGACTCGGGTGGGACTTCGCGCGCGTCAACGTCAACGGCGGCGCGATCGCGCTCGGCCACCCGATCGGCGCGAGCGGCGCACGGGTGCTCGTGACGCTGCTGCATGCGCTCGAGCAGCAGGGGAAGCGCACGGGCCTCGCGACGTTGTGCCTCGGCGGCGGCAACGCGGTGGCCCTCAGCGTCGAGCGCGTCTAGCCGGAGGAGGCGCGCGCATGGCGGGGTTCTCCGAGCAGGTGGATGAGGCCCTCCTGGTGATCGGACGCCTGGTGGTGGTCGCCGGCGCGAGCCTGCTCGCGCTCCTGCTGCTGGGCGTGGTGCTCAAGCCGCTCCTGCCCGGCGGACTCCCTCCGGGCCGCGAGGGACGGACGATCTTCATGATCCTCCTCACTTCCTCCCTCGCGGTGGGGCATCTCGTCGCCGGCGCGCTCCTCGAGCGTGGGCAGTGGGACCCGACCGGCCTCGGGTCGCGGGCCTGGAGGCCGCTGTCCTTGTTCGCGGGACCCGCCCTGGGCATGCTCGCGATCGCGGCACCCACCGTGCTGCTGATCGCCACGGGCGTGACGCAGCTCGTGCCGGCCCCGGGCGCGGATTGGTCCTCGTTCGCCAGTGAGTCGCTGCTCGTGGTCGCGCTCATGGCGCTGGTGCAGGAACTCGGACTCCGGGGCTACGCGATCGGCCTGATCGCGGAGCGATGGGGCGACACGGCGGCGATCGCGGTGACATCGCTCGCGGCGGTGCTGCTCACGCTCCGCGAGCCGTCGGCGTCGGTGCCGACGTTCGTCGGCGTGGCCGCGCTCGCGATCTGTCTCGGCGCGATCCGTCTGCACACCGGGAGTCTCGTGGCGTCCTGGCTCGCGCACGTCGCATTCGCCTGGACACAGGTCGGCATCCTCCATGCCCCTCGTGCGGGCGTGGTGCTGCCGTCGCCGCCGCAGTATCTGCTGGAGGGGGGCGCGCCGCACTGGCTCAGCGGCGGGGCGAACGGTCCCGGCGCCGGCGCGGCCGTCGCCGCGGGCCTCGCGGTGGTTACCTTTCTGGTGCTCCGTGCGCGCCCGGCGAACGCCGGTCAGGCGCGCGATTGACCACCGGCGGTCCCGACCGGGCCGCCCTCACGCGACCACGCTCCATGACAGACCGTTTCGCCGTCGTCGGCGCCGGACAGATGGGCAACGGGATCGCCCATGTCTGCGCCACCAGCGGCTTCGCCGTGACCCTGATCGACGTCTCCGCCGAGGCCCTCGCCAAGGGCAAGGGGACGATCGAGAAGAACCTCGAACGACAGGTGAAGAAGGGAGGGCTCGACGCGGCCGCGCGTGACGCCGCGCTGGCGCGGATCACGACCGCCACGACGCTCGACGCCGTCGCCGGTGCGACCGTGGTGGTGGAGGCCGCGACCGAGCGCAAGGAACTCAAGTTCCAGATCTTCCGCGACCTCGACCGCCTCGCCGAAGCCGGAGCGATCCTCGCGACGAACACCAGCTCCATCTCGATCACCGAGATCGCGGCCGTCACCAAGCGCCCGGCGCAGGTGATCGGGATGCACTTCATGAATCCCGTGCCGGTGATGCAGCTGGTCGAGGTCATCCGCGGCCTCGCGACCGCGGATGACGTGAACACGCGCACGGTGGAGCTCTGCAAGGCACTCGGCAAGACGCCGGTGGAGGCGAACGACTTCCCCGGGTTCATCGCCAACCGGATCCTGATGCCGATGATCAACGAGGCCTGCTACGCCGTGATGGAAGGCGTCGGCACGCCCGAGGCGGTGGACCAGGTGATGAAGCTCGGCATGAACCATCCGATGGGTCCGCTGACGCTCGCGGATCTCATCGGCCTCGACACCTGCGTGGCGATCCTCGAGGTCCTGCACGACGGACTCGGCGATCCCAAGTACCGGCCCTGCCCGCTGCTCAGGAAGTACGTCGCGGCGGGGTGGTACGGGCGCAAGTCGGGCCGCGGGTTCTACAGCTACGCGGCGACGTGATGCGGGCCTGCGAGCGTCACGGCGGGCGTTGCCGCGATCGCGGAGCGACCTCCCGATGATGCAGGACCTGCACGACCTCACCGAGGAGCAGCGCGCGATCATGGCCACCGCGCGCGCCTTCACCGACGAGCATGTGCGCCCGTTCACGGCGCAGTGGGACCGCGACAGCCACTTCGAGCCGTCGCTCATCCGGCAGCTCGGCGACCTCGGGTTCCTCGGGATGCTGCTGCCGACGGAGTACGACGGCCTGGGACTCGACGCGCGCAGCTACCTCGTCGCGCTCGAGGAGGTCGCCGTCGCCGACGCGTCGGTGGCGGTGATGATGTCGGTGCACAACTCGCTGCCGACGCAGATGCTCAACGCCTTCGGCACCGATGCGCAGAAGCAGCGCTGGCTCGCGCCGATGGCGCGCGGCGAGCTGCTCGGCGCGTTCGCCCTCTCAGAGCCCGACGCGGGGTCGGACGCGTCGGCGGTGCGGTGCCAGGCGCGGCGCGACGGCGATAGCTGGGTCGTGAACGGCACCAAGGCGTGGGTCACGAGCGGCACCCATGCCGGGGTCGTGATCGCGATGATCCGGACCGACTCGCCCGACGCGCGGAAGGGGTCGAAGGGGGTCTCGGCCTTCATCCTCACTCCCGACCTCGCCGGCTTCTCGGTCGGGAAGAAGGAGGACAAGATGGGGATGCGCGCCTCGCCGACGGTGCAGCTCGTGTTCGACGAGATGCGGGTGCCGGCCGACCGGATGCTCGGCGCCGAGGGGATGGGCTTCATCTATGCGATGCGGTCGCTGGAGCATGGACGGCTCGGCATCGCGGCGCAGGCGATCGGGATCGCGCGTGCGGCGTTCGAGGCGGCGCGTGCGTATGCGAACGAGCGCAAGCAGTTCGGCACGCCGATCGCCGAGTTCCAGGGCATCCAGTTCAAGCTGGCGGACATGGCGACGCGGATCACGGCCGCGCGCTCGATGCTCCACGAGGTGGCGGCGGCGAAGGATCGCGGCGTGCCGGTCTCGGCCGAGGTCTCGATGTGCAAGCTCTTCGCCAGCGAGACGGCGATGTGGGTGACCACCCAGGCGGTACAGGTCTTCGGTGGCTACGGGTACGTGAAGGACTATCCCGTGGAGCGGTACTTCCGTGATGCCAAGGTCACGGAGATATATGAAGGGACGTCCGAAGTGCAGCGGATCATCATCGGCAGGGCGGTCTCCGCGGGGAAGTAGGCTGGAGGATGAAGGCTGAAAGATGGAACAGCCGCGCATCCCACCCGCATCCCGCATGACGAAAGCTTTCTTCCTACATCCTTCAGCCTTCATCTCAGAATGAATCTCTTCGACACCATCGCCAAGCTCGGCCACGAGCAGCTCGTCCTCTGCGCCGACGAGAGCGCCGGCTACCGCGGCATCATCGCGATCCACGACACCACGCTCGGCCCCGCCCTCGGCGGCACCCGGTTCTGGAACTACGGCTCCGACGAGGAGGCGATCACCGACGCGCTGCGGCTCGCGCGCGGCATGACGTACAAGAACGCCGTCGCCGGCCTCAACCTCGGCGGCGGCAAGTCGGTCATCATCGGCGACAACCGCACGGCCAGCCGCGAGATGATCTTCCGCGCACACGGCCGGTTCGTCGAGTCGCTCGGCGGACGCTACGTGACCGCCGAGGACGTGGGCACGAGCACCGCCGACATGGACTTCGTGCACATGGAGACCGATTACGTCGCCGGTCTGGCCAACAAGTCGGGCGATCCCTCGCCGGTGACGGCGCACGGCGTGTTCCGGGCGATCGAGGCCTCGGCGATGCACAAGTGGGGCTCGTCGTCGCTCGCCGGGAAGACGGTGACGGTGCAGGGACTCGGCAACGTCGGCACCTACCTCTGCAAGGAACTCCACGCGGCGGGGGCCAAGCTGATCGTCAGCGACATCCGCCCGGAGCGCGTGAAGAAGGCGGTCGAGGAGTTCGGCGCGAAGGCGGTCGAGGGAGACGAGATCTACGCGGCCAAGGCCGACATCTTCGCCCCCTGCGCGCTCGGCGCGATCCTCAACGACGACACCCTGCCCAAGCTCAAGGTCGAGATCGTCTGCGGCGGCGCGAACAACCAGCTGCTCGTGCCGGAGAAGCATGGCGAGGCGCTCGAGAAGCGCGGGATCATCTACGCGCCGGACTTCGTCGCCAACGCCGGCGGCGTGATCAACGTCTACGGCGAGCTCGCCGGCTGGACGCGCGAGCGGGCCCTGCGCAAGGCCGACGAGATCTTCGACACCGTGCTCGGGGTCTACCGGATCGCCAAGGACGAGGGCGTCTTCACCTACGACGCCGCCGACAAGCTCGCCGAGCGGCGGATCGCCGCCGTGCACGGCATGGTCCGCACCTGGCCGCAGCACCCGCGGAAGAGCTGACGGTGGCGGAGCGCATCCCGATCGCGTCGGACCACGCGGGCTTCGAGATGAAGGAGCACCTGCGCGGAGCGCTCGAGAAGATGGGGTACGAGGTGGAGGACATGGGCACGTACTCGTCCGCCTCCACCGACTATCCCGACTACGCGCACCCGCTCGCCGCGAAGGTGGAGAGCGGGGAGGCGCAGCGTGGCGTGCTGCTGTGCGGGACCGGACTCGGCATGTCCTACGCCGCCAATCGCCATCACGGCGTGCGGGCGGCCGTGGTCTGGAGTCCCGAGATCGCCACCTTCGCCCGCAGCCACAACGACGCCAACGTCCTCGTCCTCCCGGCGCGCTTCGTGAGCGAGGAGGATGCGGTCGCGATCCTCAAGAACTTCCTCGATACCAGGTTCGAGGGCGGTCGCCATGCGACCCGTGTGAACAAGATCGAAACGGAGACCGCATGAAGCCCGGCTACAACACGTGGGATCGCCGCGAACCCGGCGCCGCCCTCGTCGCGACCGATCCCGAGATCGCCTCCCTCATCTCCGCGGAGACACGCCGGCAGTCGGAGGGGCTCGAGCTGATCGCGAGCGAGAACTTCGTCTCGCCGGCGGTGCTCGAGGCGATGGGCTCGTCGCTCACGAACAAGTACGCCGAGGGACTGCCGGGCAAGCGCTACTACGGCGGCTGCGAGGTGGTGGACCGGATCGAGCAGATCGCGATCGACCGGGCCAAGCTGCTCTTCGGTGCCGATCATGCGAACGTGCAGCCGCACTCGGGCGCGACGGCCAACTCCGCCGTGTTCCTCGCGTTCCTCAAGGCGGGCGAGACGGTCATGGGACTCGACCTCTCGCAGGGGGGGCACCTGACGCACGGCTCGCCGGTGAACTTCTCGGGACTCAACTACCGGGCGGTGCACTACGGCGTCGACGACAATGGCATCATCGACTATCCGGCGATGCGCGAGCTGGCGCGCCGCGAGCGGCCGAAGCTGATCATCGCCGGGTACAGCGCCTACTCGCGCGTGCTCGACTACCAGCAGTTCGCCGACGCGGCCAAGGAAGTGGGGGCGATCTTCATGGTCGACATGGCCCACTTCGCGGGACTCGCCGCGACCGGGGTGTACCCGAGCCCGGTCCCGTTCGCCGACGTGGTGACCACGACGACGCACAAGACGCTGCGCGGTCCGCGCGGCGGACTGATCCTCTGCAAGGCCGAGCACGCCAAGGTGGTCGACAAGGCGATGTTCCCGGGCACGCAGGGTGGACCGCTCGAACATGTGATCGCCGCCAAGGCGGTGGCGTTCAAGGAGGCGCTCTCGCCGGCCTTCGGGACGTACTGCCGTCAGGTCGTGGCGAACGCCAGGACGCTCGCCAACACGCTGATCTCGCATGGCGTGCACATCGTGTCGGGCGGGACGGACAACCATCTCATGCTCGCCGACCTCCGGCCCAAGAGCGCGACGCTCACCGGCAAGCTGGCCGAGCAGGCGCTCGGCCGCGCGGCGATCACCGTCAACAAGAACACCGTGCCGCGCGAGACGCAGTCGCCGTTCGTCACCAGCGGGATCCGGATCGGCACGCCGGCCATGACGACGCGCGGGATGGGGGAGCCGGAGATGGTGCGGATCGGCGCGCTGATCGACCGCGTGCTCTCCGCCCCGGACGACGCGGCGGTCACGACCGAGGTGCACAAGGACGTGCGCAAGCTGGCGGCCGAGTTCCCGCTCTATCTATGATCGTGAGGGTTCGTTCCGTGAGTCACTTCACTTCCAATCCGTAGGCCCGTGCCCGAGCTGGCATTCCGCGATGGTGTGATGGACCGCATCAGGTTGCGCGAGGCTCGCTACGACGAGCGCGCGTACCTGTTCGTGCTCGCCGCCCTCGAGTTCTGCCAGCAACAGTTGACCGAGCGCCGCCACCTCACGGGGCGCGAACTCGCGGTGGGATGCCGCGATCTCGCGTTGCAGCGCTACGGGGTGCTCGCCCGCACGGTGCTCGACCACTGGGGCGTGCGCGACTCGGCCGACATCGGGGTGATCGTGTTCGCGCTCGTCGACGTGGGGCTCCTGGCGAGCCAGCCGAACGACTCCAAGGAGGACTTCGTCGGCGTGTTCGATTTCCACCAGGCGTTCGACCGCGACTATCCCTGGAACGCCGTACCGGTCGTCTGACCGTCATGCCAGGAGCCTGACTCCATGAGCGTCCGGATCACGTCGGCGGCGCAGTCGGTGGCCCGTGAGGCCGCGGCCTTCGCCGCGGGCGTGGACTCCTACGCACTCATGCGCGCGGCGGGGGAGGTGACGGCGGCACTGTTGCTCCGGCGGATCCCCGAGCTGCGGGAACGGGGTGCGCTCGTCTTCACGGGCACGGGGAACAACGGCGGCGATGCCTGGGTGGTGGCGGGCGCGCTCGCGCGCGCCGGGTGTCCGGTCAGCATCGACGCCCTCGGCGAACCCAAGACCGAGAATGCCAAGCAGGCCCGCGCCGAGTCGCTCGCGGCCGTGGACGCGGCGGCGCGCGCGAACTGGCCGGCCGTCATCGTCGACGGGCTGCTGGGCACCGGCACCACCGGAGAGGCCGCCGGCGAGGCCGCCCAGGCGATCGTCCGCATCAACGAGCTCGGCGCGCGCGGCACGCCGATCGTGGCGATCGACGTGCCGAGCGGGCTCGACGCGAGCACCGGTGGAGGCGGCACGGTCGTGCACGCCCAGCATACCTGCACCTACGGCACGCTCAAGCGCGGCCTGCTCCTGCGGCGCGACGAGGCCGGGGCGATCCACGTGCTCGACATCGGGCTCGGTCATCATGCCGATCTCACCGACGGTGCACCGCAACTCGTGGACGCCGATTGGGTCCGTCGCGCCGTTCCGCCCATCCCGAGCGACGCCCACAAGGGCGTGCGTCGCCGGCTCGCGATCGTGGGCGGCGGCGACGGCATGGCCGGTGCGCCGATGCTCGCCGCCCGCGGGGCGATGCGCAGCGGGATCGGCATGGTGCAGCTGCTCGTCAATCCCAACAATGTCCCGGTCGTGCAGGCCGCCCTGCCCGAGACCATGGCGGCGCGCTGGCCCGTCACCGCCGAGGATCAGGAGCGGGTGCTCAGCTGGGCGCACGTGCTGCTGATCGGCCCCGGGCTGGGCCGTACAGCGATGACGCGCGCCCTCGTCGAGCGACTGCTCGTCGCCTGGCGCGGTCCGGTGCTGCTCGATGCCGACGCGCTCAATGTGTTCGAAGGGGAGCCGCGCACGCTCGGCTCGCTCCTCGGTGCCCGGCCCGCGATCGTCACGCCGCATCCGGTCGAAGCGGGGCGGCTGTTGCGGATCCCGGTCGCGACCGTGCTCGAGCGGCGATTCGACGTGGGGGCCGAACTCGCCAAGACGCTCGGCGCGACGGTCGTGCTCAAGGGGCCGCCGACGATCATCTCGTCACCCGACGGCCGCGTGGCGGTGTCGGCGGCCGGCGCACCGACGCTCGGCACCGCGGGCAGCGGGGACGTGCTCTCGGGGATCGCCGCGACGCTGCTCGGACAGACGCACGACCCATTCGGCGCGGCCACGAGCGCGGCCTGGATCCACGGCCGCGCCGGTGAGCGCGCCGCCGAGCTGGGCTCGGTGCGCGGCAGTTCGCTCGGCGACGTGATCGCGGCTCTGCGCGACGTCTGGGCGCTGACCGACGTCGCACTCGAGCCGCCGTTGCTCGGCGCGCTCTCTGCCGTGGGCACCCAGAGGTGAGCCGTCACCTGACCCTCGGTCCGGGCAGCGAGTTCGACGCGGTGCGCGACCTGCTCGCCCGCTGGGGTCCGTCGGCGATCGGCATCGGGGACGACGGGGCGGTGCTCGACGTGCCGGCGGGATCGCGGCTCGTGGTGAGCACCGACAGCACCGTCGAAGAGGTGCACTTCAAGGCCGCCTGGCTCACGCCCGAGGAGATCGGCTGGCGCGCCACCACGGCGGCGCTCTCGGATCTCGCGGCGATGGGGGCCGCTCCGCTCGGCGTGCTCCTCGCGCTCACCGTGCCCGCACGGTGGCGCGGGTCACTGGGGGCACTCGCCGAAGGGATCGGCGCGGCCGTGAGCGCGCAGGGCGCCCCGATCGTCGGCGGCGACGTGACGGATGGCGATCGTCTCGCACTCGCCATCACCGTCCTCGGGCACTCCCGCAGGCCGCTCTCTCGCGCGGGCGCGCGCGCGGGCGACACGCTCTACGTCACCGGCGCACTCGGTGGACCCGGCAGTGCCCTCGCGGCCTGGATGTCGGGTCAGGTCCCGGGCGCGGCGGCGCGCGCGCGGTTCGCGCACCCCGAGGCGCGGATCGCCGCCGGCCAGTGGCTTGCCGCGCACGGCGCCACCGCCGCGATCGACCTGAGCGATGGCCTGGCCGGCGACGTGGCGCACATCGCGCACGCGAGCGGCGTGCGCTGCCTCCTCACGCTCGACACGGTGCCGTGCATGGAGGGCGTGGGCATCAGCGAGGCGATCGTGAGTGGCGAGGAGTATGAACTGCTCGTCGCGGCCCCCGCGATCGACGTGCGGGCCTTCGCGGCGGCGCACGGCGGGCTCGCGCTCACCGCGATCGGCGAGGTCCGGGCTCCCGCTCCCGGCGACGGCGCCGACGTCGTGGCCGAGCAGGGCGGGGCGCGCGTGACACTGCCGCGCGCCCATGACCACTTCGCCGAGGCGCGCTGAGATGCTGGCGACGCTGCGCGCCTGCTTGGTGGCGCTGAACCTGGTCATCTCGACCACGGTCTTCGGCGGGATCGTGCTGCTCTCGGCGCTCTTCCGTCTCAAGGACCACCCGGGGTCGCCGTATGCCTGGTGCCCGAAGTACTGGGGCCTGACCCATCTCTGGGTCGGCGGCGTGCGCGTGGTGGAGCATGACGCGGAACGCAAGCAGGGCGCCCAGCACATCTTCGTCGCCAACCACCTCAGCAACTTCGACGTCTTCGCGCTCGCGGCCAAGCTGCCCTGGATCAAGTTCGTCGCCAAGGCGGAGGTCTTCCGCGTGCCGCTGCTCGGGCCGGCGATGTCGCGCGCCGGCATGATCCCGGTCGAGCGCGCCAACCGGAAGTCGGCCTTCGCGAGCTACGCCGAGGCCAGCGACCGGATCAAGCGCGGTGCGTCGGTGGGCGTGTACCCGGAAGGGACCCGCGGCAACGCGTATCCGCTCCGGCCGTTCAAGAAGGGGCCGTTCGTCCTCGCGATCCAGATGCAGGCGCCGGTCGTCCCCGTGTTCGTGTACGGCGCCCTCGAGCGGCAGGTCAAGGGCGAGTTCAAGGTCTACCCCGGCACGATCCACATGCACTATCTCCCTGCGATCCCGACCGCCGGCCTCGGCTACGAGGACCGCGACGAGCTCGCGCGGAAGGCGTACGAATCCATGGCCGAGTGCCTCCAGCGGGAGTACGGGATCGCCTCCCCGCCGTTCCGGGGCTCGTAGCGACAGGCGATCGCAGTAACTTTCATCCTTCATCCTTCAGCCTACATCCGCATGTCAATCATCCTTGGCGTCCAAGCCCGCGAGATCCTCGACTCGCGCGGCAACCCCACCGTCGAAGCCGACGTCATCCTCGAGGACGGCACGTACGGCCGCGCCGCCGTGCCGAGCGGCGCCTCGACCGGCGAGCACGAGGCCAACGAGATGCGCGACGGCGACGCCAAGCGCTACCTCGGCAAGGGCGTGCAGAAGGCGGTGGCGAACGTCACCAAGTTCATCGAGCCCGAGCTGATCGGCCTCGACGTGACGGAGCAGCTCACGATCGACCGCGCGATGATCGCGCTCGACGGCACCAAGACCAAGTCGAAGCTCGGCGCCAACGCGATGCTCGCCGTCTCCATGGCGACGGCGCGCGCGGCCGCCGCGAGCGTCGACATCCCGCTGCACAAGTATCTCGGCGGCCCCATGGCCCGTACGCTCCCGGTGCCGTTGATGAACATCCTCAACGGCGGCGCGCACGCGACCAACACGGTGGACTTCCAGGAGTACATGGTCGTGCCGGTCGGCGCCGAGAACTTCTCGGAGGCCCTGCGGATGGGCGCCGAGGTCTTCCATGCGCTCAAGAAGGTGCTGGAGAAGCGGAAGCTCTCCACCGGCGTCGGCGACGAGGGCGGGTTCGCCCCCGACCTCAAGAGCGACGAGGAGGCCCTCACGGTGGTGATGGAAGCGATCGTCGCGGCGGGCTACGACCCCGGCACCGAGATCGCGATCGCGCTCGACTGCGCCGCCAGCGAGCTCTTCGTGAAGGGCAAGTACACGTTCAAGAAGAGCGGCGCCGGCACCAAGACCGCGGAGGAGATGGTCGAGATGTACGCCAAGTGGCTGAACAAGTACCCGATCGTGTCGATCGAGGACGGCCTCGCCGAGAGCGACTGGAAGGGGTGGGCCTATCTCACGGAGAAGCTGGGCGATCGCGTGCAGCTCGTGGGCGACGACCTCTTCTGCACGAACGTCGAACTCCTGGGCCGCGGCATCGAGGAGGAGGTCGCGAACGCGATCCTGGTGAAGCTCAACCAGATCGGTACGCTCACCGAGACCCTCGAGACCATCGAGATGGCGGGGCGGAACGGGTACCGCTCGATCATCTCGCACCGTTCGGGTGAGACCGAGGACACCTTCATCGCCGACCTCGCGGTGGCGACGAACGCCGGCCAGATCAAGACGGGCTCGGCGAGCCGCACCGACCGCGTGGCCAAGTACAACCAGCTGCTGCGGATCGAGGCGGACCTGGGCGCCGACGCCGAGTTCCCGGGCGGCGCGATCTACGGCCTCGACGACTGAGTAGAGGAAGCAGAGTGGCGACCAAGCGAACCGGGGGGGCGGGGGCTGCGAAGCCGAAGGGCCGTCGCGCCCCCGGCGAGCCGATGACGGACAAGCAGATCATCGGTCGGGTGGTGGTGGGGTGCTTCGCGCTCGCGGTGGTGGCGTTCGCGGTGCAGGGGGGCGAGTACGGAACGAGTGACCTCCTGCGCCAGCGCCGGCAGTTGAAGCGCGAGCGGGCGGTGGTGGATTCGCTCGCGCAGGCGGTCGAGCGGCTGAAGCTCCGGAAGAAGGCGGTCGAGAGCGATCCGGCGACGCAGGAGCGGATCGCGCGCGAGGAGTTCGGCATGGTGAAGGGGAGCAAGGAGATCCTCTACCGGTTCACGGACGGGTCTTCGAGGGACTCGACGCCGTAGGGCGCGCGACGAGCGCATCGCGGTGTGACCTGCGTCGCTTGCCGGGGTGCGCGCACGGCGGCACCTTCCACAGCATGAAGGGCTCCCTGCGCAAGTCGGTCCTCGTCCTCGCGGCGCTCGCCGCGTCGAGCCTCAGCTGCGGCCGTGAGGTCACTGGGCCGGGCGGCGGGGTGCGCTGGGCGGCGGGGCTCGCCCTCGCTCCGCAGTTCCCGGCCGGATTCGTGGGCCCATCGGGCGTGAGCGTGGTCGCCTTCGCGCGCGTGAGGATCGTCTTCCGGCGAAGCGACGGCACGATCGCCCTCGACAAGTCGATCGACTTCCCGTCGGACGCCGATTCCGTCCCGCTCACGCTCGCCGTGCCGCTCTCGGGGACCGCGTCGGAGACGGGCGAGCCGATGACGCTGACCATGTATTACGTCGACGCGGCCGGCGACACCGTCTTCACGGGCGGTCCGGTGTCGCTGGTGGTGAAGCAGACGAAGGCGGGGGATCCGGCGCCTCCGCCGGTCCTCGTTCCCATCCGGTACACCGGGCCCGGATCGACCGCCACGCGCGTGGCGATCACCCCCAAGACGCTCACCCTGTTCCCGGGCGATCCGGCGCAGTTCGGCGCGCAGGCATTCGACGCGCAGAACGCGGTGATCGCCGGGACTCCCGTCGGTTTCTCGAGCGCCGACACGACCCTGGTGCGAGTGGGCGCGAACGGTGCGGGCACCGCACAGCCGAAGCGCGGCACCACGCTGGTGATCGCGAGTCTGCTCACGGGCCAGGCCGACACGGCCACGGTCACGGTGGAGCTGAGGGCCGCCCTGATCGGAGGCGCCGGCGGGAACGGGCAGTCGGGCGAGGCCGGTGGCACGCTCCCGGTCCCGGTGTCGGTGCGAGTCCTCGCGGCCGACAGCGTGCCGGTCGCCGGCGTAGCGGTGACGTTCGCGGCCACGGCGGGCGGCGTTCCCGGCGCCACCACCGTGGCGAGCGACGCCAACGGCATCGCGAGCACCGTGTGGACGCTCGGCGGCACCGTCGGCGCGCAGACGATGTCCGCGAGCGCGGCCGGACTCAGCGGCAGCCCGGTCACCTTCACGGCGACGGCCACCCAGGGTCCCGCGACGCAGCTGGTCGTGACCTCGCAGCCCGCCGCGAGCGTCGCCGGCGTGCCGATCTCGCCCGCGGTCGTCGTCGCGGCACGCACGGCGCTCGGGCTGCCGGCGGCGACATTCGCCGACAGCGTGACCATCGCGGTCGCGACGAACCCCGGTGGCGCGACACTCGGCGGCACGCGCACCGTGGCCGCGGTCAACGGCGTCGCGACGTTCGCCGACCTCTCGCTCGACAAGGCGGGTGCCGGCTACACGCTCGCCGCATCGGCCGCCGGGCTCTCCCCGGCGACGACGACCGGCTTCGGCATCACGCCGGCGGCCGCATCGGCGCTCGTCTTCAGCGTGCAACCGGCGGGCGGCACGCCCGGCGGGACGCTCGCGCCGTCGCCGCGGGCGACCGCGGTGGACGCATTCGGCAACCTGACGACGTTCGCCGGGACGGTCACGCTCGCCCTGGGCGCGAATCCCGGCGGCGCGACGCTGACCGGCACCACGTCGGTCACCGCGGTGAACGGCGTCGCCACCTGGACCAACGTGCAGGTGAGCGCGCCGGGGATCGGCTACACGTTCGTCGCGAGTGCGGCGGGCCTGTCGAACGCGACGAGCGATCCGTTCTCCATCGGGACCGGCGTCCTCTCGTGGGTGAACGCGAGCGGCGGCAACTGGAGCAATGCCGCCAACTGGGACCAGAACCGGGTGCCCACGGCGTCGGACGTGGTGGCGATATCGCTCTCCGGGACCTACACGGTCACGCTCGACGTCAACCCGAACGTGGCGTCGCTACAGGTGGGCGGGGCGAGCGGGACGCAGACGCTCGCGATGAACGGTCGCACGCTCGCGCTCGGCGGCTCGATGCTCGTGGGCGCGAACGGGGCGGTGAGCGCGACCAACAGCGCGATCACCGGCGCCGGCGCGCTGACGAACACCGGCCTCGTCACGCTGGTGGCCACGACGATCGCCGTGCCGCTCGAGAACCGGGCGCTGCTGATCGCGTCGGGCGCATCGGCGATCGGCGGCGCCCTCACGACGACGCCCGCCTCGATCGTGCGCGTCGGACAGGTGGACGGGAGCAACTCGGTCGCCACCCTCACGGTCGCCAACGGCTTCACGAACACCGGGACGATCGAGCTCACGGTCATCTTCAACGCCGCTTACAGCTCGCAGCTGGCGGTGACCACCGGCTCGCTCGTCAACGCGCCCGGGGCGACGCTCGCGGCGCTGCCGGGGACGACCGGGGGCGGCACCCGCACGCTCGCGGCGCAGCTCGACAACCAGGGCACGCTCGCGCTGGCGGTCCCGCTCTCGATCAATCGCGCGGGCGCGGCCCACCTGAACAGCGGCACGATCGACCTCACGAGCGGCGACCTCACGCTCACGCAGAGCGGCGTGGGCGCGAGCTTCACGAACGTCGGCGACATCACCGTCGGTGCCGGGCGTTCGCTCGTCGTGAACGGCGGGACGTTCGCGACCAACGGCGGGAGCGTGTCGGGCGCGGGCACCTTCTCCGCCAGCGGCGCGTCCATCGGACTCGGTGTCGGCATCGGCAGCGCGATCGGCGCAGTGGTCCTCGCCAACAGCACGGTGAATGGCCCCGGGACGCTCACGAGCGCCGCCGGCAGCACCATGACGCTGGTCGCGAGCACCGTGAACTCGCCGCTCGACAACCTCGGCATCATCAACGCCTCCGGCGCCTCGGCGATCAACGGCGCGTTCGCGAACCCGGCCGGTTCGCTCCTGCGGGTGGGCCAGGTGGACGGATCCAACTCGGTCGCGAACCTCGCGTTCGCCGCCGGCTTCACGAACGGCGGCGCGATCGAGCTCACGGTGCTCTTCAATGCCGCGTACAGCGCGCAGCTCGGCGTCACGAACGGGTCGCTGGTCAACGCCCCGGGCGCGACGATCTCGGCGTTACCGGGAACGGCGGGCGGAGGCACACGCACGCTGGCCGCGCAGCTCGACAATCAGGGCACGCTCTCGCTCGTCGCGCCGCTCTCGATCAATCGGGCGGGCGCCGTGCACAGCAACAGCGGGTCCATCGACGTCAGCGTCGCGGACCTCACGCTCACGCAGTCGGGCACCACGCCGAGCTTCACCAACACCGGTGCGATCACGCTCGCGGCGGGGCGCACCTTGGCGGTCAGCGGCGGCGCCTTGAACCTGGATGGCGGGACGGTTTCGGGGGCCGGCACGCTGGGCCTGTCCGGTGTGTCGCTCACGCTCGGCGTCGCGTTCTCCAACGCGGTCACGTCGCTCAACTTCTCCAACAGCACCGTCAGCGGACCGGGCTCGCTCGTCAACGCGACGGGCCGAGCGATGACGATGGTCGCGAGTACGGTGAACGCGCCGTTCGTCAACCAGGGTGCGCTCACGGTCTCGGGCGCCTCGGCGATCACGGGCGCGTTCAGCAACCAGGCCGGCGCGCTCCTGCGGGTGGGCCAGGTGGACGGTTCCAACTCGGTCGCGAACCTCACGGTCGCGAACGGCTTCACCAACCTCGGCGCGATCGAGCTCTCGGTGGTCTTCAACGCCGCGTACAGCTCGCAGCTCACCGTGACGGCGGGATCGCTCGTGAACGCGCCGGGCGCGACGATCGCGGCGCTGCCGGGCACCGTGGGCGGCGGCACGCGCACGCTGGCGGCCCAGCTCGACAACCAGGGCACGATCACCGCCGAGGTGCCGCTCGCGATCAACCGCGCGGGGGCCGCGCACGCCAACAGCGGCACGATGGACTTCACGGTGGCCAACGCCACCATCACGCAGTCGGGCACGACGCCGAGTTTCACGAACACCGGGACGATCACCGTCGGAGCGGGCCGTTCGCTCGCCGTGTCGGGCGGCACTTTCAACCAGACTGGCACGTTCGCCGGCACCGGGACCCTCGGTCTCTACGCGATGACGCTCAACCTCGGGGCTTCGTTCAGCAACGCGGTGACGTCGCTCGCGGTGGGCAACAGCACGATCAACGGCCCCGGAGTGCTCACGAACGCCGCCGGAAGGACGCTCACGCTGATAGCGAGCACGGTGACCGCGGCGGTGGACAACCAGGGGACGCTCGTCTCGTCCGGCTCCACGTCCATCACCGGTGCGCTGACGACCAACGCGGGCTCGGTGCTGCGGGTGGGGCAGGTGGACGGTTCCAACTCCGTCGCCAACCTGACGGTGGCGAACGGCTTCACCAACGTCGGCGCGATCGAGCTCACGGTGATCTTCAACGCGGCGTACAGCGCGCAGCTCACCGTCACGTCGGGCTCGCTGGTGAACGCGCCGGGTGCGACCATCACGTCGCTGGGCGGCACGGCGCCGGGCGGCGCGCGCACCCTGGCCGCGCAGCTCGACAACCAGGGCACGCTCACGACCGCGGTGGCGATGTCGCTCAACCGGGCGAGCGCGGCGCACCTGAACGCCGGCACGGTCGACCTCACCGGCGGCAATCTCACCGTGACGCAGAGTGGCACCACGCCCAGCTTCACGAACGCCGGAGCCGTCACGATCGGGGCGGGCCGGACCTTCGCGGTGAGCGGCGGCGCCTTCACGAGCCAGGCCGGCGCGACGATCGGCGGCGCGGGCCTCGCGTTCGCCTCGGCGACGGCGTCGTTCAACGGCGCCACGCCGGCGGTGACGAGCTTCTCGCTGACGAACACGACCGCGACCTTCGCGAACCCGGTGACGAGCGCGTCGACGGCGTTCACGCTGTCGAACGCGACGCTGAACGGGCCGGGGCCGTTCACCAATGCGGTGGGCCAGACGCTCACCGTCAACGGCAGCGACATCAACATGCCGGTCGACAACCAGGGCACGGTGATCGGGTCGGGCGCGTCGACCATCACCGGCGCGCTCACGACGAGCGTGGGCTCGGTGCTGCGCGTGGGGCAGGTGGACGGCAGCTCCGGGCTCGCCAACCTCACGGTCGCGAACGGCTTCACGAACAACGGCGCGATCGAGCTCACCGTGACCTTCAACGCGGCGTACGGCGCCCAGCTGACGGTGGCGTCCGGCACGCTCGTGAACGCACCCGGCGCGACCATCGCCTCGCTCGGCGGCACGGCGCCGGGCGGCGCGCGCACCCTGGCCGCGCAGCTCGACAACCAGGGCACGCTCACGACTGCGGTGGCGATGTCGCTCAACCGGGCGAGCGCGGCGCACCTGAACGCCGGCACGGTCGACCTCACCGGCGGCAACCTCACGGTGACGCAGAGCGGCACGGCGCCGACCTTCACGAACGCTGGCGCGCTCACCATCGGCGCCGGGCGGACGCTCACCGTGAGCGGCGGCACGCTCACGGGGCAGCCGAGCGGCACGATCGACGGTGCGACGCTCGGCCTGAGCGGCACCACGGCCTTCTTCGACGGACCGGCCCCCGCGGTCTCCACCTTCTCGTCGACGAACTCCACGCTCACGTTCGCGAATGCCGTCAGCACGGCCGGCACCGCCTACACGTTCTCCAACTCGGTGATCACGGGGAACGGCGGCACGTTCACCAACGCGGCGGGCCAGACGCTCGCCCTCGAGGGTGTGGACATGCTTGCGCCGTTCACGAACGCCGGCACCGTGACGGTGAGCGGCAGCTCGAGCTTCAACGCGATCACGACGACTCCGACCTCGGTCATCCGCGTCGCTCAGTCGAGCGGGTCGAGCGGGATCGCGACCCTCGATGCCTCGACCGGCTTCACCAACAACGGCCTGATCGAGATCTCCAATGCGTTCGTGTCGGCGTACAACGCGCAGATCACGGTGCAGGCCGGTGGGACGCTCCTCAACGCGGCCGGCGCGACGATCGACGTGCTCGGCGGCCAGACGCCCGGCGGGACGCGCGCGATCAACGCGCTGGTGAACAACCAGGGCACCATCACCGTGCGCGCGGGGGCGGCGCAGCGGCTCAACATCGTGGGGAGCCTCGCGAGCACGGGGACGATCAACATGGAGATCGGCGGGCTCACCGCCGACTCGCAGTATGACCGCATCGTCATCACCGGGACGCCCTCTTCGGCGGTGCTGGGGGGGACGCTGAACGTGAGCCTCATCAACGGGTTCGTGCCGACGAGCCTCAACAGCTTCGGCCTCATCACGACGGGAACCGGCCCGCTCAGCGGCACCTTCGCGCTCCCGAATCTGCTGGGATTCACTGCGACACCGACCTACACCGGTTCCGGGTTCTCGCTCGTCGTGCCCTGATCCCGGGACGCCGCGGGCACGGCACCTCTCTCCCGACCGTCACCATGCGCGCGCTCCTGCTCCTCCTCTCGCTCGGCACCACCGCCCTCGCCCAGGGCCACCAGGGCGACTACACGGCCCGCGACTTCCGCTTCACCACGGGCGAGACCCTGCCCGAGGTGCGGATCCACTACACCACGCTCGGCACCCCGCGCACGGACGCGCAGGGCGTGACGCGCAACGCGGTGATGATCCTGCACGGCACCGGCGGCACCGGCCGCGGCTTCCTCTCGGCCAACTTCGCCGGGCAACTCTTCGGTCCGGGGCAACTTCTCGACACGGCCAAGTACTTCGTGGTGCTCCCCGACAACCTCGGTCACGGCGGGAGCAGCAAGCCGAGCGACGGGATGCACGCGCGCTTCCCCAGGTACACGTACGACGACATGGTGCGCGCGCAGTACCTGCTCCTCACCGACGGGCTCAAGGTGAATCACCTGCGCCTGCTGATGGGCACGTCGATGGGCTGCATGCACTCCTGGATCTGGCTCTACGCCCATCCCGACTTCATGGACGGATCGGTCCCGCTCGCCTGCGCGCCCACGCCGATCGTCGGGCGCAACCGGATGATCCGGTCGCTCATCATCGAGAGCCTTCGCGGCGACCCGGCCTATGCGGGCGGCGACTACACGGCGCCACTCCTCGGCATGCGCGCTGCGCAGGGGTATCTCTGGCTGATGGGGAGCGCGCCGCTGGTGCAGCATGCGCAGGCGCCCACCAGGCAGAAGGCCGACTCGGCCGTCGTGGCGACGGTGGACCGCGGCGTGTCGCGCACCGACGCCAACGACATGATCTGGTACTTCGACGCCTCGCGCGACTACGACCCGTCGATGCGCCTCGGCGCGATCCGCGCCCCGATCCTCGCCATCAACTCGGCGGACGACTTCGTGAATCCGCCCGAGCTCGAGAACGTGGCGCCGTACGTGGCTCGGCTCAAGGGCTCGCGGTTCGTGCTGCTGCCCATCACACCCCAGACCCGGGGCCACGGGACGCACTCCCTGCCGGCGATCTGGGGCGGTCACCTGCGGGACTACCTCGCCGGATTGCCCGAACGGTAGGTCCCGGACGCCTTGTTTTCTGGCGTTCCCCGCCTATTATTCCCTCCACTGACGCGGGGTGGAGCAGCCTGGTAGCTCGTCGGGCTCATAACCCGAAGGTCGCGGGTTCAAATCCCGCCCCCGCTACTGGTTCGAACAGCTGGGCACTCCATTCGTGGGGTGCCCAGTTGTCGTTCGGTGGGGTTGGAGCCGGGGCATGGGGTCCTTATCTTGCATGACCTGTATAGCTGGGTAGCTCAGCTGGTTAGAGCACGGCACTCATAATGCCGGGGTCGCGGGTTCGAGTCCCGCCCCAGCTATCGACTCAGGAACGACGAAGTGCGAGGGCCTGCCGGGATCGATCCCGGCAGGCCCTCTTCGTCACCCCGCTCGTCCCGATGCGTCCGCGTCAGGCCGCCAGTCGCAGCGCCAATGCACCCACCGGCGCCTGTGCGTCCCGTCCACCAGGCAGCTGCCGGACACGCTTCGCGCTGCGCCACTCGGCGAGCACCGCCTCATCGCCTTCGAACGCCACCCGCACGACCGCGTCCAGCCGGTCGACCGCGCGACGGCCGCGACGCAGTGCCACCTCGAGTCCCACGCGTGCACCAACGTGCGATGACGTGTGTTCGGCGCGGCGGGTCCGCGTGAGATCCAACTCTTCCCGTGCCTCCCTGAAGCGGGCCAGGAAGTCGGACGGAAGGCCGAGCTCGACCAGCTCGGCCTCGAAGCGCTCGGCGACCTCCAGCATGCCGTCGCAGGCGTGAAGGAACGTCGTCACGCCCAGTCGGCACTTCGGCAGTCGGAGCGCCACCGGCATCCGCACGTCGGAGTCCGGCTCGATCTGCGCGCGCGCGATCGTCACGATCGGTCGCATGTGGCGGTCGCGCATGCGCAGCATCAGCTGCCGCTGGTGACGCGACTCGCCACGCTGCAACGCCGATCCCGAGAGCTGCGTGCCTGCGTGCGTGAAGGCCCGCTGCAGGACCTCGAGCAGCGTCTCCCGCGCACCGCGATACGTCAACCATCCCGTGGCCGGGTGGTCTTCGAGGAATGTGCGCACGCGCACGAACGATTCGAGTACCTGCTTCTGCCTGGCGTACATGGCTTGGTCCCTGCGAAGGAGTGAAGTGACGGGGATCGAGTGACTCTCGAGTGGCGGTCGGTGCAAGGAGCGTCGTCGACGGTGCATCCCGGTCGGGAGGAGCTCGCGCGAGGCTCGTCGGAGATGCGAAGCGGCCGATCGCCGGTGCGACGAGGCTCGCCGCGGGTGCATCGCGACCGGAGGGCGATGCGTCGCGTCCGCTCCACGGTGCGAACCGATTGCCGGCCGTGCGAGTCGGCTGGCCGCGGGTGCGACACGGTCGGTCGGCAGTGAGTCGGGCCTGCACGGCGGTGACCAGGGACTGACCGAAAGTGCCGGTCGACTGACCGCTGGTGCATGTCGACTGCCCGCTGTTGCATGTCGACTGACCGCCAGTGCATGTCGACTGACCGCCAGTGCACGTCGACTGACCGCGAGTGCATGTCGACCGACCGCCAGTGCATGTCGACTGACCGCCGGTTCGTCCATTCCTTTCGAGAGAGGCCCCCATGCTATTACATCTCGCGAGAGGGTCGATTCCAATTATGACATTGTGGCAGGCCACGACGGCGGAATGGCGCCGCGAGGAATGTCGGCGTTCGGTCGTCTCGTTGAAATCGCCTTTGAGTGTTTGGTAAGTCGAACGGCCGCAAGCAACTAGCCCGCGACGCACTCCGTGACGTCGACCCGCGGATGCTCGCGCGCAGCCCGCCCGACTCGGTACCTTACGTTCACCATGACCGCCCGCCCCTGGATCCTCGCCGAGCAACCGCTCCCCGCCGTGCGGGCGGCCGCCTACCAGGTCGCCGTGCTCCCCTGGGGCGCGACCGAGGCGCACAACCTGCACCTCCCCTACGGCACCGACACCATCGAGTGCGACGCACTCGCCGCCGAGTCGGCACGACGCGCATGGGAGCGCGGCGCTCGTGTGGCGGTGCTGCCGACCGTACCGTTCGGCGTGAACACCACCCAGCTCGACATCCCGTTCACGCTCAACATGAATCCCTCCACGCAGCTCGCGCTCCTCGGCGATCTCGTGTCGGCACTCGAGGGGCAGGGCGTCCGCAAGCTCGTGATCCTCAACGGGCACGGCGGCAACGACTTCAAGGCGATCATCCGTGAGTTGCAGCCGCGCACGCGCATCTTGCTCTGCACGCTCAACTGGTGGCAGGTGGTCGATGGTCGTGGTTTCTTCACCGACCTGGGCGACCACGCGGGGGAGCTGGAGACGAGCGTGATGCAGCAGATCGTGCCGCAGTTGGTGCGGCCTCTGAGCGAGGCGGGGGACGGACACGCGAAGAAGTGGCGCATCGCCGCCTTCCGCGAGGGCTGGGCCTGGGCGCCGCGTCAGTGGACCAAGGTCACTGACGACACCGGGATCGGCGATCCGCGCAACGCGACGGCCGAGCGCGGCGCACGGTTCGTGGACGCGGTGTGCGAACGGATCGCGGGGTTCCTCGTCGAGCTCGCCGCGGCGGACACCGACGACCTCTACGCATCGGGATGAACGCTCGCCCGGCGCGGCCACTGACGCCTCTGCGCCGGATCACGTCCCAGCGAGCGATCCTCCTGCTCTGTCTCTGGTCGGCCGCCTGCGGTGACGCCGATCCGGCCCGCCGCGCCCGTCGCGGCGAGCGAGACCAGCTCAGGAGGGAGGTCGCCGGATACCGCGGCCTCGAGTCGCTCGCCGGCACCGGACTGCTGACGAACGACCGGCAGGTGCTCGTCAGCATCAGCGATACGCTCACCCGCGACCTGCTCGACGCGTCGTTCCCTATCCCGGTGCCGCTCGCGGCGGGGATCACGGTGACGCTCACCGGAGCCACGGTCACGTTCCGCGGCAACGTCGCCCGCGTGGACGTGGTCGGCCAGCTGAGGCGGACACGCTTCCCGTCGGTCGCCGCATCGGTCGCATTGCGTGGCGCGTTCGACGCGTTCGCGGTCGATTCCGACCGGGTGCTGCGCGCGCGCGTGACGGTCGATGACGCATGGGTCGACACGCCGACGGGAGTGCCCGGCCTGCTCGACCCGGTCGCGATCGCGGTCCTGCAACGGATCGTCGAGCGCGGGCTGCCGGAACTCGCCGCGATGATCCCGGCGGTCGCGATCCCGGTGCGCCTCGATCGCGAGATGACGTTGCCGGCGTTCGGCGAGAGCGCGGCGCTCTCGGTGGCCGCGGTGCGTGCGCCGCTGTCGGTCACGGCGCAGCGCGTGATCGCCTTCCAGAACCGGCTCTGGTTCATCCTGCGGGTGGAGCGCGGCGAGTTCGCCGCGATGCCGGGCGCGCCGTGAACGATTGGGGAGCGACGCCCTCGGGCACGGCCGGAACGCGACGCCCCCGGCGCCGGGGCCGGATCGCGGGCTGGGCACTGCTCATCGTCGCAGTCGTGGTCGGCGTCTTCTCGCTCCTCCCGGCGTCGCACCCGTCGGCCGCCGCCGTGGAGCGCGAGATCACGCGGCTCACGCACGAACGGGACTCCCTGCGGACCCTGGTCCGGGCCACCGCCGACAGCAGCGACCTCTTCGCCCGCCGGCCCGCGGGCGATGTGCTGATCGCGTTGCCGGCGCCCTTCGTGGTCTCGCTGGTGAAGGACATCGTGGCCGGCTGGTTCACCGACGTCGAGGTGACCATCCACGGACTCCGGTTCCACAAGGTGGGTGACGTCCGTGCCTCCCTCGGCGTGCTCGGTCGGCGCCGTGTGGGCAGCTACGACATGAACATCACCTTCGACGAGATCCTCGGTCGCATGACCGCGGGAGCACCGTCGGTGCAGCTGGGCGGCGACGACGTGAGGGTCGCGGTGCCGGTCCGCGTGAATGGCGGCACGGTGAAGGCGACGATCGCGATCGACTGGGACTCCAAGGGTCTGGCGAACGCCGTCTGCGGCGACCTCGCCGCGACGCACGCCGTGACGGGCACCGTGCGCGTGAGCGAACACATCGCGATCGGGCACCTCGCCCTGAGCGCGCGGGAGGGGGCGGTGCTGGTGGATCCGGAGTTCCCCGATCTCGCGATCCGGCTCTTCCCCGAAGCCGACACCGCTTCGGTCGCGGTCCTCGACAGCCTGCTCGCGACCAAGGGTGGACTCTGCGGCATCGCGGTGCAGAAGGTGCGCGTGAGCGACCTGATCGTCGCGCGCGTCGCGCGGGGATTCCTGATCCGCATCCCGCAGAAGTTCTTCCGCCCGGTGCGGCTGCCGATCGCCGTGGAACGGGAGTGGCCCACCGGAGGCCGCGAACTGACGCTCATGGTGAGCCCACGCGATCTCGTCGTGACGCGCGCGGCCGTCTGGCTGGCCGCCGACGTGCGGATCGCGCCGCCACGCTGACGCGGCCGCGAGCGTCGCGGTTAGCTTTGTCCGATGACCACGCCGCCGGCCCAGCCCCGGAACCCGCTGCACGGCATCACGCTCGAGCGGATGCTCACCGAGATGGTCCAGCATCTGGGGTGGAAGAAGATGGCGGACGAGGTGCGGATCGCCTGCTTCACCAGCGATCCGAGCGTGTCATCGAGCCTCAAGTTCCTGCGCAAGACGCCGTGGGCGCGCAAGAAGGTCGAGCGGCTCTACCTCGACTACCGCGACGACTGGGGCAGCGCGAACGCGACGTAGGTCCCGCCGCTCGGCGCGCCGTTCTTCCCGCCGCCGCAGGCGATCACGATGTACTGCCGGCCGTTCACCATGTAGGTCGAGGGCGTGGCGTTGCCGGCCGCGGGGAGCTGCGCCTCCCAGAGCAGCGCCCCCGTGCGCTTGTCGAACGCACGGATCTTGTTGTCATACGTCGTCGCCGCGATGATGAGCAGCCCGTTCTCGGTGACGATCGCGCCGCCGTAGTTGTCGGTGCCCGTGCCCGTGACGCCCTGCGCCGTGAGCTTGGGATACTCGCCGAACGGGATGGACCAGCGGATCGATCCGGCATTGAGGTCGATCGCGTTGAGTGTGCCCCATGGCGGCCTGATGCCCGGGTAGCCTTCGTGATCGACGAAGATGTCGAAGAAAGCCGTGCGGTAAGGCAGCGCGTATGGGCTGGTGCCCACGGTGCCCACCGAGGCGTCGCGGCCGGTGACCAGATAGTTCACGATGTCGTTGATCGCGCCGCCGTCGATCGCCGCGCCGAAGGCGGGCATGCGCCCGGTCCCTTCGCGGATGACCTTGAGGATCTCGTCGCGCGAGCGGCGCGAGATCACGTCGATGAGCGACGGGCCACCCGCCGTGCCCTTCCGGTCGTCGCCGTGACAGCTCGCGCAGTTGGCGGCGAAGAGCGAGCGGTCGCTGCGCGGCACGAGCTTGAGGAGCCAGGCCATCTCATTCGAGTTCACGTACAACAACCCGGTCGCCGGGTCGAAGGCGGGCCCGCCCCACTCGCCACCGCCGTCCACGCCGGGGAAGATGATCGTGCCCTTCAGGTCGGGCGTGCTGAACGGGTGCCCGGTGTTGAAAGCGCGGAAGGTCTTGAGCGCCGCCGCATGCGCCTCGGGGGTGCGCTGCGTGAGATCTTCCTCGGTGAGCGACTGGCGCGCGAAGGGCGGCGGCAGGATGGGGAAGGGCTGCGTCGCCGAGCTGCGTTCACCGGGGAGGATGGCCGCGGGCATCGGCCGCTCCTCGATGGGGAAGAGCGGCGTGCCGCGCGTGCGCTCGAACAGGTACACGTGGCCCGTCTTCGTGATCTGCGCGACGGCGTCGACCCGCTTGCCGTCGCGCATCACGGTGACGAGCGCCGGTGCCGCCGGGAAGTCACGGTCCCAGAGGTCGTGATGCAGGCCCTGGAAGTGCCAGATGCGCTTGCGGGTGCGCGCGTCGAGCGCGAGCACGGTGTTGGCGAAGAGATCGTCCCCGAGCCGGTTGGCGCCGTAGAAGTCGAATGAGGCCGAACCGGTCGCCGCGAAGACCATCCCGCGAGTGGCGTCGAGCGTGACCCCGCTCCAGGCGTTCGCGCCGCCGGCGATCTGCCAGGCGTCCGCCGGCCAGGTCTCGTACCCGAACTCGCCGGGGTGCGGGATGGTGTGGAAGCTCCAGCGCAGCGCACCGGTCCGCACGTCGTAGGCGCGGATGTCTCCCGGCGCGCTGGGCAAGGCCTCCGGCACGGTGCTGCCGATGATGAACAGGTCCTCGAACACGACGCCCGGCGTACTCGCGCTCACCGAGAGTCCCTCCACGGGGCGGCCGAGTCCGGCGCGGAGGTCGATCCACCCGCTGTCACCGAAGCTCTTGATCGGCACGCCGGTCCGCCGGTCGAGCGCGTAGAGCCGATTGCGATAGTTGAAGATGACGCGGTCCCCGGTCACCACCACGCCGCGGTGGCGGAAGCGCGACGTGGGCGGGCGGCCGTTGTTGGGGTCGAATCGCCAGAGCTGCCGCCCCGTGGCAGCGTCGAGTGCGAAGACCTGCAGCTTCGGCGTGGTGGCGTACAGCGTGCCGTCGATCACCACGGGGTTCGCCTGCATCTCCGAGCCCGCGAACTCGTCGCCGGTGGCGAAGGTCCACGCGACCTGCAACTGTCGCACGTTGGAGGGCGAGATCTGGTCCAGCCGCGTGTAGTGCGTGTGGTCGTCGCTGCCGCCGTAGACGGGCCAGTCGGCCGATGTCGTCTGCGCCCGCAGTCCGGACGCGAGCACCAGGGCGGTGAGGCACGCGGCTGCGCGGAGCAGCACGGCACGCGATCGCATTCCCATCACCTCGCCGCCGCGGGCGCGACGAAGACGGCGCCACCCTTCATCACGAAGGCCGCGTGCGCGAGCCGTGAGACGTCGTCGAGCGGGTTCCCCGCCACGGCGACGAGGTCGGCGAGCTTCCCCGTCGTGACGGTCCCGAGATCGCGATCGACGCCGAGGAGTCGCGCGCCATTGAGCGTGCCGATGGTGATCGCCTCCATGGGTGTGGCGCCGAGGATGTCGACCATGTACTTGAACTCCTCGCCATTGCGGCCATGGATGTCGCTCGTGGCGTCGGTGCCGAGCGCGAAGAGCACACCGGCTTGGTAGGCGGCGCGGAGACGCACTCGGCGTTCGGCGGCGATCGCGGTGGCCTTGGCCACGGCGTACGGCGGGACGCCCTTGGCCGCGCCGTCGTGCACGATCTCCTCGAGGATGATCAGCGTGGGCACGAGGTAGGTGCCGCGGCGCTTCATCTCCGCGATCGCCTCGTCGCTCACGAGGCTGCCATGGTCGATGCTCGCCACCCCGGCGCGCACGGCCGCGAGCAGTCCCTCGCCGGCATGCGCGTGGGCCATCACCTTGCGGCCGAGTCGCGCGGCCTCGGTCACGGCAGCGGTGAGTTCGTCCTGCGTCATCTGCGGCGCGCCGATCGCGTCGCCCACCGAGAGCACGCCACCGGTGGCGACGATCTTGATCTGGTCGGCGCCGAACTTGACGTTCAGTCGCACCTGGTGCCGCACCTGGTCGGCGCCGTCGACGATCGCGCCCGTGCCTGGGAGCTGGAGGAAGGGACTCCAGCCGTTCACGTCGGCATGGCCGCCCGTGGTGCCGAGGGCGGGGCCCGATGCGTGGATGCGCGGGCCCGGGATCAGGCCGCGGGTGATCGCATCGCGCACCGCGACGTCCACGTAGCCGAGCGAGCCCGCCTCGCGCACCGTGGTGAAGCCCGCGCGGAGCGTCTTCTCGGCGTTCACGGTGGCGTAGATCGCGCCATGGGCCGGCGTCTCGCGCAGTGCGGCGAGGTCGCCGCCGTCGTTGTCGATCGAGGTGAGGTGCGTGTGGGCGTCGATGAACCCCGGGAGCAGCGTGTGCCCACGCAGGTCGATGACCGTGGCGCCGCGCGGGATCGTCACCTGCGCCGCGGTGCCGACGGCGGTGATGCGTTCGCCTTGCACCAGGACCACGGGGGAGAGGATCTGCGTTCCGTCGCCGACGATCAGGCGGTCGGCGCGGATGGCGGTGATGGCCGCCGCCGGGGCTTGGGCAGCGAGGGCGGTGGCCGTGGCAGCGGCAGTGAGGGCGAGCGTCGCGGCGGCGCGGAGGAGTCGCATGGCGGTCGGGGGGAGAGGAGCGGGGAAGATACCGCCGACTCGCCGCGCGCGGGCGGCGGTGCCATCTTCCGGCCCATGCGACTCAAGACCTTCGCCTTCATTCCCGCCGCGCTGCTGCTCGCGGCCCTGCCGTTCTCCGGACGCGCTCCACAGCCCGCGGCTCCGGACCTCATCCTGCACCACGGTCGCATCATCACCGTCGATGCGCAGGACCGCGTCGCGCAGGCGATCGCGATCCGCGCGAACCGGATCGTCGCGGTGGGGAGCGATGCCGAGGTGCTGCGGCTCGCGGGCGCGGGCACGCGACGGATCGACCTGGGCGGACGGGCGGTGACGCCGGGGCTGCTCGACGCCCACGCGCACTTCAGCGGCGGCGCGACCGACCGCTACTTCCTGCTCGACGTGGGCTACCCCGCCGTGAAGAGCATCGCCGACATAGTCGCTGCCGTGCGCGCCCGCGCGGCGACGCGGCCCGCGGGGTCCTTCATCGAAGGCGCCGGTTGGGACGAGGGGAAGTTCACTGAACGCCGCATGATCACGGCCGCTGACCTCGATCCCGCATCGCCGTCGCATCCGGTGGTGCTCACCAACACCACCGGTCACTACGTGGTCGCCAACAGCGTCGCGCTGCGGATGGCGAACATCACGCGCGACACGCCTGACCCGGCGAACGGCACGATCGACCGCGCGCCCGATGGATCGCCGACCGGCGTGCTGAAGGAGTCGGCGCAGGGCCTCGTGCAGCGGCTGATCCCCGCGCTCACCGCCGCGCAGGAGGAAGAGGCGATGCGTGCGCTCGTGCGCGACTTCAACGCCGAGGGGATGACCGGCTTCAAGGAACCGGGCGTCTCGGGCACGACCTTCGACACCTACCGGCGGCTCGCCGCCGAAGGCGCGCTACCGTTGCGGGTCTTCGTCCTCTTCTCCGGCGGGCGCAGCGTCGCGGCGGCCGAGCGGGTGATCGCCGAGCGTGCTGCGCAGGCGCGTCCGTACGCGTCGACCGGCGACGACCACGTGATCGCGGGCGGCGTGAAGCTCTTCGCCGATGGCTCGGGTGGAGCGCGCACGGCCTGGCTCTACGACGACTGGAACAAGGGATTCAGCGGGACCGACTCCGGGAACCGGGGCTATCCTGCGCTCGACCCCGACACGCTGCGCCGGCTGATCAAGATGTACCACGCGGCCGGGATGCATGTGAGCACGCACGCGATCGGCGACCGGACCATCGACTGGGTGGTGGACAGCTACAGCGAGGCGCTGCGCGAGCATCCCACGAAGGGCCTGCGGCACGGGATCATCCACGCGAACATCCCGACCGATCATGCGATCGACGCGATGGCGCGCCTCCAACGCGACTTCGACGCCGGGTATCCGGAGCCGAGTGCGAGCTTCCATTGGTGGATCGGCGACAACTATGCCGGGAACTTCGGCGAGGTGCGGTCGAAGCGGCTGAATCCCTTCCGCACCTTCCAGCGGAAGGGGATGATCTGGGCGAACGGCTCCGACTTCCCCGTGACGCCTTTCCCCGCGCGCTACGGGATCTGGTCCGCGGTGGCGCGGACCACGATGCTCGCGCGCTATCCCGGCGATCCGTTCGGGCGCGAGGAAGCCGTGGATGTGCGGACGGCGTTGCGCGCGGTGACGATCTGGGCGGCACACCAGATGTTCCTGGAACGGAAGATCGGTTCGCTCGAGGTGGGGAAGCTCGCCGACCTCGCGGTCTGGGACCGCGATCCGTACACGGTCGAGACCGCGGCGCTGCAGGAGATGCGGTGCCTGCTCACGATCTTCGATGGCAAGGTGGTGTACCGCGCGCCGGGCGGGGGGTTCTGAGCATGCGAGCCTTGTTCCCGGTTCGGCTCGCGTTCGTGGCGGGGCGCAGCATCCTGTCCGCGATCGTGCTCCTCGCTGCCGCGTGCGCGCGCCCTGCGATCGCGCCGCTCGCGCCCGCGGTCTTCCCCTTCGCCGTCGACAGTCTCCGTACGCAGCAGGTGAGCGACGGCGTCCGGCATCACTACATCTACTCGTCGGCCGGTCCGTGGGCGATCCATGTATTGGACGTCCGGCTCGACCGCTGCTACTCCGCCGTCGCGGTGAAGGGTGCGCCGGGCGCGGTGGGTCGCGCGAAGAGCTCGGACCTGATGCGCGACCTCGCGCGCACGCGCGAGGTGATCGGCGGCGTGAACGCCGACTTCTTCCTCTTCACGCCACCGGGCGTGCCCACCGGGGCACATGTCTCGGCGGGGCGCGTGTTCACGCCGCCCTCGGACCGGCCGGTGTTCGCGATCGACTCCGCCGGCCGGCCGCGCATCGCGGTGCTGTCACTGCGGGACTCGGCGAAGTTCGTGGTGGATGATCCGGCGCTCGCGCGCGTCTCGCTGCGGCCATTCCATCCGCTCGAGGCCGTCGGCGGTCGACCGGTGCTCACACGCGACAGCGCGATCACCAACGGAGTGGACACCGAAGGCCAAGCCAGCTTCGCGACGAGCCGGCATCCGCGGACGGCCGTCGGGATCGCCGACGACGGTCGTCGGTTGCTGCTCGCGGTCGTGGACGGCCGGCAGAAGCCGTACAGCGACGGGATGACGCTCCGCGAGCTCGCGACGCTCATGCTGGCGCTCGGCGCACGGGACGCGCTCAATCTCGATGGCGGCGGCTCCACGGCGCTCGTGTACGCCGATCCCGACTCGATGCGCGCGCTGCGCGTGGCTAATCATCCGTCCGATCCGACCGGCGAACGCGCGGTGGGGAATGCGCTCGCGATCGTGCGGGGCTGCCGCTCGCGCTGAGTCGCCTCACGCACCGCGCCTCCGCCTGGCTCAGGGCACCGCCTTCACCCCGCAACTGCCGTCCGCCCCGCGCATCGAGGGGAACCGCACCCCGAGCTGGGTGAGATAGTCCGGGTACTTCGTCGCGTCGTAGTAGAAGGGCCGCATCTGTTCGCGGAACCGGCCGAGGATGTTGGCGTTGAGTTCCGTCGCCGGCCGGTCCTGCGGCCGCACGAACGACTCGTACTTCACGTCCTTGGTCTGCACCTCGCGGTAGTACTTCCAGGCGTCGGCGACGAGCTGCGGCTGCGTGAGCACGTCGTAGATGGTGAGCGCGAGTGCCTTGGCTCCCGCGGTCGCGCCCTTGTGCGCGACCGGCGTCGCCATCGCGATCGCGTCGGCCCAGTTGTGCCCCGGTGTGCCCGGCACGTTGCTCGGGTAGAACAACTGCACCGTCGGCACCGCCCAGCTCACGTCGCCGATGTCGTCGGAGCCGCCGCCCTTGCGTTCCGACTCGTTCGGCGGAGCGGCGAGGCCCCTCGCAACCGCGGAGAGGCCGGTCTGCGGCTGGTTCATCTCCTTCTGGATCGACTTGGCGAAGGCGTTGTCGTCGTTGCTCCAGGCGGGCATGCCCGTGCGCATGATGTTCGCCGCCATCGCCTCGGCCACCGGCCGGTTGAAGTGCGGCGGCCAAGCGGCGCCCATCACGCGCACGCTCGCGAGCCGCGTGCCGGTCATCATGGCGGCGCCCTGGGCGACGGAGTCGGCGACCGCCCACATGCCGCGGATGCGCGGCGCGTCGAGCTCGCGCAGGAAGTACCAGACCGATGCGGTCGCCGGCACCACGTTCGGCTGGTCGCCGCCGTCGCGCACGACGTAGTGCGAGCGCGACTCGGTGCGCAGATGCTCACGACGGTAGTTCCACCCCACGTTCATGAGCTCCACGGCGTCGAGTG
Organism: Gemmatimonadota bacterium; assembly: GCA_021413975.1. Classification (GTDB taxonomy): domain Bacteria; phylum Gemmatimonadota; class Gemmatimonadetes; order Gemmatimonadales; family Gemmatimonadaceae; genus Pseudogemmatithrix. The sequence continues at coordinate 204,205 of JAIOPJ010000016.1, forward strand.
CGCTGCGACCGCGCCAGGGCGCACCCGCCGCATGCGCCGTGGTGCCCTCGAACGAGTAGAGCAGCGAGACCAGTCCGCTGTATTCGTTCGGAGCGCCCCACGGCGTGGAGAACTCGTCGCTCACGTGCGTGAAGAAGCTGATGTCGACATCCTTGAAGAGCCCGGCCGCCGTGAAGAAGGCCTTGGTGCCGAGCTGCTCCTCGGCGACGCCTGGCCAGATCTTGATCGTGCCCGGGAGATGCTGTTCGGTCATGAGCTTCTTCACGGCGAGCGCGGCGGTGACCACCACGGCCTGACCTGAGTTGTGTCCCTCGCCATGGCCCGGGGCGCCGGGGATCATCGGCAACCGGCACGCGAGTCCCGGCATCTGCGATGCCTGCGGAATGCCGTCGATGTCGGAGCCGAGGGCGATCACCGGCTTGCCCGCGCCCCAGGTGGCGACCCAGGCCGTGGGGATGCCGGCGTAGTTCTCCTCGACGGTGAAGCCCTCGCGCCGCAACAGCGCGACGAGATAGCGGGAGGTCTCGACCTCCTGGAAGCCGAGCTCGCCGTAGGAGAAGATCTGGTCGTTGATCTCCTGCGTGAGCTTGGCGCGCGCGTCGATGTCGGTGACGAGGGCGCGCTTGGCCGCCTCGACGCGCGGGTCAGGTGCGGCGGGACGCCGCGCGGCTGGGCGCTGCGCGGCGAGCGGGCCGGCGGAGGCGGCAGCGAGCGAGAGCAGGAGGGCGGCGCGGCAGGCGCGGCGGAGAGCGGAGGGCGGGGAGGAGTGCATGGCGCAAAGTTGGCAACAGGCAGCGAGTCAGGGAAGAGCTTCCTCCCCGGCGCGCCGGCGGGCGGTATATTCGCGACCGAACACCCCACCGCACCGGGACCACACCATGACACTCCGTCGGATCGGCCTCGCCCTCGTCGCGTTCGTGACCCTCGCGCCGCCAGTTCAGTCCCAACGGCGCACCACTCCCCCCGCGGCGCCGGCGCCGAGCATCGCGGCACCCGATTCGTCCAAATGGACGCCGCTCACGTGGCGCCACATCGGTCCCGAGGGGAATCGCGTCACCTCCACCGCGGGGGTGATCGGCGACCCCTCGACCTACTATGCCGGCGCCGCCTCGGGCGGCATCTGGAAGACCACCGACGACGGCATCACCTGGAAGCCGATCTTCGAGGGGCAGCCGGTGAGCTCGATCGGATCGCTCGCGGTGGCGGCCAGCGATCCGAACGTCGTCTGGGCCGGCACCGGCGAGCCGTTCATCCGCTCGCACATCTCGGTGGGCTGGGGCGTCTTCAAGTCCACCGACGCGGGGAAGAACTGGCAGAAGATGGGTCTCGAGAACACGGGCCGCATCTCGCGCATCATCGTGCACCCCACGAATCCGGAGGTGGTCTACGTCGCCTCGCTCGGCCACGCATACGGTCCGCAGCCCGAGCGCGGGATCTACCGCACCCTGGACGGCGGCAAGACGTGGGAGAAGGTGCTCTTCGTGAACGACAGCACCGGTGCCTCGGACCTGATCATGGATCCGAACAACCCGCGCATCCTCTTCGCGGCGATGTGGCAGATCGAGATCCGCACGTATGGCCGGACCTCGGGCGGCGCTGGAAGCGGCATCTGGATGTCGCGCGACGCCGGCACCACCTGGAAGCGCCTCGAAGGGAACGGGCTTCCCACCACGCCGCTCGGCAAGATCGGCCTCGGCATGTCGAGGGCGAACTCCGACCGCATCTACGCGCTCATCGAGGCGGGCGACGGTGTCCCCTCGGCGATCTCGCCCAAGTCGGAGACGGGTCGTCTCTGGCGCTCCGACGACGGGGGCCAGAACTGGAAGAAGATGACCGACGATCGTCAGGTCGCGGGTCGCACGCACTACTACAATCGCTTCGGCGTGATGCCCGACAATGCCGACGAGGCCTACTTCCTCTCGGCCGACTGGGCCAAGACGCTCGACGGCGGCAAGACGATCATCGACCCGCCTCCGGTGGAGATCCCCGGCGGGGACCACCATGACATCTGGATCGATCCGACGAACGCGAACCGAATGATGGTCACGCACGACGGCGGGCTCTCGGTGACGATGAACCGCGGCAAGAGCTGGCGCCTGCATGTGCTGCCGGTGGCGCAGATCTATCACGTGACCGTGGACGACCGGATCCCGTACTGGGTCTACGGCAATCGTCAGGACGGTCCGTCGGCGCGGGGCCCGAGCAATACCCGGTGGAGCCTGTATGGCGGCGGCGGAGAGATCACGCGCGGCACCTGGCAGACGGTGGGCGGCGGCGAGAGCGGATTCGCGACACCAGATCGCTCCGACACGAACTACGTCTGGTCGAGCGCCTCCGGCTCGGGCGGTGGCGGCGGCATCGTCACACGCCATGACCTCCGCACCGGGCTCACGCGGCAGCTGGAGGTCTGGCCCGAGGCGACGATCGGCCACTCCGCGGCCGAGGTGAAGTACCGCTTCCAGTGGAACTTCCCGCTGCACGTGTCACCGCACGATGCGCGCACCATCTATGTGGGCAGCCAGCATGTGCACGTCTCGCGCGACTACGGCCAGAGCTGGCAGCTGCTCAGCCCCGACCTGACGCGCAACGATCGCTCGCGCATGGGGCGCTCGGGCGGACTCACGCCCGACAACATCGGCGTGGAGTACGCGGGCGTGATCATGTGGATCGCCGAGTCGCCGGCGCAGGCGGGGGTGATCTGGGCGGGCACGAACGACGGCAAGGCGCAGGTCACGCGCGACAACGGGAAGAGCTGGACCGACGTGAGCGCGGGACTGCGCGGCATGCCGGAGTGGGGCACGGTGAGCGCGATCGTGCCATCGAAGTGGGCGGCCGGCACGGCCTACCTGAGCGTGGACGGCCATCAGGTGAATGATCGCGATCCGTGGATCTACCGCACGACCGACTTCGGGCAGACGTGGACGCTCCTCGTGAACGGCATCGCGAAGAGTCCGCTGAGCTATGTGCACGCGCTGGCCGAGGATCCGGTGAAGCGCGGATTGCTGTTCGCCGGCACGGAGAACGGCATGTACGTGTCGTTCGACGATGGCGCGAAGTGGCAGCCGCTGCAGAACAACCTGCCGCATGCGCCCGTCTACGGGATCGTGGTCCAGCCGCGGTTCAATGACCTCGTGATCGCGACCTACGGCCGCGGTTTCTGGATCATGGACGACATGACGGCCCTGCGCACGGTGACGGACGTCGCCTCGCAGGACGTGGCGCTCTTCGCGCCGCGGGCGGCCTATCGCTTCCGGGACGCCGAGGCACCGTACTTCATCGTGAACGACCCGTCGGCGGGGAGCAATCCCAAGTACGGGGCGCCGCTGCAGTTCTGGTTGCGCGAGGAGGCCAAGGACACGGTGAGGCTCGAGATCCTCGATGCCGATGGCGTGGTGGTGCGCACGCTCAAGGCGAAAGGAGCGGCGGGCATCAATCGCGTGCAGTGGGACCTGCGGAGCGACCAGACGAAGGAGGCGCGGATCCGCGTGTCGCCGCAATACTCGCCCTGGGTGGGCGTGCCGGCGGAAGGGAGGCCCGCGCCGGCGGTGCCGCGGCTCGCGCGACTCGTGTTGCCGGGGACCTACTCGGTGCGCCTCACCGCCGCAGGCAAGTCGCTGACACAGCCGATCGACGTGCTCGTGGATCCGGGATCCCGCGCGACCATGGACCAGATGCGGGCGCAGGACGCGGTGGTCCGCGCCCTCATGATCGATCTGGACACGGCCGTGGTGACGATCGACCGCGTGGAGACGGCGCGCGCGCAGCTCGCGACGGCTCGGGCGGCGCTCCGTGGCGAGGAGAAGAACAAGGACCTGCTGGCCGCGACCGACTCGCTCGATGAGCGGCTCGCCGCGCTCGAGACCCAGCTCTTCCAGATCCGCGTCACCGGGCGCGGGCAGGACGCGCTGCGCTATCCGATGGGGATCGCCGAGAAGATCGGCTACCTCGCCGGCGTCTCGTCGGGTTCGGACGACCAGCCCACGGACAGCGAGCGGGAGGTGCAGGTGGTGCTGCAGCAGCGGCTCAAGGACGCGCGCGCGGGCATCGATGCGGTGCTCAAGAACGACTTCGAGGCGCTGCGTCGTCGGCTGCGGGACCGGAACATCCCCGTCGTGTTCTGAGGCGGTGGCGTGGGCTGGGCTTGAGGGGCGGCGCGCGTTGCCCGCCGCCCCTCATGCCTTCATCAACCCTTCATCAACCCTTCATCAACAACTGCGTCGCCGTCGCGTGCGCGTAGAGGACGCCGTTCGCATCCTCCATGCGCGCCTCGGTGATCGCCGTCGTGCGGCCGCGGTGCACCACGCGGCCGGTCGCACGCAGCGTGCCCGTGTCCGGGCGCACCGCCTTCACCAGGCGTACCTGCAACTCGATCGTGGTGTAGTACTCACCGGCCGGCAACAGGGTGTGCAGGCATACGCCGAGTGCCGCGTCGAGCACGCAGGCATACCATCCACCTTGCACGCCGCCCATCGGGTTGAGCGAGGCGGGGCCCGCGACCGCCTCGAACACGGCGTGCCCGGCCGTCGCCTCCACGAGCTGGAACCCGAGCGTCGTCCCGATCGGGATCCGCATCCCGCGCGCCATCATCCGTTCGATGAACTCGAGCCCGCCGAGGGTGCGCACGCTCTCGGCGAGCTCCTTGGGATCGTCGAACGTGACCGTATGCGTGATCGCCATCAGCCGCCCTTCGCGCGCTCCGCCGCGATCAGTTCGCGGCGGAGGATCTTCCCCGACGCGGACTTGGGGATCCTCTCGATGAACTCCACCACGCGCACCTTCTTGTACGGGGCCGCGTGCTCGGCCACGAACGCCATGATCTCGTCGGCCGTGACCTCGCTCCGCTTCACGATGAAGGCCTTGGGCACCTCGCCCGCCTCGGGGTCGGCCTTCGGGATCACCGCCGCGTCGGCCACGGCCGGGTGCGTGAGGAGCAGCGCCTCGAGCTCCGCCGGCGCGACCTGGTAGCCCTTGTACTTGATGAACTCCTTGAGCCGGTCGACGATGTAGAAGTACCCCTCAGCGTCGACGTAGGCGACGTCGCCGGTGTGCAGCCAGCCATCATGGTCGATCGCCTCCTCGGTGGCCTCGGGGGCGTTGAGGTAGCCCTTCATCACCTGTGGGCCGCGCATGAGGAGCTCACCCTGCTCCCCGATCCCGACGTCACGCTTCGTCTTGAGATCCACCACGCGGACCTCGGTGTTGGCCACGATCAGGCCGCAGGACCCGTGGCGCACCATCGCACGGTCATTGGGCGTGAAGTGCGTCACCGGGCTCGTCTCGGTCATGCCATACCCCTGCTTGACGATGCAGCCGAGCCGCTTCTCCACCGCGACTTCGAGCTCGGCGCCGAGGGGCGCCGCGCCTGAGTTGATCATCTCGAGCGCCGAGAGGTCGAAGTCGTCGACCATCGGATGCTTGGCGAGTGCGAGCGCGATCGGCGGCACGATGTACGCCGACCGGCACTTGTACCGGGCATTGATCCGCAGGTACGCCTCGAGGTCGAACTGCGGCAGGGTGATCACGGCGGCACCCTTGCGGAGCACCATGCCGAGGATGACGACCATCCCGTAGATGTGGAAGAACGGGAGGAAGCCCACGGTGTGGTCGCCCGGGCCGCTGTCGTCGATGAAGTCGCATTGCGCGAGGTTCGCGACGAGGTTGCGATGCGTGAGCATCACGCCCTTGGGGAGTCCGGTGGTGCCGCTCGAATAGGGCAGCGTGACGATGTCCCGTGCGGAGTCGATCGGGACCGCAGGGAAGCGGACGTCGGCGCCGCGGGGCGACGGGCCGCCCTCGACGATGAAGTCCGCGAACGGCAGGCAGCCCGGTGCCTCGCCCAGCACGACGACCGGCGCGCCCGTCGCATGGGCGGCGGCGAGCGCGCGTTCGGCGAGCGACGGCACCGTGAAGACGATGCGCGCCCCCGAGTCGGCCAGCTGTTTCGCGAGTTCCTCCGCCGTGTACATGGGATTCGCGGTCGTGTTGGTCGCGCCGACGCGCGCCACGCCGAAGAAGATCGCCGCGTACTCGGGGACATTCGGACTGAAGATGCAGGCCGTGCTCCCCTTGCCGAACCCGCGCGACGCCAGTGCCGCGCTCACGCGGCCGGTCAGGTCCAGGAGCTGACGGTACGTGAGCGTCCTCCCGCTCGCGTCGTCGATGAGTGCCGGGCGGTCGAGGTAGCCCTCCACGTGCTCGAAGACGTACTCGGTGAGGGAGACGTCGGGGATCACGACATCGGGGAACCGACTGCGGTGGATCACGCACGGCCTCTGGCGGGAAGTTGGCCCGGATATAGCACTCGGGGAGCGGGGCGGCAACATTCGATCGCGACGGCGAGCGATCGCTGGTGCGCGTGGGCGCGGCGGGCCGGTACTCGCGCCGCGGGCCCCGGTGCGCGATGTTCTCCCCATGTCCACTCCGTCCCGTGAGCGCCTCCTGGCCCTCGACGTCTTCCGCGGCGCGACCGTTGCCGGCATGCTGCTCGTGAACAATCCCGGCAGTTGGGGGGCGATCTACCCGCCGCTCGAACACGCCACCTGGAACGGGTGGACGCCGACCGACCTGATCTTCCCCTTCTTCCTGTTCATCGTCGGCATCACCACGCATCTCTCGGCCGAGGCGCGGCGCGCCCGCGGGGACGACGAAGGGGCGATCCTGAGGCAGGTGCTCAAGCGTGGCGCGTTGATCATCCTCTTCGGCTGGCTGCTCTCGGCCTTCCCGTATTGGCCGCTCACGCGCATCACCGAGATCCGGATCCCCGGCGTCCTGCCGCGGATCGGCGCGGCCTACATCGGCGCCGCCCTGCTCACGCGGCACGGCTCGCTGCAGCGACAGGTGATCACGCTCGTCGCGCTGCTGTACGGCTACTGGTTCGCCATGACGTTGCTGCCGGTGCCGGGCCAGCTCGGCATCGGCGCGAACCTGATCGACGATCCGAATCGTTCGCTCTCCGCCTGGCTCGACCGCCTGCTGCTCGACGGGCATCTCTGGAAGTCGAGCCGCACCTGGGACCCCGAAGGGATACTCTCGACCGTGCCCGCGATCGGCACCGCGATGCTCGGTGTCTTCACGGGACGCTGGCTCGGCTCCGGCCGGCCGCTCGCGGAACGACTGAACGGGATGTTCGCGGCCGGCGCGCTGGCGATGATGCTCGGCCTCATGTGGCACTGGTCGTTCCCGATCAACAAGGCGCTCTGGACGTCGAGCTACGTGCTCTTCACGGGCGGCCTGGCCGCGGTGAGCATCGCCACGATCATGTGGATCACGGACGTGCAGCGCGTGACGAACTGGACCGGGTTCTTCGTCACATACGGACTGAATCCGATGGTCGCGTTCCTCGGGTCGGGCCTGATGGCGAAGCTGATCTACACGCTCGTGAAGGTCGACGTCGACGGCAAGCAGGTCGCGGTGCAGGCGGTGATCTACCGCGGCGCGTTCGCGTCGTGGCTCGGGCCGCGTGACGCTTCGCTGGCGTTCGCCCTCAGTTTCGTGATGTTCTGGTACCTCGTGTTGCGGGCGCTGCAGCGGCGCGGGATCGTGTTCAAGGTATGAGTGCGGCGGGCTCCGGTGGCGCGGGCCTGCACGACGCGCCCAAGCACGCGGACCTGATCTACGACATCGGCGCGCACCGCGGCGAGGACGCGGAGTTCTACCTGCGGAAGGGATTCCGGGTGGTCGCGATCGAGGCGGACCCCGATCTCGCGCTGGCATGCCGCCGTCGCCTGCGAGAGTTCCTCGATGCGGGGCGCCTCACGATCATCGAGGGGGCGATCGTCGAACCGCACGCGCTCGCCGCCGGCCAGCGCACGGTGCGCTTCTACAAGAACGACGCCAACCCCGTCTGGGGGACGGTGCGCGCCGAGTGGGCGGAGCGGAACGAACGACTGGGTGCACTGAGCCAGCCGATCGATGTGCCCGTGCTCGATCTCCATGACGTGCTGCGCACGCACGGCGTGCCGCACTACATGAAGATCGACATCGAAGGCGTGGACCTCGTCTGCGTGCGCGCGCTCGGCCGCTTCCGTGAGCGACCGGACTTCGTCTCGCTCGAGTCGGACAAGACGAGCTTCACCGGGGTCGCGCGCGAGGTGGGCGCGCTGGCGGCGCTCGGCTACGACGCCTTCCAGGCGGTCGAGCAGTCGGCGGTGCCCATGCAGGTGCCACCGTCGCCCGCGCGGGAAGGGACGCACGTCGCACACCGTTTCTCGGAGGGCGAGTCGGGCCTGTTCGGAGAGGAGCTGCCCGACGCGTGGCGCTCGCGACGCGCGGTGCTCTGGCAGTACCGCGCGATCCGCCTCGGCTACTACCTGCTCGGGGACGACGGCGTGATGACCGGGTGGCGCTTCCGCGGCCATGGCCGACTACGCACCTGGACCGCTCGCCTCTTGCGTCACTTCACCGAGGGTGCGGTGCCGGGCTGGCACGACCTGCACGCCCGGCGCGTCAGCCCAGGGCGGTCCTGAGGACCGCGGTCGCCTGCCGCATCTCGTCCATCGTGCCGATCGAGAGACGGAGCCAGGTGTCGAGGGGAGGGAAGGGCCGACCGACGGCGATGCCCTGCTGGCGACAGGCGGCGCGCACCGGCTGCGGATCGCGCCGCAGGTCGATCATGAGGAAGTTCGTGTCGCTCGGACCGACCTTGTAGCCGGCGCCCTCGAAGAAGGCCCGGGTGAAGGCCTTCGCCTCGCGATTCTTGCGCTGCTCGTCGGCGATGTGCGCGTGGTCGCCGATGGTCGCGGCCGCGGTCGCGAGTGCGAGGACGCTGGTGCCCGATCCCACGCGGTACTCCCGCAGCAGCCGCGCCGTGTCCGCGTGCGCGATCGCGTAGCCCGCGCGCAGGCCCGCCATGCCGAAGACCTTCGAGAAGGTGCGGGAGACGACCACCTTCGGGTCGGCGACCGCCATGGGGATCGCCGTCGCGTAGGTCCGATCGTCGACGTACTCGTGGTAGGCCTCGTCCACGAGGATCACCGTCTCGGGGGACGCACGCCGGATGCGGCCGACGAACGACTTCACGGCCATCTCGCCATGCACGGTCGCGGTGGGATTGTTCGGATTGCAGAAGAAGACGAGACCCGCCCCCGTGCTCCGGGCCGCCATCGCGTCGAGGTCGAGTCGCAGTGCGGAGTCGACCGGCACCTCCACCACGGGCCGCCCGAGCAGCCGAGCGAACCGCGCCGGCGGCTCGAAGGTCGGCGCGGCACTCACCAGGTGCTTCGACGTCGACGTGTAGGCCTCGACGCACATCCGCAGGATCTCGCCGGAGCCCGCGCCGAGCACGACGTTCGCCGGCGAGACCCCATGCTCGCGCGCGATCGCCTCCATGAGCGTCACCTCGGCGGCGTCGGGGTACCGATTCGCCTCGTGCAGCATGGCCTGCAGCGCCTCGATCGCGCGCGCGCCAGGACCGTTCGGGTTCTCGTTGCTGTCGAGCCGGATCAGGCCGGCGCGCTCGGGCGCGCTCGCGTCGCGCGCCCACGTCGCCAGGCGTCCCTCGCTGCCGCGGCCGCTCAGGAGCGGCGGACTCATGAGGCCCACACCTCCGAGTCCGAGGGCCGAGACGAAGTAGCGGCGGTAGAGCGGCATGGCGGTGCTCCGGTCGGGGTCTGGTCGCGAAGCTAGCGCGTCGAGTCGTTCTCCGCGAGCGGCGTGCCGGGCGGGGCATCGCGCGGCGCACGGAGCAGTGCACGGACCGCCGGGACGTAGAACTGCCAGAAGTCGCGCTCTGGACTCTGCGTCGCCGCCGTGAGCTCGGCCTGCGTGGCGGCCCGGTATCGCGCGAGTCCCGCGAAGGCATAGCGCCCGGTGGGGAAGCCCGCGTCGGCGAGGTCGGCCGCCAGGTAGATGCGATGCGACCCACCATCGGTGCGGCGCGTGAGCATCGGGATGCGCAGCGGGATCCCTTCAGCGGCCCGCAACGAGTCCATCACGCGGAGCGATGGCAGCAGATATTCCGCGAGGACGTCGGTCCCTTCGCGCGCGGTGAGGACGGGGAACCAATAGGGGTATCCGCCGCCACCCTTCGCGTTCGGCAGCGCGCTCCTGCCTCGCGCCGTGAGCTCGACCGTCGGCGCGACGCGCTCGGGAATGGGATCGGAGATCACCCGCAGGCGCCCGTCGCGATGGACCATCGCCAGTGCGGGACCGAGCGGCATGCGGTCATCGCCGTACTGCCGCAGATACTCGCGCGGGAGCCACCGCGGGACGTCCAGCGTGTCGTAGAGGTTGATGAACGTGCGCCCCACCCACCCCGTCCAGGTGATCCCGAACAGCGCCTCGATCCGCGCGCGGGCGGCGGGCGTGGTGGGCTCCTCGATCGAGTTGAACTCGAGCAGGACATGCTTGCCGCGCGCGGAGAGGTCCGCGATCGCCTGCGCGTCGGCGTCGGAGAGCCCGCCGAAGATGCGCTCGGAGTAGTCCATGTGGGCGCGCTCGAGCTCGATCTGCTTGAGGTCGTCCTTGTAGACGCCGTACGCGTCGGTGACGATGAGCCAGTCGGTCCGCGAGAGGTCGAGCGAGGAGATCGGCCTGGGGTGGTCCCGGTCGGTCGGGTCGTAGCCGGCATGGCTGCCCACGAGCTTCCAGCGATCGCCCGTGGGCGGCCGGTACTTGTCGTAGTTCAGCACCCAGATGGCACCCGAGTGCTCGCGTCCGGAGACGAAGGGGACCGAGTAGTCCACGAGCTGAACGCGTTCCGTGCGCCACGGCGTGGCCTGCCACACGAGGGCGGACACCCAGAAGGGCGACGCGAGCACCGCCAGCACCAGGAGGACGAGCGCGACAACGCGGATGCGGCTCATGCGGCGAGGTCGCGGGGAAGGCGTGGCGGAGGCGGACCGGCGGCGACGGGAACGGAGAGCCGAATCGTCGCACCGCGCGCGACCGAGGGGAAGTGGAGCGGCGAGTCCCCCATGCATCGCCGCGCGCGTCTGGCCGAACGCTGGCGCGGAGCGCAACGTTATCGGTGCAGAACCTGTCCGCTCGCGTGCTCCGACCCCTGCCAGAGACCGGAAATGCCGATCCGTCCTACGAACGCCGCTCGTGCGGCCGCGACTGCGCTCCTCGCGGTCTGCCTCGCCTCCCCGACCCCCTCCCCGGCGCAGGGTCCCGCGCAGGTCACCCTCGACTCCTCGTTCCTGGCCGGCTTCCGGTGGCGGAACATCGGCCCCGACCGCGGTGGCCGTTCGATTGCCTCGTCCGGCGTGGTGGGGCGGCGCAACGAGGCTTATTTCGGCGCGGTGGGCGGCGGACTCTGGAAGACCATGGATGGCGGCGAGACCTGGTTCCCGGTCACCGATGGGCAGGTGAAGTCGGCCTCGGTCGGCGCGGTCGCGGTGAGCGAGTCCAATCCCGACCTCGTGTACATCGGCATGGGCGAGACGGCGATCCGCGGCAACATCATGCCCGGCGACGGCGTGTATCGCTCCACTGACGCCGGGAAGAACTGGACGCACGTCGGCTTCTCGGAGTCGCATGGCATCTCCAAGATCCGCATCCACCCCACCAATCCCGACATCGTCTACGTCGCGAGCTTCGGCAAGTACAGCGTGCCGAGCGCCGAGCGGGGCGTCTACAAGTCGACGGATGGCGGCAGGAACTGGCGCCGCGTGCTCTTCCGCGACGATCGCTCGGGCGCGATCGACATCGCGATCGACCGCACGAACCCCAACGTGCTCTACGCCGCGCTCTGGGAGGCCTACCGCAAGGAGTACCAGATGTCGTCCGGTGGCGCCGGCTCGGGGCTCTTCAAGAGCACCGACGGCGGCGAGACCTGGAAGGAGATCACGCGCAACCCGGGACTCCCGGTCGGCCTGATCGGACGGATCGGCGTCGCGCTGACCGCGGCGAACCCGAACCGCGTGTACGCGCTCGTCGAGAACGAGAAGGGCGGCCTCTTCAAGAGCGACGACGCCGGCGCGACCTGGACGCTCATGAACGACAACCGGTCGATCCGTCAGCGGGCGTTCTACTACACGCACCTCTTCGCCGACCACCAGAACGCCGACGTGGTGTATGCCGAGAACACCTCGCTCTTCCGCTCGGCCGACCAGGGCAAGACGCTCACCTCGGTCGGGAACGGGACGCACGGCGACTTCCATGATCTGTGGATCGACCCGGCCGATCCGAAGCATCTCGTGGTCGCGAATGACGGCGGCGGCGCGGTGACCACCACGACGGGCACCGACTGGACGGCGGAGGACTACCCGACCGCGCAGTGGTACCACGCCATCACCACGAAGCACATCCCGTATCACGTGTGCGGATCGCAGCAGGACAACAGCACGCTCTGCGTGCCCTTCAACTGGAACCTCGGCGGTGCGCGCTTCGGATTCGGTCCGCCGGCGGCGGCCGGGACCGGTGGGCCGGGCGCCGGCTATCGCGATCCGGCCGCGGGCGGCATGGCCGTCGCGTATCAGGCCGGCGGTGGCGAGCCGGGTTACATCGCCACCGATCCGCTCGACCCCGACCTCTTCTACTCCGGCACGAACAACGGCGGCTACCTCGACAAGTTCAATCGCCGCACCGGACTCTCGCGCGAAGTGAACCCGTACCCGTGGTTCTACTCCGGCGAGCCGTCGCGCGACATCAAGGAACGCTGGCAGTGGACCTTCCCGATCATCTTCTCGCCGATCGATCCCAAGCGGCTGTACGTGTCATCGCAGCGGCTCTGGATGACGACCGATGGCGGCCAGAACTGGACGGCGCTCTCGGGCGACCTCACGCGCCACGCCCCCGAGACGCAGGGGCCCTCCGGCGGTCCGATCACCGGCGACATGAACGGCCCCGAGGTCTACGCGACGATCTTCGCGATCGCACCGGGGAAGCGCGACGTGAACGTGATCTGGGTGGGTTCGGACGACGGGCTCGTGCACGTCACGCGCGACGGCGGGAAGAACTGGGCGAACATCACCCCGCCGGGGATGCCCGACTTCGGCCGCGTGAGCCAGATCGATGCCTCGGCCTTCGATGACGGCACCGCCTACGTCTCGGTCCGGCGCCCGCTGCTCAACGACTTCGCCCCGTACATCTTCCGCACCACCGACTTCGGCCGGAGCTGGACGAAGATCGTCGATGGCATCCGCGCCGATGACTACATCCACGCGGTGCGCGAGGACAAGAACCGCCGCGGCCTGCTCTACGCGGCCGGTCAGCATGGCGTCTACATCTCCTATGACGACGGGACGCACTGGCAGTCGCTCAGGCTCAACATGCCCGATGTCCCGGTCGCCGATCTCATCGTCGAGGGGAACGAACTCGTGATCGCGTCGCACGGGCGCGGCTTCTGGGTGCTCGACAACGTCGCGCCGCTCCGGCAGGTGAACCCCGCGGTCGCGACCGCGGCCGCGCACCTGTACACGCCGCCGGTGGCGATCCGCTCGGGCGTCCCGGTCACGATCACCTGGCGGCTCGCGCGGTCCCCGCGCCGGGCCACGCTCGAGGTGCTCGACTCCACGGGCACCGTGCTGCGCCGTTGGGAGAACGACACCACGCCCGCGCCCGCTGCCGCCGGCCCCGCGGCGGGCGGACGCCGCCGTGGCGGCGGCGCGGCGACGATCCCCACGCGGCCGGGGTTCAACCGCATGGACTGGGACCTGCGCACCACGCCGATCACCGGCTTCGACGGCATGATCCTGTGGGGTGCGGGCCTGGCGGGTCCGGCGGTGCCTCCGGGCCGCTACACCGTGCGTCTCGTCGCCGACGGACAGGCGATGACCGCACCGCTCACGGTCCAGCGCAATCCCTTCCTCCCCGAGGTCACGGACGCGGACCTGCAGGCGCAGTACCAGTTCGGCAAGATGGTGCGCGACAAGGCGGAGGAGGCGAACATGGCGGTGATCGAGATCCGGCGCGTGAAGGCGCAGCTCGAGGACCGGCAGAAGCGGAAGGACGACCGTCGCCTGCGCGCCGCCGGCGCGACGCTGGTGACCAACGCCTCGGACGTGGAGGACGACGTCTACCAGGTGAAGAACCAGAGCGGGCAGGATCCGCTCAACTTCCCCATCCGCGTCAACAATCGGCTGGCCAACCTCCTCTCCATGGCCGAGCGCGGGGACGGCAGGCCGACGACGAACATGCCCGAGATCTTCGGCATCCTCTCGCAGGAGCTCAAGGGCTACACCGACAGGCTCCAGCTGGTGTGGCGCAACGATCTCGCGGCGGTGAACAAGGAACTCGCGCGGCTCGGACTGCCGCCGCTCGATCCCAAGTGCGCGACGGTCGCGGGGTGCGCGCCGTTGCCCTGACCTCACCCCGCGAAGATCGCCCGTGCCTCGGCCAGCTTCGCGATCGGTGCGGCCGTGGGGATGAACTCGTGCGCGACGTAGCCCTTGAAGCCGGTGTCGGCTATGGCGCGCGCGATGCGCGCGTAGTTGAGTTCCTGCGTCCCGTCGAGTTCGTGCCGCCCCGGTACGCCGGCGGTGTGATAGTGCCCGATGAAGGGAGCGTACTTCCCGATCGTGCGCACCACATCGCCCTCCATGATCTGCATGTGGTAGACGTCGTAGAGCAGCTTGAAGCGCTCCGTGCCGAGCCCGCGCGCCACCTGCGCGGCCCACTCGGTGCGGTCGGCGTGATAGTCGAAGTGGTCGACGCGGCTGTTGAGCATCTCCATCACGATCGTCACGCCGAGCCGTTCGGCGGTCGGCATGAGGCGCTTGAGCCCGGTGATGCAGTTCGCGATGCCCTCGCCGTCGCTCATCCCGCGTCGGTTGCCGGAGAAGACGATCATCTGCGGGATGCCCGACCTGGCGACCAGCGGCAGCAGCCGTTCGCCTTCGGCGACGAGCTTGTCGTGCAGGTCGGGGCGGTTCCATCCATCCGGGATCGGACCCGGGCCATTGGCGACCGCGCAGGCCAGGCCGTACTGCTTCGGCACATCCCATTCGTTCTCGCTCAGCAGGTCGATCGCGTCGAGGCCGATGCGCTTCGACTCGGCGCAGAGGTCGGCCAGCGGCATGGACGAGAAGCACCAGCGGGCGACGCTCTGTTTGTAGGCGGGCGTGAAGGGCATGGGCGCGGGGGTGCGGGGGGTGGATTCCGCCGCATCGAGCGCGCCCGGGAGTGCGCCCGACACGGCCGCCACGCCGGCCGCGGCGAGCCCTCGCTTGATCAGGTCACGGCGCGTGCGGCTCATAGTTCGCCTCGCTTGAGGCGTTCGACGGCGCGCGCGGAGGCGCGGGCCGTGATCGCCATGTAGGTGATGCTCGGATTCTGGCAGGCGGAGCTCGCCATGCAGGCGCCGTCGGTCACGAGGACGTTCGGCACCTCCCAGAGCGCGTTGTCGCCGTCGAGCACGGAGACGTCGGCACTGCGCCCCATGCGCGCGCCGCCCATCTCGTGGATGCAGAGTCCGGGCGGATTGTTCGAGCGGTTCTGGTAGATGTCGGTCGCCCCGGCCGCCTCGAGCATCTCGGTCGCGGTGCGCACCATGTCGTCCTGCATCCTGCGTTCGTTCTCGCTCCAGCGCGCCGTGATGCGCAATGCGGGGATGCCCCACTTGTCCTTCACGGTCGGGTCGAGCGCGAGGTGGTTCTTCGCGTCCGGCAGCATCTCGCCCCAACCATTGATGCCGATGCCCCACGGGCCCAGCTCGGTGAGCATGCGCTTCTTCCAGTCGGTGCCGTGCCCGGGTCCCGACCACCGCCCGCGCCCGCCGGCACCGCCCTGCATGCCGTAGCCGCGCACGAAGTCGGGGTGCGCACCGGAGCGCTTGGTGTTCCGGAACCGCGCGACGTACATGCCATTGGGCCGGTTCCCCTCGGACTTGAAGTCCTCGAAGCCGGGCATGGTGCCGCCGGCCCCCCACAGGAAGTGGTGATCCATGATGTACTTGCCGAGCACTCCGCTCGCATTCCCCATGCCGTCGGGATGTGCCGAGCTCGTGGAGTTCATCAGGATGCGCGTCGACTCGAAGGCCGAGGCACAGAGGAAGACCACCCGTGCCTCGAAGACCGTCTCGGCCCTGGTGCGCGCGTCGATCACGCGGACCCCGCGCGCACGGCCGGTGCGCGGATCGAGCACGACCTCGGCCACGACGCTCCAGGGGCGGACGGTGAGCCTCCCCGTAGCCTGCGCCGCGGGGAGCGTGGAGCCGTTGCTCGAGAAGTACGAATGCGTGATGCAGCCACGCTCGCAGGGGCCGCAGTAGTGGCAGGCCGCACGCCCGTTGTGCGCCTGCGTGAGCACCGCCGCGCGGCCGATCGTCCAGACCCGCTCGCCGCCGAACGCCTGCATCACCTTCTCGCGGGTGTGCCGTTCGACCACGCTCATGTTCATCGGCGGCAGGAACTCGCCGTCGGGGAGCTGTTCGAGTCCCTCGCGTGCCCCGCTCACGCCGATGAAGCGCTCGACGTGCGAGTACCAGGGCGCGAGGTCGGCGTAGCGGATCGGCCAGTCGTTGCCGTGGCCGTCCTTGAGGTTCGCCTCGAAGTCGAGATCACTCCACCGGTAGACCTGCCGGCCCCAGGTGAGCGAGCGGCCGCCGACCTGGCGGCCGCGGATCCACCGGAAGGGTGCGTCGTCGGGCGTGGTGTACGGATTGTCGACGTCGTTCACGAAGAACTTGGAGCCGAGTTCGTCGCAGGCGTAGCATTCGCGCTGCACGGACTGCTCGCGCATCAGCTTGGCGCGGTCGCCGTACCCGCGGAACTTCACCTGATACGGCTCCAGGTGCTCGACGTAGTCGGTCGCGGGGTCGATGGGGCCGCCCGCCTCGAGCACCAGGGTGCGCAGGCCGCGTTCGGTGAGCTCCTTGGCCGCCCAGCCGCCACTGATCCCGGAGCCGACGACGATCGCGTCGTAGCGCCGTTGCTGCCGCTGCCCGTGGAACTCAGTCATCGCGACCTCCGCGGGCCGGGACGGGCACATCGCCGCGGTAGTGGCCGGGGGTGGGGTTCACCTTGAGCACCTCACGGCGCACCCGTTCGCTCGTCAGGTATCCGTGCAGCACGTGACCGCGCAGGCGTCGATAGGCGCGACGCTCCTCGAGGGCGGGCTCGGACGGGTCCTCCAGGAAGGCGAACTCCGCCTCCCGCTGCGCCACATCGAGCGCGGGCCAGCTCCGCGCGTGGGCCGCGACGGCATGCCGGTCGATCGCCGCGAGCCCGCCGCGGAACTCTATCAGCTCGGCCTCGGTCATCCACTCGGCCACGATCACCTCGACGAACCCGACGGCGCCGACGTCGAGCGCCCCCGGTGTGTCGGTGCGGGGGATGATGCCGTCGGCGATCGCCGAGATCAGTGCGCGTTCATCGTCGCGCAGCGGGGTGGGCGGCGCATCGAGGGCCCGCGTGTGTACGCCGTCCTCCCAGCCATCGGCCGCCGTCTCGGCGCGCGCGAGCGAGGGGAGAGCTGCCAGGCCGGCGAGCTGCAACAGCGCGCGACGGGAGAGGGACATGAGGGCTCCATGAGCGTAAGCGGGCCACGGCAACTTCGCACGGCCGGCTCGGGGGTGGCAAGCCGTTGGTGCGCAACCTTTCGCCCCGGGGATGCGTAGGCGAGCCGACTGAGCCAGATTCCCCGAAACCTCTGCCTCCGCCCATGCTCGCAATCCCGCTGCTGCTCGCGCTCGTCGTAGCCGATCCCCCGGTGCATAACGGTCGCACCGGGAACATCGCCGTGCGCCCACCGCGCTCCGCCGCCGAGATCGTCGTGGACGGCCAGCTCGACGAGCCGGTCTGGAAGCAGGCGGCGATCCTGACGGGTTTCTCGCAGTTCTCGCCGCAGGACGGCATCGCCGCCTCCGACTCGACGCAGGTGTTGGTGTGGTACTCGGCGACCGCGATCCATTTCGGCGTGCGAGCGTTCGAGCCACATGGCACCGTGCGCGCCACGCTCGCCGAGCGCGACCGGATCGCGACGGACGATCAGATCCAGTTCCTGATCGGCACCTTCAACGACGGCCGGCAGGCGGCGATGTTCGCGGTGAACCCGTTCGGGATCCAGGCCGACGGCGCGCTCGTGGAGCAGGGGAATCGCGGCGGTGGCGGACTGACGAGCAGCGGCTCGTCGGCGCGCGAGAGCGCCGACCTCTCGCAGGACTACGTCTTCAAGTCGAAGGGGCGATTGACCGACTGGGGCTACGAGATCGAGGTGACGATCCCGTTCAAGAGCCTGCGCTTCCAGTCGGTGGCCGACCAGACGTGGGGCTTCAACGTGGTGCGGCGCGTGCAGCACTCCAACTACGAGGATTCGTGGACGCCCGCGCTGCGCGGCAACGCCAGCTTCCTCTCGCAGTCGGGCACGCTCGCCGGACTCACCGACCTGCACCGCGGCTTGGTGCTCGACATCACGCCCGAACTCACCGACCGCGTGGACGGCGCGCCCGGCACGCCGCGGTGGGACTACTCGGCCGGCAAGCCGCAACTCGGTGGGACGGTGCGGTGGGGCATCACCAACAACCTCACCTTCAACGGCACCTTCAACCCCGACTTCTCACAGGTCGAGGCCGACGCCGGCCAGGTGAACTTCGACCCGCGGCGCGCGATCTTCATCCCCGAGCGGCGTCCCTTCTTCATCGACGGCATCGAGCAGTTCCAGACGCCCAACGGTCTCGTGTACACGCGCCGCATCCTGCAGCCTCAGGCGGCGGTGAAGGTGGCCGGCAAGATGGGGTCCACGAACGTCGCGCTGATGTCGGCGTCGGACGACCGGATCGCCTCGACGAGCGGCCAGGACAATCCCCTGTTCAACATCCTGCGACTCTCCCGGGACCTCGGCGCGCAGTCGCGCCTGGGCCTCACCTACACGGACCGTGTGGACGGCGACAACAGCAACCGGGTGCTCAGTCTCGACGGTCGCGGCGTGATCAACCGGATCTACTCCGGGGCCTTCCAGCTCGCCGGGTCGCGGACGCTGCGCAACGGCGTGCTGACCACGGCGCCGCTCTTCGAGGCCCGCGCGGCGCGTGACGGCCGCGCCCTCTCCGTGCGCGCGCTCATCAACGGCATCGATCCCGACTTCGTCACGCAGGCGGGATTCATCTCGCGCACGGGCGAGGTGCATGCGCAGATCAGTCCGCGCTACACCTTCTTCTTCCCCCGCGGCTCGCGGATCGAGTCGTTCGCCGGCAACATGAACGTCGACGGCACCTGGAACTACACGAACTTCATGCGCCGCGGCGACGCGCGCGACAAGAAGCTCCACTTCGGTGCCGATGCGCAGCTGCGGGGCGGGTGGTCGGTCGGCGGTTCCCTGCTGCTCGAATCCTTCGGCTACGATCCCACGTTTTACGCGAGCCGGTTCAGGATCGAGGCGCCGAACGGGGTGGGAGGACTGGATACGCTGCCTTTCGTCGGCACGGCGCGCCTCCCCAACCGTGACTGGCTGGTGCGCTTCTCCTCGCCACGGTACAAGTATCTGCAGTTCAGCGGCTTCTTCATCGACGGCATCGACGAGAACTTCTACGAATGGGCGTCGTCCGACGTCCTCTATGCCCAGTTCACGCTCAATGCGCGCCCGTCCGAACGGATCCGCCTCGACGCCACGTATCAGATCCAGCAGTTCAATCGCCGGACCGACGGCTCCCTGGTCGGGCTCGTGCGCAACCCGCGCCTGAAGCTCGAGTACCAGGTCTCGCAGCCCTTCTTCGTGCGCCTGATCGGCGAGTACATCGCCGATCAGGTGGACGCCCTGCGCGACGATTCGCGGACCAACCTCCCCCTGCTGCAGCGCGACGCCAGCGGCGTCTATGTCGGGACCGTGGCCCGGACGAGCAACAGCGTGCGCGGGGACGTCCTGCTCGCGTACACGCCGCAGCCGGGCACGGTCGTCTACCTGGGGTACGGCGCGCGGATGCTCGAGCCCGAGTCGTTCCGCTTCGAGCGCGTGACGCGTTCGAGCGACGCGCTCTTCCTCAAGCTCTCGTACCTCTTCCGCAACTAGCTAGATCGCGAGCCGGATCTGGCGGCCGGTCGCGGTCAGCGCATCGCGCGCGGCGGCGGCGAGCGCCGCCGGTCCGCTGTGCGCGGGGACGACGGCGTGGAAGCCGCACTCGAGCGCCCAGGCGACGGCCTCGGCGTCGTTCTGGACCGTGAACGCGATGCACGGTGGCCCACCGTCCTCGCCGAGTAGCTGGGCGAGCGCATGGCCGTCGAGCCGCGGCAGCACGAGCTCGGCGATCACGAGCGCGGGCCGGAACCGGCGGGCCCAGGTCAGGGCGGCCTCGCCGTCGGCGGCCTCGATCACCGCGCACCCGGCGTCCTCGAGGGCCTCGCGCACGCGACGGCGCTCCTCGCGCGCGTCGAGTGCGAGGAGGACGCGAGGCGCGTCGGGGGGCAGCGACCGTTGCGCCCTGACGGAAGGAGCGGGCGGTGCCTGCAGCGGCGCGACGTGCGGCGAGGGACTCGTCGCGGCCTCAGGCGCGGCGGCCGGCGCGTCGGGCGCGCGCCCGAGGAGCTTCGCCACCACCGCATCCACGTCCCCCTGCTCGGCGGTCGCCTCCGCCATCGGGGACGGCACGTTGTCGAGCACCTCGGTGAGCGCCGTGAGGCCCTCGACCACCCGGCGGAGCCCGGCCTCCCACATGGAGATCATGCCGCCGCGCTTGGCGAGCTCGAGCAACTCCACACGGTCGGCACGCCGCGCGATCGCGCTCCGCAGGTCGTCCGTGACGAGCAGGACCTCGGCGACGACCATGCGGCCGCGGTACCCGGTCCCGCGGCAGGCCTCGCACCCCACCGCACGGCGCAGCTTCTCGGTCTTGCGACCCATCAGCAGCATCTGCTGCGTGACCGGGAGCTCGGCGAGCGTCACCGAACTGCAGCAGGCCTCGCAGAGCCGTCGCACGAGTCGTTGGGCCACGACGCCCTTCAACGCCCCCGAGAGCGCCCCCATCTCCACGCCGATGTCGGCGAGGCGGCCGATCGCCGAGACGGCGTCGATCGTGTGGAGCGTGGAGAGCACGAGGTGGCCGGTGAGGCCCGCCTTGACCGCGATCGCGGCGGTCTCGGCGTCGCGGATCTCGCCCACGAGGATGATGTCGGGATCCTGTCGGACGATCGACCGCAGTGCCGACGCGAAACTGAGCCCGGCCTTCTCGTTCACCTGGACCTGGTTGATCCCGGCGAGATGGTACTCGATCGGATCCTCGACCGTGACGATGTTCGTCTCGGCCGACCGCGAATGCTCGATCGCGGCGTAGAGCGTCGTCGTCTTCCCCGAGCCGGTGGGTCCGGTGACGAGGACCATGCCTTCGTTCTGGCCGAGCAACTGGTCGAACCGGTGCGCTTCACCCGGGATGAACCCGAGGGAGCCGAGTCCGTGGGTCGCGTTCGCGGCGTCGAGCAGGCGGACAACGGCCTTCTCGAGCCGGTCGTTGAGCGGGAGCGTGGAGACGCGCAGGTCCACCACGCGGCCGTCGAACTTGGTCGTCGCGCGGCCGTCCTGCGGTCGCCGCCGGTCGGCGATGTCGAGACCGGCGAGCACCTTCAGCCGGCTCATGACGAGCGGTGCCACGTCCGGCCCGATGCGCGTGACGTCGTGCAGCACGCCGTCCACGCGGAACCGCACGAGCAGGTCGTCGTCCTTGGGTTCGAAGTGCACGTCGCTGGCGCGCTGGTCGAGCGCGTCGGCGATCATCCGGTCGAGCGCGTCGACCACGCTGCCACGCGACGGGATCGACCGCGGACCGAGCGGACCCTCCTTCACGACCCATTCGATGCGCGCGGCGGGCATCGCCACGCTGGCCCGGCCGCCGTAGATGCGTTCGTACGCCGCCGCCATGGCGGAGGGCGAGGCGATCGTCAGGCGGATCTGGCGCGCCGAAGCGAACGACAGATCCCGTTCGAGATGCGGAGCGAGCGGATTCGCGGTGGCGACCTCGAGCATCACGCCCTGCTCCCTGACGGGCACGACGCCGTAGCGTCGGGCGAACGTGACGGAGAGCAGGGCGGCCGAGGACTTGTTGACCTTCGACAGGTCGGCAGCGGAATAGCCCGAGAGGGCGCACGCGACGTCGAGCAGTTCCTGAGTGGTCGCGCCCGCCATCTCCAGCGACTCCCACGCCGAGTGGGCCGGACGCAGCCGATCCACGGCCGAGTGGCCCTGCTGCCGCATCGCGTCCAGGAGCCAGCGGTCGGGCCAGGGAATGCGGGCTTCGCGATTCGCCTTGTGTTCCTGCTCGGCCATGGGGTGCACTCATGAGCGTCGACCGCGGGGACGGTCGACCGTGGGGATCGCTGGAGCGGTATGCGGGTCAGTATCGACCGGCGCGGGGCGCTCTTGAGCCACGAGGGGCGTGCGGCATCGCCGCACGCCCCTCGCCCCACCGGCGCGTGGCCGCGCCACCGCTACGGGAGACTGGCGACCGCCCGCGTGTGTGCCTCGCGAACCGTCGCACGGGCGGCGTCGATCGCCCGTGTCGTCGGCGTGGACGGGCCTCCCACCTCGACCTCGGTGAACGCGGCGATCGCGTCCTCGTACCAGGAGGCCCAGGTCGCCAGGATGTCCAGCTCGTGCGCCCGCGCGCCACCCTCACGCAGCGCGCCGGCGCTGAGGCGCGCCTCGGTGCCGAGCCGCGCCACCGCGGCCCGTGTCACTTCATTGATGAGCGCGCGGGTCGCCGCGCCGTCGGCGCTGGTGAGCAGCAGGCCGGAGACGAGGGCGGTGATGCCGACGTTCCGCAGTTCGGCCGGCGAGACCATCTCGATGCGGTCGCCGTCGGTGTGGTAGAACTCGTCGGTGAAGTGCCAGAGCAGGAGCCCGGGCTTCTTGGCCTTGAGGAACGGCGTATGGTCGCTGCCGCCCTCGAACGGATTGGTGCGCACCACCCAGCCGTTCGTCGCCGCCTGCTCCAGCGCGCGGCCGAGCACGACGTCATTGAAGTAGTGGGGCGTGAGCTGGGCCTTGGTGATCGGACTGCCGCCCCATTCGGTGTGCTTGTCGTCCCCGCGGGTCCAGATCGCGGAGGGATCGGGCATCTTCTCGATCAGGAAGGTGCCGCCGGTCTTCCTCGTGTCCTCGCCGACCATGTCGAGCGAGAGACCCCAGCGGATCCCTTGGGCGCGCAACGAGTCCTGGGTGATGTAACGATCGGTGCTCCGGATCTCGAGGCCCCAGAGGAAGGTGATCGTGCGGGCGGGGTCGACCGCACGGGCGCGGAACAGCTGGGCCGCCACGCGCGCCATCTCCACCTGCGCGCCGACGCCCGACGCGTTGTCGTTCGCGCCCGGCTCCTGCACGTGGGCACTGAAGACGAAACGCTCGGCCGGTCGCGACGACCCGCGGAGCTCGGCGACGACGGCCTGCTCCACGGCGTTCGGCGTCCAGGTGACGCTCGTGCTCACCTGCACGCGCAGCGGCGCGCCGCCAGCGGTGGCGCGCGCGAGCGCGGCCCGCAGGCGCTCGTGGGCCTCGTAGGAGAGTTGGATCCCCCACCCGGTGCCGCTGGTGTCACGCGCGACGCCGCCAAACTGGATCGATCTCCGGTGCTTCTCCGGCTGGAGGTAGGCGGGGAGTGCGTAGCCGATCACGCCGATGGCACCGCGCTTGAGCACCGCTTCACCGAAGACGCGCCCCACCCCCGCCTCGGCGAACACGACCTTCCCGCGCACGTCGAGCTTCTCGAGCTCGGCCGCCGTGCCGCGTCCCGCGTCGACGAGTTCGGCAGTCACGCCCCCGGGCGGCGTGGAGTTGGAGTTCGTCGCGAGCATGTTGCGGTTCGTCTCGAACCGGAGCAGGGGATCGGCGTCGCCGACGATCGAGAGCATCGCGTCGAGCGGTTCCCAGGCGGGCTGGGCCATGGGATACCGCTCGACGCGATACGTGAGGCGAGCGCCCGCGGGAGCGCGATCCTCGCGCACGTAGCCCGAACGCTCGAGGCGCTCGACGATGTGCGCGATCGAGGCGTCGAAGCCGCGGTTGCCCGGCCACCGCACGAACCGGTCGAGGAAGGCGACCGTGGTGAACGCGCTGTCGCCGGAGAAGGCCGGCGCGACGAGACCATGGAGCCGCGCGGAGGCGGAGGAGGTCGGGGCGGCGGCTGCGCGAGACGCCGCCGGCGCGGCCTGCGCGGAGAGAGCGACGGCAGAGGCCGCGCAGAGAACGCCGGTGAGCGCGAGCGATGCCGCCACGCGGCGGCACCGCGGGGCACGATCGACGAGTGAGAGGCGCCCGAGGACGGACTGGAGATTGAGGGTCATGCCTCGAAGATACGCGCGCTCCGGCGCGCGCGAACCCCCGGTCCGGACCGGGGCACGGCTACCACTCGCCGCCGCGACCGACTAACCTCAGGAGACAGCCGCCAGGGGTACTCCACGAACGTGGGGTTGAGACAGTCTCTTGGAACCTGACCCGGTCAACACCGGCGTAGGGAGTGCGGCGAGTGTCGTGATCGCCTGCACCGGGGCCACGCCACCCGCTCGTCGGGTGTGCGTGGCCTCTGTCGTTCGGGCGGCGCGCGCGCGGCGGGGTCCGTCACTCGGGAGTCCTTCATCTCGAGGTATCCGCGTCATGTTCGTTCCGATCGTCCGATCCACCCTGCTCGTCGCGGCGCTCAGCCTGTCGCCGGCCATCGCCCTGCGTGCGCAGGCGACCGCGCCGCGCGCCGACAGCACTCGCGGGCGCGCCGGGCGCGACACGCTCGAGACCGTCGTCGTGCGCGCCACCCGCGCCGGCGGGGCCGCCCCGACGTCGCGCACGACCCTCGACCGTGCCGCCATCGAGCGCACCTATGCGGGGCAGGACGCCCCACTCGCGCTCCTCGGCACCACGGCCGTCACGGTCAGCTCCGATGCCGGTGCCTTCAGCGGATACAGCGCGATCCGCCTGCGCGGCATCGACCAGACGCGACTCGCCATCTCGGTCGACGGCGTGCCGCTCAACGACCCCGAGGATCAGGTCCTCTACTTCTCCAACGTCCCCGACTTCATGAACTCCATGCAGTCGGTGACGGTGCAGCGCGGAGCGGGCGCGAGTGCGTTCGGCACGGCGCCGTTCGCCGGCTCATTGAGCTTCGAGTCGCTGCCGCTCGCGACGACGGCGCCGTTCGGGGAAGCGCAACTGACGACCGGGTCGTGGGGGACGCGGCGCGCGAGTCTCGAGGGAGCGACCGGCCTGCAGGGCGGATTCGCCGCCTATGCGCGCGTCTCGGGGCAGGAGACCGAGGGCTATCGTCGGCACTCGGGGAACCGCGCCAACTCGGCCTTCGTGAGCGGCGGTTGGTTCGGCGCGCGCGATGCGCTCAAGTTCACCGGATTCGCCGGCCGGTCGCGCACGCAGCTGGCCTACTACGCACCGGGCGAGGCCGAACTCGCCGTCGACCGGCGCGCGAACCCCATGTCGGAACTCGAGCGCGACGACTTCCACCAGGAGATGGCCAGTCTCCAGTGGGCGCGCGCGCTGGGCGCGCGCGCGACGCTCACGACCACGGTCTATCGCAATGGCGCCGGCGGCGCATACGACGTGGTCGTCGCCCCCGACCTCTGGAACTTCAATCTCGATCATCGCTGGGTCGGCCTGCTCAGCGCCTTCACCTGGTCGCGCCCCGGTCTCGACTTCGCCACCGGCGCCCACGTGAGCGGGTACAGTCGCGATCACTACCTCAAGGTCCGGCCCGATCTCGAGACGCGCACCTACGACAACACCGGTTTCAAGCGCGAACAGAGCGCCTTCGCCAAGGCGACCCTCACGCGAGGGGCGGTGGACTGGCACGCCGACCTCCAACTGCGGCGGGCCGAGTTCCGTTATCGACCGACGACCGGTACCGGCATCGGCGAGCCGACGATCGACTGGGTGTTCCTGAACCCGCGGCTGGGACTCACCTGGCGCGCACGGCCGGCGGTCACGCTCCACGCCTCGCTCGGCCGGGTGGGGCGCGAGCCCTCCCGCAGCGACCTGTTCGCGGGCGCGGACGACGTCGATGCCGCCACCGCCGTGGACGTGCTGCCGCTCACGCAGGTCCGTCCCGAACGCCTGACCGACCTCGAACTCGGTGCGCGGATCGATCGCGCGGCGTTCGCGCTCGGCGTGAACCTGTTCGCGATGCGCTTCCATGACGAGATCGCGCCGATCGGGCGGATCGCGATCACCGGGAGTCCGCTGCGGCGCAACGTCGACCGCTCGTCGCGCGCCGGGGTGGAGCTCGAAGGGGCCTGGCGTCCCGGCGCGGCCTTCACGTTCACGGCGAACACAATGTGGATGCGCGCCCGCATCGCCGAGTACACCGATCAGTCGTCCGCCATCACCTTCCGGGACGTGGCACCGCTGCTCTCACCGGCATTGCTCGCGAATGTCCAAGGCGCCTGGCATGCCTCCGGTGGCGGGGAACTCACGCTCTCGGCGCGTCACGTGGGCCGGTCGTTCCTCGCCAACGACGGAAATGCGGCGACGACCACGCCACCCTTCACGCTCGTGGACGCGGGGACGTCCGTCCCGATCGGCAGGGTCGTGCTCCGGCTCCAGCTGCAGAACCTCCTCGACGCCAAGGCATACGCGAGCGGCTACACCGACGGCAGCACGAGGTACCTCTTCCCCGTCGCGACGCGCACGGCGCTCGCGACGCTGGTCCTCACCTTCTAGTATTCGGCATGCCGAAGCGTCCCATGTCCGTCGCCGAGGAGTTGAAGCAGGTCCGGCCCTTCGCGACGTCGGCGGAGGAGGCCCTGGTCTCCGTGCTGCGCTCCGCCGCGGTGATCCGCCGCGTACTCGGTCAGCGGATCGATCCGTTCGGCATCTCGCCGGCGCAGTACAACGTGTTGCGGATCCTCCGCGGGGCCGGAACCGAGGGACTGCCCACACTCGCGGTGCGCGACCGCCTCATCGAGGAGGCCCCCGGCATCACGCGGCTGATCGACAAGCTCGAATCGGCCAAGCTCGTCCGTCGCGACCGGACCGGGAAGGACCGGCGCACGGTCCGCTGTCAGATCACGCCGATGGGGCTCGCGCTGCTGGAGGAGGCCGACGAGCATGTGCGCGCCGTGCAGACGCTCGTCGCCGAAGCGATCCCCGACGAGGCCGAGCGACTCAAGCTGGTGGAGCTGCTGGCGCGCCTGCGTGCCGTCGTGCCGACGACCGCGGACTGATCGCGGCCTGAGCACGGACGGATCGCGACGGACCGGTCAGCGCCGTCGGCGCGTGCCGCCGCCCAGGAGCGAGCCCAGCACGCCGCGCACCAGTTCCCGCGCCATGCTGCTGCCGACGGTGCGCGCCGCGCTCTTGGCCACGAGATCCACCATGCCGTCGCGTCGCCCTCCGCGCGGGCCGGTGGTCCCGAAGATCAATCCGCCGAGCCCGCCGAGTACCGCTCCCGCCGCGCCGGCGGCGCCGGCGCCCAGTCCGCCGCTCGTCGGGGCACTGCCCGCCGCGGGTCCGCCCATCGGCGCGCTCGGGGCCGCCGTGCCGGCGGCACCAGCCGACTGCTCCGCCCGCGCGCGCAGCATCTCGAACGCCGACTCCCGATCGACCGCCTTCTCGTAGGTGCCGGCGACGAGCGAACTCCCGATGAGCGCCGTCCGCTCCGCGGGCGTGATCGGCCCGATCTGCGACCCCGGCGCCATCATGAACGCGCGCTCGGTGATGCCGGGCGTGCCCTTGGCGTCGAGGAGCGAGACGAGCGCCTCGCCCACGCCGAGTTCCAGGATCGCCTTCTCGATGTCGAGTCCGGGATTGGGCCGCATCGTCTCGGCCGTGGCCCGCACCGCCTTCTGGTCGCGCGGCGTGAACGCGCGCAGCGCATGCTGCACGCGGTTGCCCAATTGTCCGAGCACGGTCTCGGGGATGTCGATCGGGTTCTGCGTCACGAAGTAGACGCCCACACCCTTGGACCGGATGAGGCGGACCACCAGCTCGACCTTGTCGACGAGCGCCTTCGGCGCGTCGGTGAAGAGCAGGTGCGCCTCGTCGAAGAAGAACACGAGCTTCGGTTGCGGGAGATCCCCGACCTCCGGGAGGTTCTCGAACAGTTCCGAGAGCATCCAGAGCAGGAAGCAGGCATAGAGACGCGGGTTCTGCATCAGCTTCTCGGCGGCGAGCACGTTCACCACGCCCTTGCCATCGACCGTCTGCATGAGGTCCGCGATGTCGAGCATCGGCTCGCCGAAGAACCGCTCGCCTCCCTGATCCTCCAGCTGCAGGAGTCCGCGCTGGATCGCGCCGACGCTCGCCGCGGAGACATTGCCGTACTGCGTCTTGACCGTGGCCGCGTTGTCGCCGACGAACTGCAGCATCGCCCGCAGGTCGGCCAGGTTGAGCAACAGCAGGCCGTTGTCGTCGGCCACGCGGAAGACGATGCTGAGCACGCCCTCCTGCGTCTCGTTGAGATTCAGCAGGCGCGCGATGAGCAGGGGGCCCATATCCGAGACGGTCGCGCGCACGGGATGTCCCTGCTCGCCGAACACGTCCCAGAACGTGACGGGACAGGCTCCCCACTCGGGCGTCGGCAGGCCGAGCGTGGCGAGCCGCGCGGAGAGCTTCTCGCTCGGGGCGCCCGCCTTGCTGATGCCGCCGAGGTCGCCCTTCACGTCGGCGAGGAAGACCGGCACGCCGATGCGCGAGAATCGCTCGGCGAGCACCTGGAGCGAGATCGTCTTGCCGGTGCCGGTGGCGCCGGTGATGCAGCCGTGGCGGTTGGCGAGGGCGGGGAGGAGGGCGAGTTCCGCGGTGGCGGACTTGGCGATGCGGAGCGGTTCGCTCATTTGAGTACTCGGATGCGGTTGATGATGTCTCCCTCGAGGACGCCGTCGACCACGTCGATGCCGGCGACGATCTCGCCCCAGACCGTGTAGTCGCGGTCGAGGCGGGCGTTGTCACGCAGGTTCACGAACCACTGCGCGTCACCGGTGTCGTGGCCGCGTGTGCTCATGCCGAGCGTGCCGCGCGCGTGGGTCACGGTGCCGAGTTCGTCGCGCAGGAACTGCGGGAGTCCCACATACTCGTTCGCGCCCGGGCTGCCGCCCTGGATCACGAAGTCGTGTTCCACTCGGTGCCAGGAGAGGCCGTCGTAGTAGCCATCGCGAACGAGGGCGAGGATCCGCGCGGCCATCATCGGCGCGACATCCCCGCGGAGCCGCACGTCGAAGCGGCCGCCGCCGCTCGCACGGTCCATCGTCACGCGTAGCCGGATCTCCTGCCCGAGCGCGAGCGCGACCGCATCCCGGGGGAGCGTCACGCGCACCGGCGGCGGACGGTCCTCGCTCGCCGGCCGGCCCGCCGCCTCGAGCAGGGCCGCGCGCGCATCATGCGCTGACGCATTCTCGCGTGCGACCCAGCGCTCGAACGCGCGCGTGGCCGCAGGCGCCACATCGGCGCGGGGGGAGCCTTTCAGTGCCATGGCTCCGGCCCGCACGACCTGGGCGCCACGCCGGTCGATCGCCGCCAGGTAAAGGGCATCGTCGGCGTGACCCGTCAGCCGCGAGAGCGCGCCGATCGCGGCCTCGGCGACGTTGTCGTCGCGGTCGGACGCGAGACGGCGCACCGTGGCGGTGTCGCCGAGGATGCCGGCGGCCCGCGCCGCGTACTGCCGGAGGTGCCAGTCGGGATCGCCGGTGAACTGCGAGAGCGCCCAGCGCGCCTCGGCGGGCCGGATCCGCGCCACCGCGAGCAGTCCGTTCGCCGCGCCCTGCCAGGCGACCTGGCCCCGCTTCCGTCTCGAGACGTCGCTCGGGATCTCGCGGATCCAGCGCAGGAACGTCTGCACGAGTTCCTCGTCGGCGGCGCACGTCTCGCGCACCAGTGCCGCGGCGCGGAAGCGCACCGGCCAGGCGCTGTCCGATGCGGCGAGGCGCAACGCCGAGCAATCGTCGCGCATGGACGCGAGCGCACGATGGCGGATGCGCCACGCCGGTTCCACCCAGATCGGGGGCGGGGGCACCGCCGGGAGCGCGGTGCGGGACGTGAAGAGGGGGTCGGCGATGCGGCCGGCGGCGCGCGCGGCGATCGCGCGCACGCGCGCGTCGGCGTGCCGCGCACCCTCGGCGAGCGCGCCGTCCGCGGCATCGCGCCGGTCCTCGGCGACGAGGATCCGGCCGACGAGGGCGGAGTCGGCGCGGGTCAACGACTGGGCGCCGCCTGCGCGCGGACCCAGGACGAGAGCCAGCGCGAGCCAGCGGACGGAAACAAGGAGGCGGGGCATCCGATGAACGTAGGACACGAAGGCCCCGCCCGACAGTCGGGCCCCGTGCCACATGCTCCGTCCGTCGCGCCGGCCGGCCGGGCGCGCGCATCGCGCGGTGCCGCGCTTCCCGAGGCCCCGCGTACCCGTCAGCTTTCCTGTCATGCTGATCCTCAAGTTCCTCCAGTCGCTCGTCGGCGCGCTCAACTCCGATGGCACCCCCTTCCAGGTCGGTGTGGGCATGGCCCTCGGCCTCTGCCTCGGCCTCACGCCGTTGATGAGCCTGCACAACGTGCTCATCGTCGCCATCGCGATGCTCACCACCGTCTCCTTCCCCGGCGTGATGCTCGGTTGGGCGGCCGCCGTGCCCTTGGGCTTCGCGCTCGACCCGCTCTTCGACCGCATCGGCATGGCGCTCCTGACCAACGACGCGCTCGCGCCGTTCTTCACCTGGCTCGTGAACACGCCGGTCGTGTCGCTCTCGCGGCTCAACAACTCGATCGTGCTCGGCAGCCTCGTCGCGTGGCTCGTCGCCTTCGTGCCCGCCGCGTTCCTCTTCCGCTATCTCGTAGCGCGCTATCGGGTGCATGTCTTCGCGCGACTGGAGAAGCTCAGGCTCTTCCAGGCCATCAAGGCGTCCAAGCTCTACGGCGTCTATGAGATGTTCCGCACATGAGACTGATCCGCTGGAAGGCGCTGCTGCCGCTCGCGTTCGTCCTGACGGTGCTGGTCGTCGCGACCGTCCTCTTCCTCGACCCCACGGTGCGGCGCGGCGTCGAGGCCGCCGGCACATCGGCGGTGGGCGCGAAGGTCGACCTCGCGAGCGCGCACGTCGGCCTCGGTGACGGCAACGTGACGCTCCGCGGGCTCGCCGTGACGAATCCCGGCAAGCCGATGACGAATCTCTTCGAGGCCCAGGAGATCGTCCTCGACGTCGCGCTCCTCCCCGCGCTCGAAGGGAAGGTGGTGGTGGATACGGTGGCGGCGCGCGGGATCCGGTTCGGCACGGCACGCCGGACCTCGGGAGCCATCCCGCCGGTACCCGGTGCTCCGGCCGACGAACCCAGCGCGGTGCGCAAGCTCGTGGACGACTGGGTCGCGCAGATGAAGATCCCCCCGATCTCCCTCGCGACGCTCAC
Source organism: Gemmatimonadota bacterium (assembly GCA_021413975.1). Lineage (GTDB taxonomy): Bacteria > Gemmatimonadota > Gemmatimonadetes > Gemmatimonadales > Gemmatimonadaceae > Pseudogemmatithrix. The sequence continues at coordinate 235,390 of JAIOPJ010000016.1, forward strand.
GCAGACCGTCAACGTCGGCGCGATCTCCGCCGAGAGCCTCGCGACCCTGCGTGCCGCCCGCGCGGCCCGCGACTTCGTCGACACCGCGCGCACGCGATTCACGACCGGCCTGCAGTCACTCGACCCGCGCCCCACGGTCGACTCCGCCGCGGCCCTCGCGACCCGCCTCCAAGGAGCGAGCCTCCGTTCCCTCGGCATCGGCGGCGCACGGCAGGCCGTGACTGACGTGCGCCGCACCATCCGCGACCTCGACGCGCTCAACGCGAAGCTCGCCTCGTTCGAGCGGACCACGCGGGGTGACATCGATTCGCTCGGCGACCGTCTCGAGGCGATCCCCGCGGCGCGGACCGCCGACTACGCCTACGCCAAGTCGCTGCTGCGCCTGCCCACGTTCGAGATCCCTGCCATCGGCCCGCAGCTCTTCTCCGGGCTCATCGCCGAGAAGGTGGGCGAGGTCATGTACTGGGTGAACATGGCCGAGAAGTACGTGCCGCCCGGGCTCGAGCGGCAGATGCGGAAGGGCCCGTCGCGCGCGCGGGCCTCCGGCACCGACGTGCTCTTCCCGCGCGAACGCGTCTATCCGGACTTCCTCGCGCGACTGGCGGAGCTCTCGCTCGCCATCGGTGGTGAAGGGGCGGAGGCCGGCGAGTACGAGGCCCGTCTCGTCGGCGTGACCACGCAGCCGGCGGTCTACGGCGCGCCGACGCGTTTCCTGGTGAGTCGCACGGCCGGCAAGGTCGGACCGCGTGATGCGCGGGTCTCCGGCTCGATCGATCATCGCCGGGTGCCGGTGCGCGACTCGCTCACCGCGCGCTTCAGCGGGATCCCGCTGCCGACCATGCCGCTCGCGGGACTCGGCGCCTCGGTCGCGCTCGGCGACGGGAGCTCCGAGCTGCAGCTCGCGCGCGAGGGCGACCGCCTCGGCGGGCGCTGGCTCTGGCGTTCGACGACCGTCCAGTGGGTGCGCGACACGGTGGGGACGCCGCGCGCGACCACTCCGGCCATGCGGCTCGTGGAGGACGCGCTCTGGCGCGCCGTGAGCCGCATCGACTCGGTCGAGATCGAGGCGCGCTTCACGGGCTCGGTGACGAAGCCGGAACTCGCGGTGCGAACGAACATCGCCGATGCCGTGGCCGGCGCGCTCCAGGCGCAGCTGGGTGAGGAGGTCCGGCGGGCGGAGCAGCAGGTGCGGGCACGCGTCGACGAGCTCGTGAGCGCCAAGGTCGCCGAGGCGCGCGCCGAGGCGGACAAGGTCAAGACGCTGGCGGAGCAACGGCTGGCGGAAGAGCGCGCGAAGCTCGAGGCGCAGAAGGCGGCGCTCGAGGCTCGCCTCAGGGAACTGGTGAGGATCCCCGGCATCGGATGAGCGCGCTGGATACACGATGCGGGGGGCGGCGCGTGCGGCGCCGCCCCCCGCTGTTCGTTCGACACCCGCCGAGCGGGTCCGTCAGCGTCCGGTGGGGACGACCTTCCAGAACGCGATCCCGCTCGCCTGCTGCCCGATGTCCACCGTGCCGACCTTCGCGCCGGCCGCGATGTCGATCACGTCCACCTTGCCGGGTGCGGCGCCCACCCCTTCGCTCGTGACGAAGGCGTAGCGCGAGTCGGAACTGATCGCGACGCCGTGCGCGAGCCGGTTGCTGGTGGGGATCTGCGCGACGCTCGTCCCGGTCGCGAGGTCGAAGATCTCGACCATGCTGCCGGGCTTGATCGAGGCGACGAGATACCGGCCGTCGGGCGTGACGCCCAGGTTGTACGGACCACGGGCGGTCTTGAACCGCCGCGTGACCGCCCAGCCGTCGCGATCGATCTCGAGGATCTCATCCGACTTGTTGCATGCCACGTAGATCTTCGCACCGGTGGCCGACGGTTGCGCCCAGGTCGGCGAGCAGGAGTTGGGTTCCATCGCGTGCTTGTGCCCGTCCATCGCGAGGTAGCCGACCTGCGCCGGATCGCTCGTCTGCCCGTTCGACACGCGGCGCGCGCCCTCCATCCACATCTTGAGCATGTCGCCGCCGTCGGCCGCGAGCGGCGCCTCCTTCCCCTTGGCGAGCGAGAAGCGACGGCTCACCTTCATCGCGTGCGCGTCGATCTCGACCAGCTCGTCATCCATCATGCAGCCGGAGTACTGGAAGCGACCGTCGGGCGACACCCGGCTCCCGTGCGGCATGGTGCAGGTGACGATGCGCGCGACCTCCGTCATGTTCGGGACATAGACCACCGACACCGACGACGGGACCATGTCGCCGTGCAGGTTGAAGTTCGCCGAGAAGGTGTAGCGGCCGTCCGGGGTCACGTCGATCGATGCCGGGAACGTACCGAGCAGCGTGCCGGGCCCCGCGAGCGTGTCGGGGCCCAGGATGTACTGCCAGTACTTCCCGTCGGGGAAGCCGTGGCCGGTGGTCATGTGCAGGTACTTGCCGTCGGCCGAGATCGCGAGGCCGTGCGGACCCTCCATCTCGGCGGCCATCTCGCCGATGATGATCTCCTTCTCGACCACCGTGCCGCCGGGTCCGAACCGGATGCGATAGATCTTGTCGGCGCTCTCGGCGCCGGCGTAGACGTAGTAGTCGGCGGCCGGCGGAGGCGGGGTGGCCGCGGGCCCCGCGGCGGGTCTGACAGCCGGGGACTGCGCATGCGCCAGACTCGAAAGCACCAGCAGACCGGCGGCGAACGGCGCGCCGAGGGAGAAGCGGCCACGTCCCTCGGTCAGGTTGCGGCGAAAGGGAAAGCGATGCATAGTCTCACCTGTGTCAAAGTCGGCCAACCCACCGTGGAGCACGCCAGACATGAAGATGTTAACACCTCGCCGTCGTATCGTCACGCACATCGCCGCCCTCGCGTTGACGGCGGTGACGGCCGCGCTGGTCGGATCGCCGCTGGCCGCCCAGGTGGCGCCCCCGGCGCCTGCCGACAGGGCCGGCGTTCGCAACGTGCCGCCCGAAGCCGTTCCCGCAGCGAAGCTGGTGGCCGAGCCGGCCGCGCTCACGTTGCGCGCCGGTCAGACCGTGAACTTCAAGATCCACGCGTTCGATGCGCAGGGGAAGGAGATCCCGAACGCCTTCGTGCGCGTGCAGTCGGGCAACCGGGCGGTGCGCTTCAGCGACACCACGGTGACCGCGACCGCCGCAGGGAAGTTCGAGGCGACCGCGATGTCGCTCGGGGCCAACGGCGCGCCGATCATGATCACGATCCCCGTGACCGTGACCTGGCCGGCGCTCACCAAGGTCGAGATCGCGAGCACGAGCGCGAACCTCTACGCGGGGCTCACGACGCCGGTGCAGCTCAAGGGCTTCCATGCCGACAACAGCGAGCGCACCGGACTCACCGGCACGTGGCGCACCTCCGACCCCAAGCTCGCCACCGTCAATCGCTTCGGCGACGTCACGGCGCTCGCGCCCGGGTCGGTGACGGTGAGCGTCGAGGCCGAGGGACAGCGCGCCTCGAAGGTGTACACGATCACGGCGAACCCGGTCTCGCGCCTCGAGATCGGGATCCCCGAGTCGCAGATGCGCACCGGTGACGTCATCCACCTCAAGGCGACCGCGCGGCGGGCGAACGGCACCGTGGTCGCCGACGCGCCGATCACCTGGAGCTACACCTACGTTCCCGACGACTCGATCGCGCCGGCCGGCCTGCCGGGTGGCGCGGGGATCGTGCAGTACGATCGCTTCGCGGCCAACTATCCCGGCCGCTACACGCTGCTCGCGCAGTCGGGCGGGGCCTACGCGCAGTGGGCGGTGCAGGTCAACCCGCGCGACGTGCGCCAGCGCATCGAGGTCACGAGCCGCGGCAACATCAACACCACGCACACCTCGGACCTCTGGCCCTGGACGGGCAAGGACGGGCGCGACTACGTCCTCGTCGGCACCTGGGGCGGCGATGGCTGGGGTCTCGTGTTCGACATCACCGACATGGACCACATCGTCAAGACCGACTCGGTCCGGGTCGACGCCCGCACGATCAACGACGTGACCATCTCCCCCGACGGCCGCTACGGCGTGCTCTCGCGCGAGGGTGCGTCCAACCGCGTGAACGGCGTCGTGATCCTCGACCTCGCGGTGCCGGCGCATCCGAAGATCGCCTCGACCTTCGACCAGGAGCTCACCGGCGGCGTGCACAACGTGTTCGCGACCAATGACTACCTGTTCGCGATCTCGGGCGGCTCCAAGTACGTGATCATCGACGTGCGCGACATCACCAAGCCCAAGTACGTGAGCGAGTACCGTCACCCGAACGCCCGCATCCACGACCTCTGGGTCCGCGACGGCATCGCCTACTCGGCGCAGGGCGGCGTGGGCGTGGTGGTCGTCGACGTCGGCAACGGCAGGTACGGCGGCACGATCGAGGCGCCCAAGCTGATCACCACCTACAAGGTGAACTCCGGGCACGAGATCTTCCCGTACTTCCAGCAGAAGACCGGTCGCACCTACCTCTTCATCGGCGACGAGGAGATGAGCCGCCGCGGACGGGTGTGGGAGGGGACGCAGTACTCGCTCGCCGGTCCCGACGGCAAGCCGCCGCGCGGTGGCATCGCCCAGACGTCGGGCGGCTACACGCACATCATCGACTTCACGGATCCCCTGAAACCGATCCCGGTGGGCCGGTATCACCTCGAGGACTACGGCTCGCACGACATCATCGTCGAGGACGATGTGCTCTACCAGGCGTACTACGACGGCGGCGTGCGCGTGGTCGACGTCTCGGGCGAGCTCATGGGCAACCTCACCGACCAGAACCGCGAGATCGCGGTGTTCAAGCCGTACGACCCCGATGCCTACACCGCGAACGCGCCGTTCGTGATGAACGCCATGCCCTGGAAGGGCCGGGTGCTGTTCACCGACTTCAACAGCGGGCTCTGGGCGGCCAAGCTCATCCCCAAGCCGGTCGTGCAGTAGCGTCGTCCGGTCCGCGGTCCGCACCACACATCCGAAACGGGCGTCCGGGGAGTCTCCGGGCGCCCGTTCCGGCACCTGGCCCCCACCTTCCACGGGCCGCCTTGGAGGATAAGTTCCCGTCATGGACCGCATCGTCTCGTATTTCAGCACGATCCCGTCGTCCCATCGCGCGCTCATCCTCGCGGGTGGCATCGCCTTCTTCTGGATCTGGGAGAGCGCCGCGCCGCTCTTCCGGTTCGAGTATCGCAAGGGGAAGCACGCGCTGGTGAACATCTTCTTCACCGTGACGACGATCGTGGTGAACTTCCTGCTGGCGTTCATCCTGTTGCGCGGATCGGAGTGGGCGGTGGCCCGCGGGATCGGGGTGCTCTCCCTGGCACCGGGGCTGCCGCTCGTGCTGCAGATGATCATCGGGTTGCTGTTGCTCGACCTGGTCGGCGCCTGGCTGGCGCACTGGGTGGAGCACAAGACGCCGTTGCTGTGGCGACTGCACCTCATCCACCACTCCGACACGCACGTCGACACCACGAGTGCCAACCGGCATCATCCGGGGGAGAGCGTGGTGCGGTTCGTGTTCACGCTGCTCGCGGTCGTCGTCACCGGCGCGCCGATGTGGCTCGTGTTCCTGTACCAGAGCCTCAGCGTGGTGCTCAGCCAGTTCAATCACGCGAACATCGCCCTGCCGAAGTCGCTCGACCGCGCGCTCGCCTGGGTCGTCGTCTCGCCCGACATGCACAAGGTGCATCACCACTATGTGCTGCCGTACACCGACTCCAACTACGGCAACGTCTTCTCGGTGTGGGACCGGCTGTTCGGCACCTTCATGGACATGGACCGCGCCCGGCTCGTGTACGGGATCGACACGCACATGGATGCGCGCGAGCATGGGACGGTCGGGGCGCTGCTGACGATGCCGCTCCGTCGCGGGTCCAAGGCCACGAGGACCTGACGGGCCCCAGGGCCCGACCTACGAACGCCCGTCGGGCCGCGCCGCACCCGAGTGCCGCTCCAACCGCCCCTCGAGCCGGGCACGCACCGCCGGCCACTCGGCGCGCAGGATGCTGTACATCACGGTGTCGCGCCCGCTGCCGTCCCGTCGCGCCATGTAGTGCCGCAGCACGCCGTCCCGCTGGGCGCCGAGCGCTTCGATCGCCGCCTGCGATCGGGTGTTGAAGATGTCGGTGCGCAGCCCGACCACCGCGCATCCGAGCGCATCGAAGGCGTGCGTCATCAAGAGCAGCTTGCATGCGGTGTTCACGTGACTGCGCTGCCAGCGGGCCGCGTACCAGGTCCAGCCGATCTCCACGCGGTCCACCGGCGCGACGATGTCGTGGTAGCGCGTCGTACCGGCGATGAGGCCCGTCGCGAGCTCGCGGACGGCCCACGGGAGCATGTGACCCGCCGCCTGACCCTCCAGCGCCGACTCGATGTACCGCGCGGTCTCGCCGGGAGCCGGGACCGAGGTGAACCAGAGCTTCCAGAGTTCACCGTCCGCCGCTGCGGCCGCGAGTGCCGCCTCGTGGGCAAGGGAGAGGGGCTCGAGGCGCATGCCATGGCCCTCGAGGGTCACCGGAACCGGATGGATCATGCCGGAGAATCTACCGCGCCTGTGACTTTTCGCACCGACCGGCGAGCGCCTCGGACGTAGGTTCTCCGGCGGCGGCGGGTCCGACGACGGGCCCGGGAGGGGGCCGGCGAGGCAGTTCCTCACGATGTGACAGTGCGGGCCACCGCACGAAACCGGCCCCCGCGGACACTCGTCATTCCGCAAGCAGCACCACCGCCGATGCTCGGCTTCCATGCGATGACCCTGATCGAGGATCTCCCTGTGCGCTTCCGATCCCTTCGTGTCGCTCTCGCCCTCGGGGCGATCACCTTCGCCGCCGCCTGCGACAGCGCGACCGGCCCGACCGGTCCCCTCGACCCTGCCGCCCTGCAGACGGACGTGGCGGCGGCCGGCGCTGCCGTCAATGCGCCGGCCTCGGTGAGCCTCGGCGCGCTCGGGCCCATGATGAGCGGCGCGCTCGCCGATGCCGGCGGGAGCTTCGGCGTCGCCGAGCTGCCGCCCGCGATGCTCAAGGATCCCAACGCCCTTCTCGAGCGCTCGGCGCTGCGGGCGCAGATGCTCGGCGCGTCGGGCGGTGCTTCGATCATCCCGGTCATCGCGCTCGGCAAGACCTTCGAGTTCGATTCCATCGCCGACCGATACGTGGCCGGGACCCGGACCGGAGCGCCGGCGAACGGCGTCCGGTTCGTCCTCTACGCCGTCGATCCCGTCACGCACGCGCTGGTCTTCCCGCTCGTGGAGACCGGCTACGCCGACCTGACGCGCACGGTGACCAATCAGTCGATCACCGCCAGGGTGGAGGCCTTCTCGGGCGGCAACGCGCCGGTGAAGGTGCTCAGCTACACGGCGACGGTGCAGGGCACCATCACCAATCCGACGGTGCTGGTGGCCGGCTTCGCGCGCAACGGCGCCGACTCCCTCGCGTTCACGCTCAGCTCCACGGTCTCGCTCGCGAACTCCACGATCGACCTCGATTGGCGCACGGCGCTGCCTACGCGTGGCCTCTCGACGCGAGTGCAGCAGACGATCACCGGCGGCGCCGCGCCGCAGCTCATGATCGACGGGCTGCTCACGGGGCAGCAGGGCCACACGGTGGGGATCACCGGGACGATCCTCGCGCAGAGCGGCGGCACGCTGCTGGTGAAGGTGAACGGCAATGCGTTCGCGACCATCGCGCTCGACGGTCTCGTGGACGAGACTCCCACCATCCTCGGCGCGAACGGCCAGCCGCTGACACCGGCCGAGCAGGCGATGCTTCGCCAGATCATGGAGTGGTTCCAGGGGGCGTTCGACATGTACGAGGCCCTCCTCGGACCCGCCGCCCGCCTGCTCGATCTCGTCACCTGACGGTGGTGCGAGTGCCTGATGCCGAGAGGGGGCGCCCGGTCGGGCGCCCCCTCTCGGCATCCGGGAGTCAACGGGCGGTCGGGAGGGGGAACCTGAGACCGGCGATGATGCCCTCCGTCTCGCGGTCGTACGGGGTGTTCGGGAACGTCGGGGCGAGCACGACGCTGGCCCCCTCGAAGAGGGCCCGCTGGACGAGGTCCTCGATCCGGTCGGGATGCTGCTGCCACGCGCGCTCGCTGAAGATGAGTTCGGCGATCGCCCCGAGGTCGGCCGCGGCGCGCGCGGGCGCATAGCCGACCGCGGCCCGTCCGCGCGCGTGCGCGAGTTCGCGGAGCTCCGTCACGCGACGCATGCGCATGGTCGAGTCGAGTGCGATCAGTGCGTCGTGGATGACCCCGAGCGCGGCGGCGTCGGCCAGAGGCATCGTGAGGGCGGGAACGACGATCGCCCTCGCCGCGAGGACGTCCGGGAGCTGGTCGAACAGGCGGGCGCTCGCCGCCGCCGCGCCACCGATCAACACGGGCTCGTGTGCTTCGGCGAGGGCCACGAGTCGAGCACGCACGTCGGCGAGCAGCCGTTCGGCGGCCTCGAGCTTCTGCCGCTGCTCCTCGTCGGTCCCGGTGCGCCCCCGCGTGCCGCCATGGAATCCCTGGCGCGCTGCGTCACCCATGTGGGTCCCGACGTCGTGCGGCGACTCGGCCTCGAGCCGGGCGAGGCCCTCGAGCGCGCCGTCGTGCCAGCGCTGGATCGTGGCATGCTCGCGGTCGATCCGCACCACGAGCGCGCGCCCCTCCGTCATGTGCCGCAGGTAGGGCACGATCCGGGCGCCCGGTCCCCAACTGACGTTGGTCTCGGTCGAGTCCGCGAGCGTGGTGGCGAAGGCCTCCCCGCTGGCGGCGGCGAAGCAGGCCCAGCCATGGGTCGAGGGCGCAGTGTCGCCGCTGGGCAGTCTGCGAAGCACTTCGGCGGCGCACCGCTCGAACGCGTCCTGCTCGTCGGTGGGCGCGCTCTCGAGGCTGTCACGCACCTCATTGAGGCCCTGGCGGAGCCGGACGCGCCAGTTGCGGCGGGCGGCCGGATCGTTGGGTGCCGCCTCGATGTAGACGCTGAGGGTGAGCTCGTCGCGGTGCGCGCGGATGAACGTGAGCAGATCGTCTGGGAAGTACATGAGCACCCTCCGGCGGTGGACCTCTGGCTGACACGGTCAATTCCGTCCGCTGCGCGGGTGCGCACCATAAGTGGAGACCCTAAGGCGTGTGGGGGAAGACCCGTAGGTTCGCCGAATCGGGTGCGCACCGCCGGATCCGCCGCCGACCGACAGCCGAAGGGCCCGGCCAGTGGATCACTGGCCGGGCCCTTCGATGCCCACTCGGACCTGCGTCGTCGCTACTGCACGACGAGCGTCGGCGAACGCTTGTTCTGGTTCACGCCGGTGCTGCCGAGACGGCCGCCACTGTTGTTCCCCCAGCAGTAGATCACGGAACTCAACGCGCTGCCGGTCCTGCCGCAGACGTGATCCGAGCCCGCGTCGAGCGCCGTGAAGGTCAGATTGCCCACCACGAGGACCGGGGTGAGGCTCTGACTCGTCGCCTCGTTGCTGCCGAGTTGCCCCGAGCCGTTGTCGCCCCAGCACTGCGTGAACGATGCCGTCGATCCGCAGCTGAAGAAACCGCCGGCGGTGATCCGTGACCAGGTCGTGAGGCTTCCGGCCACGGCGACGGGGATGGTGGCCTGGGTCTGCGTGCCGTCACCGAGTCCGCCACTGCCGTTGTATCCCCAGCAGCGCGCGATGTTGCCGCCGTTCGAGCTGATGCCGCAGGTGTGATACGACCCTGCCGAGATCGAGGTCCAGGTGTACGTGCCCAGCGCATGGACCTGCGTCGGGACGTTCTGGTTCGTGAGGACACCCGAGGCCGTTCCCAACTGACCGTTACCGCCGTTGCCCCAGCAGTAGGCCAGGCTGTTCAGCCCGATGGCGCAGGTGTGGGTGTAGCCGGCGGTGACGGCGACGGCCCGCGTGGTCGTCGCCAGCGGATCAACGACACGCACCGGGATCGACGAGTTCGCGTTCGCCGCGTTGCCCAGCTGGCCGCTCGTGCCATTCCCCCAGCAGTACACCTGACGGTCGATCGCCGCCGCCACCGCCGCGGTCGTGATCCCGCACGTATGGTAGGCGCCGGCGTCGATCGACGAGAAGACCAGCGACCCCGCGATCTGGACGGGTGTGGCCGCGTCGACCAACGTGTTGTTACCCAGCTGTCCGTATCCGTTGTACCCCCAGCAGTAAGCGGTGCCGCCGACCAGCCCGCAGCTGTGGGCCGCCCCGCTCGTGATCGTCGTGAAGACGAGGTTCGTCGAGACGCGCGCCGGGATGCTGTCCGAGTTCGTCGCGCCGGTCGGGGAGCCCAGCTGCCCGTTGTAGTTCTCGCCCCAGCAGTACGCACCGGATTCGGCGGACACGGCGCAGGTATGGCCGCCATTTGTCGCGGCGCTGATCGCGCCGTTGAAGGTCACGTTGATGTTGAACTCGGTGCTGGTGCCCGCCGTGATGCCGGCGGACGACGCGGCGAGGGTGTAGTTCACGCCGGGCTTGTCGATCCTCACGTTCGCGAAGGACGCGATGCCACCCACCGCGGCGACGGTCAGGCTCGTCGCGGTGACCGTGCCGCCTCCGCCGCTCACGATGCTGCGCCACGGGTTGTTGCCGATCGACAGCGTGACGTTGGATGTCGCCGTGGTCACCGTGTTGTCGAACGCATCGGCGATCGCGGCGCTGATGCCGCCGGCCTGCACCACATTGCCCTTCGCGTTGGACGGCTGCGAGAGGAAACGGAGCTTGGTCGCCGCCCCGGGCGTGATCGTGAACGCGCTGCTCGTGCTGGCCGTGAGACTGCCCGACGTCGCCGCGAGCGTGTAGCCGCCCGACGCCTTGTTGATCGCGAGGCCCGTGAAGCTGGCGATGCCGTCGATCGCGTTCACGGTCTTGGTGCCCGAGAGCGTTCCGGCGCCCGGGTTCGCCGAGAAGGCGAGCGTGACGGCGTCGCGCGAGGTCGTCACGCGTTCACCGTTGGCGTTGCGCACCTCGACCTGGACGGCGGGGGAGAGCGGATCGCCGGCGACACCGTCCGTCGGCTGGATCGCGAACGCCAGTTGCGTGGCGGGCAGCACCGCCCCGATGTCGAACGCGCCGCTGGTGGCGCCGGTGAGTCCCGACGCGCTGGCCGTGAGCGTGTAGCCCGTACCGCCCTGATTGATCGCCAGGCCGCTGAAGCTCGCCACGCCACTGACCGCGTTCACGACCTTGGTGCCCGCGAGGACGCCCGCGCTCGGGTTGGTCCCGATCGCGACCGTCACCGCATTCGTCGCCCCGAGGATCCGGTTCCCGAGCGCGTCCTGCACCGTCACCTGCACCGCGGGCGACATCGCCGCATTGGCAGCCGTGGCCGATGGCGCGACCGTGAAGGCGAGTCGATTCGCCGCCCCGGGCGCGATGTTGAAGTTGGCGCTCGTCGCCGACGTGAGCCCGGTCGCCGTGCTCACGAGGGTGTAGCCGGCACCTGCCTGCGGGATCGACAGGTTCGCGAAGGTCGCGATGCCGGCGACGGCCGAGACAGTCGTCAGGCCGCCGAGGACGCCACCGGGGCCGGCATCGGTCCCGATGGCCACGGTCACCTGCGTCGTGTTGTCGGAGGTCACCGTCGCGCCGGTCGCATCCTCGATCGCGACGCGGACGGTCGGGATCGCCGTGCCCGCGGCCGCATTGCCCGGCTGCGCACTGAACGCCAGCTTGGTCGCCGGACGAGCGGTCACCGAGACGGCGGAACTGCCAGGCGTTCCCTTCGCCATCGCCGTGATGGTCACGGCACCGCCGCCCACGCCGGTCACGAGACCGGTCTGGCTCACGAGTGCCACCGACTGATTGGAGGACGCCCAGTACCAGCTGATGCCCGGCACGACGACGTTCGCGGCGTCGCGGGCCTCGGCGGTCAGCTGCTGCGTCGCCCCGGCCGCGATGGTCGGGGTCGCGGGGGTCACCGTGACGGTCGCGACACCCTGGAAGACGTAGACACCCTTCGTCGGCGTCGGGAGTCCGGGAGCCGAGAGGCTGGGATTGAGTGCGCGGACACGCACGTAGTAGTCGCCTTCGGCGGTCACGGCGATGCGCGCACCGAGACCCGTCGTGTCCTTGGTCTGCGCGCCGGTGAAGTTCGAGTTCTGGCTCCACTCGATCCGGTAGCCGGTCGCGCCGGTCACCGCACCGTACGCGATGTCGAAGCTCAGCACGTCACTCGTGTCGACGACGGCCACGTTGGGGATCGACGGCTGGAAGACCGGGAATGTGACCCCGGCCTGGGCCGTCTGACCCGCGGTCACCGTCACGCCGGACGTCGTGCCGAAGTGCGCGACCTGGCTGTTCACGAGTCCGGTCACGCTCACCGTGTACGAGCCCGGCGGGAGGTTGTCGACCGTGACGAGGAAGTTCCCGCCGCTCGGCGTGGAGCTCGTCACCGTCCGGTCCGTGCTGCCGCCGACGACGCGGACCTGCACCGCGTCGAGCAGGACATTGGGATCCGTCCCCGCGCGCATGTCGGGCGTCTCGTTCAGGTCGCCCTTGCGCGCGTCGATCAGCGCGGGCGTGCCGCCCTCGGAGAGGAGCGCGATGCGGATCGATCCCGTGCGGATCTCGGTCGGCGAGTCGCACGACATCACGAGGCTCATCACGGCCAGGAGCGCGAGGATTCGAAGTCTCTGCATGAGGTTCACCACGATTGAGGGGTTCACGGGTTCGGGGATCGCACGGAGTGGGACGGGGTTCTGGCGCTTCGGCTTTCTCATGGCGGGTTCACCGGGATCGTGATGCTGATGCTTCCGTTGCCCCCCCCTCCGCCTCCGCCACCGGTCGAGCCGCCACCGCCGCCGCCACCGAGCGCGGCGGCAGCACCTGCGCCGCCGATGACGGCGAACCAGACCCACTTCGGGACGCCGCCCTTCTTGACGGTGGCCGGCGGCGGGCCGCCGAGCGGCGCAGAGGCGACGGTGCGGAGCGGTACGGCGATGCGGATCGTCTCACCGGCCCGGATCACCACTTCCTGCACCTTGGCGGTCACGCCCGGCGCGCTGGTCTCGAGTCGATAGCGACCGATCGGGCCGCTGAAGTTGAACGGCGCGGGGCCGGTCGCCCCAGACGTGATCGCCGCCCAGTGCCAACGCTCGAGTCCGATGAGCCGCACCGAGGCGCCCGGCAGGTCCGCCGTCACCGCGAGCGCCCCGAAGCTGTGGTTCTCTCTACGCGCGACCTCGTTCACCGCGAGCGTCTGCTGTGCGGCGATGTTCCGCCGCGCGATGTCGAAGAGCGCGGCCGCGTTGGGGGCGGGGATGGCGCCGGTGCCGCCGGTCCAGATGCCACTGAGGCGGCCGACGTAGTCGACGACCGGTGAGCCGGGAACGCCCTGCGCCACGGTCTCGCTCAGCTTGAGCGCGCCCAGCGGTCGCTGCGTCCACTCGTCCACGGCGGCTCGTGCGTCGGACGGTGTACGGCACTGCGCGAGCCCCACGCCCCAGACCGATTGCCCGTCGACGATCTGCGAGGAGACCGGCATCGAATCGGTGCGCGCGGAGGGCAGGTAGATGACGGCGAGGTTGCTCGTCGCGTCGTAGGCGGCGACGCGCAGGTCGCCGGCCACCGCGGCGCCACCGATCGTGGCGGTGAGGTTGTCACCGCCGCGGATGGCCGCGTAGCTCGTGAGCACGAGGCGTCCACTCGTCACGGCGCCCGCGGCGCACGAGGGCGCCGGTGTGCCGAAGCGCGAGACCGAGAGGGCCGCGGTGCTGCGGTACACGGTCTGGCGGGCCGCCTCGCTGATCGTGCCCGACACGACCGCCGACGACGTGAGCTGGAATGACAGCGTGAGCGTGACACCCGGCAGGACCTCGCGCGAGATGCGCGCCGGGAGGAATCCGGAGGCCGAGACCTGGATCTCGAACGTGCCGGGGGCGAGCGTGAGGCCCGGGCCGGCGATGAGCTGGCCGACCGGCGTGCCGCCCTCGCTCAGCACCGTCACGTTGAGCGGCACCGACATCGGCGACGGGTCGAGCCTGAGCGTCCCCTGCGTGGCCGAGCTTCCGCGCGAGGGCCACTGCCAGACCATGCGCGCGATGTCGTCCGAGGAACTCCGCGCGCCGACCTTCGTTCGCGCCTCGCGCAGGATGCCGACGACGCCGGCCAGGAAGTTCACCGAGTCGATCCGCATCTGCGGATTGATCCGCATGCCCCAGCGCGCCCAGGTGCGCGCGTCGGTCTCGTTGCCGTTCTCGAAGAGCACCTGGCTCAGCAGGTGCAGACTGCGCACCCAACTCGAGTCTGGCGCGCCGAGGGCCGGATCAAGCGCCGCGCGCGCGAGGTCGAGTGCGCGGGCGGTCTCGAAGTTGTCGTAGGCCGACGAGGCCTGTTGGAGCAGGGCGGCGCGAGACCCCTGTGCTCGAACCGGGGCGGCAGCCAAAAGCAGGAGCGCGAGGACCGGCAGGATTCGACGCATCAGGGTCGGGGTTCGAGGGTGAGGCGCAGAGGGGTCGTGACGCCCGCCTTGATCTCAACGGTCGTTCTCAGCGTGGTGAAGCCATCCTTCCGCACCACGACGACATGAGTGCCGTCGGAGAGGGAGGTCTGGTAGTTCTTCTTCTCTCCGATCTCCCTGCCATCGATCTCGACCAGTCCCGGCGCGGAGAGCACGAGCTGCAGCGTGCCCATCTGGGCCGAAGGCGCCGGCGGAGTGGCCGCAGGCGCCGCGGTCACGGGGGCCGGCGCCGGCGTGGTCGCCGGCTCCTGCCGCGCCGGTGACGTGACGGGCGACGTGACGGGCGCGGACGACGGGGAACGCGCGGGCGGACGCGAGCCGACGGTGCTCGGCGAGCCCGCGGGGCTCTTCGGCTTCGTCTCCGGTGCCTTGGTCGCCGGGGCGCTCGTCTCGGGTGGCTTCGTCTCGGCCGCCACCACCGGCGGCGGCACCGACGCACCCGCTCCCGCCGTGCTGTCCGGCTTCGGCTCCACCGGCGCGGGTGGAGTGGCCACGAGGCCCGGCGCGGTGCCGTTCTCCGTCGCGGGCGTGGTCGCCGGCCCCTTGCTCATCTGCCACGCGGCGATACCGCCACCCGCGACGACCACGAGCGCGATGCCGGCGAAGAGTCCCGCTCTGGACTTTGCCACCGGCGCAGGGGCGCTGGCGGTCGCCGGCTTCGCCCGGGACGCACCCGGGTTCGACGAGGCCACGACCGTCTTGTCGTTGTTCCCCGTCACCGGCTTGGCCGCGACCGTGCGGGCCTTGCCCGTGTTCGACGCCGGCGCCGATCCGAGCGACGGCTTGGTCGCCGGGGCGCGGCTCTTCCGCACCTCGGAGGAGTCCATGACCACGGTCGCGCCGCTGGGGCGCGTGACCGTCTTCGGCACGAACGCGGGATCCTTCATCGACTGGATGAAGTCATGCACGCTCGCGAACCGCTCGTCCCCCTTCTTGGAGAGCGCGCGCGCCACCGCGTCCGAGACGTGCTGCGGGATCTCCGTCATGTCGTCGTGCAGGAGCGGCGCCTCGAACATGCAGTGCTTGTGCAGGATGTCGATCGCCGAGTCGCCGTCGAACGGCACGTGGCCGGCGAGCATGCGGTACGCCATGACCCCGACCGAGTACTGGTCGGAGGCGCCGCTCACGGTCTTGCCCATGCCCTGCTCGGGGCTCATGAAGTAGGGCGTGCCGATCACCGAGTCGGTCGCGGTGAGTTTGCCCTCGGTCAGGGCCTTCGCGATGCCGAAGTCGGTGACGATCACGCGATTCCGGTTGTCGAGCATCACGTTCGCGGGCTTGATGTCGCGATGGATGACGTGGTGGTCGTGCGCGTAGTCCAGGGCGTCGGCGACCTGCTCGAGGATGTCGATCGTCTCGTCGAGCGGGAAGGCGCCACGCTCGCGCAGCAGGTCCTCGAGCGACTTCCCCTCGAGGTACTTCATGGCGTACCAGAAGATCTTGCCGCTGTTGCCGATGCGGTAGATCGGGATGATGTTCGGATGATCGAGCGCGGCGGCCGTCTTCGCCTCGCGCTTGAACCGCTCGACGCCATGACCGAAGGTCAGCTCCGGCGGCAGCACCTTTAGCGCGACCTTGCGCGAGAGCTGCGTCTCGGTCGCGAGATAGACCACGGCCATGCCGCCGCGGCCGAGCATGCGACCCACCACGTACTCGCCCTTGGTGTCCTCCCTGAGGAGCGACTCCATGTGAAGGAACGAGGACTGATCCAGCGACGCCGTCGCCGCGGCCTGCCCCTCCGCGTCCGACACGAGGGAACCGCAGCTGTGGCAGAAACGAGCCTCGTCCGCGACGGGCGAGCTGCAGTGCGCGCAGATCATTCCGGTACCGGCCCTTAAAGGTTGTGCGGCGAACCGGACCGAATATCCGTCCTGTCGCTGGCGTTGGCAATGGGGCACCGGCTGGGGCACCCCACGCTTATAACAGAAGAAACGGAGAGAGAATCGTGCCACGCCGTCCGGCCCGGGTCGGCGCAGGGCATAAGCCCAACGGAGACAGACGGTTGGGCGTGGTCGCGCGCAACCGTCACGGGTCCGCATCCACCCCCGCCGTCCGTCACGCGATCCGCGTGTCTCAGCGCACGAGCAGGAGGCGTCCGTCGAGGTCCCTGTGGGCCCGGTCGTTGCGCGGTGACAGCGGTCGGAGGGCCCGGTGAGGCGTGCCCGCCTCAGTATCGGCGGGTGAGGCGGCCGCCTGAGCGCCCGTCTTGCGCCGCCCCATGGCCGGAGGTTGGTTCCCGCGACCCCGCGCCACACCACTTCACCGCGGTCCCGCCCCTCTTGTCGTCTCGCCCCGCCCTCGCCCGCGATCTCGGCCTCCTCGGCCTCGCCGCCACCGGCATCTGTTCGATGATCGGTGCGTCGATCAACGTCGTGCCGATCATGATCCAGCGGAACGTGCCCGGCATCGGCCCCTGGGTGCTGCCGGCCTTCGCGTTCGCGGCGGTGCCCGCGCTGCTGGCCGCGCTCGCGTACGCGATGCTGGCCGGCGCGATGCCGCGCGCCGGCGGGAGCTACCTGTACGCGAGCCGGGCGCTCACTCCCTACCTCGGCTTCGTCGCGTCATTCAGCCAGTGGTTCGGGCTCTGCATCGCCATCGGCGTGGTCTCGTACGTGATCCCGCCGTTCCTCCGCGACGTGGCGCTCGCGTCGGGATTCGATGGGCTCGCCGCCGCGCTCGATCAGGGCCCGATCCGACTCGGCGTCGCCCTCGCGCTGCTCTGGGGGTTCGTCGGCGTGAACCTCCGCGGGCTCGGCGCCTACCAGCGGACCCTCATCCCGCTCATGACGCTCATGTTCCTCGCCGGGGGGATCGTGATCGCCGTCGCGCTCTTCTTCGACCGGCAGGACTACGTGGCGGCGTTGTACGCCAAGCAGAACCTCGTGCTGCCGCCGGAGCCCGCCGCCCCATTCGACCTGCGCACCTTCCTCTCGGCGTCGGCGGTGCTCTTCTCGAGCTTCATCGGCTTCGACGCCATCGCGCAGGCCGGCGGCGAGGCGCGCAACCCGGCGCGCGACCTGCCGCGGGCGATCGGCATCGCCGTGCTCTCGGTGGCGGCGTTCTACTTCGCCTTCGCCGGCGCCGTCTACAAGGTCGTGCCCTGGTGGTACATCGCGAGTGAATCGGCGACGCGCGACCTCACGGCCCCGGGCCTCCTCGGTCTCCTCCTCTCGCCGGGGTGGACGGTGCTCATCGTCGCCGGCGCGGCGATCGCGCTCACCAACGACCTGCCGGCGATGATCCTCGCGGTCTCGCGGCTCATGTTCGCCTGGGCCGAGGATGGGATCTTCCCGGCGCGGATGTCCGTCGTCCATCCGGTCCGCCGCACCCCGGGCGCGGCGATCATCGCGAGCGGCGCGATGGCGACCGTCGGAGTGATCGGCAGCCATCTCGCCGGGGATTTCTTCCTCGGCGTCGACCTGCTCGTGGTCTCGATGCTGGTGAACTTCCTCCTCATGTGCGCGTCGGTGCTCGCCCTGCCGCGAACCAATCCCGCGCTGGCCGCCGGCCTGAGCGTGTTCGCGGACCCGCGCAAGCGCACGGCCGTCGCGGTCGCGGGGCTCGTGCTGCTGGGGCTCTTCCTGGCGGTGCACGTGTGGAAGGACCTCACCGCTCCGGCCGCGGCCTGGTACTTCCGCTCCACACCGGTCTGGGGTCTGGTCATGGTCGTCGGGTCGCTGATCTACCGTCGCGAGGTCGCCGCCCTGAAGCGCTCCGGGGTCTCCCTGCGCGAACGCTTCTCCGTCCTCCCGCCCGAATGATGACCGACCACGCGTGGGAGGCGGGCCGATGAGCGGCGTCGAACGGATCGAACTCGCACGTGGCTTCTCGATCGCCCGTGTGCTCACGGGCCTCTGGCAGATGGCGGATCAGGAACGCGACGGACGCGCCTTCGACGCGGCCGCGGCCGCAGCGGCCATGCGACCATACGCGGACGCCGGGTTCACGACGTTCGACATGGCCGATCACTATGGCTCCGCCGAGGAGGTCGCCGGGCGTTTCCGCGCCACCGCGGGATCGCCGCGCGTGGAACTGCTCACCAAGTGGGTGCCGTCACCGGGACCGATCACGCGCGACGACGTTCGCACCGCGGTGGAGCGCGCGTGCACACGGATGCGGTCCGAACGGATCGACCTGCTCCAGTTCCATGCGTGGAGCTATGCCGATCCCGCCTGGATCGACGCGCTCCTCTGGCTCGACGAGCTGCGGCAGGAAGGACTGATCGCGCATCTCGGACTCACCAACACCGACACCGCGCACCTGCGGCTCGCCGTCGAGAGCGGCATCCCGATCGTCAGCAACCAGGTCTCCTACTCGCTGCTCGACCGACGCGCCGCCGGCGCGATGTCGGCGTATTGCGCCGCGAAGGGGATCGGCATCCTGGCCTTCGGTACGCTCGCCGGAGGATTCCTCACCGAGCGTTGGCTCGGCCGGCCCGAACCCGACTGGGAGGAGCTCGAGACCTGGTCGCAGATGAAGTACGGCCGCTTCGTGCGCGCCGCGGGCGGGTGGGATGCGCTGCAGCGGCTGCTCCGCGCGATGCAGCTGGTGGCCGCGAAGCATGCGTGTTCGGTGGCCAACGTCGCCTGCCGCGCGATGCTCGACGCGCCGGCGGTCGCGGGCGTGATCGTCGGCGCCCGGCTCGGTGAGCGGGCGCACGTCGACGACAACGCGCGCCTCTCGGGTTTGCGGCTCGATGCCGAGGACCGCGCGCGCCTTGCCGAGGCGACCGATGCGCTCACGCCGATCCCCGGCGACTGTGGCGACGAATACCGCAAGCCGCCGTTCCTCACCGCGAGCGGCGACCTGAGCCATCATGTCGCGGGCTTCCCCGCGCCCTACGCGGTGCGCGAGGCGGCCGACGGCAGCACCCGTGTGCTGAGCGGCACCACGTGGGAGACGCTGTACGGGTATTCGCGCGCCGTGCGCGTCGGCGACCGCATCCTCGTCTCCGGCACGACGGCGTCCCATGGAGACCGTCCCATGGGCGGCCGAGATGCGGCGGCGCAGGCGCACCATGTGATCGACAAGATCGAGGGAGCGATCCGGTCGCTCGGCGGTCGGCTCGAGGACGTGGTGCGGACGCGCGTCTATGTGCCCGACGCGGGCGACTGGGAGGCCGTCGCCCGTGCCCATGGTGAGCGATTCGCCGGGATCCAGCCGGCCAACACGCTCGTGCGCGCCGGACTCGTGGGCGACGAGTACCTGGTGGAGATCGAAGCGGAGGCGGTGGTGCGCGCCGCCGCCGCTCCCCTTCCACGCCAGGACGACGCGGGCCCGACCTAGCGACCCACGAGCGCCTGGTACACGAGGGCCGGGAACTTCATCCGCACGTCCGCACTGCTCGGCACGAGCTGCAGCATGAGCACCATCACCAGTCGTTCCGACGGATCGACCTGGTAGACGGTGGCGTAGGCGCCGCCCCACGAGAAGGTGCCGACCGAGTTGAATCCGTTCGCGCCGAGCCGGTCGGTGGTCGCGAAGCCGAGTCCGAAGCCGTTCCCGTCGGCGGAGTAGCGCGTGCCGATCTGATTGGTGCGCATGAGCTCGACGCTGCGCGGCGAGAGGATGCGCGTGCCGCCGAACGCCCCGCCGAGCCGCAGCGTCTCCAGGAATCGCGCGTAGTCCCGCGCGGTGGAGGTGAGGCCCGCGCCGCCGGCGAAGCTCCGGCGCGGGCCGTCGACGTAGTGGCCCTGGCCGCGCTGTCCGGTGTCGGCGCGCACCGCATGACCCGCGGAGTCGCTGCGGTAGACCACGGCGAGTCGTGCCGCCTTCTCGCGTGGCACGAAGAAGTCGGTGTCGGTCATCCCGAGCGGGCCGGTGATGCGAGAGGCGATGAAGCGATCGAGCGGCAGGCCGCTCGCGCGCTCCACCACGCAGCCGAGGATGTCGGTGTTGTACCCGTACACGAACATCTCGCCGGGCTGCGCGACGAAGGGCAGGGTGCCGAGCCGGTCCATGGTGGTGCAGATCGGCTCGTCCTTGTCGGCGGTGTACCAGCCGAAGCCGGCGGCGGGTCCGAGCCCGGCCGCACGGTACCGCGCGGCCACGTGGGCCTCGGTGCCGTACGAGATCCCCGCCGTGTGCGTGAGCAGGTCGAAGATCGTGATCCGCCGGCGCGCCGGCGTGAGCGTGCGTCCGGTGTCCGCGCGCGACGCGACGGTGGTGTTCGCGAAACCCGGCAACCAGCGCGACACGGGATCCGTGAGCGCGATGCGTCCTTCCTCGACGAGCATGAGGATGGCGCTGCTCGTGATCGCCTTGGTCTGCGACGCGATGCGGAAGATCGCGTCGCTCCGCATCGGGTCGCGGGCCTCGCGGTCCCGCCACCCGACGGCCTTCTCGTGGACGACCACGCCGTCGCGCATCACGAGCGCCACCGCGCCGGCGATCCACTGCGAGTCGACGCTCAGCTGCAGGTAGGAGTCCAGACGCGCGAGGCGCGACTGGTCGAAGGCCGCGCGGGCGTCGAGTTCCTCGAGCGTGAAGCGCGCGCTGATGATGTACGGCTCCTCGCCCGCCGTCCAATGGCCGTAGGTCGTGGCGACGAAGGTGCCATCGTCGAGGACCTCCAGTCCGGTGTACGCCGAATCCCAGGAGTCGGCGTTGTCCTTGAGGCGCGCGCGATACCGGCCCGGCGTGCCGCGCACGAGGTCGTCGTACGTGCCGACCCACGCGACCCAGTCGCCCTTGGTCGCGCTCCCGTCGGCCATGTCGCGGAAGGTGACCACGAGCCGGCCGTCGCGCGCGTACTTCGCGGTGTGCCGGTCGCCCGTGAGTTCCGGCGCCAGCGCGCGGGGCGGAGTCCAACTGCGACCCTCGTCCGACGTGAAGATCACTTGCGAGGGGGCCTGACGGCGGTTCTCACGCAGCATGAGCGCGACGGTGCGCCCGTCGGGCGAGCGGATGGCGCCGGGTTCGCAGAGATGCTCCTTCGTCCCGCGCCAGATCTCCCGCGGAGTGCCCCAGGTCCGCCCGCCGTCGCGGGAGCGCACCTGGAAGAGCCGGAAGGTGCCGTCGGCACGGCCACCGGCCGCGAAGTAGCGGCCGTCGTCGTGGAAGAAGGCGAGCAAGGACCCGTCGTGCATCGGGACGATCGACCCCATCACGACGATGCCGCCCCAGTCCCCGACCTTGGCGAGCGGCGTCCAGGTGCGTCCTTCGTCCTCGCTCGACGCGAGTCGTGCGGGGTTGAGGCCGGAGAACATCAGCAGCCGCCATCTGCCGGCCGTGGTGTCCGGGACCCGGAAGATCGTCGGCACCTCCTGTGACGTCGCCCAGTTCGCCGGGACGCTCAGGCGTTCGCTCCAGGTGCGGCCGCCGTCCTCGGAACGCTTGAGGACGATCGCGCCCTTGCCGTGCCCCTTGGGATAGGTCGCGAGCAGGGTGCGCCCGTCGCCCAGGAGCGTCGTGGTCACGTGGCCGAGGTACTGACCGGCCTCACGGTCCACGATCACCTGACGGGCGCTCTCTCGGTCGAGGTCGATGAGCGGGATGCGTTGCGCGCCGAGCGGCGCTGCGGCGAGCGCGAGGAGGATCGCGAGTCTCTTCATGTCGTTGAACTTCGGACGCCGATGGCCCGGCGTCCAGCGCGCCCGCGTGCGCTCTTACCTCGTCGCGCGGCCCGCGATACGTTCTCGGCGTTCCTCCCCACCCGAGGCTCCGATGCGAATCATCTCCCGCCGCTCGCTGGCCGCGATCCTGCTGATCGCCGCCGCCTTCCCGCTCCGCGCGCAGACCCCTGCCGTGACCGCGCGCCCCGCCGCCGACCAATGGAAGTCGCTCCATTGGCGCAACATCGGCCCGGAGGGCAATCGGTTCGCCACCGCCGTCGGCGTCGTGGGCGATCCGCTGACGTACTTCGTCGGATCGGCGTCGGGCGGCGTCTGGAAGACCACCGATGGCGGCGTGAACTGGAAGCCCACCTTCGATGCGCAGCCGGTGCAGTCGATCGGGTCGCTCGCGGTGGCGCGCTCGGACCGCAACGTCGTCTGGGCCGGGACCGGCGAGGCGCACATCCGCTCGCACATCTCGGTGGGGCAGGGCATCTACCGCAGTACGGACGGCGGAGAGAGCTGGGAACTGAAAGGACTGGAGAAGACGGCGCGCATCGCGCGGATCGTCATCCACCCCACCAACCCCGACATCGTGATGGCGTGCGCGCTCGGGCATGCCTACGGGCCGCAGCAGGAGCGCGGCGTCTTCCGGACGACCGACGGCGGCACCACCTGGACGCGCGTGCTCTTCGTGGACGAGAACACGGGCTGCTCCGACCTCGCGATGGATCCGTCCAACCCGCGCGTGCTCTTCGCCGGGATGTGGCAGATCGAGATCCATACGTGGGGACGCACGAGCGGCGGCCCGGGGAGCGGCCTCTTCACGTCGCGCGACGGCGGCGTCACCTGGACGCGGCTCCGCGGCAACGGTCTGCCGACCAAGCCGGTCGGCAAGGTCGCGCTCGCGATCGCGAACTCCAACTCGCAGCGCGTCTACGTCATGATCGAGACCGGCGACGGCGTGCCGAATGCCGGCGAGGAGACGGAGAGCGGCCAGCTCTGGCGCTCGGACGACGGCGGCAGGCAGTGGACGCTGGTGAGCCGCGACCGCAATGCGATGGGACGCGCGCACTACTACTCGCGCGTGGCCGTCGCGACCGACGACGAGGACGAGCTCTACTTCCTCACGGCGAGCTACAGCAAGTCGATCGACGGCGGACGCACGATCGTGGTGCAGCAGCGCAATCAGGCTCCGGGCGGGGACCATCACGACATCTGGATCGACCCCACCAACGCCGACCGGCAGATCGTCGCGCACGACCAGGGCCTCTCGATCACGCAGAACCGCGGGCGCACCTGGTTCCGCCAGCGGCTGAGCAACGCGCAGATCTACCACGTGACCGTCGACAACAACATCCCGTACAACGTGCTCGGCAACAAGCAGGACGAACCCACCTACCGCGGGCCGAGCAACTCACGGCTCGGCGGTGGACGGATCGTGCGCGGGATGTGGCATGCGGTCGGGGGCGGCGAGAGCGGCTGGGCGACCCCCGATCCGGTGGATCCCAACATCATCTGGTCGAGCGCATCGGGCTCGGGGATGGTGGGCGGCATCATCGTGCGCTACGAGGAGGACCGTCGGATGTTCCGCTCGGTGGAGGTGTGGCCGCAGCAGAGCAACGGGCCTGCCGAGGGCGTGAGGTACCGGTTCGTGTGGGATGCGCCGCTGCTGATCTCGCCCCACGACCACAACACCGTCTACACCGGGAGCCAGCACCTCCACCGCACCCGCGACGGCGGTCAGAGCTGGCAGGTGATCAGCCCGGACCTCACGCTCAACGACCGCTCCAAGATGGGGAGTTCGGGCGGCCTCACCGCCGACAACATCGGCGTGGAGTACGCGGGCGTGGTGTACGGGATCGCCGAGTCGCCCGTCGTGAAGGGGATGATCTGGGTGGGCACGAACGACGGACTCGTGCAGCTCACGCGTGACGACGGCAAGACCTGGACGAACCTCACGGCGAACCTGCCGAACCTCCCGGCGTGGGGTTCGGTGCGCAGCATCGCGGCCTCCAAGTACGATGCCGCGACCGCGTATCTCACCGTGGACTTCCATCAGGTCAACAATCGCGATCCGTTCGTCTACCGCACGACCGACTACGGCAGGACGTGGAAGGCCATCACGAGCGGATTGCCGCGCAACAACCTCAGCTACGCGAAGGTGATCATCGAGGATCCCAGGCGGCGCGGGATGCTCTACC
The DNA here is from genome assembly GCA_021413975.1 of Gemmatimonadota bacterium. GTDB lineage: Bacteria > Gemmatimonadota > Gemmatimonadetes > Gemmatimonadales > Gemmatimonadaceae > Pseudogemmatithrix. The sequence continues at coordinate 259,534 of JAIOPJ010000016.1, forward strand.
TCGGTCTCGAGAACGGGATCTACCTCTCGTATGACGCGGGCGACAGCTGGATGCCGCTCCAGAACGATCTCCCGGCGGCGCCGGTGTCCGGGATCCAGGTGCAGGAGCACTTCAACGACCTGGTGATCAGCACCTACGGTCGCGGCTTCTGGATCATGGACGACATCGGGCCGTTGCAGCAGATGACGCCCGAGGTCATGAACAGCGCCGCGCACCTGTTCGACCTGCGCGCGGCCTACCGGTTCCGCAACATCACGTCCCCGTCGACCACCTACGACGACCCGACGACCGGCGAGGACCCGCGCTACGGCGCGTCGATCAACTACTGGCTCAAGGCGCCGGCGGCGCAGGCGCCGCGGATCACGATCGCCGATGCGCAGGGCAAGGTCGTGCGCACTTTGACCGGCCCCAACAACGCGGGCATCAACCGGGTGCAGTGGGACCTGCGCGACGAGCCCAGCATGGCGGTGCGGCTGCGCACGAGTCCGATGTACGCGCCCTACATCACGATGGGACCGGAAGGGCGCGAGGCGCCGGGGACGTCGCAGGTGTCGGTGCTCATGCCCCCGGGGACGTACACGGTGAGGTTCAGCGCCGGCGGTGTGGAGCAGAGTCGGCCGCTCGAGGTGCGCAAGGATCCGAACAGCGGCGGGACCGAGGGCGACATCGTGGAGCAGACGCGGGTCGCGAACGCGATCCGTGACGACCTGAATCGCGCGGCGGTCGCGGTGCATCGCATGGAAGCGGTGCGCGTGCAACTCGCCGCGCTCAAGGGCTCGGTCCCGGACGCCGACGTGGCACGCGCGGTCGCGGCGCTCTCGGACAAGCTCGTCGCGCTCGAGCTCGAGCTCGTCGACCTCCGGCAGACGGGGACCGGTCAGGACGGGGTGCGGTTCGGCAGCAAGCTGATCTCCAAGCTGGGCTACCTGGCGGGGGGGCTCACCAACGGCGACTTCCGTCCGACGGACCAGCAGGTGGAGGTGCAGGGCATCCTGAACGGCCAGCTCAAGCAGCACCTGACCGCGCTCGAATCGCTGCTCGGCAGCGATCTCAACGCGCTCAACGCACTGCTGCGGCAGAAGAACGTGCCGAACGTGGTGGGCGGGCCGGCGATCGTGCCCTGACGGGGCACGCAGCGCCGTGCGTCGGCCGGGGCGACGGGGGGATCCGTCGCCCCGGCCCTCTTCGCTTTGAAACGCAAAGTACTTGACACAATCGCCGCCAAGCGTTATCGTCACCCCATGGCCGCCCCACTCCGCGATCCGCCGGCGCTCCACGACCGCGCGCTCCAGGACCTCTCCTTCATCCGTCGCACGATGGAGGGCGCCTCCTCGTTCACCGACGTGCCCGGGTGGGGACTCGTCGCCGTGGGCGTCTCGGCGATCGGGGCCGCCGCGCTCGCCTCGCGCCAGCCGACCGCGGCCGCGTGGATCGGCGTCTGGCTCGTCGAAGCGGTCGTCGGCGTCGCCATCGGCGGGGGCGCCATGTGGCGGAAGATCCGGCGCAATGCCTCGCGGGTCCCGGGCGGTCCGCTGCTCAGCGTGCCCGCACGCAAGTTCCTCTTCGGCTTCTGGCCGGCGATCCTCGCCGGTGCCGTCATCACGTTCGCGCTGATCGATCCGGGCACCATCATGCTCGCGTCCGGCGAAGTGCCGCGGGCACTGCCGGGGCTCTGGCTGCTGCTCTTCGGCGTGGGGGTCCTCACGGCGGGGGCCTTCTCGGTGCGCGCGGTCCCGCTCATGGGTGGTGCGTTCATGCTGCTCGGCGCGGTCGCGCTCCTCTTCCGCGGACTCTCCGGGGACCTCCTGCTCGGACTCGGGTTCGGCCTCCTGCAGATCGGCTTCGGATTCTGGATCGCCCGGAGGCACGGTGGCTAAGCGCAACGTGGCAACGTCGCCGAAGTCCGCGCGTGCGGCCGAAGCCGGCACGCCGCTCAAGTCCATGGACGGCGACGCCTCCGCGCCGCTCTCGCTCGACCGCGTGATCCACGAGCGCGTCCGGCTCGCGATCGTGAGCACGCTCGCCGTGCACGAGATGCTGACGTTCAACGAGATCAAGACGATGCTCGAGACGACGGACGGCAATCTGTCGGTGCACGCGCGCAAGCTCGAGGACGCGGGGTACGTGGCATGCAAGAAGGGCTATGAGGGGCGGGTGCCGCGCACGGAGTATCGGATCACGGCGTCGGGCCGCCGGGCGTTGGAGCGCTACCTGTCTCACATGGAAGCGTTGATCCGGCGGGTGGGAGGCTGAGCGGGGCGCGGGGCGCGGCGAGTCACCGTCGCGCGGAGGTCGAGTGCAGGGAGGTCGAGTGAACGGTGGTCGGGTCAACAGGTCAGGTGGCAGAGCAGCGATCCGGCGCCCGCGGGCGCCCTTTCTCGGGAGTCGCACTTTATGAAGCAAAGCACTTCGCTCGTCCCGCAGCACGTCGCGATCATCATGGACGGCAATGGACGATGGGCCGAGCGCAAGGGACGGCCGCGCTGGATGGGTCATGTGGCCGGCGCCCGCGTCGTGAAGGACGTCGTCGCGCACTGCGCCCGCGCCGGCGTGGAGCAGCTCACGCTCTACGCCTTCTCGTCGGACAACTGGAACCGGCCGGTCGAGGAGGTCGCCGGGTTGCTCGAGCTCTTCGAGAGCCACTTCCGCACGCAGGCGGAGCCGCTCGAACAGAAGGGGATCCGGCTCTCCGTCATCGGCCAGCGCACGCGACTGCCGCTGGCGCTGCGCCAGGTGATCAGCGACGTCGAGGCGCGAACGGCCGCCGGCCGCCGGATGCACCTGCGCGTGGCGCTCGACTACTCGTCGCGCGCGGCGATCCAGGGGGCATTGCCGGCGCAGCAGGCCGTGCGGGGGTTGGCGCGTGGCACGACGATCCTCCCGCCGGTCGACCTGCTGGTGCGGACCGGGGGCGAGCGGAGACTCTCCGACTTCCTGCTCTGGGAGTGCGCGTACGCCGAACTCCTCTTCCTCGATGTCCTGTGGCCCGACGTCACCGGGGCGGTGCTCGATGCCGCGTTCGAGGACTTCGCCCGTCGTGAACGCCGGTACGGCCACGTGCCGCAGCGCGTGAGCGCCTGATGCGGACCCGTGCCCGGCAGATCCTCCTCGCCGCGCTCCTCCTGGGCGTGGTCGGCGACCAACTGTTGCGCGGCGGGATGCCGCGGCTGGGGTTCGCCCTGCTCGTGCTACTCGGCATCGGTTGCGTGATCTTCATCGGGGGACGCGGCGACGGCGAGCGGTCGTTCATCCTGCTCGGTGTCGGCGTCGCCGCCCTCGGGCTCGTGGTGCGCGACTCCGAGATGCTCTTCGCGGTGGACATGGCCTCCGTGCTGTGCATGGGGGCGCTCGCGGTCTGGCACGGGAGCGGTCGGCGCCTCTCCCAGCTCGCACTCTTCGATCCGCCACGCGCGGCGTTCCTCGCCACGCTCACGGCGGTGATCGCGGCGCCGCAGGTGCTGCGGGGCTCCGCCCCCGAGACGGACGGCGCCGCCGCGCGCGCGACGCGGTGGCGCGCGCTCGCGATCGGCACGGTGCTCGCGGTGCCGCCGCTCTTCATCGTCGCGTCGTTGCTCGGCTCGGCCGACGTGTTCTTCGCGCGCTTCCTTCAGTTCTTCGCCGACGGGGTCGACGTCCTGTTCAGCAACGGGCTGCAGCAGGTCGTGACGATCGCGGTGCTCGCGTGGCTCGCCACCGGGTGGATGCAGGGGACGCTCGGCGGGCCCACCGGCGCCGGCGTGCCGGAGGTGCGCTCGCCGTCGATCGCGTTCACGAGCGTGAGCGTGGCGCTCTACGGGCTCGTGGTGCTGCTCGCGCTCTTCCTCGGGACGCAGGCGCGCGTGCTCTTCGGCGGCGCGGCCTATCTGGACGCGACGGCGGGGCTCACGGTCGCCGAGTACGCGCGCTCCGGCTTCTTCCAACTCGTGATCGCCGGCGGCGTCGTCATCGGCACGCTGCTCCTCGCCGACTGGCTCACGGAGGGGCGCGAGGACGATCGCCGCTACCGCGCCGTCGGCACCGTCCTCGTGCTGCTCGTCGCGGCGCTCCTGGGCTCCGCGGTCGCACGGATGTGGCTCTACGTGCGCAACTACGGACTCTCGACCGACCGCGCGTTCGCGATCGCGCAGATGGGGTGGGTGTTCGCCGCGCTCGGCGTGTTCGCGGCGACCGTGCTGCGCGGGCGACGTAGCAGGTTCGTGCCATCGTTGCTCGTGGCCACCGTCGCGTGGGTAGCGCTGCTCAATGCGGCGAATCCGGAGGCGATCGTGGTCCGCGTGAACGCGGCCCGCGCGGCGTCCGGTGATCCCGGCCACGGCCGGCGGTTCGACGTGGCCTATCACGCGCATCTCTCGGCGGACGCGCTTCCGGCGCTGCTCGCCGCCGCGCCGTCGCTCCCGCCCGCGGTCTGCGAGGCGGTCGGCGTGGCGGTGATGGCGGAGTGGGAGCGCGTCGCCGCGAACCGACGGGGCAAGGCGGATTGGCGCGGACTCGACCTCCCGCTCGCGCGCGCGCTCGCGTGGCGCGAACGCCGCGCGTTGCCCGCGTGCGGAGGACGGGGTTAAGCTCCACGGGTGACGGGCATCCGCGAGTTCCTCCCGCTCGATCCGTTCGGCCGACGGCGCCTCAAGGTGGCGTTCGTCGGCACGCACGGGGTGGGGAAGACGACGCTCTGCTTCGACCTCGCGTCGCAGCTGAAGCGGCTCGATCTCGGCGTGGACATCGTGAAGGAGGTCGCGCGCCGCTGCCCGCTGCCGATCAACGAGGAGACGACCCTCGACGCGCAGGCCTGGATCCTCCACACGCAGGTCGCCGAGGAGATCGCGGCGGCGGCGATGAACGAGGTCGTGATCTGCGATCGGTCGGTGCTCGACAACTACGCGTATCTGGTGGTGCGGGCGGGACGCCGGCCGTCGCTCGACGCGCTCGTCGAGGACTGGATCGGCGGCTACGACGCGTTGTTCAAGGTGCCGGTGACCGCCGCACCGTCCTTCGACGGGCAGCGGGCGGTGAGCCCGGCGTTCCAGATCGAGGTGGACAACACCATCGACCGGCTGATCGAGGCGTTCCACGTGGACGTCGTGCGGCTCGATCCGGCGGACCGGGACGGTTGGATCGCGGCGGTCGTCGAGTCGCTGCGCCTGCCGGAGCGGGCACCTCAAGCCGACCTCTTCGAGCGATGAGCGCTGGCCCGCTGGCCGAGGCCGCCGGAAACGACTAGTCTCCGGCCGATGCAGCCCGCGACGACAGCCCCCCGAGGCGCGATCACCGGTCGCGAGTTCGAGCGACGATTCCGTTGGCTCGTCTCGCTGGCCTGGAACATCCCGCCGGTCTTCGGGCTGTCCATGATCATCCTGATCGGGACGCTCACCCCCCGGCAGGTCTACGGCATCCTGATCACGCCGCTCGAGCCGGCGTACATCATCGGCTGGTTCGTCTTCTCGCTCTGGTTCCTGCCGCGCGCCCTGCGACCGGTCGGCGCCTGGCTCGACGCGCGGCCGGGCGCCGACGTCGTGGCCGCCGAAGCCGCGATCCGCCGCTTCCCGCGTCTCTTCTGGACCACGTTCCTGGTCTATCTCGTGCTCGCGCCGGCCTCGGTGATCATCGCGGCCGAGCGCTACACGGACTTCATCTCGACCCCGGTGGACTGGTTCCGCATCGAGCTGGTGGCGTTGATCGTCTCGATCATCGTCGGCCTGCCGATCTTCTTCACGATGCTCGACCTGTTCGGGCTCGCGCTCGGGTCGCACCGGCTCTCCCGGCCGATCATCACCGTGCGCACGAAGGTCTTCCTCGTAGGCGCGCTCATCCCGCTGCTGATCGACACGATGCTGGTGCAGTACTACTGGACGCGCACCGGCTACTTCTCGGCGGAGACGTTCGGCGTCTGGTTCATGCTCGAGGTCCTGGCGATCGGCGGCAGCATCGTCTTCGCGCAGAGCTTCGGCCAGTCGCTCGCGCCGCTGCAGTCGCTCTCCGGTGGCGCGAGTCCGCTCACGGAGCAGGAGATCGCAGGGCTGTGGGCGATGTCCACCGACGAACTCGGGGTGCTCACGGGCGCCTATCGTCGCGTGCTGGAGGACCTGCGCGCGCAGACGGGCAAGGTGCGCACGCTCATGGACGCGACGGAGGAGGGGATCTACGGCACCGACCTGGAGGGCAACTGCACGTTCATCAATGCGGCCGCCCTGCGCATCCTCGGGTACGGTGACGAACGCGAGGTGCTGGGGCGCAACCTCCACGCGCTGATCCACCACACGCGTCCCGACGGCAGTCCGTACCCGGCGGCCGAGTGTCGGGTGCGACTCGCGGTCCGTGCGGGATCGACGTTCCATACCGACGATGAGCTCCAATGGCGCGCCGACGGCACCAGCGTCCCGGTCGAGACGTGGGCCCGGCCGATCTTCCACGACGGCGTCGTCGCGGGGTCGGTCGTCTCGTTCGTGGACGTGACCAAGCGAAAGGAGGCCGAGGCCGCGCTGTCGCATGAACAGCTCGCCCTCCGTGAGAGCGAACGGCGCTATCGGGCGCTCGTGACCGCGGTGCCCGGCGCGGTCTACACGTTCCGGCTCGACGCGTTCGGACGGCATTCGTGGCTCTTCGTGAGCGAGGGCATCGTCGGGTTGACCGGCTTCCCGCCGAAAGCCCTGCTCGACGATCCGGATTTCGCGTTCCGACAGGTGCCGCCGGAGGCGCTACCCGCGCTCCAGCGTTCGATCGCCGACTCGGCCGCGCGGCTCACACCCTGGGTCTTCGACCTGCCGATCCGCCATGCGAACGGGGAGGACCGGTGGCTCGGGGGCCGTTCGCAGCCGTTCCGCGAGGCGGACGGTTCGACGGTGTGGCACGGGGTGCTCGTGGACGACACCGAACGGGTGCGGGCCGCCGAGTCGCGGCGGTCGCTCGAGGCGCAGTTGCGGCAGTCGCAGAAGATGGACGCGCTGGGGAATCTCGCCGGCGGGATCGCGCACGACTTCAACAACCTGCTCACCATCATCTCCGGGAGCGCGGAGGAGATCGGGGACTCGATCGCGGAAGGGCACGCGCTGCGCCCGGTCGTGGAGGACCTCCAGGTGGCCGGGGAGCGCGCGGCGGCGCTCACGCGCCAGATCCTCTCGTTCAGTCGGCGTCAGCCGCAGCAACGGGTGCCGCTCGACCTCAGCACGATCGTTTCATCGATGCGTCCGCTCCTCGACCGGCTCGTGCTCACCGACATCGCGATCGTCTTGAATCGCGCGGCGGCGCCGGTGCGCGTCGAGGCGGACCCGGCGCAACTGGAGCAGGTGATCCTCAACCTCGCCGTCAACGCGCGCGACGCGATGCCCGACGGCGGGACGCTGACCCTCGAGACCGCGATGGTGCGCGCCACCGACCTCGACGAGCCGGATCGCGCCGGCCTCGGCCCGGGGCGGTACGGGATGCTCACGGTGCGGGACACCGGCGTCGGCATGCCGGACGCGGTACGCGACCGGCTGTTCGAGCCGTTCTTCACCACCAAGGAAGCGGGCAAGGGGACCGGGCTCGGCCTCGCGATCGTCTACGGCATCGTGTCGCAGGGGGGAGGGCGCATCCTCGTGGACAGCACGCCCGGTGCCGGAGCGTCGTTCCGCGTGCTCCTTCCGGAGAGCATCGCGATCGCGATCGCGCCGGGCTCGGCGGATGCGCTCCCGCGCGGGACGGAGACGGTCCTGCTCGTCGACGACGAACCGGCGATCCGCGACCTCACCCGTCGCATCCTCGAGTCGCTGGGGTATGCGGTCCACGTGGCGTCGGGGGGCGACGAGGCGTTCGCCTGGCTCTCCCGTCATGACGGCGAAGTGGACCTCATCCTCTCGGACGTCATGATGCCGGGCGGCGGCGGCCGGCAACTCGCGGAACGCGCGCGCGCCCGCCGGCCGGGCCTGCGCGTGCTCTTCATGTCGGGCTTCGCGACCGATCTCGGCCTGCAGGAACTGCTCGATCGCGGGACGGCGCACTTCCTGAGCAAGCCCTTCGCGCGCGCCGACCTCGCGAAGAAGGTCCGTGCCGTGCTCGACGAGGCTCCCGTCTAACCCGTAGTCGTTCACTGTGTGCGTCCCCGCGCCCGGCCGGATCGCCGGGTTCGGGAGTCCGTCAACCGTCCGACCAGAGGTAACGATGTCCTCCGCTCCCGTGATCACTTCCGCAGGCCTCCTCAATCACTGGCAGGCGCACCGTCGCCTCACGCGCCGGGTGATCGAGGCCTTCCCGGCCGACCAGTTGAACTCGTTCTCCCTGGGCGGGATGCGCTCCTTCGGTGCGCAGGTGCTCGAAATGCTGTCGATGCCGATCCCCACCATGGTCGGCATCACGACCGGGAAGTGGGAGGTCTCGTTCGACCGCGGCACCCAGCCCAAGGCCGAGTTGCTCGCGCGCTGGGATGCGCAGACCAGGGAGATCGACGCGATCTGGCCGAAGGTGCGCCCCGAGGCGTGGCAGGAGACGATGGATGCCTTCGGCTACTTCCAGGGCCCCGCGATCGACATCCTGCTCTATGTGATCGACAACGAGGTGCATCACCGCGCCCAGGGGTACGTCTACCTGCGCGCGCTCGGCGTCGAGCCGCCCCCCTTCCACGTCCGGGACTGACCATGCACAAGCGCGAGTTCCTCCGCACGCTCGGGGGCGGGGCCCTCGGTCTCCTGATCACGCCGGAGCTCGCGGCACGCATGGCGCGTGTCACGCCGCAGGCCCTCGCGCGCGACGAGCCCTTCTGGGACGCCATCCGCGCGAGCTATCGCCTGCCCACCGAGTACATCAATCTCGAGAGCGGGTACTACTCGATGCAGGCGCAACCGGTGCTCGAAGCGTTCATCGGCCATGTGCGGATGCTGAATCTCGAGGCGGCGCACTACATGCGCACGGTGATGGGGCCGAACAAGTCGCGCGTGCAGGCCCGCCTCGCGGCGATGGCCGGCTGCGGGGCCGACGAGTTGATCATCACGCGCAACACCACCGAGTCGCTCGACACCGTGATCAGCGGCTTCGACTGGAAGCCCGGGGACGAGGCGGTGTACGCCTCGCACGACTACGGCGCGATGATCGACCAGTTCAAGTTGCAGGCGAAGCGGTACGGGATGGTGAACAAGGTGGTGAACGTCCCGCTGCATCCGAGGAGCGACGAAGAGGTCGTGCAGGTCTACGCCGACGCGATCACGCCACGGACGCGCCTGCTGATGGTCTGCCACGTGGTGAACCTCACGGGCCAGGTGCTCCCGGTGCGGAAGGTGGCCGAGATGGCGCACGCCCGTGGCGTCGCGGTCATGGTCGACGGCGCGCATGCGTTCGCCCAGCTCGACTTCCGCATCCCCGACACCGGCGCCGACTTCTACGGCGCCTCGTTGCACAAATGGCTGGGTGTCCCGCTCGGTGCGGGCATCCTCTATGTGAGGAAGGACCGGATCGCGAAGCTCTGGCCGCTCTACGGCGACGAGGGGTTCGCGGACGATGACATCCGCAAGCTCAACCACACCGGGACCGTCCCGTGCCACACCGACCTCGGGATCGAGGACGCGATCGCGTTCCACGAACGGATCGGCACGGCGCGCAAGCAGGAACGGTTGCGCTGGCTGCAGCAGTACTGGACTTCGCGCGCGCGCGCGGTGCCGCGCGTGGTGCTCAACACGCCGAGCGATCCGGCGCGGAGCTGCGCGATCGCCAACGTGGCCATCGAGGGGGTGGCGCCCGCGGCGCTCGCCAAGCGGCTCATGGAGGAGCACCGGATCTTCACGGTCGCGATCGACCGGCGCGAGGCGGGGATCGCGGGGGTGCGGGTCACGCCGCACCTGTTCACCTCCACGGCGGAGCTCGATGCGCTGGTGGCGGCGCTCCGCGAGATCGCGGGATAGCGCGTCCGCCGCCGCGTGGACGGCGGAACGGACTCAGCGAACGAAGGTCAGCCAGCCGCCTTCGTTCGCGATCACCAGCGTCCTGCCGTCCGCCGCGAACGCCATGCGACGCGGCGTGCCACCGGTGATGCTGCGGACGACGTTCAGCGTCTGCACGGTCAGGACATCGGTGACGGAGGCCTGCGGACGCGTGACGTAGAGCTCGATGCCGTCGAGCGTGATCGCGACGTCGAATGCGCCGGCAAGGGTGGCGATCGTGGTGGTCGCGACGAGCGTCGAGGCGTCGACGACCTGCAGGCCATTCGTCTCGTTGGCCACGTAGATGGTCGCGCCGTTCGCGCTGACGGCCATGCCCTGCATCTGTCCGCCCAGGTTCACCGAGCGCGTCACCGCGAACGTCGAGAGCGAGATCTCGTGCAGCTGTCCGCCATAGGTGCTCGCGTAGAGCAGTCCGCGCGCCTCGTTCAGCGCGAGCCCGTTGATCACCCCGCCGGGGCTGATCGTCGTCCTGGCGTCATTGACGGTGCTGATGCGGTGGACGTCGCCGGTGGAGTTGCTCACATAGACATGCGCTCCGTCGCTCGAGGCGCGGATGCGATACGGCTCGCCGATCGAGCCGATCGTGCGAAGCACGGCATTCGTCGACCGGTCGACCACGCTCAGGACGCCTCCGGGGACGTTCACCGCGTACGCGACCGTCCCCGAAGGCAGGAACGCGATGTCATAGGCGGGGGTCACGAGGGTGGTGGCGGTGGTGCTCGTGGTCGACGGGAGGTCGAATCGCGTGACGTCGGCGACGTCGACGCGGACGGCATAGAGGGTGCCCTGCGGCGCGATCGCGACGGAATACGGTCGGCTGGAGAGCGTCGAGTTCACCACGTTCGTGCCCAGCGGGCGAGTGCCGACGGTGACGATCGCGACGGCGGATCGCGCGCCGAAGGTGGCGGAGATGGTCGTGCTCCCGTAGTCGACCGCCGTCACGAGGCCCGTCGACGAGACGCGCGCGATCGCCGTGTCCTGCGAGGTGAACGTGGCCGCGACCGCGCTCCCGGTGGCGTTCCCGAACGCGTCTGACGCGTTCACGGTCAGTTGGCGCGTCTGCAGCGGGGAGAGCGACAGTGCGGCCGGTGTCACGCTCAGTGCGACGGTCGCTCCCGGTTGCGCCGTGCCGGAGAAGGTCACGCGCGCGCCGGAGGTCGAGTTCACGATCGCCGCCGAGACCTCCTGCGGACCGGCCTTCCGACCGTAGCGCCAGGAGGTCGACGCGGCGATGCCGTCCGGTCCGGTGGTGACGTCGCCCCCCGCCACCGCGCCGTTTCCGCGCGTGACGACGAAGAGCACGCGCGCGCCCGCCACGGGTTCCCCGGCGGAGTCGGTCGCGCGAACCGAAGGCGGCGTGGGCACATCGCTGTTGACGACGAGCGTCGGGGGTGTTCCCCCCGAGTAGAGCGACAGCGTGACGGCCGTCGCAGGCACGGTCACGACCTTCTCCTCGCAGGCCGCGAGTCCGAGGACGGCAATGAGCGCCGCCGCCGAGGTCCGAGCGAAGAGGGGCATCAGGATGCGGGGAGGATGACGACGTTGCGCGTGACCGATCGCGTGCCGAGCGTCGCCTTGATCTCGACGGTCGCGACGGATCCGGGAAGCGCGACCACCTCGAAGCGTCCGAACCCGAGCGGGGTCAGCAACGAGGTGGTGGACGAGCTCCAGGCCGCGGTGTAGCCGGTGGTGACCGGCTCGGTGACGAGTTGGAAGAACGCCTGCTGGCCCACCATCTCGAGCGTGTCGCGCCCGCCCACGAGCGTGAGTTCGATGACGGCGCCGGGATCGTGCGGGTTGGCGCGGGCGAACGGTCCGTCGAGGCACGCCCCGGACGCGAGCACGAGTGCGGCCACGGCGAGCGATCGCAGGCCTCGTCCGAGTGGGTGACGGGTCGACACGTGCCGGCGCTCCTAGAACAGGGTGAGGGCGACACCGACGCGTCCCGGTCCCGAGGCCGGGACGACGTTCGCCGTGCTCACGCGAGCGCGATAGTCCTGCACTCTCGCCAGCCGTCGGGTCAGGCGGAACTCGGTCCAGGTTGCCTCGGCGAGCGACGCGCCCCAGAGCGCCGCGCCGACCGCCACGAACCGTCGCCCGTCCAGGCGTCGCGACTCCGCGCGATCGTAGAGCCGCTCCGCCAGTCGTGCGGTCGCCGCCGGGTCGAGGCCGTCGACGGCCAGGTACTCCGCGTGAAGCGCCTTGGCGTCGGCGTTCGCGGATCGCGCCGCGAACAGCGAGCCGGCGACCGCGCCGAGCACGAGCGCACCGATCGCCTTCCGTGTCGTCCCTCGCGTCTGGCCGAGTCCAGGGACGACCGTCGCTTGCAGGAGGGTGCGCACCATCGATGCGCGGCAACGGTCGGCGGGCCTTCTCACCGCGGACACGATCTCACGCGCGGCCACCGGGAACCCCTCGCCGAGCGTGAGGCAGGGCTCGTCGTGAACGGCTCGACCGAGGACCGCTCTCGCCGCGGCGAGATCGCCGGCCGTGCTGAGGTTCACGCCGACCGCCACGCGTGCGTCGAGCCCGCGGCCGGCACCCTGGTCCGGTCGAGCGAGCAGATCGAGTAGCCGTCGGTTCTCGGCCGCGGTTCGCGCGGTCAATCGCGCCGAGCGATCGGACAGCATCTGCTCCCACGCTTCCTGCAGCGCTGTCCATGGCACTCGGATCCGATGAGCGGTCGACGAGTCGGCGATGGTGATCTCGATCTCCATGTCGGAGACGCGGCCGTCGGCGGCCGGGGCGAGACTGTCGATCGGCACCGAAACCCGGACCATGTCACCGTCGATCGTGAGGAGGCCCCGCGCCGTGATGCGTGACGTCGGCATGCGCTCGATCCCCGAAGGCAGGATCGACGACGACCCGCGAAGGACCCTCACCGCCGTGATCGCCGTGCCGTACGGATAGGCGACGTCCGTCGTCACGCGGAAACCCCGCGCCAGCGCGGTCGCACGCAGGTCGTCGCCCGTCCCGCACCCCACCGCGTTCGGACTCGTGCGGGTCACGAGCAGCGTCAGCCGATCGCCGTCGTCACCGTCGGATCCTCCCCAATCCCAGAGGCGTGATCGGATGACGGCCACACTGTCCTCGGCGCGCAGGACGGTCACCTTGCGGCACGCGCCGAAGTAGCGGCTCATGCGAACGGAGTCGTCCAGCGCCGCGGCGCTCGTCCGCGTGAGGAACAGCACGTCGAACCGACTGTCACGGACCACCACGGGCAGTGGCCGAGGAGTCGCGGCGCGAGCACCCTGTGCGGCGGCAAGGCCAGGGGCGGTCGCGAGCAGAACGACGACGTGCAGCAGGCGGATCGCGAAGGGGCGCATCATGCAGGGGTAGGTGCCGCTGGGTGACGCAGACGTGCCGTCCAACGGACACGCCGGGGCGTCGGGTGCGACGGTGCGGAGGTTCCTTTCGACGCTCGGGTCGCTCTCGGTCCGGTGGACTAACCTAGGGCAGGCTTCGCTCCATGTAAACGTCCGCGTCAGAATGCGGTGGGGTCACGGGCGAGGGCCGGTGCGAGAAGCCGAGCGATTCATACACGCGCACGGCCGCGCGGAGCCCCGAGTTGGACCAGAGCGTGACCTTGGGCGCCCGGCGTTCCCGCGCGAGATCGATCACGGCGGCGCAGAGCCGGCGCCCGATCCCGCGACCCTGCGCCGCCGGCGTCACCGCGACCTTCGTCAGGTACATCGAACCGTCGGACGCGGGGACCACGCAGGCGCAGCCGACCACCGCGTCGTCGATGAGCGCGCAGAAGATCTCGCCGCCCTTCGCGATCACCTCGGCCGCCGGATCGCGGAAGAAGGCCTCGTCGATGTCCTTCACCTCGAAGTGACCGACGATCCACTCCTGGTTGAGCCGCGACACATCCGGCCCGAACCGCGGCTGGAAGCGCTCGATGCGGACCGGGTCCGCGGCGTCGGTGCGACTCAGAACCAGGCGTCCTGCATCTCGAACGCCGCGGCGTCGTTCCGCAGCAGCAGTTCGGCGTCGGCGATGTTCTTCGGCAGTTCGAATCCGAAGTAGAAGCGCGCGGCCTGCACCTTGCCCCGGTAGAAGTCCGCGTCGTCGCCCGAGGCCCCGGCGCCCAGTACCCGCGTCGCGATGGTCGCCTGCCGCAACCAGAGCCAGGCGAAGACGGTCCTGGAGACGAGCTCGAGATACGTGCTCGCGTTCGAGAGTCCGCGTGCCGGATCGGCCTGCATGGCCCCGACGAGACTCGAGGTCACGGCGGTCATCCGTTCGGTGGCCGCCTTGAGTTCGTGCGCCAGCGATGCGAGCGACGGCTGCGACGCGACCGAGGCCTCGGCGGTGGCCTCGACGACGGCCTGCATGATGCTCCCCGCCAGCGCAGCGTACGCGGCACCCTTCTGCTGCGTGACCTTGCGGCCGAGCAGGTCGAGCGCCTGGATCGCGTTCGTCCCCTCGTGGATCTGGTTCAGGCGGTTGTCGCGATACAGTTGCTCCACGTCGTACTCGCGCGCGTATCCGTACCCGCCGAGCACCTGGATGGCATTGGAGATCCCGTCCTGACAGGTCGCCGATGGCCAGGCCTTGGCGATCGGCGTCAATACCTCGAGCAAGAGGGTGGCCCGATCCCGGTCGGCGGCATCGGGCGCCGTGTGCTGTTCGTCGACGAGGCGCGAACAGGCGAGCACGAGCGCCAACGAGCCTTCGGCTGCGCACTTCTGCTGCAGCAGCATGCGGCGCACGTCCGCGTGCTCGATGATCGCGACCGGCGGCCGCTTGGGATCCTTCTCGCCGGGGAGCCGGCCCTGCCGGCGCGTGCGCGCGTAGTCGAGCGAGTAGCGGAAGGCCGCGTACCCCATCGCGGTGGCGGCCCGGCCCACGCCGATGCGCGCCTCGTTCATCATGTGGAACATGCACGCGAGGCCATGGTTCGCTTCGCCGATGAGATGGCCGACGCAGGGGCCGCGCTCACCGAAGTTGAGGAGCGTCGACGTCGTGCCGCGCCAGCCCATCTTATGGATGAGGCCGGCGGTGGTGACGTTGTTGCTAGCGCCGACCGAACCGTCGGCATTCGCCTGCTTCTTGGGCACGATGAAGAGCGAGATGCCCTTGGTCCCCTCCGGCGCTCCCGCGATGCGCGCGAGCACGAGATGGACGATGTTCGCCGTGAGCTCGTGATCACCGGCGGAGATCCAGATCTTGGTCCCGTCGATGTGGTAGGTGCCGTCCGCCGCCGGCGTCGCGCGGGTGCGGAGGTCCGAGAGCGACGACCCGGCGTCGGGCTCGGTGAGCGCCATGGTCCCCGACCAGCGACCGGCGAGCATCGGCGGGAGCCAGAACGCCTTCTGCGCCTCGCTGCCGAACTCCGCGATCAGGTTCGACGCGCCGGCCGTGAGCATCGGATAGCTCGCCGACCCGATGTTGGCCGCCTCGAGGAACGAGATCGCGGCTCCGGCGATCACGTGGGGCAGCTGCATGCCGCCGCGGGACTCGTCGTGCGTGCTCGCGATGAGTCCCGACTCGGCCACCGCGTCCCATCCCTGCTTGAGGCCCGGTGTGGTGACCACCACACCATTCACCAGCTGGGGCTCGTCCTGGTCGTTGTGCTTCCGGAACGGCGCATAGTGCTCGTCGGCCACGCCGCGCGCGGTATCGAGCACGGCGTCGTAGACCTCGCGTCCCTGCCCGGCGTAGCGCGGACGGCTCGCGAGCGCGTCGACGTCGAGGAGTTCATAGAGCAGGAAGTCGAGGTCGCGAGATTCGATCTGGAGCGTCATGGGATCCTCGATCGGGTTGGCGGCGCGGCGGGCGACGGCGCTGCGTCGACGGCCGGCGCCGTCAGGGCACGTACGCGATGCAATCGATCTCCACGCGGAGCCCCTCGCCGGGGAGCGCCGCCGCCTGGATCGTCGTGCGTGCCGGCCGATGCTCGCCGAACATCCGCTGGTAGACGCCGTTCATCTGCTCGAACTCCTTCATGTCGAGCAGGAAGACGCCGCAGCGGAGGACGTGCTGCAGGTCCGAGCCTCCCGCCTGCAGGATGGTGCGCAGGTTCTTGAGGCACTGCTCGGTCTGCGCGGCGGCGTCGGTGCCGGCGAGCTTGCCGGTCGCCGGATCGGTCGCGCCCTGGCCGGACACGAAGATGAGGCGCTCGAACCCCATGCCCGGCGAGTAGGGACCGACGGGGCGGGGGAGGTTGGCGGCCTGGATCGGACGATGCGACATGGCGCGGCGGGATGAGGTGAGGGGTTCCCTCAATCTCGCGCGGATGCAGGCCCGATGGAATGGTGGCGGCCCGGCCCGGTCGGCGTGGCTCAGCCGATGCGTGCGCCGGAGGGGCCGAAGGAACGCGGCCCCTCCGGGCGCCACATGGTCACTTCTTGGAGACGGACTCTTCCTTGAGCACCTTCTTGGCGAACAGGAAGACGATGAACGCGACCACGACGAAGTTGATCAGCGCCGCGAGCACGAGGCCGACCTGGAAGGGGCCCACCACGAGCTGCTGCCAGTCGCCGCTCGGAAGCACCATGCCGATCACCGGCATCAGCAGCCCGTCGACGATCGACTTCACGAGCTCGCCGGCCTTGGAGCCGATGATCACGCCGATCGCGAGGCCGATCACGCCATATTCCTTCAGGAACTTCATGAACTCGCCTTTCATTTCCGTCTCCAGGTGGGGGTCGACGCGGCGGAGGGGCTCCGCCACGGCGACAATCTGACGCCCATCCGACCTCTGTGCCAGTTGGGCGGGACGGACCGGTCGGTCCGGTGCAGCACCACGGAAACGCTGCGGAGTCGCGGCGGCCGCCGAGGGGCGCTAGACTCGACGTCGGCCCGGTCGGCCACACCCTCTTCACCACAGTCTCGTATGCTCCTCGCCGACGGCTATCACGACGTTCCCCCGGGGAAGGTCGCAGCGGTGGTCACCTATCTGGAGATGCACGAGTGCCCTCCGCGGCGCGCCGAGCGGGACGACGCACCGTGGTCGCTGCGGCGCATCGCGCGCCCGGCACTCGAGTGGTACCGCGGGATCCATCGCCGGGTGGGAACGGAGTGGCTCTGGTCATCGAGGCTGGAATCCTCCGACGAGGACCTCGGTGCGATCCTCGGCGATGCGCGCATCGAATTCCACGCCCTCGTGCGCGAGGGACGCGACGAGGGGCTGCTGGAACTCGACTTCCGGGAACCGGGCGCGTGCGAGCTCGCGTTCTTCGGGCTCGCTCCGGAGCTGATCGGGCAGGGGGCAGGGCGCTGGCTCATGAACCGCGCGATCGAGCGCGCCTGGGCGCGCCCGATCGCCCGTCTCTGGCTGCACACCTGCACCCTCGACGCGCCCGGGGCGCTGACGTTCTATCGGCGATCGGGGTTCACGCCCTACGCCCTCGGTGTCGAGGTCTACGACGATCCCCGCGTCACCGGCGTCCTGCCGCGCGACGCCGCGCGGCAGGTGCCGATCATCGAGCGCTAGCGGTGTCGCGCCGCCGGATCACCGGCTCCAGGGCGGCGTGACGCCGTTGGAACGCGCGTACGCGATCATCTGGCCGAGATGCTCGTGGAGATGGGTGACCGTCATGACCATCGCCCGCTGACGGCTCCAGTTCTGTCCGAACATGTTGATCATCTCGCCGACGTTGGCGTCGGTGGTGAGGGCCATCGCCTGGTGCAGGTGCGTGAACGACGCCTGCAGCTCGGCGACGATCTGCGCCTTGGTGAGCGCGCGCTTCTCGAAGGTGGCGGCCGTCGCGAAGTCGCTCGTGATCCCGGAGGACGCCGGCGCCGGCTTGCCCATGGAGATCGGGATCAGGTAGTTGTCGGAGGCCACGTGGAGATAGACCTCGCCGACCGAGCGCACGCCGGCGGCCGGTCGCCACGAGAGACTGCTCTCGGGCATCGCGTTCGCAAGGTCGATCATCTTCTTCTGCACCTCGTTGACATCACGGTGCATCTCGCTCATGAGGCCTTGGCCGGCGACAGGGGCGGCGACGGCGAACGAGAGGGCGAGCGCGAGCAGGGGACGACGCATGGGGGCTCCGGGTGAGATGGATCGCACGGGGTTCTGGGACGGTCGGCGACGCATACGATAATCACCGGACCCGCCGAAGGTTCCCGGCGACCGGTGCGGGGGTGCCTCCGCGGCAGGGACGGGCGAAGGCGCACCATCCGGCCGGGCGGTGCGTTCGGTAACTTGCCGGAGCCCTGCCGCCACCAGACACCCCCGGATCGGAGACGCCCAGGAGATGGCCGGATCGAGTCTGCTCGCCCTGCTGGACGACATCACCTCCCTGCTCGACGACGTCGCCACCCTGAGCAAGGTGGCCGTGCAGAAGACCAGCGGCGTGGTCGGGGACGACCTCGCGCTCAACGCCGAACAGGTGACGGGGTTCGCGGCCGAGCGGGAGCTGCCGGTGGTGTGGGCGGTCACCAAGGGCTCGTTCGTCAACAAGGCGATCCTCGTGCCGGCGGCACTGCTCATCAGCGCCTTCGTGCCGAGGATGATCGTGCCGCTCCTGATGATCGGCGGCCTCTACCTCTGCTACGAGGGGTTCGAGAAGATCGCGCACAAGCTCCTGCACGCCAAGGAGGAGGCCGCGCACCGCGCGGCGCTGCGCGCCGCGGTGGTGGACAGCACCGTCGACCTCGTGGCCCTCGAGCGTGACCGCATCAAGGGCGCGATCCGCACCGACTTCATCCTCTCGGCCGAGATCGTCGTGATCGCCCTCGGCACCATGGCCACGGCGCCGATCAGGGAGCAGATCGTCGCGCTCACGGTGATCGCGATCGTGATCACCGTGCTCGTGTACGGCCTCGTGGCGGGGATCGTGAAGCTCGACGACCTGGGGTTGCGGCTCCATCGGGGCAAGGGCCTCCCGCGCGCGTTCGGCGCCCTGATCCTGCGCCTGGCCCCCTACCTCATGCGCACGCTCTCGGTCGTGGGCACCGCCGCGATGTTCATGGTGGGCGGCAGCATCCTCGTGCACGGCGTGCCGGCGGTCGAACACGTCATCATCGGCGCGGGTGATGCCGTGGGTCGCGGTCTCGCGGGCACCGTCGTCCGCACGCTTCTCGATGCGCTGGCAGGCGTCGTGGCGGGCGGCGTGACGGTCGGGCTGCTGGCGCTCGTGCCGAAGCGGCGCTCGCCGGCACACTGATCGTTCAGCGCGGGGCGGCCGGCCCCCGGACCCGGGCGAAGACGGCGCCCGCAGCGGCGCCCATCGCGACACCGGCGGCCGTCGTCGCGAGCATCGCGTTCAGGGGCGCGCCTCTCCACATGAGGGCGAAGACCAGTCCGCCGACGAGGGCGCACGTGAGCACGGCCCTGAGCGGCGGCACGCGGCGCGGATCGCCACCCGAGAGGCGGACGGCCACGACGATCAGCAACTCGACCAGGTAAGCCACGGGCAGGCCGATCACGGCGAACCAGTAGCTCGCGAGTCCGGCCCCGCTGATCAACTCCGCCCACGTGAGCGACTGCGCGGCGTGCACGCTCGAGATGAGCGTGAGCACCGGGACCGTGACGAGCGGCGCCAGCAGGTACGCGACTCCGAGTCGGCTCGGCGACGCGCGCTCAGCCGCGGTGCTGGTCAGGACCATGGGATCAGCTCGCGGGTGGCTCGGGCAACGGCGACGTGGGCGTGGTCACCCGCGACGAGAAGGCGCGGTACCACCAGTCGATCGCGCCTCGGATGGCCGTAGGAGCGGCGATCTCGAACTCGATCATGCGCTGGGTGGCCGCGCCGAGCGCGGCCCGCGTCTCGGCGTTGGTCGGGTCGGCGCACGCGATCACGATGGTCGAGGCGTCCGCCCGCACCGGGCAGACGAGGAGCTGGCGCGCGATCTCCTCCTTGAGCAGCCCCACGGCCGACGCCTCGAGTTCATCGAGCCGCGCCACCTGCAACCGGAAGGTCGTCGCGACGTGCAAGGCGAGTTCGTCCACGCTCAGGTCGTTGGCGCGCGCGATGCCCGTCCACAGGTCCTCGCTCGTGTACGCCTGCCGCAGTTTGCGCGGGTCCGCGTGCGAGAGACCGAAGCGATCGGCCACCAGCGAGAGCCAGTGTTGCGCAGCGCGCTCGGCGATCGCATTGACCGCCGGGGAGTAGGGGGTCGCTGCTTCCTCCGGCTCGGTGACCTCGATCGGCGGGCGGGTCTCGTCGTCGAGGTTGAGGCGGAAGTTCGGTCGCACGGCCTCGCGCCGCTCGGCGCGGACCGGCACCGAGGTCTCGAGGACGAACTCCGCGACCGGTCCCTTGATGGTCGTCTTCGTGACGGTCGGGCGCGCGGACGCGGTCTCCTCGATGGGTCTGGCGGACGGCAACTCCTCGATGGGTCTGGCGGATGGCGCCTCGACGAGCGGCGCGCGATCGTCGGGCACCGGTCCCGCGCGCTTCGGGAGCGGTCGCGCACCGGTCACTGGCTCGCGGATCGCCGGCATGCCGGCGTGGGGCGTCGCGCGCACGGCGTCGGGCGGCTGCGCCGGTCGCCCGTTCACGGCCGCGTCGCGCAGGACGCGGACGGCCGCGTGGTTGAGGGCGATGTCGCCCACCGACTTGCCGGAGTCGACCCGGCTGACCCCCACGACCGGGATGAACTTGCCGGCGGTGTGCAGGAAGTCGCTCAGCCGCTGGCGGTTCGCGATCGCGAGATCCCCGCGGATGCGCGCGTCGTTGGTGAGCGTGATCTCGATCGCCCGGAGCGCGACGTTCCCGGCCTGCACGGAGTGCACCGGGACGTCGCCATCGACGCCGTACGCATACATGACGTGGTCCGCCTGCAGCACCGCGTGACTGACGGTCTCCTCGATAGGGACCAGCCAGGTCGCCCCCACGAGATTCACCCAGCCGCCCTTTCGCGTGCCGAGATACGGCGCGAGCGCCTGACCGTCATTGAGGAAGATCCCCCCCTCGACCTCGGCCCCGTCACGCAGGACCAGATGCACCTTGCGAGGCTTGGACTGCAGGGCACGCGGGGGGGGCTGGGTGGGCGTCGGTGGCATGCGCGTTCGGTCGGCGAGCGGCGGCGGCGAGGGGCAGGGTTCGGACCAGCCTGAACCTCGTGGATGTCCCGCGGTTCGGCAACGGGGCTAGTCCCTTCGAGTGAGCGGCGCCCCCAAGTTCGGGCGATGGTGGCGCCCGAGGCCCGAGTGAGTATTCAGAGTGCACCCAGTGGTCCACCCCCCGCATTCCTTGACTTCATGGTCCGACCGGACCTGTCAGGCCACAGCGAGGCGATGGACGTCCGGAGTCACCCCATGTCGACCACCACGAAAGGCATCCTGGCGCTGCTCCGCGACCTCATGGAGCATCAGCCCAAGGCCGTCACTGCTCCGCGCCCGGAGAAGGGTACGCGCCCCGGTGCCACGAAGACCCCATCGCCCGCGACCCGGACCTACGATCACGCGACCGAGGCGGGGGATACGCATTGGTACAGCGCGATCGGCTCGCCCCTTCTCGCCGAGCGACTCCCCGTGCTTCGCGCCGAAATGGAGCTTGCGCGGTTCGTGAGTCGGACCTGATCCTCCCCCCCCCGCGGACGGTTCCGGCGCCGGAGTGCGGCACGGTGCCGTCGGGGGAGATGGTGCCGCCCGCTCGTCAAACATATTTTCCTTCTCATGAACAAGATCACTCGCGGTCTCGCCCTTTCGGGCCTCGTCCTCGCGGTCGGCTGTGCCCTCAACCCGGTCACCGGTCGGCGCGAACTCGCGCTCGTGTCCGAGTCGCAGGAGATCGCCATGGGGCGCGAGGGGGCGGCCTCGGTGGTCGCCAGCATCGGTCTCCTTCCCGACAGCGGCGTGCAGAGTTGGGTCAGCGGGATGGGCCTGGCGCTCGCCGCCAAGAGCGAACGCCCCCGGCTCCCGTGGGAGTTCAGGGTCGTCGACGATGCCGCAGTGAATGCCTTCGCACTGCCCGGCGGGTTCATCTTCGTCACCCGCGGGCTCCTCACGCAGCTCACCAACGAGGCGGAGCTCGCCTCGGTGCTCGGGCATGAGATCGGTCATGTGACGGCGCGCCACAGCGTCCAGCAGATCAGCCGCCAACAGCTCGCCTCGCTCGGCCTCGGGATCGGGTCGGCGATCTCCCCGACGATCGAGAAGTACGGCCAGGTGGCGGGTGCCGGGCTCGGGTTGCTCTTCCTCAAGTACGGACGTGACGACGAGACGCAGTCCGACAAGCTCGGCTTCGGCTACGCCCTCGGCAGCGGGTGGGACACGCGCGAGATGGCGAACGTCTTCCGGATGTTCCAGTTGAGCTCGGAGATCGCGGGCGGGGGTCGTCTTCCGGAGTGGCAGTCGTCGCATCCTGACCCCGGGAATCGGGTCGCGGTCGTCGAACGCATGGTCGGTGCCACGACGCAGGGTTTCGCCAACACCCGCGTGGGCGGCCCCGAGTTCGTGCGACGGCTCGACGGCATGGTGTACGGCGAGAACCCGCGCCTCGGGTTCTTCCAAGGCGCGCTGTTCGTGCATCCGGACCTCGCGTTCACGCTCCGTTTCCCCGACGGCTGGAAGACGCAGAACGCGAGCGACGCCGTGACGGCGGTCAGCGCGGCGCAGGATGCGATGATGGAGTTCCGCGCGGCGCAGGGCACCTCGGCGCAGGCCGCGCAGGCGTTCTTCGGGCAGGAGGGTCTCACGGCGGGCGCGCAGACGCGGGTGACGGTCCACGGGAACGCGGCCCTGCGCGGCGAATTCACGGCGAAGGCGGAAGGCGGCGCCGAGGTGCGCGGCGTGGCGATGTTCGTGGAGTTCGGCGGCGCGACCTGGCGCATGACCGCCTACACGCCGTCGGCCCAGTTCGCGACCTACGCCCCGATGTTCGACCGCAGCTTCGCGAGCTTCGCGCGGCTCACCGACGCGGCCGCGCTCGCCGTGCAGCCCTGGCGCATCAAGCTCACGCCCGCACCGCGGGCGATGACGCTGCAGCAGTTCAACGCGCAGCTTCCGTCGAGCATCCCGATCGCCGAGCTGGCGATGATCAACGGGGTGGAGGCCCAGGCTCCCCTCGCCGCGGGTCGGGTGATCAAGCGCGTGCTCGGCGCTCCGCTGCCGAAGGCGGTCGTCGCGCCCTAGAGCGCGATCGTCTTGAAGACCAGTTCGGTCAGGAACTGCGTCGTCGAGGCGTCTGCCTGCGCGTGCGTCACCTCGGTCAGCCGGGGCAGGTGCTCCGCGAAGTACTTCTGCATGTGCGAGCTCTCCATCACCGTCGAGACGAGCGCCAGCGGGTAGCGGTAGGTGGGGTTCACGGCGGCGACCATGTCCGCCACCGTGCGGCAGAGCCGCTTGTAGCTCAGGAACAGGCCCTCGCGGTTCTCCACGTCGACGTCACGGTGCAGGTATGCCTTGGGGGAATCGGCGACCACCACGCGGTAGAGCGCGGCCTCGTCGATGCGCGGCAGGGTCTCGTCGGCGACGATCGGGCGCGTCAACTCGGCCAGGGCGAGTCGCAGCCGTTGCTCGGAGGGCACGACATTCACCGTCGCGAGCAGCACCCGGTACTCCATCCAACTCCAGTACCAGGCCGTGAGGTAGAGCAGCAGGCGCTGCTTGTTCCTGAAGTAGCGGTAGACGGAGGGTTCGGTGGTCCCGATCCGGTCGGCGAGCTTGCGGAACGTGAACGCCTCGTAGCCCATCTCGTCGAGCATCAGGATCGCGTGCTCGACGATCGACTGCCCCAGCTCCGTGGACGTGGGGTCCTTGAGGTGCAGTCTCCCGTCCACCTGGAGCCGGACCGAATCGGTCACGCCGCACCCATGAGCATGCGGGAGTCGTAGAAGTCCACCGCGCCGGACTCCACGTCGTACATGCCGCCGACGATCGCGATCTCGGAGCTCGCGACCATCTGCGCGAGCAAAGGGCTGCGCTCCATCACCTGCCTCTTCACGAGCAGGACGTTCAACTCGGCCACGCGCTCCACGAACGCGGGGTTGTTCGAGTCGCGGTCGGTGAAGGTCTCGGTCTCGAGCGCGATCGCGGCGTCGATCTTCTGCAGGAGCGTGGTGAGGTTGCCGAGCTTCACGCCATCGCAGGCTCCCTTGATCGCGCCGCAGCGTGAATGGCCGAGGACCACGATCGCCTTGGCTCCGGCCACCTTGCAGGCGAACTCCATGCTCCCGAGGATGTCGTCGTTGAGCACGTTGCCGGCGACCCGGCAGCTGAAGACGTCGCCCAGCCCCTGGTCGAAGATCAGTTCGGCAGAGGTGCGCGAGTCGATGCAGCTGAGGATGATGGCGAGCGGGTGTTGACCGTCGCTCGTCTCGTTGACCTGCTGCAGGAGGTTCCGGTTGGACTTGAGGTTGTTGACGAAGCGCTCATTCCCCTTGCGCAGGACCTCGATCGCGGCGACCGGGGTGAGGGAGTCGCGCATGGCCTTGGTCAGGGTTCTCACGGTGTGCTCGGGTCGAGGATGGTGCCGTGGAACTCCACGGCGACGCCGCGCGCGGGCGCGGAGGAGCGGAATTCGCGGAGGATCTCCCGGACGTCGAAGTCGATGACCTTGGACTGGGTCGCGTCGATCACCACGCGCGAGTGGGCGGGGACGAGGGCGAGCTGCTCGAGGATGCGGCCCTTGTTGAGGAATGACACCTCCTCCGCGAGCTTGATGCGATAGTCGTCGGTGTCGGGCGCGTGCTGGGCGACGGTGAACGGGTTGCGCAGGTTGTGGTGCAGCACGATCGCCACGCCGACCGCCATGCCGATGCCGATCCCGCGCAGCAGGTCGGTCGCCAGGATGCCCGCCACCGTGGCGATGAACGGCGCGAACTGTTCCCACCCGTGCCGGTACATCTGCGCGAAGAGCGCCGGCTTGGCCAGCTTGTAGCCGACCACGAAGAGGATCGCCGCGAGCGTCGCCAGCGGGATCATGTTGAGCACCTGCGGGATCGCCGCCACGCACAGCAGGATGAACACGCCGTGGAGGATCGCCGAGAGCTTGGTCCGTCCGCCGAAGGTGATGTTCGCCGAACTGCGCACGATGACCTGCGTGACCGGCAGGCCGCCGATCAGCCCGGAGACGATGTTGCCGAGGCCCTGCGCCTTGAGTTCGCGATTGGTCGGCGTGATGCGCCTCTCCGGGTCGAGCCGGTCGGTCGCCTCGACGCAGAGGAGGGTCTCGATGCTCGCGATGATCGCGAGGACCGCCGCGATCACGTACACCTCGCGGTTCGCGAGGGCCGAGAAGTCCGGGGTGGAGAACTGGGCGAGGAAGCCGGCGATGCTCCCCGCGAGCGGGATCTCCACCAGCTGATGCTCACCCAGCGACCACGGCAGGGCACCGGCGGCCATCAGACGACTGAGCACGATCCCCGTCGCCACCGCGGCCAGCGGCCCGGGTACGAGGCGGAAGAGCTTCGATCGCGGCGCGAGCCAGGCATCCCACGCCACGAGCAGGGCGAGCGAGACCGTCGTGACCAGGAGCGCGGCCGGCGTGACCCGCTGGAGCAGGTGCAGGAACGTGCTTCCGCCGCTCTCGATCAGCGCGTCGCCCGGGGCGGGGACCGAGCCGAGCGCCTGCGGGATCTGCTTGATGATGATCAGCAGGCCGATGCCGGTGAGCATCCCCTTGATCACCGAGGACGGGAAGTAGTAGGCGATCCCGCCGAGGCCGATGAATCCCATCGCGAGCTGGAGCACGCCCGCGAGGACCACCGTGAGGAGGAACGCCTCCCACGAGCCGCCGAGCGTGGCGATCGCCGAGAGGACGATCACGGCGAGGCCGGCGGCCGGCCCGCTCACGCCGAGCGGGGAGCCGCTGGCCGACCCCACCACGATGCCGCCCACCATCCCGGCGATCAGGCCGGCGAAGAGTGGCGCGCCCGACGCCAGGGCGATCCCGAGGCAGAGCGGGACGGCAACGAAGAAGACGACGATGCTTGCGGGGAGGTCGTGCTTCAGTTGCTTAAGGAGGTCGCGCATCGGGTATCAGAAGGAAAGATAGTAATACTATTGCAATGGATAGTAACACTAGTATCGTAGGCGTCAAGGGCAGCCTTCGGACCCTGCCAGCGACAGCCGCGGCTTCTGTCCGCTACGATTCGTCGCAAGCGCCTCGGCTGCGCGACCGAGATTCCCTGAGAGAGCATGCGCCCCTGGCTGAGCATCCTGATCCCGGTCTTCGACGTCGAGCCGTACCTGGCTCCGTGCTTGTCGTCCGTGCTGGCGCAACGACTCGACGGTGTGGAGATCATCGCGGTCGACGATCGCTCGACCGATGGTTCGCTCGCGCTGCTCGAAGCAGCGGCGGCCAGGAGCCCGCATCCGATCCGCGTGGTCCGGCATGAGGTGAACCGAGGGATCAGTGCAGTCCGGAACACGGCGCTCGAAGCGGCCACGGGCAGGTACATCTGGTTCCTCGACTCCGATGATGCGTTGACCGAGGGTGCCGTCGCACGACTGCGCGCGGTGGTGGATTCGCACTCGCCCGATCTCGTCCTGTGCGACTTCGAGAAATGGGTCACGGCCTCTCAGACGGCCGAGGGTGGCGGGGCCCTCGGACCGAGGATCGCGTCGTTCGATGGGCCGCCGAACATGCGGCTCACCGATGCCGAGTCGCTGTTCGCCGGTCTCTACGCGGAAGGACGGCTCCACGCGTGGTCGAAGATCGCCCGCCGTGAGATCTGGTCGACCGACCTGCGCTTCCCGGAGGGCCGCTACTTCGAGGACATGGCCACCACGCCTCGGCTGGCGCTGCGCGCGCGAAGCTACGTGTACGTCCCCGAGGTCTGGGTGAGGTACCGGCAGCGCGCCGGCAGCATCCTGAGCGTGCCGAGTCTCCGGAAGATCGGCGACATGGCGGTGGGGGTCGCCGGCGTCCTCGACGCCTGGCTGGGGGCGCATCCCGACATGGATCCGCGGACCCGGTTCCTCTTCACCAGGTACTGCGTCAGGATCCTGGGCTTCACCATGAAGGACCTGCGGACACTCGGGGAGGCCACCGAGGAGCGGGTCGCGCATTACCGACGCCTCTTCTACGCGAACACGTGCCTCACGCGCGCATCGCTCGTGGCGCAGTACCTGCGCTACGGCAACATCCTGCGGCTCGTCCGCCACTGGCGGTACCTCTAGAGGTGCCTCTAGAGGTACCGCCAGCGGTCCGTCGGGCCCGCGTCTCCCGCGGCATCGGCGGTGCGGGTCGCCCCGTCTAGTCCACCGGCGCCCAATGGTGCACGGGCTCGTCGCTGTCGTAGCGCGCGGAGTACTCCGCGACGAGTCGTGCGAGGGCATCGCGGCGCGGGAGCTGCCTGCGCAGCGTCCGCAGCGCGCTCCGCTGCCACCGCGCCCCCGTCCGGCCGTTCTGCAACCGACCGGAGATCACGCCGAGCAGTCGGCCCCGCTCCTCGGCTTCCACGCCGATCGACGCGAGCCCGCTGTCCGCGAGCGGAAGCAGTGCCTCGGCCAGCGCGCGCACCGGTCGCTCCCGGGGGGAGGTGCCGACGCCATCCGGCCAGAGCATCACGGCGTCCATGCCGTCGCGCGCGGCACGGTAGAAGCTCATCTCGGTCATCAGGAAGGGACAGCCGAGCATGAAGCCGTCGATCGCGTCGCGGATGCCGAGCGTGAGGCCCACGAGCAGCGCCGCGTTCGCCATCATGTCGGTGATCGTCGGGCCGCTCGGCAACGTGCGGAACTCGATGCGGAGGTGGCCACCCTCGGACGGGTCGTAGATCGGGCGGTTCCAGCGCCAGATGGTGCCCTGGTGCAATCGCAGTTCGGCGAGCCGCGGGGCGCGCGCATCCGGGTGGTCGGGTGGCCCGTCGTCGCAGACGGGGAAGAGCGGCTGGTGCAGCCGCACGCCTTCGGCGAAGAGCTCCGGCGCCCCGCGCCGGACCCAGCCGTGGCCGAACGCGACCCGCGACGGGCGACGCCAGACGAGGTCGTCGGCCGGGCGGGCCTCCACGCTCTGCTTGAAGACCGCGATGCGGGTCTCGTCCCACAGCAGGTGGTCGAGGAAGACCGGGGAGTTGCCGGCGAGCGCCACGGCGATCGGCGTCGCGAGTTGCGCGGCGTTGTACGTATCGGCGAAGCGCTCGGCGCTCACGCGCAGGTGGATCTGGCACGACGTGTTGGCGCCTTCGAGCATGACCCCGTCGTACTGCATCGCCAGCGGTTCCTCGCCGTGGATCGCGACGCGCGCCGGTCCGCCGCGGAGACGGCCCACCTGCCGCTCGAGGGCACGGTAGCGCGCGACGTCGGTCATGGCGTCGCGCGTGACGTCCTCGGGCAGCACCGACGGGAGGATGCCGACCGGCAACAGGCGTGCTCCATGCAGGGCAGCGGCCGCCCGCGTGCCGGCGGTGAGCAACTCGCGCATCTCGTCGCCGAGCGCGGTGAACGGCCGCCCCGCGGCCGGCACCGGCGTGAGATTGAACTCGACGTTGAACCGCGCGATCTCGACCGTGGCGCGAGGGTCGTTCAGTTCCCGCAGGACGTCGGTGTTGCAGGGGCAGGGCCGCTGGTCCGCGCCGACGATCGGCACCTCGAGCTCGGCCCCGAGGGTCGCGGGGCCCTCGCCGAAGCCGGGCTCGTCGCAGATCCTGCTGAGGTGGGCCACCTGATCGACGAGGCGCCCGGCGAACCGGGCCTGATCGTCCTCGCTGAACGTGTCCTGCGTGATCGCGATCGCCACCGTCCCACTCCGTCGTCTAGGCGCGCGCGCGCCGCCAGGCAGATGACGCGTCCACGAACTCCTTGAACAGGTGGCGCGTGTGCGGATCCGTCAGTTCGAACACCTCGGGGTGCCATTGCACGCCAACGATGAACGCGTCGGCATCGTCGAGCTCGACGGCTTCCACGAGCCCATCGGGCGCGACCGCCGTGGCCACGAGGCCGCGGCCGATCGTCTTGAGACCCTGATGGTGCATGGAGTTCACGCCGATGCGTTCGACCTCGATCGCATGCCGCAGGCGCGAGCCCTTGGCGATCGTGACCTCGTGCGCGATGTGGTCGCGCTCGAAGCCGAAGGTGGGGAAGTAGTCGTGCTTCATCGCGGTGGTGCACTGGTGCTCGAGGTCCTGCCAGAGCGTGCCCCCCTGCGCGACGTTGAGCACCTGCGCGCCGCGGCAGAGTCCGAGGAACGGCTTCTTGTCCTCGATCGCCCAACGGGCCAGCATGAGTTCGGTGCGATCGCGCGCGGGGTCGAGATTGCCGAGCCGGGGATGGGGTTCCTCGCCGTACGTCGCCGGGTCCATGTCCACACCGCCGGGCACGAGCACGCCGTCCACGCGCTCGTAGAGCTCGCGCAGCGTGTCCTCGTCGTCGTCGAGCAGGGGCACGAGCGCGGGCACCGCCCCCACGAGCGTGACCGCGTGGTAGTAGCGCTGGTTCATCACCACCGACTGCGGCAGACCGGCGGGGATGCCGTCGATCGACTGCAGGGTCTGCATGGTGACGGCGATGAGCGGGCGGTAGCGGGCCATGCGGCGTGTGTGGGCTGAGGTCGGCCGGGCTCGTGCGGAGCGCCGGAGCAGTGATACAGTATCGGTCCGGCCTGCCGGTCGCGCAGGTCGGGGAACCGCTGATGCGGGGTGGGGGACTACAGAACCCCTTCCTCGGTCTCGCGGATGAGGTGGTCGACGACCGCCTTCATGTCACCGCCGGACTCGTCGAAGACCTTCAGTTGGCGATCGGCGCTCGATCCCTCGTCGAGGATGCGGAAGGCGTACTCGACCTCCTTGCGCGTGCCGAGCTCGTCGAGCACGTCGCCGAGGAACCACTCGATGAACTCGCGGATGAGCTCCCGCGCCGGCTGTTCGGTGCGCTTGCCGAAGTCGATCAACTTGCCGTCGAGCCCGTAGCGCACCGCGCGCCACTTGTTCTCGTCGATCAGGTCCGACGGATACACGCGGAAGGTGATGTTGTCGCGGCGCATCTTCCAGAGCTTGTGGACGAGCGCCTGGAGGATCGCCGCGATGCAGACGGCCTCGTCGACGCGCGTGCAGACGTCGCAGATGCGGAACTCGAGGGTCGGGTACAGGTGGTGCGGGCGGACGTCCCACCAGATCTTGGAGCCGTCGGGGATG
Source organism: Gemmatimonadota bacterium (assembly GCA_021413975.1). Lineage (GTDB taxonomy): Bacteria > Gemmatimonadota > Gemmatimonadetes > Gemmatimonadales > Gemmatimonadaceae > Pseudogemmatithrix. The sequence goes on from JAIOPJ010000016.1 coordinate 289,416, forward strand.
CAGCCCGTCTCGACGAGCGTGTCGGAGTAGTTCTTGAAGTCCGCCCAGCTGGCGAGCGGGCGGGGCACGCCACTGCGCGGGAAGGCGCGGAAGATCACCGATCGGTACGACTTGAGCCCGGTGCGGCGCCCGATCCAGAACGGCGACGAGGTCGAGAGGCAGAGGATGTGCGGCAGGAAGTACCGCGCGACGTTGCACACGTCGATCATCAGCTCGCGGTCCTCGATCCCGATGTGCACGTGGGTCCCGAAGATCAGGAGCTGCTCGGCGAGCTGCGCCATGGCCTCCTTCGTGCCCACGTAGCGGTCGAGCGCCGTGATCGGCTGGTCCTTCCAGTGCGAGAACGGATGCGTGCCGGCGGCCGCGATCTTGAGGTCGCGCTTGGCCGCGAGCTCCATGAGGCCACCGCGCAGCATGACGAGCTGCGCCCGCACCTCGGCCGGCGTCTGGCAGACGGTCGTGCCCACCTCGACGATCGACTGGTGCAGCTCGGGCTTCACCTGGCGCAGGACCATGTGGTCCGACTCGAGGATCTCCGAGATGTACGCCTTCAGTTCACGCGTCCTGGGGTCGATGATCTGGTACTCCTCTTCGACACCGATCGTCAGCGTTGGGCGTTTCAGCATGGCGGCACGCGAGTAGGGGTGGGACTCAGGGACGGCGATCGACGAGGAAGGTCGGCGTCTGGCTGCCGCCGCCCGCGGTGACGTTGAGCAACTCGGCCGTGGAGAGCCGCGAGAGCGCACCCTCCACCCAGCGGCCGTCGATCACGTACGGAGCGGTGTCCACCTGGCGCTCGATGAGCGCGAGCGCGCCGCCCTCGATCGACGGATACACCTCACGGGGGATCGAGACGCGCTGCTGGACGATGGTCGGCGTGCTCACCGCGGTCGCGAGTGCGGCGTTCCAGGTCGTCGCGTCGACCGTCCAGCCGAGGACGATCCCGTGGCCGCCGTACGCATCGCTCGGCTTGATCACGAGCCGGTCGCGGTTCCCGGCGCACCAGGGCAGCAGGTCCACCTCGGGTCCATCGGGCCCGCGCGTCCTGCGGGCCTCGACGACGCGCGTCCACGGGATGTGCGCGCGGATCGCCGCGTGCATCGCCGTGTCGAACCACGAGGCGTTGCGTTCATCGCTCAGCACGGCCAGCGAGGTCTTCTTGTGCAGGAGCTTGCCGCGGGGTCCGTTCACCATGAGCACGGCACCGGCGCGCATCGCCTGCAGGACCGGCGTGTCGATGCCGGCGCGCGTGACGAGCTCCTCGAACAGCACGCGCTTGTAGACGACGTCCACCGGCGCACCGTGCAGGCGCAGCACGCCGCCGGCGAACTCGCATTCGCGCGGATCGCCGATCTCGCAGGGGATGCCGCGGGCGCGGAACTGCGCCTGGGCGAGCCGGAACTCGCTCTGCGTCGGCACCTCCGGCCAGTCGAGGATCGCCACGCGTGGCACCGAGCGCACCCCGCGGAAGCGCTCCCAGGCGTCGAGCAGCGGACGGATGGTGCCGGCGCCGGCGGGCAGGGGGCGCAGCCACCAGTCGCGCGCCATCACACGCGTGATCGGCAACTGCTCGAATGCCGCGGCGATCGCATCGTTGTAGAAGGGCCCCGCGGGGGTCTCGCCGTTGTACTCGGTGACCGAGAACCCCTGACCATCCGGCGACGCGAAGGTGTCGAGCCGGCCGAGCGGTTCGTAGGGCGCGTCCGCGTGCTGTGCGGCCGAAGCGACGAAGAGCGACTCCTCCCACTCCTCGAGCAGGAACTGTGCGCGCGCGGCCGGATCGGCCACGGCGCGGGCCTTGGCGGCCCGGAACGCGGAGAGCAACGCCGACGCCTGCGTGCGATATCGGTCCCATTCGTCGGGGGCGAAGAGGCGTGGGCGCAGCACGGTGCAGAGGGGCCGCCCGCCGAACACGACGTCCTGCCGCTTGAGGTCGTCCGCCAACTGCGCCCACGACGCCTGAGCGAGTCCCGCGTCGGCCGTGAGGCGCTCGTGCCACGCCGCAGCCGCCTGCGCGGCGACGGTGGTGCTCACGCGCGACTCGCCTTGAACATCGCCGCCCAGCCGAGCGCCTCGGCCTGCTTGCGCGGGTCGTTCGCGAGCGCGATCGACAGGTCGGCCATGTGGCTCACCACCCACTGGAAGTACCCGGGGGTGAGCGAGTTGATGTCGAAGTCGGGCGCGGGATTCATGAAGTCGATCGCATAGGGCACGCCATCCTTGACCGCGAACTCGATCGAGTTCATGTCGTAGCCGAGCGCCTTCACGATGGTGCGGCAGTCCTTCGTGACGCGTTCCCGGAGCTTGGGCCCCATGTACTCGTTGTCGACGATGTAGGCCCGCGCGCGCGGGTCGTAGCGGATCGGGAGGACCTCGTCCTGGCCGAGGCAGATGCACCGCACGAAGTGATCGAAGTCGATGAACTCCTGCAGGATCATCGTGAGGAGGCCGCTCTCGTTGTAATGCTCGATGAGCTCCGCCTTGCTGCGGCAGATGTAGACCTCCTTCCAGCCACCGCCATGCGCGTCCTTGAGCACGCAGGGGAGGCCGACGTACTCGAGGATGCCGTCCCAGTCGAGCGGGTATTGCAGGTTGCGCAACGATTCGCTCGGCACGATGCCGGGGACGTAGTCCTTGTTGGGCAGGAGCACCGTGCGCGGCGAGACCACGCCGAGCTTGGTGATGAGCGACGCGCCGAAGAACTTGTCGTCGGCGGTCCACATGAACGGATTGTTGATGACGGTGCGCCCCTGGAGCACCGCGTGCTTCAGGTACGACCGGTAGGTCGGCACCTCATGCGAGATGCGGTCGATGAGGACGTCGTACGGGACGGGGCCGTCGTGGTGCGTGCCACCGATGGTGGCGAACTCGGCCGTGACGCCCGCGTCGCGGCCGTTCACCTCGTCGATGAATGCCGGCGGGAAGGACCATTCGCGGCCCACCACGAGGCCGATCCGCTTCTGCTGCGTGCGCTTCGTCATGTCTGCCTCGCTCCCGGGGCTCAGTCGTGTCCGTCGACGTACAGCGTGATCATGTCTTCCCACCAGGGCCAATCGTGCGCGAAGCCGTCCCAGCCGCGCAGGGCATTGCCGATCCCCTTCTTCCAGAGCCGGCCGGAGAACTCCTGATTGTCGCCCCAGGCCGGATCGCCCTTGCCGCAGGCGATGATGATGTCCATCCGCTGCATCGCCTCGATCCGGTGCGCTTCCCATTCGTTCTGCACGAAGTCGAAGGGGTTGCACTTGTACACGAGCTCATCCGAGGCGCCGTCGGTCATGCCGCGGATGTCATAGCGGCCGCTCATGCCGATCACGCGATTCACCATCTGCGGATTACGGAGCGCGAAGCACATCGCATGGTAGGCGCCGAAGCTCGCGCCGGCCGCGATCACGAACGGATGCGAGTTCACGTGCGCGGTGAAGGGGAGCAACTCGTCGCGCAGGTAGGCGTCATAGCGCAGGTGACGCCAGGCCCGTTCGTGCACCGGGATGCTCTTGTCGTACCAGCTCTGGTCGTGGTTCTGGTCGAGCGTGAAGAGCGTGAGCCAGCCGCGCTCGATCTTCTCGCGCAGCACGTCGGGCATGTAGCGGTTGGGCCACTCGTTGTGATCGCCCATGGTCGTGGGGAACGCGAGCAGGCGCGCGCCTCCGTGCCCGAACCAGCGCACATGCATGCGACGGCCGGCGGCGGGGGAGTCCCAGCTGTGGTGATGTCCCTTGACCCGCGTGCTCATGCCGGCTCCTCCAGGAGGAAGGGCAGGGCGCGCTTGAGCCGCCGTCCCCAGGCGGATTCGTGGTGCTGCCCGGTCCTCTGTTCCATGTAGTGCAATGTGCGCCCCGGTTCGTAGCCCTTGTCGCGCAGGAGGTCCCGCATGCGCCGCGCGTTGCGCAACGTGCCCGTTCCTTCCCTGCCGCCCACGTCCAGGAAGATCCGTCCCGGCACCGCGGACGCCGCCGCAACGTAGTCGAAGATCGCGCCGCCGGCGAACCAGAGGGCCGGGCTCTGCACGGACGCGCGGCCGAACACCTCGGGGAAGCGGAAGAACGCGTACAGCGAGATCAGGCCGCCGAGGCTCGCGCCGCCGATCACGGTGTGCTCGCGACCCCCCAGCGTGCGGTAGTCGGCGTCGATGCGCGGCTTCACCGTGCGGATCAGGAACTGCAGGTACCGTTCGCCGGCCCCGCCGCCGACCTTGGGGTCGATGAACGGGCTGTACTCGTCCACCCGGCGCTCGTTCGCGTTCGCGACGCCGACCAGGATCGCCTCGTATCCGAGCCGGGCGGCGGCATCGGCCGCCGTGTCGGCACCCCACGACCCCGCGAACGAGAGCCGCGGGTCGAAGAGGTTCTGGCCGTCGTGCAGATAGACCACCGGGAACTGCCCGCCCTCGTCGTACGAAGGCGGCAGGAACACGAAGACATCGCGCCGGTTGCCCAGCTCGGGCGACCAGACCCCCGGGAGGCGCACATGCCGCCCGGGACGGGCGCGCCGTCGCGGGAAGCGTGCGAGGGAGAGGCCGGCTTCCACTCCTTCAGTCCGCGAACAGGCGGAGGTCGGTCCCGAAGTCGTCGGCGATCCGGCAGGCGGTGTCCCAGTCGGGGTGACGGATCACGACGTAGCCGTCGGAGATCAGGGTCTGCACCCAGTCGCGCCGCGGCGCGCCGACCGGGAGCAGGTCCACCAGGATCACGTGCTCGCCGTGACGCTCCATGAGTTGCGCGAGGCCCTCGATCCGCGAGATGCGCCCCTGGCCCTGGGCGCGCTTGAAGATGTTGATCGCGTTGTACGCACGCGGCCTGTTCGCGGTGAACGTGCCCTTCAGTTCCGCCTCGGCATACCCCGTGAAGACGTCGATGTCGGCGGTGAAGTTCATGAGGTCCACGGTGTTGGCACCGGGCGGGCGCGCGGCGATCTCGCTGAAGACCGCCTCGCCCGACGGCGTGAGGAACCACTCCATGTGCGTGAAGCCGGTCTTGAAGCCCATCACCTTGAGCACCTCGCGCCCGAGCGTGATGCCCGGCTGGAGGTGCGGCTGGCTCAGATCGCGCACGGCCAACGTCTGCGGTGACACCCACTCGTTGCTGCGCGAGATCAGCGGCTTCGGGCGATAGTAGCCCATGTTCTCGTAGAGCACCCGGCCGTCGGCGCAGATGGTGTCGTAGTGGTACTCCTCGCCGATGATGAACTCCTCGACGTTCACCTCGGCCACATGCCCCAAGCGCGCGATCGCCTGCTCGAGCTCCTGCGGCGTGTCCACGCGGAAGGTGTCCATCGACCCGGCGCCGTCGATCGGCTTGATGATCGCGGGGTAGCCCACCTTCTCCACGGCCGCCCGCACCTCGGCGGACGTGGCGGCGCGCGCGTGACGCGCCGTGCGCAGTCCCGCCGCCTGGATGACCTGCTTCATGATGTCCTTGTCGCGGAAGCGGTGCGCCATCTCCAGGTCGATCCCCGGGACGCCGAGCGCTTCGCGGATGCGCGCGGCGAGCACCACCGCAGGCTCCCAGAGGGCGACGACGCGATCGACCGTGCGGGCGCCCATGAACTTCGTGAGCGCGCCGACCACACCCATCTCGTCGCGCAGCGATGCGACCTGCAGGTACTCGGAGAGATGCTGCCGCGCGAGCTCGGGGAGCGCCGAGACCGGTTGGTCCCCCACGCCGATCACGTGCGCGCCATGCTCGGCGAGTCCGCGCACGAAGTGCGGCATCTCCGAGGGATAACCGGGGGCGATGAAGACGACGTTCATGGTCAGGTCCGTTGAGGGGTCAGCCGAGTTCCACGTGGATGAGCGACACGATCCGTTCGAGGGCGTCGCTCACGACCGCCGTCTCGGGATGCCGCACGATGATGAAGCCTTCGCCTTCGTAACTCCCGGTCCGCCCCATGCCGATGGTGGGGAGGCGATGGTCGCACACCATCGCGCCGAACTCGCGCGCGACCGTCTCGATCCCGTGCACGGCGCGCACCGTGCCCGTGCCCTGGCCCCGGAGGAAGGCGGCCCCCACGGCGTACTTCCGCACCGGCGGCCGGAACTCGCCGAAGATGACCGTGCGCGCCCATTCCTGCAGGAAATCGAAGTCGTTCGCCCGCGAGACGAGGGTCGTGATCTGGGCGCCCGGCGGGCGCGCCCCCACCTCCCCGATGGCCACGCTGCCGTCCTTGCGCCGGAACCACTCCATGTGCGTGAGGCCGGTCTGCATCCCGAGCGCGGACAACCCGCCGGCCGCCGCCCGCTTGATGTCGTCGAAGCGCGGGTCGTCGACCTCGCGCGGCAGCAGCACGCACCACTGGATCCACTGGTTGCGCACCACGTCGAGCGGTGTGGGACGGTAATGCGTGAGCGAATGCCAGACCGCCTCGCCCTCGATCGAGATCGTCTCGAGCGAATGCTCGCTGCCGACGATGAACTCCTCGAGCAGCGTGGGATGTTCCTCACCCGGCGGCGCGGCGCCCAGCGCGACGAGCAACTGCGCCTCGTTCTCGACGCGGAAGGTGCTCACCGATCCCGCGCCGTCGGGTGGCTTCACCACGAGCGGGTAGCCGATCCGCGCCGCGGCGGCGCGCCCCTCGTCGACCGAGCGCACCAATGCATGCCGTGCGCAGGGGATCCCGGCCGAGCGGAGGATGTCCTTCATCCTCGCCTTGTCGCGGAACGCGCGCGTGGTCTCGGCGCTCATGCCGGGGACCCCGAGCATCTCGCGCGCCTCGGCGATCGGCACCTGCGCCTGCTCGAGCGAGCCCCACAACCGGTGGATCGGTTCGCCGACCATCGCCGAGAGCCCGCGCGCGGCCCGCTCGAGTTGCCCCGGGTCGAGCACTTCGTCCACGCGCCAGTGCGCCGTCAGGAGTCCCCTCAGGTAGTCGGGGGCCTCCTCCTGCCGCTGCTGGCCGATCACGCCGAGTCGCACGCCGGGCAGCGTGGCGATCGCCGCCATGGTGCGGCTCGCGGGATCGGAGAAGAAGGGCGCGACGAAGATCACGAACGGCATGGCGCCTCCGCTGGTGTCGTGGTCATGACCAGGTCACCCACTCGGCCAGGAACTCCTCGGCGAAGCCGAGCCGGATGGCGAGGCCGGTGAACGGTCCGCGCGCCTCGGGCGCGAGGGCGCGCACGCGCCGCGCGAAGTGCGACTGCACCTCGTACGGCAGGTGATGGCCGCTCAGCTCGAGGAGGTCGACGAGATCCGACGCACGCGCGACGTGGGCCGCCGCGTCGCGTTCGCCGATGCTGCGCACCTCCGCGTCGAGCTCCGCGACCGCCGAGTCGACGAGACCGGGCGCCCCGAGCGCCATCGCCGCGAGGCGGGTCTCGCCGAAGAGCCGCTGCGCGAGTTCGCGCTGCCGGGCCGCGCGCACGCCGTGCAGCACCGCCTCGCGCTCCCGCTCCGGGAAGTCCTGCAGCAGCACGGGCACCGTCCCTGCGAGGCGGCCGGCGTCCGCGGACTCGTCGAGGTCGGGACGCGGATGCACGAAGGCCTGCGCATCGGCGACGCCCCGGCGCTGCACCGAGACGTCGAAGACGTGCTTGCGTCCGGTGCGCCGGTGCACGAGGAGCACGCGGGCCGCGTTCACGTCGACGTCGAACGCGCGGGTGTCCGGCTCCTTCCATCCGGGCACGAAGGCCTGCGCCGCCGCGAGTCCGCCGGCGACGCGCACGAGCGGCGAGACCGACGGCCAGATCTGCTGGGCCCAGATGTCCTCGCCGGTGCCGAGCGCGGGATCGTTGCTGAGCGCCTCCCGCAACGCGCGGCGGAGCGCGCGTTCCATGGCGTCGTCCCCGGCGAGTTCGATCGCGCGCGCCGCATAGCGCAGCGCCTGCGTCGTCATGCTGCGGCCGATGTCGTCATAGAACCAGGCGCTCGACGTGAACATGCGCAGCGCGTCGCGCATCATCTCGAGCAGCTCGCGCGCGCGGATCACCTGCACCGACGACAGGCCGGGAGCGAGCAGCGTCGCGACGAGCGCGTCACGCTCGGCCGCGGGCGCCGCGACCACGGCGCCGTACGCATCGCGCGCCGCCCATGGATCCAGGAACAGCGGCGTCGCCTCGGCGAGGTAGCGCTCGTGCAGGGCGTCGCGCAGGGATTCCAGGCCGCGCCGGAGGGGCTCGCGCCAGGATTGATCGGGGGCCTTGGCCGCGTCCTCGCGACACCCGCAGTCGGTGCGCCAGCGGCCCACGCCATGCGGACAGCTCCACGAACTCGGTCCCACCAGCGCGATCGTCTCCGCGGGCGGATGCGCCGCCAGCACCTCGGCGAACGAGGAGAGCGCCACGTCGGGCGTCGCCTTGAGCTCCTGCACGACCCAGGCCAACGCCATCTCGCTGAAGCGGTGGTGATGCCCGAACGTCTCCCCGACGGTCGCCACCGTGATCACCTGCGGGGTCGTCTGCGCCTGCTGTCCCTCGAGCAGGTCGGCCTTCCAGACCCGCGCGTTGGCGAGCAACGGGCCGAAGGAGACGTTGTGCGAGCGCGTGCCGTCGTAGACGAAGATCGCGATCCCACGGCCGCCGGTCGTGACGTAGCGACCGGGCAGGCCATTCGCCGGCACGGTCCGCACCTGGTTCGGCGCGAGCACGGTGAACCGGATCCCTTCCTGCGCGAGCACGTCCAGCGTCTCGTCATCGACGGCCGTCTCCGGCAGCCACATCCCCTCGGGCGCGCGGCCGAAGCGCCGGCGGAAGTCGGCGATGCCCCAGCGGACCTCGGTCACCTTGTCGCGGCGCGTCGCCAGCGGCAGGATCACGTGATGATACGGATGCGCGATCGCCGTGCCATGTCCCGTGCGCTGCACGGCCTGCCGGTCGCCGTCGAGCATGGCGCGGTAGGTCGTGGGCGCGTGGTGCTCCAGCCAGTCCAGGAGCGTCGGCGCGACGTTGAACGACATGTGCGCCGTGAGGTTCACGATGCGCGCGATCTTCCCCTCGGGGTTCAGCACGCGCGCCGACACGACCGGGCGGTAGCACTCGCGCTCGATCCGCTCGTGGAAGTCATGCCACGGGGCGGCGCGCGGCGCGCGCGGGATCTCCTCGAGCCATGGGTCCTCGCGCGGAGGCTGGCAGAAATGGCCGTGGATGACGATGCGCCGGAGCGCCGGCGACGCGGAGTCGGTCACGCGCCCCTCCGGGCGGCCGCGAAACGGTAGACGTCGCGGTACCGCGCCTCGGCGTGTTCCCACCCGAAGTCGCGCCCCATCGCCTCGCGCTGCATCCGGGCGAACGTCGCCGCGTCGCGGTAGGCCAGCACGGCGCGCGCCGTGCCGTGCAGGAAGTCGTCGGAGGTGTATTCGTCGAAGAGGAAGCCGGTGACCCCGTCCTCGATCGTGTCCGCGAGGCCGCCCACGCGCCGCGCGAGCGGCAGCGCGCCGTAGCGCTGCGCGCGCATCTGGGTGAGGCCGCAGGGCTCGTACATGCTGGGCATCAGGCAGAGGTCGGCGCCCGCGAGGAGCCGGTGCTCGAGGCGATCGGTGAAGTTGAGCTGCACGCCCAGCCGGTCCGGCGCGCGGCGCGCCAGGTCGAGCAGCGCGCGTTCGTACCGCTCCTCGCCCGCGCCGAGGAACACGAACTGCGCATCGAGCGTCAGGAAGCCCGAGCCGAAGATCAGGTCGAGGCCCTTCTGGTAGACCATGCGCGCGCTCATGCCCACGAGCGGCGTGCGCGCCCGCTTGGGAAGGCCGAAGAGGCGTTGCAGCGATGCCTTGCAGGCGGCCTTGCCGCTCAGGTCGTCGCGGGAGAAGCGCGCCGCGATCTGCGTGTCGGTCGCGGGATCCCACTCCTCCTGGTCGATCCCGTTCACGATCCCGATGAACCGGGCCCCGAGCTCGCGGAAGGCATCGTGCAGGCCGAAGCCGCCGGCCTCGGTGCGCAGCTCATCGGCGTGGGTCGGACTCACCGTCACCACCGCGTCGGCGAGCGACATCCCTCCCTTGAGGAGGTTCATGCGCCCGTACCACTCCAGGTGGTGCAGGGTGTAGAGCGACCAGGGCAGGCCGAGGTCGGCCATGGTCGCGGCCGGGTAGTGTCCCTGGAAGCCCGCGTTGTGCACGGAGAGCACGGCGCCCACGCGCGCGTACCGGGTGTCGTGCGCGAGCAGGCCGCGCAGATACACCGGCACGAGCGCCGCATGCCAGTCATGTGCATGCACCACGACCGGTCCGTCGCTGATGCGCGGCAGCGCCTCGATCACGGCCAGCGAGAAGCAGGCATAGCGCCGGGCGTTGTCGCGGAACTCGCCTTGCGCGTCGCCGTAGATGCCGTCGCGGCCGAAGTAGGTCGGACTCGCGACGAAGATGACCCGAGGGGAGGGCGGCCCGACGGGGCGCACGAGTTCGAGGAGCGTGACCTCCTCGGACCGTCCGCCGACGGGCACCTGGAGCGGCGGACCGAGCGGCGTCACGGGCGGCGCCTTGCGCGCGACATCGCCGTAGTAGGGCATGACGATCGTGACGTCGATGCCGGCCTTGGCCTGGAACCGCGCGAGCGTCCGCACCGCTTCGCCGAGGCCACCGGTGCGCGCGAACGGCGCCAGCTCGGCCGTCGCGTGCACCACCGAGATGGGCGCACCGGACGACGTCGCGAGCGCGACCGCCGGCTGCGCACTCGCCTTCGAAGCCTTCGTTGGCGTCGGCTTCGTCGTCGATCGGTCGCGGGTGCGTCGGGTCATGCGGTCGGCGGAGGTCCGGGCGAGGCGCGCGCGCTGCTCGCGCCGCATTCGAGTTCAGCGGAATCTAAAGGGGGCTCCGGCGTTCGGCGAATCGGCGTGTCGCGATGCCGAACGGGACTGCCGGTCGCTTCGTAAGGACAATTCCGACGGCCCCTGGATCGAGGGATCCTCCCCGTAAGGGCCGCCCGGCCTTAGACTCCTGCACCTCATGAAGACTCCCCCGCGGATCCTGGTGGTGGCCGCCACCGCTCGCGAACTCGCGTCCCCGGATGGATGGCTCGCGCTGGAATGCGGCGTCGGCCCGGTTGAGGCAGGGGCCGCGACCGCCATGGCCATCGCCCGGCACCGCCCCACGATGATCCTCCATGTCGGGATCGCCGGCGCCCGGCGACGACTCGCCCTCCCGCCCGCCGCACTCGTGATCGGCACCGCGACGCGGTACTCCGACCTCGGCGTTCCGGCCCTCTTCGCGCCCAGCACCGTCGCGGCCGATCCGGGCCTCCTCGCCGCGGCCGCGCGGGTGCTGCCCGAGGCACGACGGTTCGTCATCGGCACCAGCGCGCGCGTCGGTGGCGCGTCCGAGTGCGATGTGGAGGCCATGGAGGGATTCGCCGTGCTCCGCGCCGCCGAGCTCGCGGGCGTGCCGGCGATCGAGATCCGCGCCATCTCGAACGAGATCGAGGAGACCGATCGCGCCCGCTGGCACTTCGACGCCGCCTTCGCCGCGATCACGGCGGCCACGCCGTCGCTCGTGCGGGAGTTCGTGCGTTGCGCGAGCTGACCTTCGGCTACTCGCCCTGTCCCAATGACACCTTCGCCTTCCACGCGTTGGCGCATGGGCTCGTCGACGCACCGTTCCGCGTGCGGTCGGTGCTGCTCGACATCGAGGAGCTCAACCGACGGGCGCACGACGGCGAGTTCCACCTGACCAAGCTGAGCGTCGGCGCCTTCGCCGGTGTCGGGGATCGCTACCGCCTGCTGCGCAGCGGTGCCGCGTTGGGGAAGGGGGTCGGGCCGCTCGTCGTCACGCGTACGCCGACGCCTTTCGCCGAGGCGGTGCGCGGCCGGATCGCGATCCCCGGGCGCGAGACCACCGCATTCAAGCTGCTCCGTCTCGCCGCGCCCGCCCTCGGCGAGATCGTGGAACTGCGCTATGACCGCATCCTGCGCGCCGTGGCGGCGGGCGAGGTCGACGCCGGGCTGATCATCCACGAGAGCCGCTTCACCTACACCGATCACGGATTGGTGAAGGCGATCGATCTCGGTGACTGGTGGGAGCGGGAGACCGGGCTCCCGGTGCCGCTGGCCGGGATCTGCGCGCGGGCCGACCTGGACGAGGCCACGCGCGCGGCCGCCGAGCGGGCGATCCGCGCGTCGGTGCAGTACGCGTTCGACCGTCCCGAGGCGAGCCGCGCATACGTGCGCGCCCACGCACAGGAGATGTCGGACGCGGTGTGCGATGCCCACATCGCGCTCTACGTCAACGCGTTCAGCCTCGACGTGGGTGAGGAAGGGCTGCGCGCGATCGCGCGGCTCGCCTGACTCGTTCGCCGGCCTAGCGCACCCGGTACGCCCCGGTCGAGCGTCGTGCCGGCGGTGGCCCCGTGAGTGTGGTCCCCGGTCCGTAGGTACGCGCGCGCCCCGAGCGCTTCGCTTCGAGAAGGCGTTCGTCCGCCAGCATCAACAGTGCGTCCGGCTCCCCGAGGCCCGCCGCCAGCGGCGTCCGGTCGATGCCGCCATCGGTGGGAGCGCCGGCCACACCGGCGGAGAAGTTGAGCGCGATGGTCCGGCCGTCGGAGAGCACGAGCGGCGTGGCCGCGAGTTCGAGGCGGAGCGACTCGATGCGCATGAGCGCCGCCTCGGGGGGCGTTCCGGGCATGAGCACGACGAACTCCTCGCCGCCGTAGCGCGCCACGATGTCGGTGCGGCGCATGGTGTTCGCGAGGCGGTCGGCGAGCGCCCGGAGGGCCCGGTCGCCACGCGAGTGACCGTACGCGTCGTTGATCTCCTTGAAATGGTCGATGTCGAGGATCGCGAGCGAGAGCGGCTGCCCGCTGCGCGACGCCGACTCGAGCGCGAGTTCGAGCGCGCGATCGAAGTGACCGCGGTTGAAGAGCCCGGTGAGGCGGTCGCGCGCCGCGAGGTAGAGCAGGCGCTGCGCCCGCTGGACCAGCGTCACCGAGAGCAGCGTGGCGATGCCGATCAGCAAGAGCCGCGTCGCCAGGTCGACCGGAAGGTAGGGACCGGCGTCGGCCACGAGCGACGGATCCCGGAGATCGTGGAGCATGCCGCCCGCCACCCACATCGCCCCGTACTGCACCGCCGCCAGCGCCCCGGCCGCGATGCAGATCCGCGCGTCGTAGCGCAGGCTCGTCGCCGTGATCGCGAGGAAGTACATCTCGAAGGTCACCTTCGAGTTGAGCGCCACCAGCGGCGAACTCACCAGGAAGAAGCTGAACAGCGCGGTGCTCACCATCGTCACGTCGAAGGCGCTCGAGGCGAAGCCGATCCAGAGACGCCACTCCCGGCGGGAGACCAGCCGCCAGATCACCACCGAGATCAGCGCGGCCACCAGCGTGACGACGAATCCCGAGACGAACATCGGCACGTCGGGGTGCCGCACGATGTTCCAGGTCGGGGCGATGAGCAGGAGCCCCATCGCGACCACCCGGACGCGCGCCACGACGCTCTCGCCCTCGATGCCGGCATCCGCGAGCGCGTCATCCGGACGCGCCCAAAGCGGCGGCGCCGCCCCCCCGGCCGTGTAGCTCGGGGTGGCGGCGCGCGGCCGTGTCTTCGGATCAGAAGCGCGGATTGGTCCGCCTCGGTGCATTGCCGCAGTTCGCCGGCCAGTCCGCCGGCCAGGTGCCCGGCGACTTGGTGCGGTCGATGAAGGTCGGGTCCTCCGACGCGAGGTACGCCATCATCGCCGCGAGGGTCGCGTTGTGCCGGAGGTCGTCGAACACGACCTTGTCGTACGTGTCGCGATTGGTGTGCCAGGTGTAGCTGTTGTAGTTCCAGCCCACCGCGCCCATGCCGACCGACGGCGTCGCGTAGCAGGCGAAGACCGCGCCATCGGTGCCGCCCGGATTGCCGGTGGGCGTGTCCCGGAAGCTCCACGACACCGCGTTCGCGCTCATGCTGTCGGTGTAGAAGCTCGGCAGCTTGGCGTACCAGTCGCGCAGGTGCGGTCCGATGTTCGTGAGGCCGGCGGCCGAGAGCGACTGCACCCGTCCGGTGCCGTTGTCCTGGTTGAAGAGCGCCTGCAGGCCGCGCATCACCTCGGGGTGATCGTTGGCGAAGGCGCGCGAGCCGTTCAGGCCCTGCTCCTCGCTCGCCCAGTGCCCGACGATGATCGTGCGCCGCGGGTTCGGATAGACCTTCTTGAGGATGCGCATCGCCTCCATCGCCATCAGCGTGCCGGTGCCGTTGTCGGTCGCGCCGGACGACCCGTCCCACGAGTCGAAGTGCGCCGAGAGGATCACGTACTCGTCCGGCTTCTCGCGTCCGCGGATCGTCGCGATCGTGTTGAAGGCGGGCACTTCGCCGAGCAGATCGGCGTCGGCATCGATGCGCACCATCGGCTTCTGGCCGTTCTCGGCGAGACGGTAGACGAGCGAGTAGTCCTCGCAGGTGAGCGTCATGGCCGGTGCGACGGTGTTGTACGTCTCGAAGATCTCGATCACGCCCCAGCCGCCGGTCCCCTGCGGTGCGGCGGGTGCGAGCGCCCGCATGGCCGCGGCGGCTCCGCCGCCGCTCATGTTGCCCGCGGGCGCCGCGGCCCCCGCTCCACCCGGCCCGCCCGGCCCGCGACCGCCACCGGGGAATCCACCGCCGGTTCCGAAGCCGCTGAGCTTGTTGCGCGACGTGATCATCCCGGCGACGCCGGCCTGCTCGAGCCGGAGCCCGAGGGTGCCGGTACCGAGTCCCATCGAGCGCCCGGTGCCGCGGTAGAGTCGGGTGCTGTCACGGGTGTCGCTCGCCCACTCGGCCTGCATGGTGGTCACGAGCGAATCCATGCGCGCCTTCGACGCCGGCGTGGCGAATCGGAACCAATCCTCCGAGGGTCGGCAGGTGGGCCACGACGGCGAGAGGAGCACGATCTTCCCCCTCGCCTTCGGCAACCACTTGACGAACTCCGTGCTGTCCTTGAACCTCGGCAGCACGATCGCCTCGGCGGTGACGGCCTTGCCCTTGGTGCCCGGGCTCCACGCGAGCATCGTCCCCTCGAGCGAGCGCACGCGCGGCCCCACGAGGTCCACATGCGAGAGGCCGCGACGCCATCCGCGCCACGTGCCGTACGCGTCGCGCCGCGCCTCGATGCCCCACGCCTTGTACTGGCTCACCACCCAGTCACTCGCCGAGGCGAATCCCGGGCTGCCGGTGAGCCGCGGACCGATCGAATCGAAGAGCACCTGCGCCAGCCGCTCGGTCATCGAGCTGTCCATGCCGACCGACCAGATCCGCTTGATGACGGGGTCGTCCGTGGGGAACGTCAGGGGGACGCGGCCGGAGACGGGCGCCGGGGCCGCTTGCTGCGCTTCGAGCACGAGGGCGGGGACGAGGAGCGCTCCGATGAGCGACGTGCGGACGAGGCGGGAGATGCGCATGGGGAAGTGGGCAGTTGGCGGGATGTGCGGCGCGCGCGGGACAGAAAGTCTACGGAGGAATCGCCGATCCCGCTGGCGGGAGGCGATCTGTGACGCGGCCATCCGACCAGCAGGTAGTTGCCGTGCAGCACGCGACCGCGCCCCGTCCATCTCCTGCAACAGGACCCCCCGTGTTCCTCAAGACCACCGTGTTGGCGGCCGCCGCCGTCCCCGTCTGGGCCCTCGGCTCGTTCTTCGCGCCCTCCCGCGGCCCGGCGTCCGCGCGCCTCGCCATCACGCTGGAGACCGTGCACGCCGCTGCGCTCACGACGCCGCGGTTCGCCGGTGATGCGCAGGACGAGCCGTTCTTCCTGCTCACCGAGGCAGGGTCCGGCGGGGCGCTCGGCAGCACGCCGTTCCCCGCCGACGCGCCTGTCTCGATCCGGCTCGATCAGGCGCTCGGGACGCGCCCGCTTCGCTCGCTGGCCCTCGAGGTCGGCGAGAGCGCGCGGATCGTGATCTCCGCGCTCGAGGGTCCGCGCGCATCGTCCGCCGACGAGGCGGCGGTCGCCACTGCGGCGGCCACGGTCCTCGCGCGGCCGACCGGCGAGCGCGGTGCCGCGCTCGCGACCGCACTCGGTCCGCTGACGTCGCGGGGCGCCCATCTCCTGGGTGCAGCGATCATCGTCGTCGCGAACGAGGACGGTGCGCTCTACTGGCGCTCGCTCGACTGCGTGGCGAACTGCAGCGTCCTCACCGCGCCGTCGAACGCCGCAGTCGCCACCAACGCCGGCGCACCCCACCAGGGCGTGCTCGAGCTCACGGGTGCGGGAGGGACGTACCACGTGAATCTCCTCGCTCGGAGAGTCCCGTAGCGCCACGACCTTCCCGGCGCGCCGTCAAAGGTGATCGATCATCAGGTGCCCCTCCACGCCGGGAGGTCGTTCGCGGATCCGGCGAGGCGGAACGATGGGATGGCAGGGCAGGGAACCGGGCGCACTCACTAGCGTGCTTTCGTACGCCGGTAGTGATGCTCGGTGAAGCGTTTCCAGCCCTTCTTGTTCTTCGATTCGACGGCCCAGTGGAACCCGCCGTCGTCGGCCGGCCAGTAGACCATGCGCGCGACCCCGGCCGGCATCTGCGCTTCGAAGCCGATCGCCTCAGGGTGCACGTCCGTGACGTCGGTCTGCGCCCCCTCCGACCGCTTGCCGTCCGACGTGAACGACCAGAAGTGCACCGCGCCGTCGTCACCCGCTCCGATGATCGCGAGCTCCTCATAGGCCGCGCCCGGACCGAACTCCCAGCGCGCCTCGAGCAGCACCCGGGATCCGCCGAGGATCGGAGAGAGCGTCCGGTGACACGTCAACGGCCCCCTCGGCGACGAGGTCGCGGCCGACCACGTGCCCAGCAGCGGCTCGAGGAACCCGAGCTTCCCTCGGCCCTTCTTCCACACCTTCGGCATCTGTTGGCTCCTCGTGATGAGAGACGTGCCGCCCGCGGCATGACCGCGCTCAGCGTTCGCGCTCGTGCGTGATCCGCCCGTTGGAGACCGTCAGCAGGACATGGCCGCTCAACAGCTCCTGCGGCCGCCCCATCCGGAAGGGATCGACGTCGATCACCGTGAGGTCGGCCCGCTTCCCCACCGCGATCGTCCCGCCGCGGGCCTCGTCGAATCCGGCGAACGCGTTCCAGACGGTGTAGCCGCGCACCGCTTCCTCGGCGGTCATGCGTTGGGTCGGCGTGAATCCGTCGGCCGGTGCGCCCGTGGTGTCCTGACGCGTGATCGCCGAGTGCAGTCCATAGAACAGCTCCCAGCTCGATCCGGGCAGGTCGGACGAGAACGCGAGATGGGCTCCGCCTCGCCGCAGCGTCCGCCACGCATAGGCGCCCTCGGTGCGCGCCGGTCCGAGCCTCGCTTCCACCCATCCCTTGTCCTCCACGGCGTGCGGTGGCTGCATGCTCGCGATGATCCCGCTGCGCGCGAACCGCGGCATGTCCGCGGGCGAGATGACCTGCGCATGTTCGATCCGGTGCCGCGGCGGGCTCGCCGGAGGGGCGGCAGCGACCACCGAGTCGATGAAGTCGAGCGAGGCACGGTTGCCCGCGTCCCCGATCGCGTGGATCCCCACCTGGAATCCCGCCGCCATGGTCTGCGCGACCGAGGCGCGGTCGAATCCGTAGTTCGCGCCGCTCACCCCGCGGTGCCCCGGCCGATCCGCGTAATCCGCGAGCAGTTGCGCCCCGCGCGAGCCGAGTGCGCCGTCATAGTACGCCTTCACGGCGCGGATCACGAGCGAGCCGTTGGCGTGCGTGAACGGCCCTCGCGCGCGCCACTCGCCGAGCAGCGCCGCGTTCCGACCGTCGAGCATGGCGTACACGCGCACCGGGAGCCGGTCCGCGTCGGCGAGACGCTCGAGGGACGCGACGACGTCCGCCGCGGTGCCGGCCTCGTGGACGCCGGTGAACCCCGACGCCGCCATCACACGGAGCGCGCGCACCACCTGTGAGTCGCGCTGCGCCGCGGTCGGCGCGGGGACCGCCCGGTCCAGCAGTTCGATCCCGCGATTGAGCACCAGCCCGGTGGGCTCGCCCCGCGCATCCCGGCGGATCTCGCCGCCGGTCGGCGCCACGGTCGCGCGGGTGATCCCCGCCTTCTCGAGCGCGAGAGCGTTCGCCCAGCCGGCGAAGCCGTGCAAGCCGCGCAGGAAGACGGGGTGATCCGGCACGCGTGCCGAGAGCGCGCGCTTGTCCGGATAGCGGTCGGCCCAAGCCCCCTCGTCCCATCCGAAGCCGATGATCCACTCACCCTTGGGCGTGCGGGCGGCGCGCTCCGCGACCTGCTCGATCGCGGCCTCCGGCGTCGCGATACCGGTGAGTTCGAGCCGTTCGAGCGACTGGCCGAGTTCGGCGGTGTGCGTATGCGCGTCGACGAAGCCGGGGAGGACCACGGCGCCGGCGAGATCGATGACGCGGGTGGTCGATCCCTGGAAACGCGCGCCGTCCGACGCGTTGCCGACGAACAGGATCGCGCCGTCGCGGATCGCGATCGTCGTGGCATCGGGATGCCAGCCGGAGGCGTCATGCGGCGCGTCGGTCGCGGGGGTGCCGTCCGTCGCCGGCTCCGACCAGGCGAGCGTGTAGACGCTCGCGTTCGTGAGCAGGAGATCGGCCCGAGGCGCCCGCCCGCAAGAGAGCGAACCGAGCAGGGCGAGGAAGAGTGTTCCCGTGCGCGGGGCGGATGGCATGATGAGCGCGGTGAGGGACGCGGATGTCGGAGGCCGGTGCAGGCGGCGGCCGTGGCTCGATGTCCGCACGGCGCCGACCCATACGTTACCGCGAAGCGAGGCGCGCGCCACCCCGCATCGCCGGACCGCCCCCAACCGCCGGACCGGGGGCTTTCGCAATCCGAAAGTGAATGCCATGTTCTGCCTCGCTCCAGGCGCTGTCGGGGTTCGCCCGACTTCGCTCGATGGTCAGGGTGGACATCCATCGCGGTACCGTGCTCTTCGACAACCGGAGGTAGGGATGCTCAGATCCGTTGTGCGTCGTGCAGTCGGAGTCCTCGTCACGTCGTTGCTGGTGACAGCGTTCGCGCGACCGCTCGCCGCGCAGACGGGTGGGTTGCAGGGCCGGGTCGCCGACAGCACCGGCGCCGTGGTCGTGGGGGCGCTGATCACGCTCGATCAGGCCGGCCTCCGCACCACCACGGATTCCCGCGGCCGGTACTCGCTCGCCGGCGTCCAGGCCGGTCGGCGGATCATGCAGATCCGCTCGCTCGGCTACGCCCCCGAGTCGCTGATCGTCAACGCGGTCGCGGGCCAGGTCATCACCGCCGACGTCCTCCTCCGGCGCTCGGCGTATCAGCTCATCCCGGTGCAGACCCTCGTCGGCTCGCGCGCCAAACACGCGGCGGCCGAGGAACTCGCGGTCCCGGTGGATGTCTATACGGTCGAGGAGCTCAAGCGGACGGGGTCGACGGAGACGACGCAGATCCTCGCCAGTCTCTCGCCGTCGGTGAACTTCCCCAAGCAGGCCGTGACCGATGCGACCGAGATCGTGCGGCCGTTCACGCTGCGCGGACTCTCGCCGGACCATTCACTCGTGCTGATCAACGGCCAGCGCCGGCACACCACGTCGCTGCTCAACGTCTTCTCCAACGGTTCGGCGCCGGGCTCCAGCGGCGTCGACCTCAACGCCTTCCCGTCGAGCGCGATCGACCGGATCGAAGTGCTGCGTGACGGCGCCTCGACGCAGTACGGCTCCGACGCGATCGCGGGCGTGGTCAATCTCGTCCTCAAGGAAGGGCAGTTCACGCCCTTCATCAACACGAGCACCGGCCAGTATCGTCCGGGCAAGGGATTCGCGAACGACGGCACCACGAACGACATCGGCGGCGGCGTGGGCCTCAAGCTCGGCCGCGGTTCGCTGAGCCTGTTCGGACAGTACATGAAGCGCGAGGCGACCAACCGCGCCTGCCCCGACGGCAGCTTCCCCGACCTCAACGGCGTGCGCGACTCGGTCGCCAATTGCCAGGTGATCATCAAGCGGACCGGCGTGCCGCAGCCCAACGTGCACTGGGGCGACGGGATCGAACGTGACATCCACACGTTCGCGAACATGCGTCTCCCGCTCAGCGCCGACGGTACGACTGAGCTCTATGCCTTCGGCGGCTACTCGGACCGGGACGGCACCGGCAACGGGTTCTTCCGCAAGCCGCAGAACAGCCGCAACTGGCCCCAGATCTATCCGCTCGGATTCCTGCCGGAGTTCCGGCCGAACGTGATCGACTACTCGGCGGCCGGCGGCATCCGCACCGACATCGGCGGCTGGGCGGCTGACATCGGCGCCAACTACGGCTACAACGGCTTCGACTTCAACCTCCGCAACACGCTCAACTCGTCACTCGGCCCGAGTCTCTCCACGCCGACGGCGCCGGGAGCCGATGGCGTGCTCGGTACGTCGGATGATCCGGGCATCCCGAACCAGACCTCGTTCTTCGCCGGCGCGCTGCGTCGCGGCGAGTTCAACCTCAGTGCGAACCTGTCGAAGGCGATGCAGATGGGCCTCGCCAACCCGGTGAACGTCGCGGTCGGCGTCGCCTTCCGCCGCGAGAACTACGAGGTCATCGCCGGTGAGCGCGCGTCGTGGATCCAGGGCTATCACCTGACGCGCGACAGCAGCAGCGTGGCGCAGGGTGGCTCCTCGGTCTTCCAGGGCTTCGCCCCGAGCGACGCGAGCGAGAACAGCCGCACCAACTTCGGCGGCTACGTCGACCTCGAGACGAATCTCTCGCAGTCGGTGCTGGTGAACGCGGCCGGCCGGTTCGAGAGCTACAGCGACTTCGGTCAGGCCTTCACCGGCAAGGCCGCGATGCGCTGGCAGCCCGACCGCAAGTTCGTGATGCGCGGCGCCATGAGCACGGGATTCCGTGCCCCCGGTCTGCAGCAGAGCTGGTACAGCCATACCACGACCGCGATCCAGAACGGCGTGCTCATCGAGGTCGGCAACTTCCCGGTGACCAACCGCGCCTCGCGCGTGTTCGGCGCCAAGCCGCTGCAGGAGGAGAAGTCGATCAACCTGAGCACCGGCTTCGCCTGGTCGCCGACGAACAACCTGAACCTCAACGTCGACATCTACCACATCACCATCAAGGATCGCATCCTGCTCGGCGCGACCTTCGACGGCACGTCGGATCCGGTGGTGGCGGACATCCTGCTCGACTCGGGCTTCACCTCGATCGCCGCGGTGCAGTTCCCGACCAACGCGCTCGACACCAAGTCCGACGGCATCGACGTCGTCGCGAACTATCGGATGCTCGCGGGGAACGGCACCTTCGACTTCTCGTTCGCCTTCAACTTCTCCAAGAACAAGATCACCCGCGTGAGCCCGCTCCCGGCGATCCTGCAGGGGACGGCGACGATCTACACGAGCGCGCTCGACATCGTCACGATCAACGCGATCGAACGCAATCGTCCCGATCGGCGGTCGTCGTTGACGACCAACTACTCGCTGGGCCGCTTCCATGCCATGGCACGCGCGTCCGACTACGGCAGCTACGTGGACGGCAGTCTCGACGGACTCGAGACCTTCGGCGCCAAGATGCTGCTCGACGGTGAGCTGGGGTACCGCTTCCAGGCGGTCAACATCTCCTTCGGCGCGCGGAACCTGCTGAACATCTATCCCGACCAGGTCCAGGTGTCGGACAACACGAACAACGGGACGTTCATCTATCCCGGGGCATCGCCGTTCGGGTACAACGGGCGCTTCATCTACCTGCGCTCGGAGATCCTGCTCAACCGCTAGCCGTGGCAGCCGGTACGAAGCGGGGCCCGGGCGCATGCCCGGGCCCCGCTTCCGTTCCGGCACCATGCGTCGCCGATCGCCGGCGCGCCGTCGTGGCGTGGAGCTGATTCAGCGCTCGAGCTTGAACCCCGCGTCCACCGCCGGCCGCTTCGGTGCATTGGCCACGTACCATCCGGTGAGGTACATCCACTGCGCCATCCGCGTGAGCTTGGCGTAGTCGATCCGTTCGGGGAGGTCGCCCGCGGTGTGATAGTCGTCGTGCAGGTTGGTCGTGTACATCAAGGCCGGGATGCCCAGGCGCGCGTAGGGCAGGTGATCGCTCCGGAAGTACCATCCTTCGGGGTGGGTCGGGCGGTCCCACAGCGTATCGACCACGAAGCGGCCCGTCTGGGCGTTGGCCTGCAGTGCCATCGTGACGAGTTCCGCCGAGACGCGATGCGGCGGTTGCACGCCGAGCAGGGCCGCCGTGTCGGGATTGTTCCGGCCGATCATGTCGCCGTTGAGCACGGTCACGATCTGCGCCAGCGGAACCACCGGGTGCGCCGAGTGGTAGCGCGATCCCAGCAGGCCGCGCTCCTCGGCGCCGTGGTGGACGAAGAGCACGGAGCGCTTGGGGCGCTGCGCGACGAAGGCCCGTGCCGCCGCGAACTGCGCCACGCTCACTGACGCATTGTCGTCCGCGCCGGCGAGCACCGAATCGCCGGGGACGAGCAGGCGCACGCCATTGGCGTCCTGGTGCGAGCTGTAGAGCACGTACTCCTCGCGCAACACCGGGTCGGTGCCGCGCAGCCTGCCGATGACGTTCACCGACGGCACGTCGAACCGCTCGAGTCGGACCGAGAGCGCGACCTCGGGAGCCTGCTGCAGCGTCGCCGCCATCGCGGCACGCACCATGTACGCGGGTGTCGGGCCGACGCCGAGCCCCGGCACGGGCGCCACACGATCGGATCCCCCCGCGGCGCGCGGCGTCGCGTGGTCCACGTCGTAGTCACCGCGTGCGCGCTGGACGGCGAGCGCGGCGAAGTCATCGTCGACCACCTGATCGGCGACGAGCAGCACGGCAGCGGCGCCGCGGCGCGTGAGGCGTGCGAGCGCACCCGCGACGGCCGCCGCCGCGTAGCGCGACGCTCCCGGATAGCTGTACTGGCGGATGCTGCCCGGCGCCGGTGCGCGCAGCAGAGTGGCGACGATGCGCCCCCGGAGGTCGATCGTCGTGTCCGCCGGGTCGGCGAGCCAGAGGACGGGCCCCGTCGCCTCGACCGGTGCGACGCCGAGCGGGATGATGTCGCCGAAGATCGTCAGCATCCGGCCGCCGATGCTCGCGCGGCTCGCGCTCACCGCCACGCGCGTGCGCGTGATGTCGAACCACTGGAACCAGGTGCCGTCGTCGCCGGCCGGTTCGAGGCCGATGCGCGCGTACTGCTCGGCCACCCAGATCGACGCCTTCATCTCGTCGAGCGTGCCACCCTCGCGGCCGCGCATCGCCGGCGAGGCCATGGCGAAGAGGTCGCGGCGGAGATCGGCCTCGCGGATCGCACGGATGGCGGTCGGTGGTGCCGGCGCCGCCGTCGTCGCGGCTGCGCGCGCCGGAGGTTGCGCCGTGACGGACACCGGCAGCGCGAGCAGCAGCAACAGGCGGCGCACCTTACGCGATCCAGCGATGCGCCGTCGCCTTCCGCGCGAGGAGCACGAGTCCCACCGCGATCAGCAGCACCATGCCCTGGATGGCGAACGCGGCCGCTTCCGGCGTGGCCTCCGCCGGGCCCATCCCGAAGAGCGAGATGTCCTGCGCCACGACGCCCAGCACCGATGCGACCAGCAGGGGCGTCGCCCAGCGCTTGCGCAGGATCAGGCCGAGGGAGCCGAGTGCGCCCGCCCAGACCGCTATCGCGGTCGCCGCGACCGACCAGGCGGGGCGCGCGTTGTACATCGCCTGCTGCGCCGCGGTCATCTTCGCGATGTCCTCGGGCTTGAGCATCACGTCGCTCAGGTACGCGGCGCAGCCGACGAGGTTCCAGAGCAGGGCGATGATGGCGACCGGCAAGTACCACTTCGGGGGCTGTTCCACGGTGCTTGGCTCCGGGTTGGTGGACGCGCGATTCTAGGGTCGCGACCACGCTTCCGCAAGCCGGAACCCGGGGCCGTCACCCCGCCCGTGCGATCGCGTCCTTGGCCATCACACCCATGTCGAGCGCGCCGTTGCCGTCGCCGATCAGCTCATCCATCCGTGCGGCGAGCCCCGGGAGCAGTGCGAGCGGCAGCGCACCGGCGGTCTCGATCATGAGCCGCACATCCTTGCGTGCCATCGTGAGTTCGAAGCTCGCGGTGTAGTCGCCGGCGGCCATCTTCGTCCCTCGGCCGGCGATGATCCCGGCGCCGAAGAAGAAGTTGAGCAACGAGAGCGCCTCGCCCGGCTTCACCGTCGCATTCGCCGCGATCGAGAAGATGTCCGAGAGCAGCCCGCCGGTGCCGATGATGTACGCGTTGCCGCAGAGCTTCATCACCGCCGCGAGGTCGTTGCGTTCGCCCAGGTACTCGACGCGCTGCGCCTGCAGTCCGAGGGCGGGCTCGACCTCGTCGAAGAGCGCGCGCGGGCCGCACGCCATGATGATCCCCTGCGACTCCCGCGCGGCGGCGGGACCGATGAACACGGGGCAGTGCAGGTAGCGCACCCCCTCCGCGTTGAGGCGCGTCGCGCGCGCGGCGGTGAGCGCGGGCAGCGTGGTCGTGTGATCCACGATGATCGCCCCCGGTGCGAGCCCGGGGCGCAACGCGCGAACCACATCCTCCACCGAGGCATCGTCCTGCAGCACCAGATGCACGCGTGCGGCGCCCCGTACCGCCATCTCCGGAGAGCCGGCGACGTGGGCACCGAACTGCTGCAGCGCGCGGGCCTTCGCCGTCGTGCGGTTCCATACCGTGACGCGGTCGCCTCGCTTGCAGGCGGCCTCGACGAAGGCGGCGCCGAGGAGTCCGGTGCCGAGGAATGCGATGGTGGCCATGGACGCTGCTCGCTGGTACGAGTGGGACGCCCGACGGAGGAGCCGTCCGGCGACGTGCCGTGCATATTCAGGAATATGGTGGCGGCCACTGGGGCCGATAGCCCGCACACCCGACCGACGAGACCGCATCATGCCGCTCCGACGCCGCGAACCCGGTGAGTTCTGCTGGATCAACATCGTCACACCGCACCCCGCCGAGGCGCAGGCCTTCTTCGCCGCGCTGCTCGGCTGGACGTACCAGCCGATCCCGGGAATGGGGCACCGGTGCCAGGTCGGCGGGCGCGACGTCGGCGGCATCTTCGATCTGGCCGGCCCACAGACGCCGCCGGGAACGATGCCGGGGATCGGCGTGATGGTGCGTGTGGAGGACGTCGACGCCACTGCGGCGCGTGCGGCAACGCTCGGCGGTCGGGCCGGCGCGGCGTTCGACATCGGCCCCAGCGGCCGCATGGCCGAGTGCTGGGACCCCACGAACGCGAACTTCGACCTCTGGCAACCGCGACAGGACCAGGGCACCGACGCGGACGAGAGCCTCGTCGGTGCGCCGAGCTGGTTCGAGCTCATGACCAGCGACGTCGATCGCGCGCGGGCGTTCTATGAGGCGCTGTTCGGCTGGACCGCCGAGGCCATGCCCGGACAGTCGATGCCTTACACGACCTTCAAACTCGGCGACCGATACGTCGCTGGGATGATGGCGATCACCCCGGAGATGCACGGCGTCCCGCCCTGCTGGATGCCGTACTTCACCGTGAGTGATGCCGATGCGGCAGCGCGAGAGGCCGTGCGACTCGGCGGGTCGGTCTACCTCGGGGTCAAGGAAGCGGCCAGCGTCGGCCGCTTCTGCGGGATCAGGTCACCGCAGGGTGTGCACTTCCTCGTCATGCAGTACGTACGGTGACCTGCACCCATTCCTTACGGAAGGCCTGCGATGACCTTCGGCGCGCCTACTGCGCCCGCAACGCGTCCGACGGATCGATCCGGCTCGCGCGCGCCGCCGGCAGCCAGCAGGCCGTCACGCCGATCGCGCCCATGACCAGCGCCACGACGACGAGCGTGGCGGGATCGCGCGGTGCGACGCCATAGAGCAGCGCACTGATGCTGCGCGCGAGGAGCAGTGAGCCGGCCACGCCGGCGAGCAGCCCCAGGCCCACGAGCAGTCCGCCCTCGCGCAGGATCATCCCCTGCACCTGACGCGGATCGGCCCCGAGACTCATGCGGATGCCGATCTCGTTCGTGCGCGCGCTGACCGAGAAGGCGAGCACCGCGCCGATGCCGATGGCGGCGATGATCAGCGCAAGCAGGCCGAAGGACCCCACCAGCAACGCGTTGATGCGGCGCGGACCCACGCTCTCGTCGCGGATGTCGTCGAGGGGCATCACGTTCTCGATCGGCTGTTGCGGCGCGATCGACCGCACGATCGCGCGGGCCGCCGTCGCGAGGCCGCTCGGATCCACGTCGCTGCGGATCACGAGTCCGCCGGTGGGGAAGTCGCCCTGCGCGAACGGGGTGAAGGTCACGTTCATCGGCTTGGCGTCGAGTCCCCCATCCTTGGTATCGCCCACCACGCCCACCACGGTGCGCCAGTCGCCCGAGACGCCGATGAACCGGAGGACGTCGCCGGTCCACGCCACCTGACGGCCGAGCGGATCGATGCCCGGGAAGAGCCGGTCCGCCAGTGTCTTGTTGATGATCACCACTTTGCTGCCGTCGCGCAGGTCGGTGGTCGAGAACTCGCGCCCCGCCACGATCCTCATCCCCGCGGCCTTGAAGTAGTCGGGGTCCGCCGTGCGGTACTCCGACATCGGTACCGGCTCGCCCGCGCCGAGCGTGCGGCCCTCGGCCTTGATCTCGAGCATGATCCCCGACGCGCGCAGCGGCACGGTGGACCCGAGCCCGGCCACACGGACGCCCGGGAGCGTGGCGAGTTCGCGCTGCATCTGCTCGTACTGATTGACGGCCTTGATGGGATCGGTCATCGCGGTGAAGTCGAGCGGCACTTCCATGGTGAGCACGTTCTTCGTGTCGAGACCCGGATCGACGGCCGCGAGCAGCTGCATCGACCGCACGAGGAGCCCCGCCCCCGAGAGGAGGATCACGCTCACTGCCACCTGCGTCACCACGAGCGCTTGCTGCAGGCGCCGCCGGCGCAGGCCGCCCGTCGAGCGCGTGCTCCCCGCCGAGAGGCCGGCGCCCAGCGTCCCTTCGCCCCCCACGCGCGGCGCGAACGAGAGGAGGACCGCCACCACGAACGCGAGGAGCAGCGTGAAGCCGAGCACCACACCGTCGAGCGCGATCTCACTCGCGCGCGGCGAGTAGCGCGCGACGAAGCTCGAGAGCGTGCCCACGCCCACGTAGGCCACCAAAAGTCCGAGCGCCGCACCGGCGAGCGCGAGCACGAGGTTCTCGGCCAGCAACAACCGCCTCAGCCGGCCGCTACCGGCGCCGAGGGCGGCGCGCACGGTCATCTCGTGCTCGCGGCGCACGCCGCGCATCAGCGTGAGGTTGGCGACGTTGGCGCAGGCGATCACCAGCACGAAGGCCGCCACACCCATCAGGAGCCAGAGGGTGAGGCGCGCGTCGGCGCCGAGCACTTCCTTGAATGGCGTCACGGTCACGCGATAGCCGGCGGCCGCGTCGTACGCCTCGGGGAACTGTTGGTGCACGCGCGCGGTGACGGCATCGACCTCGGCGCGCGCCTGCTCAACCGTGGCGCCGGGGGCGAGGCGTGCGATCATCTCCGTCATCCGGTGCGAGCGCCCCTGGACCATCATCGCGCTCACGTGGTGCTCGCTGATGGACATGTTCATGAGCGCGTCGATGCGACCGGGGAAGAACGGGGCCGGCTGCAGTACGCCGATCACCTCCACCGGCCGATTGCCGATGCGCATCGACTTGCCGACGATCGCGCTATCGCCGCTGAAGTGCGTGAGCCAGTAGGCGTGGCCGAGCAGGATGACCGGCGCGGCGCCGGCGCCGTCGTCGCCGGTGGTGAAGCCGCGGCCGAGGACGGGACGGAGTCCCATGACCGGGAGGTAGTTGCCGGTCACGAGCCCCACGTCGATCTGCGTCGCGTCCTGCGCCTCGACGAGGCTCAGCGTGAGCGGCGAGTACTCGGCGATCTGTTCCAGCGTATGCGCCCCGTCGCGGAAGTCGTTGATCTCGGGGACCGAGAACGCGATGTTCGTCTGGTCCTGCGCCGCGATCGACTGCCGCAGGTACATGAGGCGCTCGCCCTCCGCGTGAGGCAGCGGGCGGAGCAGGACACCGCGCACGGCGCTGAAGATCGCGGTGTTGGCCCCGATCCCGAGTCCGAGCGTGAGGATCACGGCCAGGGCGAAGCCCGGTGCACGGGAGAGACTGCGAAGGACGTAGCGCAGGTCGAGGGACACCGGGGCCTCTGGTCGTTGGACGGTCGGGGAAAATCGTACATTTCGTGCTCGTGCGCCACTGATCCTCGCCCGGCCGGCCGTGCGGGCGCACCGTTCCTTTACACCGTTGCCCGACTCCGGGAGGGCCATGATGCGACAGTCGAAGCCGCGTGATCCGGGATCGTCGGCCCGGACGGAAGAGGCGGCGGTCAGCGTGGACCGCGCGCTGCGCGAGCTGCGGCGCATGGGCACGGCGCGGAACCGGCACGGGATGGCGCGCTACGGCCTGGTCGCGCGCAAGGTCTTCGGCGTCAGCGTGGCGGAGATCCGCCGACTCGCCGCCCGGCTCGGCCGGGATCACACACTGGCACTCGCCCTCTGGGAGACCGGCTGGTACGAGGCACGCCTGCTCGCCGCCTTCGTCGATGAACCGGCGCGCGTCACCGCGTCGCAGATGGATCGGTGGTCCCGCGACTTCGAGAACTGGGGCGATTGCGATACCGCGGTGATGCACCTGTTCGACCGCACCCCGCACGCGTGGGGGAAGGTGGGCATCTGGTGCGGGCGAAAGCGCGAGTTCGTGAAGCGCGCCGGCTTCGCCCTGATCGCGTCGCTCGCGCTGCACGACCGGACAGCGCCGGACTCCCGGTTCGAGGCCGCCCTGGCGCTCGTGGAGCGCGAGGCGTGCGATGAGCGCAACTTCGTGAAGAAGGCCGTCAACTGGGCACTGCGGTCGGTCGGCTGCCGCAACGGGGCACTCCACGCGCGAGCGGTCGCGGTCGCCACGCGGCTGGCCGCGGCGCCGGAGGCGACGCCGCGGTGGATCGGGAAGGACGCACTGCGGCAACTGGCGACGCCGGCGACGCACCGACGGCTTGCGCGCGCCGCCGCACGCGCGGACCGGTCCCGGCGAAAGGACCGATCCTCACGCGCGGACCGATCCTAGCGCGGGAAACCGCCCTGCGGGAGCCGCCCGGTGATCCGGAGCGCGTTGCCGAAGTAGACCTTCTTGAGCACCGCGTCGGGGAGGTCGATCCCGTAGAGCTTCCACGTCGCGTGGTAGTTCCGGTAGTAGTCGAAGTAGTCGTCGCGGGTCTCGAAGACGCGCCAGTAGTACGGGTACTCGGACGGCTGGTACGAGTCCTTGCCGAAGAGGATGCGGTCCTGGTACTTCACGAAGAAGTCGTGTGCGGCGCGCGGCTGGCGGCCGATATCATATAGAACGGCGCCGACCTCGGTGAGGATGTTCGGCATCTCGTCCATCATCTTGGCGAGGCGCGGCAGGTCGTTCGCGTGCCACCCCATGTGCGCGATGACGAACGTCGTCCCCGGATTGCGGCGGACCATGTTGTCGCGTTCGGTCATGAGCTGTTCGAAGCTCGGATTGCTCTCGGCCGGATAGCGGCGGCCGGGGAAGAGCGCCAGCTCGAGCCAGCGTTCGTTCTTGTTGTCGATCGGCTGCCAGAACTCCTGCGGATCGGCGGTATGGATGAAGACCGGGAGCTTGAGCCGGGCGGCGGCCTGCCAGACGGGGTCGAGCTCGGGGTCGTCGATCCGGAGGCGGGATCCATCGGCCTTCTTGTTGCTCAGGCCGAGACCCTTGCCGATCTCGCCGATGCCGACGGCCCCCGCGGCGACGTCCGCCTCGAGCTGCGCGACGGCGCGCGCGGCCCAGCCGGGCCCGACGTTCGAGAAGCTGACGCCGGTGAGGAACCGGACCCGGTCGCGCATGCGCGGCGAGCCGGCCACGAGGGCGGCCTGTTGTTGCAGGGCCGCCCCGCTGGTGTTGTTCGCCGCGACGACCATGCGGACGCCGATCGCGTCGAGTTCGTTCCCGAACTGCTCCAGCGCCTCGGCGGTGCCGAGCTGGGCTCCGGTGGGATGCCCGTGGTAGTCGATGGCAGGGTACTTGGCTTTGGGGATCTTGTGCTCGACGGTGACCAGCGTGGAGCGAGGCCGGTAGTCGAGGATGCTCGGAACCGGCAGCGTTGGCGCCTGGCAGTTGCCGGGACGGACCTCGGTCATGCCGGCAGGGCATTCCTGTCCGGGCTGGATCCGGGTGCCTCCGGCGCCCATCCCGGGCTGGGCCTCGCAGCCCGCGCTGACGGTGAATGCGAGGGCGAGCGTGGCGGCGATGGTGCTGGTCGTGGGGAGGCGCATCGGGGAGGGGATCCGGGAGATGTGTGCAGGCCGAACTAGCGCGAGTCGGCTTCAAGATCGTTACGGCTGGTATATCCGCAGGACGTGGAATCTACGTGGGGGATGGTCACCGACGTTGAACTCGGATGCCAAGTGCGGCGGTTCCTGTACAACGATTCCGGAAGTCGTCGTGGTGCCGCTGCTGGAGGTCGCCGCCATGCGTCGGACGCCCGTTAGCGCTGGTAGAGGTCCACCAGCGCGCGGATGCGGCGCGTGATGTCCGGGGTCACCTGGTCCCACGAGAAGCGGAATCCCCAGTTGCCCGCCTGGCGACCGGGAAGGTTCATGCGTGCCTCGCCACCGAGGCCCAACAGGTCCTGCATCGGGATGAGCGCCGTGTCCGCGACCGAGGCCAGCACCGCGCGGATCATCGTCCAGTGGATCTCCTTGCCGTCGCTGCCCAGGTAGCGGCAGGCGAAGTCCTTCTCCTTCTGGATCATCTCCGCGGTGCGCGTGGAGTCGGCGCCGGGCTGCGAGTCCCACCAGCCCATGGTCGTGTCGTTGTCGTGCGTGCCCGTGTACACCACGCGCTCGCGCGGATACGTGTGCGGCTGGAAGTCGTTGGCACTGCCGTCGGCGCCGAACGCGAACTGCAGGATGCTCATGCCCGGGTACCCGAACTTCGCCCGCAGCGCCTCGACCTCCGGCGTGATGAGCCCGAGGTTCTCGGCGACGATCGGCAGCGGACCGAGGGCCGCGGTGATCGCGGTGAAGAGGGCGTCGCCGGGGGCCTTGACCCAGCGGCCATTGACCGCGGTCGTGTCGCCGCCGGGGATCTCCCAGTACGCCTCGAAGCCGCGGAAGTGGTCGATCCGGACGATGTCGAAGTGCGAGAACATCGCCCGCATGCGCCGGATCCACCACGCGAAGCCGTCGGCGCGCATGGCGTCCCAGTCGTAGATCGGGTTGCCCCAGAGCTGACCGGTGGCGCTGAAGTAGTCGGGGGGGACGCCGGCGACCACGGTCGGCCGTCCATCGGCGTCGAGCTTGAAGAGCTCCGGCGCCGCCCAGACGTCGGCGGAATCGTGGGCCACGTAGATCGGCAGGTCGCCCATGATCCTGATGCCGCGCCTGGTGCAGGCGGCGCGGAGCGACCCCCACTGCCGGAAGAACAGGAACTGCGTGCGCCGATGATGCTCCACGTCGGGTGCGAGCTTCTCGCGCCAGAGGGCGAGCGCGGCCGACTCGCGATGACGCACGCCCGCATCCCACTCGGTCCACTGCACGTCGCCATGCGCGGTCTTGAGCGCCATGAAGAGGGCGTAGTCCTCGAGCCACCAGGCCTGTTCCGCGCAGAAGCGGCGATACTCGTCGCCGGGCGCGAGAGCGTCGGTCGCCCGGCGGAGCGCGACGCCCTTGGCGGCCATGACGCGACCGAAGTCGACGGTGTGCTCGGGGAACTCCCCCTCGCAGCCGGGGACGTGGACAAGCAGCGGGTTGCCCGCGAACGCCGAGAAGCACTGATAGGGCGAGTCGCCGTAGCCGGTGGGGCCGATCGGCAGGACCTGCCAGATCCTGAATCCGGCGGATTCCATGAACTCGGCGAAATGATGCGCTTCGGGACCGAGGTCGCCGATACCGCAGTTGCCGGGGAGCGAGGTCGGGTGCAGCAGGAGGCCCGCGGCGCGCGGAAAGGTCATCGGAGCGCTGGATCCGGTGAGTTGAACATCGGGAACACGTGGCGATTCGAGGAGCAGGGCGACACTGCGCGGCCCGAGGCGGATCGGACCCGAGGGAAGGGGCACCTGCGGATCGAGCGCCGGCATGTCCGCGCCGGTGTCGACGGCGAGCCGCCATACGTATCCGGCGCGCGCCGGCGGAAGGTGCACGAGCACCGGCTCGCCGCCGCCATGGATGACGACCAGCACCCGGTCGTCCGGGTCGGCGATGAGCGACGCCACCAGCGTGTTCACCCGCGCGGACGACCAGTCCTCGTAGGACATCCAGTGCCCGTCCGTGCGGAACCACTGCACGTCGGCGATCGAAGCCTCGGGGTGCTCGAGCGTCCCGGTGAGCCACCGGTCGTCGCGCAACGCCGGGTGCGCCTTCCGCAGCGCGACGAGCGCGCCGGTGAAGGCGGTGAGCGCGTGGTCGGCATCCGCCCAGTCGATCCACGTCGTCTCGTTGTCCTGCGCATACGCGTTGTTGTTGCCGCCCTGCGAGTGCCCGAGCTCGTCGCCCATGCAGAGCATCGGCGTGCCGCGCGAGAAGAGCAGCGTCGCGAGGAGCGCGCGCGCATCGCGCAGACGTCGCGCCCGGATGGCCGGATCGTCGCTCGGCCCTTCGTGGCCGTGATTCCAGGAGGTGTTCGCGTTGGTGCCGTCGCGATTGCCCTCGCCGTTGGCCTCGTTGTGCTTGCGCCCGTACGAGACCAGGTCGGTGAGCGTGAAGCCGTCATGCGCGGTCACGAAGTTCACCGAGCGCGTCGGCGGCCGTTCATGCGTGCCGAAGACGTCGGGCGAGCCCGACAGCCGCGTCGCGAGTTCACCGACCGACTCGCCGTGGCCGCGCCAGAAGCGGCGGACCGCATCGCGATAGCGGTCGTTCCATTCCCCCCAGGTGGGCGGGAAGTTGCCGAGCTGATAGCCGCCGGGCCCGATGTCCCACGGCTCGGCGATGTGCTTCAGGGGGGAGAGCACGGGGTCGCGTTCGATCGCGCGCAGGAGCGCCGCCGCGGGGTCGAATCCCCGCTCGCCGCGGCCCAGCGTCGTGGCGAGGTCATACCGGAATCCGTCGACGCCCGCCCACTCGGCGTAGTGACGCAGCGTGTCGAGCGCGAGGCGCGACACCGGTGCGCGGTCCAGCGCGAGCGTGTTGCCGGTGCCGGTGTCGTTCACGTAGCGCGCCGCGTCGCCGGGCAGGAGGCGGTAGTAGGTGGCGTTGTCGAGGCCGCGCAACGAGAGCGTGGGCCCGTTCTCGTCGCTCTCGCCGCTGTGATTGAGCACCACGTCGAGCAGGACCTCGATCCCCGCCTCGTGCAGCGCGTCGACGCACGCCCGCAGCTCGCCGATGCCCCCCGGAGCGAGTCGCGCGTCCGGCACCATCCAGCCGACGGTGTTGTAGCCCCAGTAGTTCGTGAGCCCGGCCCTCACGAGATGGCTCTCGCTGATCGAGGCGGCGACCGGGAGGAGCTCCACGGCCGTGACGCCGAGTCGCACGAGGTGATCGAGTGCGGCGGGATGCGCGAGGCCGGCGCAGGTGCCGCGGAGAGCCGGCGGCACGTCCGGATGCCGCATGGTGAAGCCGCGCACGTGCATCTCGTAGACGACGCTCTCGCCCCACGCCGTCCCCGGACGTCGCGCACGCGCGCCTCCGGAGCGGGCGCGCTCGTACTCCGACTCCCACGCCGCCAGGCCCGGCATGATGATCCCCTTCGGCATCGCGCCGGCACTGTCGGTGCGATCGGGGCTGCCGTCGGTGCGCTGCCCGAGTTGTGCGGGATGCAGCTGGAAGCGGCGGTCCAGGGCTCGCGCGTACGGGTCCACCAGCAGCTTGGCCGGATTGAAGCGATGACCCTCGCTCGGCGCGTACGGTCCGTGGGCCCGCAGCCCGTAGCGCGCCCCCGCTTCGAGGTCGAGGACGAATCCGTGGAAGACGTCCCCGGTGCGCTCCGGCAGCACCAACCGTTCGGTCTCCCGATCCCCGGACGCGTCGAAGAGACAGAACTCGATCGATGTCGCGTGCGCCGAGTACACCGCGACGTTCGCCCCGCCACCCACCAGCGTCACCCCGAGTGGCTCGGGGTTCCCGGGGAGGAGGCGGCGCGCGCTCACTGTGCGTGATGCTCCACGAGCGTGCGGTACAGCGCGGCGTAGCGCGCGGCCGGACGCGTCCAGCTCACGTCGGTGGCCATGCCGCGACGCTGGAGTCCACGCCATGTGGGCTTGTCCGCCCACAGTGCGACGGTGCGCTCGATCGCGGTGGTCAGCGCGTCCGCAGTGACCGGCGAGAACATGACACCCGTGCCGGCCTTGGCCGCCAGCGCCATCTCGTTGGCGTCCACGACGGTGTCGGCGAGTCCGCCGGTGCGGGCGACGACCGGGACGGCGCCATAGCGGAGGGCGCAGAGCTGCGTGAGGCCGCACGGCTCGAAGCGCGAGGGCACGAGCAGCGCGTCGGCGCCCGCCTGGATGCCGTGGGCGAGATCCTCGTTGTAGCCGATCAGCCCGGCGATCCGCCCAGCGTGCCGACGGGCCGCGGCAGCGAAGCCCTGCGCGATCGCGTCCTCGCCGGAGCCGAGGAGCGCGAGTTGGGCCCCGCACTGGACGAGTCGCGGGAGCACCTCGATCAACAGGTCCATGCCCTTCTGCCAGGTCAGGCGTGTCACCACGCCGAAGATCAGCGCATCGGGATCGACGTCGAGGCCGAGCTTGGCCTGCAGGGCCGCCTTGTTCACCGCACGCGCCTTGACGCGTCTCACGTCGAATCGCGCGGCGATGCGATCGTCGCGTGCCGGATCCCAGACGTCGATGTCGATGCCGTTGAGGATGCCGGTCACCGCCGACGCCCGCTGGCGCAGCAGTCCGTCGAGCCCCATGCCGCTCTCGCTCGATCGGATCTCGGCCGCGTAGGTCGGCGAGACCGTCGTGATGTGATCCGCCATGGCGAGTCCCGCCTTCAGGAACCCGATCGCCCCGTAGTACTCCACCCCGTCCACGGAGAACGACTCCGCCGGCAGGCCGATCCGCGGCAGCAGCGAGGCGGGGAACTGCCCCTGGAAGGCGAGGTTGTGAACCGTCATGACCGTCACGGGGCGAGGCCCTGCGCCGTACCGCAGGTAGGCGGGCACGAGTCCCGCCTGCCAGTCGTGCGCATGGACGAGGTCAGGACGGTAGCCGGCGACGGCTCCACGCCCGACGTCGGCGGCGGCGCGCGCGAGCGCGGCGAAGCGGAGCCCGTTGTCCGCCCAGTCGCGGCCCTGCGCGTCGGCGTAGGGCGTGCCCGTGCGACGGTAGAGATGCGGCGCCTCGATCGCGAGCACGTCGATCCCCGCGTGCGTTCCCGCGAGCACCCGGGCCGGTCCGCCCATCAGGTCGTCGTACGCATGCACCGCGGTCGCGTCGCCGAGCAGCGCGAGCACGCCGGGATACCCCGGCACGAGCGTGCGCACCGCGACGCCTTCCGGCGCGAGCGCGTGGGGCAGCGCCCCCACCACGTCCGCGAGTCCGCCCGTCTTCACGAGCGGATACGCCTCGGACGCGACCGAGAGGACCTGCATCGACGCCTTGGGGCTCATGTCCCCAGCCGGTCGATCATCGGCTGCGTGATGAGACAGACGCCGTTGGCCGAGCGCCGGAACCGTCGGGCGTCCGCCGCGGCTTCGTGCCCCACGATGAGGCCGGCGGGGATCCTCACGCCCTTGTCGATCACGACGTTCTTGAGGCGCGCACCCCGTCCGATGTCCACGTAGGGGAGGATCACGCCGTTCTCCACGTCGGAGTACGAGTGCACCGTCACGCCGGTGAAGAGGAGCGAGCGATGCACCTGCGCGCCCGACACGATGCAGCCGCCGGAGACGAGCGAACTGATCGCCTCGCCGCGCCGCCCGTCGATGTCGTGGACGAACTTCGCCGGCGGCGTGATCTCGGCGTGCGTCCAGATCGGCCAGTCATGGTCGAACAGGTCGAGGCGGGGGACCACGTCGGTGAGGTCGACGTTCGCTTCCCAGTAGGCGTCGATCGTGCCGACGTCGCGCCAGTAGACCTCCTTCTCCGCGCGGCCGCGCACGCAGCTGTCGGTGAAGCGGTGCGCGACCGCCTTGGCGTTCTTCACCAGCCAGGGGATGATGTCCTTGCCGAAGTCGCGCGTGGAGTCGGGGTCGGCCGCGTCGCGGCGGAGCTGCTCGTTGAGGAACTCGCGCTTGAAGACATAGATGCCCATGCTCGCGAGCGCCCACCCCGGCTTGCCCGGCATCTCCGGTGGGTGGGCCGGCTTCTCGAGGAAGTCGACGATCCGGTCGTCGGCCCCCACATGCATCACGCCGAAGCCGGTCGCCTCGGCGATCGGCACCTCCACGCAGGCGACCGTCACGTCGGCGCCGGAGTTCACGTGCTGCACGAGCATCCGCTCGTAGTCCATCGTGTAGATGTGGTCGCCGGCGAGGATCAGCAGGAACTCGGGCGCGTAGCCGTCGATGATGTCGATGTTCTGGAAGACCGCGTCGGCGGTGCCGGCGTACCATTGGCTCTCGCTCACGCGCTGACTCGCCGGCAGCACGTCGAAGCTCTCGTTGCGCTCCGTGCGCAGGAAGTTCCAACCGCGCTGCAGGTGGCGGATGAGGCTGTGCGCCTTGTACTGCGTCGCGACGGCGAGGCGCCTGATGCCCGAGTTGAGGGCGTTCGAGAGCGTGAAGTCGACGATCCGCGACTTGCCCCCGAAGTAGACCGCGGGCTTGGCGCGCCGGTCGGTGAGTTCCATGAGCCGCGAGCCGCGGCCGCCGGCGAGGACGTAGGCCATGGTCGTACGGGAGATCGGCTGGGAGTACGTGACCTGCGGCATCGGCCCCTCCGGGGCTGCGACTGTTCTGGACGGCCCAGCATGAACGTTCCGTCTGACGGGGGCCGGCACTCGCGCCGACCCGGCGAGCGTCCTACCCTTCGTGCACCAGCCAGAGCGTCGCCAGCGGCGGGATCGTCAGTTCCGCCGAGCACGGATACCCGTGACTCGGCTCCTCCGTCGCGACGATGCCGCCGGCATTCCCGACGTTCGATCCACCGTAGAACCCCGCGTCGGTGTTGAGGACCTCGGTCCAACGACCGCCGAGCGGCAGCCCGAGCTTGTACGACGGGCGCGGGATCGGGGTGAGGTTCGAGACCACCACCACCGGCCGGGTGCCCTCGGCGCCGCGCCGCACCCATGCGAAGACCGAGGCCGCCGCATCGTCGACGACGATCCACTGGAACCCCTCGCCCTCGCAGTCGCGCTCATGCAGCGCTCCCTCGGCGCGCATGACGCGGTTGCAGTCCTTCATGAGTCCCTGCACGCCGCGGTGCCACGGCACGTCGAGCAACTGCCAGTCGAGCGATCCATCGAAGTCCCATTCGCGTCCCTGGCCGAACTCCCCGCCCATGAAGAGGAGCTTCTTGCCCGGATACGCCCACGTGAACGCGAGGTATGCCCGCAGCCCCGCGAACTTGCGCCAGGCATCGCCCGGGAAGCGGGCGAGCAGCGAACCCTTGCCGTGCACGACCTCGTCATGCGAGAGCGGGAGCACGAAGTTCTCGGTGAACGCGTACATCATGCCGAACGTCATCTTGTTGTGATGCCACCGGCGGTGCACCGGATCCTCGGCCATGTAGTCGAGGGTGTCGTGCATCCAGCCCATGTTCCACTTGAGGCCGAAGCCGAGTCCGCCGTCGAAGGTCGGGCGGGAGACGGCCGGCCAGGCGGTGCTCTCCTCCGCGATCGTGAACGCACCGGGGAAGCGGCCGTACACGGCCTCGTTCATCCGCCGCAGGAACGCGACCGCTTCGAGGTTCTCCCGGCCGCCGAAGCGGTTGGGGATCCACTCGCCGTCCTTGCGCGAGTAGTCGAGGTAGAGCATCGACGCGACCGCATCCACGCGGAGCCCGTCGATGTGATAGCGGTCGAGCCAGAAGAGCGCGCTCGCGATGAGGAAGTTGCAGACCTCGCGACGGCCGAAGTTGTAGATCGCGGTGTTCCAGTCGGGATGGAAGCCGAGCCGCGGGTCCTCGTGCTCGTAGAGCGCCGTGCCGTCGAAGCGCGCGAGCCCGTGCGCGTCGACCGGGAAGTGCGCCGGCACCCAGTCGATGATCACGCCGATCCCTTCCACGTGACAGCGATCGACGAACCGTGCGAACGCCGCCGGCTCGCCGAAGCGCGCCGTCGGCGCGAACATCCCCACCGGCTGGTATCCCCACGACTTGTCGAGCGGGTGCTCGTTCACCGGCATGAGTTCCACGTGCGTGAAGCCCATCGCCTTCACGTACGGCACGAGACGGTCGGCGAGCTCGTCGTACGTGAGCCACTGACCCTGGTCCCCTCGCTGCCATGAGCCGAGGTGCACCTCGTACGCCGCCATCGGGGCGCGACGCGCCTCGACGGCGGCGCGGGACCGCATCCACGCCTCGTCGTTCCAGACGAAGTGCTCGGTGTCTCGCACCACCGACGCCGTGGAGGGGCGCAACTCGGCGCCGAAGCCCACCGGGTCGGACTTGAGCGGCATGAGGCGACCGCCGGCGCTCGTCAGTTCGTACTTGTACATCGTGCCTTCGCCGAGCCTCGGGATGAAGATCTCCCATACGCCGGTGCCATGGCGTCTCCGCATGACATGCCGTCGACCGTCCCAGCGATTGAAGTCGCCGACCACGCTCACGCGGCGCGCGTTCGGGGCCCAGAGCGCGAAGTGCACGCCCGCGCTCCCCTCGTGCGTCATGAGGTGCGCGCCGAGCCGGTCGTACAGATGCGCGTGCGTCCCTTCGCCGAGGAGCCAGTCGTCCATCGGTCCGAGCACGGGGCTGTAGGCGTAGGGATCGTCGATCGTCCAGCGGTCGTCGCCGCGCGTGGCGCGCAGCAGATAGCGCGGGCGGCCCTCGACCGGCCCTTCGAAGAAGCCGGCATCGTGACGCCGCTCGAGCGTCACTAGTGTCGCGCCGTCGGGCGAGATCACCTCGACCTGCTCGGCACCGGGCACGAAGGCGCGGAGCACCTCGGCACCGGCGGCCTCATGGATGCCGAGCACGCCGAAGGGATCGCCGTGCGTGCCGGTGATGATCGCGTGGATGGCCGCGGCGGAGAGCGGGGCCTGTTCCCGCATGGGAGGCCGCGGCGCCGCCATCTCCGCGGGAACGGAGGCATCCCCGGGCGGCTTCGCCTTCGGTTCAGCGCGCTTGCGGGGGGGCATCCCAGATCTCCGTGGCGTACTCGCTGATGGTGCGGTCCGACGAGAACCAAGCCATGTGGGCGGTGTTCAGCACGGCCTTCCGCCACCACTGCTGCGGGTCGCGCCACTGCTTGCCCACCTCGTACTGCATGCCGTGATACGAATCGAAGTCGGCGCAGACCAGGAAGTGATCATGCGTGCGCAGCCCGTTCACGAGGCCGCGGTACCGCGCGCGGTCATCAGGCGAGAAGACGCCCTGCTCGAGTTCGTCGAGCACCTGCTTGAGCGCGGGCGACCCGGCGATGGTGGTCGCCGAATCGATCCCGACGCGCCGCTTCTCGGCGGCCTCCTCGGCGAGCAGCCCGAAGATGAAGATGTTCTCGGCGCCCACGTGCTCCATGATCTCGATGTTCGCACCGTCCAACGTGCCGATCGTGAGCGCGCCGTTGAGCGCCAGCTTCATGTTGCCGGTGCCGGACGCTTCCATGCCGGCGGTCGAGATCTGCTCCGAGAGGTCGGCCGCCGGGATGATCGACTCGGCGAGGCTCACGTTGTAGTTGGGCAGGAACGCGACCTTGAGGCGGTCATGGATCACCGGATCGCGATTCACGATCCTCGCGACATCGTTCGCGAGCTTGATGATGAGCTTCGCGGTGTGATAGCCGGCGGCCGCCTTGCCGGCGAGGATCCGCACCCGGGGCGTCCACGTGTCGTGCGGCCGGGCGCGCATCGCGTTGTAGAGCGCGATCGTCTCGAGGATGTTGAGCAGCTGCCGCTTGTACTCGTGGATGCGCTTGATGTGCACGTCGAAGAGCGCGTCGGGATCGACGCGCACGCCGAGTTGCGCGCCGATCATCCGGCCCAGGGCGACCTTGTTCGCCCGTCGCACGGCGGCGAACCGCTCGCGGAAGGCCGCGTCGTCGGCGAACGGGGCGAGGTCGGCGAGCCGCTCCTGGTCGTCGAGGAAGGCCGGACCGATCGCGTCGGTGATGAGCCGCGTGAGCGCCGGATTCGCCTGATAGAGCCAGCGCCGGAAGGTGATGCCGTTGGTCTTATTGGTGATCTTCTCGGGATAGAGCGCGTTGAAGTCCTTGAAGACCGTCTGCCGCATGAGGTTCGTGTGCAGCGCCGACACGCCGTTCACCTTGTGCGCCGCGAGGAACGCGAGGTTCCCCATGCGCACCGAGCGGCTGCCGTTCTCCTCGATCAGCGACACCGTGGCGAGCTGCCGGACGTCGCTGTCGCCGCGCGCGCGCAATGCGTCCAGGTGCTCGGCATTGATCATGTAGATGATCTGCATGTGCCGCGGGAGGAGGCTCTCCATGAGCGACACCGACCACTTCTCGAGCGCCTCGGGCAGCAGCGTGTGGTTGGTGTAGTTGAACACCGAACGCGTGATCTGCCAGGCGGCGTCCCAGGCCAGGCCGTGCTCATCCATGAGCAGACGCATGAGCTCGGGAACGCCGATCACCGGGTGCGTGTCGTTGAGCTGGATCGCGACGTGGTCGGGCAGCGACGTGAGCTCCCCGTACTGGCGCTTGTGACGGCGGAGCAGGTCCTGCAGCGACGCCGACGCGAAGAAGATCTCCTGCCGCAGGCGCAGTTCGGTCCCGGCGGGCGTCTCGTCGCTCGGGTAGAGCACGCGGGAGATCGCCTCGAGCCGCACGCGGTCGGCGAGCGCGCCCACATGGTCGCCGCGATTGAAGTCGGCGAGGTCGATCGTGTCCGTCGCCCGCGCCGACCAGAGCCGCAGCGTGTTCACGTGCCGGCCGCGCCAGCCGGCGATCGGCGTGTCGTAGGCCACGGCCTTCACGCTCTCGGCGGGATGCCAGACGGCCTGCGAGGTGCCGTCGGCCTTCTCCGTGAAGTCCACATGCCCGCCGAAGCCGATCGAGTACGCGACCTCGGGGCGCTCGAACTCCCACGGGAAGCCGGCCGAGAGCCAATCCTCGGGAAGCTCGATCTGCCACCCGTCCTTGAGCACCTGGCGGAAGATCCCGTGGTCGTAGCGGATGCCGTACCCGTAGGCCGGGATCCCGAGCGTCGCCATGCTCTCCATGAAGCAGGCGGCGAGTCGTCCGAGGCCGCCGTTGCCGAGCCCGGGGTCGGGCTCGAGCGTACGGAGATGATCGAGGTCGACACCCAGCTGCGCGAGCGCCATGCGCGCCGTCTCGGTGAGACCGAGG
This sequence comes from Gemmatimonadota bacterium, assembly GCA_021413975.1. Lineage (GTDB taxonomy): Bacteria > Gemmatimonadota > Gemmatimonadetes > Gemmatimonadales > Gemmatimonadaceae > Pseudogemmatithrix. Next base: position 330,569 of record JAIOPJ010000016.1, read on the forward strand.
TTCCCGAGCGCGTCGAACAGCAACCGGCCGATCAGGAACTCGAGCGAGAAGTAGTAGACGCGCTTGCCGCCCTCGCGGTAGGTGCGCCGCGTCGATTCCATCCAATGGCCCGTGACCTGGTCGCGCGTCGCGAGTGCAGTCGCCACGAACCAGTCACGGTCGCGCGCGTGCGCGATGTCCTTGCCCACGTAGTAGAGGAGCTTGTTCACGACGGTCGCGCGGAAGGCGGCGACGGCATCGTTCTCGGTCGGGCTTGGTGTCGTCCCGGCAGCGGGGGTCAGGCTGGTCGTCATGGAGGCGAGAGGGAGGCATTGGACTGCGACTTCCGCAGGGAAATATGGCCCGTCGGACCCCACGCCGTGCTTCTGATCCACCCTGGTGTCGCTCGCCGAACACACGGCCTGGACAGGGCGTGTACCCCTCACCTCGTCCCTGATCGGTCGCCCCCGACCGCTCAGCGACCGTGCAGCGCCCGCCCGACCGCCTCGAGACAGGGCTCGAGCGTGTCGATGCTGTGATCGCCCATGTGTCCGATCCGGATCGTGGACTCCTTCAACGCACCGTACCCGCCCCCGATCACGTACCCCAGCTCGGCGACACGCGCGACGATCCGCTTGGCGTCGAGTCCCGCGGGCAGCGCGATCGTACTGACCGTCGGGGAGCGCTCGCCCGGCCGCGGGACGAGTCCCACGCCGAGCCCGCCCGCACGAAGCCCCTCGACCCAGCGCTCGGTGCACTCCAGCATCTCGGCGTGCCGGGCCCACCGGGCACCGATTCCCTCGTGCCGGATCGCCGAGAGCTGGACGTCGGCCGCGAAGAGCAACGAGAGCGCCGGCGTGGTCGGTGTCTGCGACCGGCGCGCGAACTCCTCGTACTCCACCACATCCAGGTACCGACCCCGGCCGATCGACACGCTCGCTTGCAGCACGAAGGCCTCGCTCGCCACCGCGAAGGCCAGGCCAGGAGGCAGCGCCAGCGCCTTCTGCGATCCCGTGAGGACGAAGTCGAGTCCCCAGGCGTCGGTCTCCACGGGTGCTCCTCCCACTCCCGTCACGCTGTCCACGAGACACATGGCGCCATGGCGATGCGCGAGTTCGGTGATCGCCCGGATGTCGCTGAGCGCCCCGGTACTCGTCTCCGAGTGCACGACCGTGACCGCCGCGAAGGCCGCGCCCTCGGCACCGCCGTTCACGAGGGCCTCTTCCACCTGTTCCAGGTGCGGCGTGTCGCCGGGGGGCACCGAGAGCACCCGGGTGGAGCGATCGCAGGACTGCGCGATGAGCGCGAAGCGCTCGGAGAACGCGCCATTCACCAGCGAGAGGATCGGTCCCTCGGGCGCTCCGCGGATCGCCATCTCCATGGCGCCGCTCGCCGAGCAGCTCATCAGGTACACGGGTCGCTGCGTGCGGAACACCCCCTGCAGGCCCGCGACGATGCGCGCGTGCAACGCCTCATACGCCTTCCCGCGGTGCGGGATCATGGGGTGGATCATCGCCTCCAGCACCTCGGCGCGCACTTCGGTGGGGCCAGGGAGGAAGAAGGTGCCGAACTCGGCGGGCATGGTCATGGTGAAGGGAGCAGGAGGGCGGTCAACGCGTCGAACGAGTCCACGACCTGATCGGCGCCGTGGACCACGGCGCCCCTTCGGGCGAAGCCGGTGAAGGCGATGAAGCCGTCGGCGGTGCCGGCGGTGCGGATCACGAGATCCGTGCTACCGTCTCCCACGGCCACCAGAGGATGTGGCAGCGCGAGCCCTGCGACGAGCGTCGCCTTGCCGACCTGCTGCGCGAGCGGGCTCTGCCGGTCGAAGTCCAGATACTCGCCGGCAGGACCAAAGGTGATCCCGACACCATGCACATCCGCGGACGGGATGCCAAGCGCCGCGGCGAGCGGCAGGAGGGCCGGACGCAGGCCGCCGCTCACGATCACCGATCGGCAGCCGGCGGCCCGGAGGGCCGCGACACAGTGCAGTGCCCCTGGAGCGATCGCCGCGAGGTAGGCGCGCCCGAGTTCGTCGATCTCCGCGCGCGTGGGCGCGACGGCGGCGAGCCGCGGGCCGTAGACCTCCTCCAGCGTGCGCTCGCCGGCCATGGCCGCTTCGGTGAGCGCGGCGATGCGCTCCGCGACCGCGGCCGGTCGCCGGGCCGCGATCCAGTCGATCCCCTCGATGCCGGCGAGGGTGGAGTCCACGTCGAAGACGACGCTCCGCGGCGCCACGGCCCCGACCCGCGCCGGATCGAGAGGCGACCCGGTCTCAGGCAAGGATGTTCCCCGGGGCCATGCGTCCCGCAGGGTCGAACTCCCGCTTGGCGGCGCGCATGAGTGCCACCTGCGAGGCATTGGCCTGCAGTCCCAGCCAACGCGCCTTGAGCTTGCCGATGCCGTGCTCGGCCGCCACGGTGCCACCCATGGCGATCACCGCCTTGAGCGTGCGCTCCACCACGCCTTCGAGTGCTTTCACCTCGGCCGGATCCCGCGCGACCCAGTTCTGATGCGGATGCCCGTTGCCGAGGTGCCCGTACGTCACCGCCGGTGCGAAGCCCGCCTCGAGCGCGAATCCGTCGGCGAGGAGGATCGCCTCCTCCACACGGGCCAGCGGAACCGCCCAGTCGGTGGAGATGCGGCGACCGCCATGCGCGAGGAACGGCGCCGTGCGTTCGTGCATCCCCGCCGGGACGGCGTGACGCAGCCGACGCGCTTCGCGGATGGCCGACTCCCCTTCGAAGACACGCACGTCGGCGTCGATCGCGCCATGTCGTTCGGCGAGTTCGATCCACGCGTCGATCGCCAGCTCGCCGTCGCTGCAATCCTCCGCATAGACCATCACCTGGCCGTCGGTGCCCCAGTCGGTGGGAGCGGCGCCATGGCCGCCGCCCCGCGCGATCCGGAACGCCTCGGCGTCGAAGTACTCGAGGCAACGCGGCGCGATCGCGTGCGACCCGCGCGCGTCGCACACGAAGGCGACCGCGTCGGTGAAGGCCGGGAAGGGGATGCCGAGCCCCGTCTCGCGGGCCGGCCGGGGCAGGAGCGCGAGCTCCGTGGCGACGACCACACCGAGCGTGCCCTCGCTCCCGACGAACCAGTCCACCAGATCGTGGGTAGGCGCATAGCCGACGGTGTTCTTCTCGACCTGCGGACGGCGGAACTCACGCGTGCTGCCGTCGGCGAGGACCACGGTGAGTGCGCGCACATGGGCCCGGGTGGCGCCGTAGCGCAGCGTGCGCGGTCCCGAGGCGTTGCACGCGACCGCCCCGCCCACGCTGCAGGTCTCGTCGCTCGTGGGGTCGGGGGCGAAGAAGAGCCCCTCGCCGGCCACCTGTCGGTTGAGCGCGCCGAGCAACAGGCCGGGCTCGACGCGCGCGGTGCGCCGCACGGGATCGATGTCGAGCACGCGGTCCATGGCCCGGAGCGAGAGCAGCAGGCCCCGCAGCGCGAGCGAGGCCCCCGTGGTGCTGGTCTGCGCGCCCGCGGGCGTGATCGCCGTGCCGGCCGCCGCCGTCTCGCGCATGATCTCGACGACCTCCTCGGCGGACTCCGGTCGGGCCAGCGCATCGGGGACGAACCTGAGTCCCGACGCGTCGCGCGCGTACCCCTCGAGCACCGCCGGGTCGCTGACGACCCTCGTCACGCGTCGCGGAACTGCACGATGGTCGCGGTGACCACGTCGGGAAGGCCGAGGAGCACGTCGCGGACGACGCTGCCCACGGGACCGTCGACGGCGATCACCGCGAGCGCCTCGCCGCCCTGCGCCACGCGGGCCTGGTGATACTCGGCGATGTTCACCTGCGCGTTGCCGAGTGCGGTGCCCACGCGGCCGATCACGCCCGGCACGTCGTGATTGGTGATGACGATGACGGGGCTCCGCAGCGCGACGTCCACCTGGAAGCGACCGATCCGCGTGAGCCGCGGCGTGGCGTCGACCGCGGCCACGCCGCCCACGCGCAGTTCGTCGTCCCCGGCGCGGATGCGCACCTCGATCGCGCGCGGGTGCGGCGGGCTCCCACCTTCGGAGACGGAAAGCTCGATCCCGCGCGTCGCCGCGATCGCGCGTGCATTGATCAGGTTGAGGCGGTCGTGCTCGACCGCGCCCTCGAGCGCGCCCGCCGCGGCGGCGGAGAGGAGCACGCGACTCGCCGAGGCGAGTTCGGGGCCGACCTTGATGGTGACGCTGTCGAGCGCGCGGCTGCCGCGATCGGCGAGGCAGGCACGGGCGAGACTCGCGATCCGGCGCGTGACGACGAGCGCCGGCTGCACGGAGTGCCAATCCTCAGGTCCGCCCCCGACGTTGATCGAGCGCGAGAGCTCACCGTCGATCAGCGCGTCGCGCACCGACTCGCAGACGTCCACCGCGACGTTGCGTTGCGCCTCGGTGGTGGAGGCGCCGAGATGCGGCAGGAGCATCAGCCGGGGCACGTCGCGCAGCGCGTGCTCGCCGCTGAGGGGCTCCTTGTCGTAGGCGTCGAGGACCGCGCCGCCCAGGTGCCCCGACACGAGCGCGGCCGCGAGCGCGTCCTCCACGATGATCCCGCCGCGCGCCAGGTTCGCGATCAAGGCCCCGGGCCGCAGCCGCGCGAGCTCCGCCTCCCCGATCATGCCGCGCGTCTCGTCGGTGAGCGGCACGTGCATGGTGCAGACCTGCGCGGCGTCGAGCAGGTCGTGGAGGGTCGACATGCGCCGCACCTGGTGCAGCGCGAACCGTTCCTCGTGGATGTACGGGTCGTAGGCGACGACGTCCATGCCGAAGGCGCGCGCACGGATCGCGACCGCCGTGCCGATGCGTCCCAATCCCACGATGCCCAGTGTCTTGCCCTTCAGTTCGGTGCCCATCAGCGCGGCGCGCTCCCAGCGTCCGGCATGCATCGACTGGTCGGCGCGCGGGATGTGCCGCAAGAGGCCGATCACGCCGCCGAAGAAGAGTTCGGCGACCGCGATCGTGTTGCCCGCCGGTGCGTTGATGACCGCGACGCCGAGCGCGGTCGCGACGTCGAGCGCGATGTTGTCCACGCCGACCCCGGCGCGCCCGACGACGCGCAGCTTCTTCCCGGCGCGCAGCAACGGCTCGGAGATCCTGGTCGCGCTGCGGCCGATGATCGCGTCGTAGTCGCCGATCCGCCGCAGCAGCTCGTCGGCCGGGAGGGTGGGGACCTCGTCGACGGTGAACGAGGGGACGGCGCGGAGGAGCGCGAGGCCGTCGGGGTCGATCTCGTCGGTGACCAGCAGTCGGTGCGACACGCGCGGGTGGGGCGAGGGGAACACAACGGCGGTGTCGTAAGATATCACCGGTCCATGGACCGTGACGGAGGGCACCACCGGTCCCGGGGGCGTTGCGCGCGCGCCGCGCGAGTGGCAAGCTCCGGCGCTCGCCAGACACTCCCTCGAGGCCCCGGAATGACGTCACGCACCGCCTTCGCCCTCCTCGTACTCGCGCTCGTCCCCGCTGCGGTCCGCGGGCAATCGTCCGCGTCGTCGGCCCCGACGGCACGGCCGACGCGAGGCACGCCTGCGCGCTCCTACGCCGCGCTCCTGGCGCTGTTCACCGAGTGGCGCACGTTCGAGGAGGCCCCGCGCGTCGCCGGTGTGCCGGACTACTCGCCGGCGACGAACGCGCGTCGCCTCGCCGGACTCCGGGCCCTGCAGGCCCGCCTCGCCGCGATCGACACCACCGGGTGGTCGATCCCCGAACAGGTGGATGTGCATCTCGTCCGCGCCGAGATGAACGGGATGCAGTACCATCTCACCGTGCTCAAGCCGTGGGCGCGCGATCCCGCGTATTACGCGTCCGTCCGGCCCGAGGAGAGCGACACGCCCGCCGAGGAAGGACCGACCATCCACGGTGCGATCCGGCTCTGGAAGTACTCCGTCTGGCCGCGCACGGCGCTCGACGTGGTGTCGCCGCTCACGCCCGACGGGGCGCGCCGGCTCGCCGGCGAGCTCCGCACGATCCCGCCGCTGCTGCAGCAGGCGCGCCGCAACCTCGCCGCCGCGAACGCCCGTGACCTCTGGGTCGGCGCGGTGCGCGCCTTCGAGGAACAGGGAGCGACGCTCGAACTGCTCGGTTCCCGCGTGGGCGCCGGTGACGCCGACGTACAGCGCGCGATCGCCGATGCACGCAGTGCCACCGACGGCTTCGCGCAGTGGCTGCGCGACGAGACCCCCAAGCGCACGGGCCCGTCGGGCATCGGCAAGGCGCAGTACACCTGGTTCCTGCGGAACGTGCTGCTCGTGCCGCTCACGTGGGACGAGGAGGTGACGATCACCCGTCGCGAGCTCGCACGCTCGCACGCCTCGCTGCGACTCGAGGAGACGCACAATCGCGATCTCCCCCCGCTACCCGCCGCCGCGACGCCCGAGGCCTACGCCGCGCTGCAGGAGCGCGCGATCCCGCACTATCTGGAGTTCATGCGCACCAAGCGGATCCTCACGATGGAGCCGTGGATGGAGCGCGCCCTGCGCGAGCGGATGCCGGGCTTCGCCCCCGAGGCCTCGCGCAACTTCTTCGCGCAGGGCACCCATCGCGACCCCACGCCGCTCTGGACCCACCTCTACCACTGGTGGGACAACATGCGCATGCGGGTGGCGCCCAACGCCAGTCCGATCCGGCGCGGTCCGCTGCTCTACAACGTCTGGCTCAGCCGTTCCGAGGGCATGGCGACCGCGATGGAGGAATGGATGATGCAGGCCGGTCTCTATGACGACAGCCCGCGGTCGCGCGAGATCGTCTGGATCATGCTCGCCGCGCGTGCCGCGCGCGGCCTCGGTAACCTCTACGCGCACAGCAACGAGCTCACCATGGCGCAGGCGGCCGAGATGCACGTGAGCTGGACGCCGCGCGGGTGGATGCGGCGCGACCCGCTGCTGGGGTTCGAGCAGCATCTGTACCTGCGCCTGCCGGGCTATGGCGCGAGCTACATCACCGGCGGACGTCTCATGGAGGAGACCATGGCGATGCGCGCGCGGCAGCTCGGCGACGCCTTCACCATGCAACGGTTCTTCGACGAGGTGAACGGCGCGGGGATGATCCCCGTCTCGCTCATCTACTGGCAGCTCACGGGGGACGACCGGATGGTCCGTGAGCTGAAGGACGGGGTGAGCCCGCGGCCGTTCCGCACCGCGCCGTGAGCTACGCGTTGCGCTTCGACGTGATCGTCGCCGGGCTCGGCGCGATGGGGAGCCAGACGCTCGCCCATCTCGCGAGGCGCGGGGTGAACGCGGTCGGATTCGACCGGTTCACGCCGCCGCACGACCAGGGTTCGAGTCACGGCAAGTCGCGCATCATCCGCGAGGCTTACTTCGAGGACCCGATCTACGTGCCCCTCGTGCGTCGCGCGTACGAATGCTGGGCCGAGCTCGAGGCGGAGACGGGGACGACGCTCTTCCGCCGCACCGGCGGCCTCTGCTACGGACCGCCCGACGGCGAACTCGTGACGGGGGCCAGGCGCAGCGCCGAGTTGCACGGCGTGGCACACGAGTCGCTCGACGCGGCCGCGCTGCGCCGGCGCTTCCCCGCATTCGTGGTCGAGGACGACTGGGTCGGCCTGCTCGAATCGCGTGCGGGGATGCTCGATCCGGAGCGCGCGATCGCCGCCGCGCTCGACGTGGCCCGCCGGCACGGCGCGCTCGTCCGCACCGGCGAGCCGGTGCTCCGTTGGCGACAGGATGGCGATGGCGTGGTCGTCGACACGCCCCAGGGCACCTACCACGCGGCACAGCTCGTGCTGAGCGCCGGCATGTGGATCGGCGAGCTCGTGCGTGGACTCGGGCTGCCGATCACCGTGCAGCGCAATGCACTCTACTGGTTCGAGCCGCGCCGCGACTCGGCGCTCTTCGCCCCGGAGCGGTTCCCGGTCTTCCTCGGTGACCTCGCACCGGGACTGATGCTCTACGGCTTCCCCGACACCGGCGACTGCGTGAAGGTGGCGCTGCATCACTTCGGACCCGCGGTCACGCCCGACGCGGTCGACCGCACCGTGGGGGCGGCGGAGATCGACCACCTGCGGGGCGTCCTGCAGCGCTACCTGCCGGCCGCGAACGGTGCGCTGCGCGAGACCGGCGTCTGCACCTACACCAACGTGCCTGACGAGCAGTTCATCATCGACCGGCATCCGGAGGCGTCGCGCGTCTGGGTCGCGTCGCCCTGCTCGGGGCACGGTTTCAAGTTCTCGAGTGCGATCGGCGAGGTGCTGGCGGATCTCGTGACGACGGGGCGGTCGCGGTTCGATCTCACGCCCTTCTCGATCGGCCGCTTCAGCGCGGGCAGATCGTCGTGACCCGCGCGATCTCGCGCCAGTCGACGACCTCGACACCATAGCGGCGGGCGAGCACGGCGAGCGTGCCGCGCGTGACCATCGTCGCATCACGGGCGCGCCAGGCCGCGTTCCACTCGGCGTGATCGCGGAAGAGCACCCGCTCGTCGGCGGTGTCCTCGCCCAGGTGGAGCAGCAGCAACGTGACGCCGGGGCGCATGGTCTCGAAGACCCACGAGTGGAACTCCTCCCACTCGGCGGGCGGGACGTCGGGCCCGATGCTCACGAGGTTCGCCAGCGGCGGCTGGCCGTCGTCGAGCGCCTCGGCGAGATACGGGAAGCGCGTGAAGTAGCTCTCCGGCACCGGGATCGGCAGGCACTCGCGCTTGGCGACGCGCCGCAGCGCGCGGAAGAGCTCGGGGCCGCTGTAGAGCAGGGCACCCTGGTGCGAGTCGAGGTGCGTCGGGACCACGCCGGCGCCCCGGACGCGCGCGACCTGCGCCGCGATCTCGGTCTCCACCTGGCGTTCGATCGCGGCGGTGATCGGTGCGCCCACCGCGCGCAACGGGAAGCGGCCGGACGAGTCCACGAGGGCCCGCACGCTGCGACGCGGCGCCGAAGGGGTGTAGCGCATCGACGGTGACTCGCTCGTGAGCGCGAGATGCACGCCGAGGTCGAACGGCCCTCCGCCGGCGCGCAGTGAGTCACCCAGCGCTCCGAGGTACGGCGTGTTCGCGATCACCGAGGCGGAGCTGATCCCGCGGGACCGCAGCGCCTCCAGCGAGGCGCCGGTCGCGGCCGGGGTCATCGCGACGTCATCGCCGTGGATGATCACCAGACGTGCCGTGTCCGGCCGGCCGAGTCGTCGCAACAGGTCGGCCGACGTCATCCGCTCGGGAGGCGGCGGCGCGACGGCGGCCGGGCGGGGCGCGCAGCCCGCGAGCGCGAGCATCGCGAGCACCACGAGTGAGGCGGTCCGCGCGCGGTGCGCCCAGTCGCGCAGCGAGCGCGCGGCCTGCGCCTGCACCTTCCGGCGAAGGAACCGCGACCACCCGAGGAGCCATCCGGCCGGCCCGAGCGCCTGACGCGACCAGCGCCAGAAGCCGAAGCGGTCGCGGTGCTGTACGATCAGTCCGTCCTCGAAGGTGAACTCGGCCCGGATCCGGTTGTGGACGCGTCGGCCGGTCCCGGAGAAGGTGTACCAGGCATCCCACTGCGCCCGGCCGGTCGTGCTGTCGGCCTCCACCTCCGTGCAGGTGATCGTGAGGTCCTTGCCGCGCTCGCAGAGCATCGCCCACATCGCACGGGCGGCATCACCATGCAACTCGGGGAAGACCTCGTCGCTGAACCGGACGTCGCGATGGTAGCAGGAGCCCATCGTCGCGGCATCGCGACGCTGGAAGGCTTCGTAGAAGCGGGTGATGAGCGCGGCGTTCGGATGCATGCGTGAAGCTACATCGACCGGCGCCCGTCCGGTGCGGGCGACCGGCCGGCCCGGGCCCTATGCAGACCGTCCCCGGCCCCGCACTCTGCGGAACCGGGGACGGTCGATGACACGAAGCGACCGCGAAGGTCGCCGCCGGCTACCTCACGACACCACCGGGCTCATGAGGTCGTTCACGGCCTTCTTGAGCATGTCCACCTTGCGCTTGTCGCACGAGTTGCGGGCATCGCCCTCGAGCTCGGTCGAGAGCCGCTGCAGCGCCTGCGTGCGCGCCGCCCCGCTGGCGCGCTGGGCGCCGTCGAGCTCGCGGCGGACCGCGCTCACGCGCGCCGGTGCGAGGCACTTGTTGCGCTCGAGCTGGTCCACGAATGCCTTGGCGAGCGAGAAGGACGGCGGCCACTCCAACTTCGGCTGCCCCTGCGCGTTGAGCTGGTTCCAGCGCACGGTGTTGGACGCGTCGATCTCGTTCTGCGAGATGAACTCGGTCGGGACGAGCTGCGCGACGTCCATGCCGCGCGCGATCTCCGAGCTCACGATGTTGCCGTTGTACCAGTACACCGACCATGAGCCGCCGGAGACCATGCGCGTCGAGTCGATCGGGCCGCGATCGAAATACGCGATCTCCTTCGGGTGCGCGCCGTCGGTCCAGTCGAACACCGAGATGCCGCCCTGGTACCAGGACTGCACCATCACGTCGCGCCCGGGGATCGGGATGAGCGAGCCGTTATGGGCCACGCAGTTCTCGTTCGAGGTCTGGATGGTCGGGATCTTGTAGTAGCTCTTGAAGACGAGCTTCCGGTTCTCGATCGCGAAGATGGCGTCGGAGCCCCACTCCGCCTTGTCGCCGGCGCGGCACTTCGGTCCGCCGCCACCGCCCCTCTCGTCGGAGAACAGGATCTGCGAACCGTCGTTGTTGAACGTGGCCGAGTGCCAGTAGGCGAAGTTGCTGTCGGCGACGGCATCGAGCCGCACCGGGTTCACCGGATCGCTGATGTCGATCAGGAGTCCATGGCCTTCGCAGGCCCCGCCGGCCAGCCCGAGCGCCGGGTAGACCGTGATGTCATGGCACTGACGCCCGGGAGCGATCGGGCCCGAGACGACCGGGGCCGAGAAGGTGCGGTCCACGACGCCCTGCGCGATCGAGCGGAAGGCGGCGCTGTCGGCCGCCGTGGCCGCGGCGGCACCCGCGCCGCCCCGCGCCTTCACGATGCTGTCGAGCAGCGGACGCACCATGAAGGTGCCGAGCACCATGTCGGCGCCGGTCTGCGGGTTGCGGGCGGTGAAACCGCCCGAGGCCCGGGCGGCCGCGACCTGCGCGGCCGTCGCCTCGCGATCCGCGTCCGACGGACCGTGGCTCGCGACCCGTTGCAGGCCGGAGAAGATGTTCGCGCGGTTCACCACCGCCGCCGCCGACGGGTTGTTGAGCGGGACCTTGATGATCTCGATCCGCAGCAGCGACGAGTTCGGGTTCTGGTCCGGGGTGTCGCGCACGCAGCCCGGGAGCTCGTTCGGCGAACGGATGCCGGCCGAGCCCGAGACGTAGATGTAGACGTTCTCCTTGTCCTTCGGGTCCTCGAGCACGGTGTGCGTGTGCGAGCCGCGGCAGGTCTGGACGTTCGTCAGGAGCTTCGGCTTGCGGATGTCGCTGATGTCGAAGACGCGCACGCCGCGCACGCGCATGGAACTCACGGTATCGGGGACGCCGCCGGGCAGGCAGTCCACGCGGCCATTGTTCGCCTCGGCCGACATGAACATCAGGTTGCGATAGACCGAGACGTCGTTCTGCGAGGCCGGGCAGGTGAAGGCCACCACCAGCTGCGGCGACGCGGGATTGCTGATGTCCCACACCACGGGGCCGTTGTAGTTGCCCTGGATGACGTAGTTGCCGGTGAAGGCGAGATCGGAGTTCGTCTGACCCAGGAAGCCCGGGGGGGACGGCGCCTTGGCGACGATCTTGAGGCCGGTGATCGCTTCGCCGGCATTGAAGAGGCCGGACGAGAGGCCCACCCGGCGGTCGGACATGCGCGGGTCGGCGGCGGACGGCGCGGGCGTGGTCGCCGGCGGCGTGGCCGGCGCGCAGGCGGCCACGATGAGCAGCGCCGCCAGCGCGGCGGATCGTGCGCAGAGCAGGGACGCGCCGACAGGGCGCTCAGGAACGAATGACATCAACGGCTCCTCGGATATTGGGGTCGGGCAGGATGGAACGTGGCGCCTCACGATACGACGGGACTCATGAGGTCGTTGACGGCCTTCTTCAACATGTCGACCTTCGGCTTGTCGCACGAGCCGCGGGCATCGCCGTCGAGCTCGGTCGAGAGCTTCTGCAACGCCTGCGTCCGCGCCGCGCCGCTGGCGCGCTGGGCCGCGTCGAGCTCACGCCGCACCGCGCTCACGCGCGAGGCCGAGAGGCACCGGCCGCGCTCCAGCTGATCGACGAACGCCTTGGCGAGCGAGAACGACGGCGGCCACTCCATCTTCGGCTGCCCCTGCGCGTTGAGCTGGTTCCAGCGCACGGTGTTCGCCGCGTCGATCTCGTTCTGCGAGATGAACTCGGTCGGCACCAGCTGCGCGACGTCCATGCCACGGGCGATCTCCGAGCTCACGATGTTGCCGTTGTACCAGTACACCGACCACGAGCCGCCCATCTCCATCCGCGTGGAGTCGACGGGGCCACGGTCGAAGAACGCGATCTCCTTGGGGCGCGCGGCGTCGGTCCAGTCGAAGACCGAGATGCCGCCCTGATACCAGGCCTGCACCATCACGTCACGGCCGGGGATCGGGATCAGCGAGCCGTTGTGGGCGACGCAGTTCTAGTTCGCGGTCTGGACGGTCGGGATCTTGTAGTAGCTCTTGAAGACGAGCTTGCGGTTCTCGATCGCGAAGATCGCGTCCGAGCCCCATTCCATCTTGTCGGTGGCGCGGCACTTCGGCGCGCCGCCGCCGCCCCATTCGTCCGAGAAGAGCAGCTTGGTGCCGTCGTTGCTGAACGTGGCCGAGTGCCAGTAGGCGAAGTTGCTGTCGGCGACCGCGTCGAGCCGGACGGGGTTGACCGGGTTGCTGATGTCGAGCAGGAGGCCATGGCCTTCGCAGGCGCCGCCCGCCAACCCGAGCGCCGGATAGACGGTGATGTCGTGGCACTGTGCGCCCGGGCTCACCGGGGAGCCCGGGACGGCCGCGCCTGCGCCGAACAGTCGGTTCACCAGCGCCTGCAGGCCGTCGCGGAATGCGGCCGAGTCGGCGGAGGTCGCCTCACCGGTGCCGCCACGCGACTTGACGATGCTGTCGAGCTGCATCTTCGAGAACTGCGGCGGGGCGATGATCTCCATGCCGCTCGTCGGGATCTTCGCGGTGAAGAGGCCACGCGCGCGCGCCGCCGCGGCTTCCTTGGCCGCCAACTCCATGTCGGCCTTCGACTCGCCATGCTCGGCGGGCGTCGTGAGGCCGGCGAAGATGTTGGCGCGATTCACCACGGCCGCGGCCGCCGGGTTGTTGAGCGGGACCTTGATGATCTCGATCCGCAGCAGCGACGAGTTCGGGTTCTGGTCCGGCGTCTGCCGCACGCAGCCCGGCAGCTCGTTCGGCGAACGCACGCCGGACGACCCCGAGACGTAGATGTAGATGTTCTCCTTGTCCTTCGGGTCCTCGAGCACGGTGTGCGTGTGCGAGCCGCGGCAGGTCTGGACGTTCGTCAGGAGCTTGGGGTGCGCGATGTCGCTGATGTCGAAGACGCGCACGCCGCGCACGCGCATGGCGCTCACGGTGTCGGGGACGCCGCCGGGGGTGCAGTCCACGCGGCCGTTGTTCGCTTCGGCCGACATGAACATCAGGTTGCGGTAGACCGAGACGTCGTTCTGCGAGGCCGGGCAGGTGAACGCCACGACCATCCTGGGCGCCGCCGGATTGCTGATGTCCCAGACCACCGGGCCGTTGTAGTTGCCCTGGATGACGTAGTTGCCCGTGAACGCCATGTCGGAGTTCGTCTGGCCGATGAAGCCCGGCGGCGAGACCGCCTTGGCGACGACCTTCAGGCCGGAAACGGCCTCGCCGGCGTTGAACAGGCCTGCCGAGAGGCCGACCCGGCGGTCGGACATGCGGGCATCGCCGGACGGATTCGGTGCGGTCGAGGGCGGCGTGGCCGGGGCGCACGCCACGAGGAACAGGATGCCGGCGGCCGCGGTCAACATGCCGGAGGAGAACGGAGCGCCCGAGCGGCGCTGGCGAACGAGGGACATCAACGACTCCTGAGTGAGTTGAAGACGGTGGATCGACCAGCGATCGACGATGCGAACGATCGCGTTACTGCGACGGCGGCGGAACGTCGAGCTCGAGCAACATCTGGAGCATCCGGCGGATCTCGGTCGACTGGTCGACCTCGGCATCGGACGCGAACTTGAAGATCGTCTCGTTCTGGCCGGCGCCATGATTGGAGAAGAGGGTCCGGACCATGGCGACCGCGCCGCGGTGATGCTGGATCATGTACGTCAGGAAGAGCTGGTCGAACCGCGGGCCGCGCGCCGCTCCGAGCGAATCGAGCTGCGCCGGCGTCAGCATCCCGGGCATCATCATCGCGTGGCTGCCATGGTCCATGCCCGCCATCGCCGCCATCTGTCCGGGCATCGTCACGGTGCCCGCCGAGTCGACGCGCGGCACCGGCTGGTCCCGGTCGCCGAGCCAGGTGCTCATGAGCGTGATCTCGTCGGTCTGCGCGTTGATGATCCGGCCGGTCAGTCGCTGCACCGCGGCGCTCGCCCCGTGCGACTCCGCCCACTTGGAGATCACGATCGCCTGCGCGTGATGGTGGATCATCCCGGTCATGAACTCGATGTCCGCGGCCGTATACGGATATCGGAGGCTGTCGGTCTTGGCCCGGGCCTTCGCGGCCTCGGCGCCCATCTGGTAGGCGGGCTGGCGGGGGGTGCGCGCGGCACCGCAGGCGGACAGGGCCCAGAGCGCGGTGAGCGTGAGGGTCGCGCTGAGTCGGCGGGACATGAGGCGGGGGGGCATCGGGGGATTGGACAGATGGAGCAGGGTCGGGGTTGGCACCCAAACATACTCCGCGAGGGTTCCGGACGTTTCAAGGGTCGCTCGGCGCGCCGGGAGCCGGCGCTTGACGGTGGCGGGAGCAGGGGGTACGCTCGCTGTCATGTCCAACTCCGACCTTTCCGACCAGACACGCCCCGCCCGCCCGGCCGCCCCGCGGGAGGCGACCGTGCGCCCTGCCGCATCCGTGCCCACCGTGACCGTGAAGGCGGGCACCGGCACCGAGATGCACGTCCTCGTGAGTCCCGAGCAGGGTGAAACCGGATTCGCGCTGCGCCGTTTCATCATGCAGGCCGGCGGTGGCATGCCCCTGCATACCAACCTGGTCGAGCACCAGCAGTACGTGTTGCGCGGGAAGGCGAGGATCCGGGTGGCCGACACCGTGTACGACGTCGCGCCCGACCACACCCTCTTCATCCCCGCGGGCGTGCCGCACTCGTACGAGGTCGTCGACGGCCCGTTCGAGTTCATCTGCGTGGTGCCGAGCACCCCGGACCGGATCACTCTCATCGAGGACTGCTGATGCATCGGACCCAGAGATCCACCCTCGTCGTGGCGCTCGCCCTGCTCGCCCTCGCCCCGCGCGCCGGAGCACAGGCCAGCGGCGGCGATCTCATGAACGCGACCACGACCGCCGAGGTGCGCCAGCGCTTCCTCCTCGATCTCGACACCCTGCAGGCCAAGTTCAAGGCGCTCGCCGAGGCGATCCCGGCGGAGAAGTACACCTGGCGTCCGGCGCCGGGTGTCCGGTCGGTCGGGGAGGCCTTCATGCATGTGGCGAGCGAGTACTACTTCTTCACGCCCATGGCCTACGGTCTCGCGCCGTCGCCGGTGATCGGGCGCAGCGAGGAGGCCTTCAAGGCGTTCGAGGCCAAGTCGACCAAGGCCGACGTCATGAAGCACCTCGACGAGGGGTTCGCCTTCATGCGCGCCGCGATCGCCGGCGCCGACGTGAATGCGCTCTCCGGCACGCGCAAGCTGTTCGGCGGCGACCGGACGATCATCGAGACGTCGTTCATCATGTCGGGCGACCTGCACGAGCATCTCGGTCAGTTGATCGCGTATGCGCGCGCGCAGGGGATCAAGCCGCCCTGGAGCAAGTAACGCGGGGGCATCGCCCCGGAATGGACTCGTGGCTGGTCGGGACGGGGTGACTCCTCAGAGGTAGTGGAGCCACCCCGTCGTCCGTCGCGCCTTGACGCGCGCGAACCAGCGGCAGGCCGCGTAGAGCAGCGCGACATCCACGGCGAAGACGAGGTAGAGGAGCCCCAGGCTCCACCGGGCCTCCTCGGGCATCCACGTGTAGGGCGCGGTCGTGAAGTACTCCGGATGCATCACCCCGTCGCGCAGGCGCTGCACGACGAGCGCACTCAGGTGGATGAGCGGGATGTGCAGCAGGTAGTAGAACATCGGCACCCGGCCGAACGTGATCATCGCGCGCCCCAGCCAGCCCCGCGCCCGTTCGAGCAGCGGCAGCAGGGCGATCGCGGGCCCGAGGGTCATGAGCAGGAACGGGACCGACGCGGGGTACTTCCGCTGGTCGAGCACCTGGAGCACGAACGGCATGTCCGACCGTGGGGACCTCCACGCGCCGGCGATGCCGATCACGAGGAAGGCGGCGGTCATGGCGAGTCCTGCCTGAAGGAGCGTGGTACGGCGCCGCGCGGCATCACCGGCCAGCAGCGAGCCAAGACCGTAGCCCATCATCATCACACCGACCCACGGCACGATCACGTAGAGCACGTGCACCGCCTCGGGCGTGGTCAGCCCGGCGGGATAGATGAACTCCCAGATCCACCGTGCCTCGAGCGACTCGGGCAGGAGCCGACCGGGCACCGCGAAGAGCGGTTGGAGCACGACGACCGCGATGCCGGCCAGGCCCACCACCCGCGGGGAGAGTCGGACCATCGCGGCCATGAGGATCATGCACCATCCGAGCATCCAGATCACGCCCGCGAGCGTGAACTCGCTAGGTGCCCAGTGGAACGACCAGAGCCATCGGATGACCGTGAGTTCGAGCACCACCAGCAGCGCGCCCCGCGTCAGCAGGTAGCGCGCGAGCGCGCCGGTGCCATGCCGCGCGCCGTTGAGGAACGCACCCGACCCCGCGAGGAGGACGAAGAGCGGGGCGCAGAAGTGCGTGATCCACCGTGTGAGGAATATCCCGGCGGTCGCTCCACCCGCGGGGAGCCCCGAATAGACACGCATGGTCGATCGCCATGAGGACGACGACGATGCCGCGGAGCAGATCGAGAGACTCGAGTCGCGGTGCGGCGCCCCGCGGCGCAGCGCCGGGTGCCGAGGTGACGGATCCCTCTTCCATTCCTCGCTCCGTGTGCGGGTCCGCCGGCGCGCGGTGCGGCTTCGGTGGCCGCGACGCGTCCGGGCCCTCTGAACATGCGGCCGATCCGCGACCCGGGCCAGCGTCCGGGCGCCGGGCGCCGTAAGCCGGATGCGTCGCACCACTCCTCCCCCGAGGCCCCACATGTCGCCCCGCCTGATCCTTCGCTTCGCCGCCGTCGCCTGCGCGTCGTCGCTCGCGCTCGCCCCCCTCGCCGCCCAGGAGCGCGAGGACCGCACGCTGCTCTCGCAGCTGCAGATGACGAGCATCATCAACGAGGTCTCGGGCGATCGCGCCATGAACCACCTCCTCGAGCTGGTCCCCTACCAGCGCGTCCGGCCGCCCTCGGAGTACGAGGGCAACTTCCGCGAGAGCGTCGTGCTCGCCGAGATGGCGAAGTCCTACGGGTATGCCAACGTCACGATCGAGAAGTACCAGACGGGGGGCACGGCCTGGCAGCCCACGCAGGGCGAACTGTGGATGACCACGCCCAAGACGGTGAAGCTCTTCGACATCCACGACATCCCGCTCGCGCTCCCCGCGCTCAACGCCAACGGGGACCTCACCGGCGACCTGATCGACGTGGGGCCGGGGCGCTCGGCCGACTTCGAGGGCAAGGACGTGAAGGGGAAGTTCGTCCTCACCAGCGGCGCGACCGGCACGGTCTACAGCGCCGCGATCCAGCGGGGCGCGCTCGGCGTCCTCGGCGTCAGTGCGATCTCCCCCCAGCGCGCCGTCGACTTCCCCACGCAGATCGTGAACAGCACGGTGAACGCACAGCCCGGCACGGTGGCCTGGTCCGTCACCCCCGAGGTGCGCTCGAATCTCGCGGCGCTGCTGCTCCGGGAGCGGATCACCATCCGCTCGGTCGTGAAGAGCACGCAGGTGCCGATGCACTCGGAGTACGTCCACGCCGAGATCCCCGGCGACGGGAGCACCACGCAGGAGGTGGGGATCAGCGGGCACCTCTACGAGGGCGTCATCAAGCAGGGCGCCAACGACGACAACTCCGGCGTCGCGCTCACGCTCGAGATCGGGCGCGCCTACATCAAGCTCATCAACGAAGGGGCGCTCCCGCGTCCCAAGCGCACGATCAACTTCCAGTGGGTCCCCGAGATCGCCGGCACCAACGCCTACTTCGCCGCGCATCCGGAGAAGGAGAAGGCGATGATCGGCACGCTCAACTTCGACATGGAGGGCATCCGCGTCGCGATGAGCCGCAGCTTCTGGGTGCTCCAGCGCACCCCCGACACCTTCCCGTCGTACCTCAACGACATCGCGCAGTCGATGATGGAGTACATCGCCGACATCTCGCGCGAGCGGGTGCGCTTCCGTCGTTCGCTCAACGGCTACGCGCCCTCGCAGGCGGTCGAGTCGGCGCATGGGAGCAGCGATGCCTTCTACATCAAGGTCGACAAGCACTACGGGTCGTCGGATCACGTGACCTACATGCAGCACGGGATCCCGGCGGTGATGTTCATCACCTGGCCCGACATGTGGTACCACTCGTCGGAGGACACGCCCGACAAGCAGGACCCCACGCAGTACAAGCGCGCCGCCGCGGTCGGGCTCGGCGCGCTCGCCGTGCTCGCCGACGGCACCGACGGCATGGCCGCGCGCGTGGTGGCGGAGAATCTCGGTCGCGGGCTCTCGCGCATGGGCGAGTCGCACGTGAAGGGGCTCGGGTACATGTCGGACGCGGCCGATGCCGGGGCGCTCACCACCGCCTACCGCGAGGCACGCGTCGCGATCCTGCACCAGGCCGGGATCGAGAAGGCGGTCGTGCGCTCGGCACGCGTGCTCTGGACCGACACGACCGCCGGAGCACGGCGCGTCGCGGCCTTCGCGCCGCTCATCGACCAGCGGGCGAGTGCGCTGCTCGCCGAGACGCGCGCGGCCTTCCAGCTCCAGGCGGCGATGCGCGGTGTCGCCGCGACGGAGCCGGTGCTCTCTCCCGCCGATCGCGCGACGGCCGACCTGATGATCGAGCTCGTCGCCGGAGCCTCGGCGGCGGCGCCCGGCGCACGCGGGCCCGGGGCCGGTGGGCCCGGTGCGGGCGCTGCCGCCGCGGGACCGGCGCTCCCCGACGAGTTCAATGCCGAGTTCGCCCTGCTGCTGCGCAGAGGCGGATTGACCGTCGGTGAGCTCCGCGACTTCCTGTCGGGTGAGTTCACTCCGCTTCCGCTCGAGCAGGTGCTCGCCGTGTTGCGGACACGTGAGGCGCAGGGTGCGATCAAACTCACCCCCAAGCCGCCCGCGCGGCGCTGAGGCACGTCGCTTCTGGCGTGAGGAGCCGTACTTCTGCGGAGGCCTCTCGCGCAGGCAGATCCCTCGCCGGCAGGCCCTCTCGCTACTGTCTGCGCGCGACCCCGTCTCGGCGGGGATCGGCGATCCCGATCCGTTTCCCGTCGGGCCGCACATAGACCCCATGAACGCCGCCGAACGTGATGTCGGCGATGCGGCTCACCGGGCGGTAGCCCGCAGCGACGAGTGCCGCGTAGACGTCGGTGCTGAAGCCGGGCTCGACCTCGACCTCGAGACGACCGGGGCTGGTCTGGATCCGCGGCGCGGTGATCGCGCGCCCCGGGTCCTCTCCATAGGCGAGGATACGCACCGTGACCTGCGTGATCGCGGGCTGGATGTACTGCGACCCCGCGGCACCGATCACGAGACGCACGTCGGGCCCGTCGAGGATCATCGTCGGCGCCATGGTCGAGTTCGAGTAGCGCTCGGTTCCGCGCGTGCGCGCGTCGAAGTTCGCGGCGGACGAATTGAGGAAGAAGCCACCGGAGTACACGCCCGACCCGAAGAGCACGCCGACGGTGGTCGTCGCCGAGACGGCATTGCCTTCGGCGTCGACCACGGAGAGGTGCGAGGTGAAGCTCGTGTTCTCGTCGCCCGTCGCGGGGCGCTCGGCCGCGACCGCGTCAGGGCCCTTCGGCGTGTCCGTCGCGGTCGGGGGACGCACCGCGCTCGCGTACGGGTACACGGCGCAACGCGCCGGCAGTGCTGACGCATCATGCGCCCAGGCGTCCCCGAACGTGACGGAGTCCCGCGCGGGGGCCGTCGCTTCCCGCGCCCGCTCGATCGCGTACGACGCACTCGACACGCCTCGCGCCGGCACGCCCAGCGTGAACGGATCGCCACGCCACCGACCGGCATCGGCCTGGGCGGTGCGCAATACGCCAGCCATGGCCGTCACGGCCGCCGGTCGATCCGTGTAGCCGCCGAGCCTGGTCAGGCCCGACGCCTCGGCGAGTTGCAGCATCTCGAGCACGGCAGAGCCGCCCATCGGAGGCGGCGCCGAGAGGACCGTGAGGCCGCGCCACTCGGCGCAAAGCGGGATCATCGCGGCGACGGTGTAGCGCGCCATGTCGTCGGTCGTGATGAGACCGCCGCGGGAGCGCACGTCCTGCGCGAGCCGTGCCGCGACGCCCCCCTTGTAGAAGCCATCGGCCCCGTCCTGCGCGATGCGTTCGAGCGTCGCGGCGAGTCGCGGCTGCACGAGGCGATCCCCGGGTCCGAGCGGCGCCCCGTCGTGAAAGAAGGTCGCTTGAGCGGCCGTGTCGGCCTCGAGCCGGGCGCGTGACGCCGCGATCGTGCGCGAGAGCAGCGGGCTGACGACGAATCCGTCGCGCGCGAGCCGGATCGCCGGCGCCATCACCTGCGCGCGCGTGAGCCTGCCGAAGCGGCGTTGGGTCTCGAGGAGGCCCGCGACCATGCCGGGAACGCCGGCGGCGCGGCCGGCGGGGCGCGAAGCGACCGGCCCGGTATCGGCGACGGCCCAAGCCGGATCCCGACCGGTCCGGGGATAGAATGAGAGGTGCCCGGCTTTGCCGGCCCGCGCGTCATAGAACGTGAGCGCGCCACCGCCGCCGAGTCCGGTCTGGGAGATGTCGGTGACCGAGAGCGCGAAGCCGATCGCGACCGCGGCGTCGGCCGCGTTGCCGCCAGCGCGAAGGATCTCGATGCCCGCGGCGGAGGCATCGGGATGCGACGACGCGACCATGCCCCGATCTCCCTCCACGCGCTTGCCGTCCGCCGGCGAGAGGTCGGCGGCGGTGGGAGTCCATCGCGAGCAGGCGACGACGAGGACGGTCGAGAGGACCATCCGGAGGGCGGCAGGGGTGCGTGTCATCGACCCATGCTATCTCTGGCTGGACGAGCCGGCAAGCCGCGCGGATCAAGGGGCGGCTCGCGTCGGCTACGGCGCCCGGATCCAGCGCTGTGTCCTGCCGAGCAGCGAGATCCCGATATAGCCGCGCAGCGAGAGCGCCCGACCGTCGTCGCTGAGCCGGATCGTGGCGCGGTAGGTCCTCCCCGTGTCCGGGTCGAGGATCTCACCGCCGGTCCAGGCGTCGCCATCCCAGCGGAGCCCGCGGAGGATCTCCATGCCCATCAGCGGCCTCCCGCGCCTCTCGTCGGTGCACTTGTCGCAGACCTTCCCGGGCGGTTCGCCCTGGACCAGGGTGCCGGCGATGGTCCCGGTGAGGACGCCGTCGGTGACCCGCAGCGTGATGATGCCGCGCGGCCTGCCGTCGACGTCGTTGATCGTGTGCCAGGTGCCTGCAGGGGAACCCTGAGCCCCCGCGGGAGCAGGGGCCAGGATCGCGGCGAGGGTGACGGCGACGAGCGCGCGAAGCATGATCGTGCGGTGCGGGAGTGCGGAGAGGGACCCACGGGCAACGCCCGCACGTTAATGAAGCGGCACCCAAGTGCGCGCGTCTGAGCGCGCCGGGGTGTCCATTCCCTCGGCCCACCTATCCCCGCGGGACGGTCCGCGAGTCGCCCTCAGGGGGTCACGGAGGGGTCCCCGTCCCGGCCGTAGCCGGTGATCACGGCCACCGCGACGGCCACCACGAGCGCCCAGGCATACGTGTTGTGCAGGCCGATGGTCGCCGGGGCGAGCGCCGGCATCCCGAAGCTCGCGGCGTCCTTGGTCGTGCTCGCCGCGAGGATCGGCGGCAGGAACCAGGGGAAGAGGAAAGGCCAGGTGCACACCGAGAGATCCAGCAGGTTCGCCCGCCGGTAGCGCGACAGTCCGAAGCGCGCCCCGGTCTCCTTGGCGAACGGTCCGGTCACGAGGACGGCGACGACGCTGTGGGTCGTCAGCAGCACGGCGCCGGAGACGACGCCCACGATCCACCACTCCGCCCCGCGGGCGCTCTTCGCCCGCCCCCCGGCCGCCCGCACAAGACGGTCGAGCAGGTCGGTGGCCTGGATGGTGCCCACGAGCGCCATCAATAGAAGCGTGAAGACGCTCACGCCCACGGCACGCTGCAGGCCGTCCACGACGAGCCCCGATGCGCCGAGGGAACCCGGCTCGACGCGCAGCAGGGCGTTCGGGGCGATGAGACCGAAGGCGAGGCCGGTCACCGCGGCGGCCACGATTCCCAGGAGCAGAGCCTCCACCAGGTGTCGCTTGGCGAGCAGGAGCGCGATCACGAGTACGGGCACCACGAGCATCACGAGC